>JACKBL010000001.1:608841-1217682 GCA_020634515.1 Ardenticatenales bacterium | reverse complement strand
ACAGCTCACAACGCACGGAACACGGGATGGCCTACGTGCCGAGAGGCATACGGTCACAGAGCAACCGTAGTAGTCCGAGGTCGGGAAAGCCGATTACATGGCGAAGGGTTGCAGGGAAATCGTATCTGGATTTGCGTGATCGGTCTGGATAGGCGTTAATCACAATGACGATGATACAATCGGCAGTGTCGCCGACATGATTTTCTGGAGAGCCGTGTGAATTGAAAGGTTCAAGCACGGTTCGGAGGGGGGCTTGCGGAAAAGCAGGTCATGCTGCTCGCCGCTTGCCTACCCTATAGCGAACGGGCGAGATCGGGGCTTTTTCAAGGTTTTAGTGAATCCAAGAGCAGCCTCTCAACCCGCCCGCCGCTCAAGCAAACGTTGAACCAAGACGTTAGGACTGCGAACCGATCCTGTTCTCCGAACAATCAAGAAGATGTTTACACGGTATCCGTGAAGGTGTATAATCTTCGGCATGATTGTCGCTTTCGCTGATGAAGCTACAGCCGATTTGTATCATGGACGCCGAACCAGTCGAGTTCGCCGATTTCCTCATGATATTTTGCATCGCGCTTTAGTCAGATTAGATGTACTCAACACAGCCCAGAACTTGATGGATTTGAGTTCCCCACCCGGTAATCGTCTTGAGGCTCTTGGCGGTGATTGGGCAGGCTTCCATAGCATTCGGATTAACAGACAATGGCAAATCGTTTTCCGTTGGGAGAATGGAAACGCTTATGAAGTTCAGATGATAGATTATCACTGAAGGTGGATGAAATGATTCCAGAGAACCGCATTCCTACGCATCCAGGGGTTGTACTTGAAGAAGAGTTTTTAATCCCGCTGGGTCTTACCCAAGTGGCTTTAGCCAGACACTTGGGAGTTCCCACACAAAGGATCAATGAGCTAATTCGTGGCAAGCGAGGTGTCACGCCTGAAACGGCCTGGTTACTGGCTGGCGCTTTTGGCACAACGCCGCAGTTTTGGCTCAATTTGCAGAGTAACTACGATTTGGCAAAGAACAGGCCCAAACAGACTATTCAGCCGTTGGCGTTGGCAGCCTAACACGGCGTCAATGCGGCGGCGCAGCCCTGGGTGAGGCTGGTGGAAAAAGGTTAGCTCCCCCCAAATGGGGCTGATTTTGAGGATTCTATTTGCCGGCAGAGACGTCAGTCCGCTCCTACTGCCCTTTGATGGCCGTCCACATTTCGTCGTAGGTGAAGACGGCGTCGCCGACGTCTTGCAGGAATTGCAGTTTGGCCTGCACGTCGGCGGGGGGGTAGATGCTGGGGTCTGCGAGGATGTCGGGGGAAATGAAGGGGGCGGCGGCGGTGTTGGGGCTGGCGTAGTAGGTGAAGTTGGTGATGGCCGCGCCGACTTCCGGCTCTAGCAGGTAGTTGATGAAGTGCAGCGCGGTCTGGTAACGCTGGCTGGAGGCGGGGATGCAGATGTTGTCCAGGTACTTGACCGCTCCCTCTTTGGGGACGATGTAGCGCCAGTTGCCGTCTTCGGTAGCTTCGTCGTAGGTGTTCCAGTAGGCGCTGGCGGCGTCGCCGCTCCAGGCGTGGGAGAGGACGACTTCATCGGGGACCATGAGAGTGTCGTCGTAATCTTCGCCGTTGAACGTTTTCCAGAAGGGCTTGGCTTGCAGGATGAGGTCGCGCGCCTGGATAAGTTCGTCCTGGCTCTGCGTGTTGGGGGAGTAGCCGAGGTAGAAGAGGGCCGCGCCCAGGAGTTCGCGCTGGTCGTTGAGGACGTTGATGCCGCCGCCGCTGTATGCTTGCAGCAGGGCGGGGTCGAACAGGTACGCCCAACTGTCTGGTGCGTGTTCGTCGAAGGGGGAAATGCCGGCACGATACGCAATCCCCGTCGTCCCCCACTGATACGGCACGCAATACTTGTTCCCCGGATCAAAAGGCGCATCCCGGAAATCCGCGCCGATGTTGACGAAATTGGGGATGTCCGCTGTGTTGATCGCCGCCAGCAGCCCCAATTCAATCATTTGCGACACCATGTAGTCGGAGGGGAAAATAACGTCGTACCCCGTCGCCCCCGCTTGCAGCTTCGCCAGCAAGTCTTCATTGGACGCATACGTGTCGTAAATGATCTTCACGCCGTACTGGTCCTCATAATCCGCCAGGATTTGCTCGTCAATGTAGTCGGACCAGTTGTACACGCTCAACTCCGGCGCCAGGGCGGTCTCGTCGCCGCCCGTTTGCGCGGCGTTGGCGTCTCCGGCGGTGGAATCCGCGGACGGGCCGCCCGCCGGGCCACCGCCACACCCCGCCAACAAGAACAGGCCCATCACCAGGGCCAATCCCAAAATCCAGTTTTTCATCGTTTTCTCCTTCGAAAATGCCATATTGGGTGAGATTCCCACTTACCAAGCCCTAGAAGTCTGGGAGACCTTTCGGGGTTACGTTTCAGATTGGACCAATTTTCTCTGGTGAAATTGGTCCAATCTCCAGAGAGCGTTAGTAGTTACGAAGAATGAACCAATCTTGCGGAGAACTACATTCTGGATGCTCATCGAGAAGCATCGCTCGTTATCTGTATCATGCGTGTGCCTATGCGCCTAGCGCCGCTGGAGGAGGAGAGAAATGACGACGAGCAGCGTGGAACCGGCCAGCATGAGGGAAGAGATGGCGTTCACTTCCGGGGTAACGCCGAATTTGATCATGGAGTAGACGCGCACGGGCAGGGTGGTGGACCCCGGTCCGGAGACGAAGAAGGTGATCACGAAGTCGTCCAGCGACATGGTGAAGGCCAGCAGCGCGGCGGAGACGATCCCCGGCATAAGCAGCGGCAGCGTGATGCGGCGGAAGGTGGTCCATTCGTCCGCGCCCAGGTCGGCGGCGGCTTCTTCCAGCCGCCGGTCCATGCCGTGCAGCCGCGCGCGCACGACGACGGCCACGAAGGAGATGTTGAAGGCGACGTGGGTGATGAGGACGGTGTAGCGGCTGAGGGGGACGGCGACGAGGACGAAGAAGAGGAGGGCGGAGAGGGCCATGACGATGTCGGGGATGATGATGGGAAGGTAGAGGACGGCGTCGTAGGGAAGTTTGCCGGCAAATTCGTAACGCTCCAGCACGATAGCAGCCAATGTACCCAGGATGACGCTGATCAAGGTAGACCAGAAGCCCACCCACAAGCTGACGCGCAAGGCGCTGCCGATGGCCGCATCCTGGAACAGTTCCTGATACCAGCGCAGGCTGAATCCCTGCCACACGCCGACGACTTTATTGGCGTTGAAGGAGTAGATGACGAGGATGAAGATGGGCAGGTAGAGGAAGAGGAAGATGGCAATGGCATACCAGGTGAGGGTGCGTTGGGAAAATGCCGGCAGCAGCGGTCGCCAAAACCGCCGCGAACGCGCTTCAATCTTCGGAAACGTTTCCATCTTGGATTGCGTTATCGTCGTCATCGGTCACCTGTCCTGAAAACAGACTACAAAAGCGTCCTGAGAATAGACATAACTACTAACGCTCTCTGGAGATTGGGCCAATTTCACCAGAGAAAATTGGTCCAATCGGGCTTAGCAGCTACGAATAGACGACAAAA
The DNA here is from genome assembly GCA_020634515.1 of Ardenticatenales bacterium. Taxonomy (NCBI): domain Bacteria; kingdom Bacillati; phylum Chloroflexota; class Ardenticatenia; order Ardenticatenales; species Ardenticatenales bacterium. The sequence goes on along the minus strand of JACKBL010000001.1, from coordinate 1,214,121 downwards.
GTCTCAAACCAACTTTGACATCGATACGCCCGGCCAAGACTTTTGTCATCTTTCATTCGACGTTGGGTTGTAGGCGAATCGCCCCTCACTCCTCGCCTCTCGCTCCTTGCCCTTCGCCCACGCGGAAGTAAAGGATCGCCGCCGCCAACATAATCGCCATGAGAATGAAGCTGATGGCGGAGCCAAACGGCCAGTCACGCACAGTCATGAACTGTTGTTGCAGCAGATTGCCCACCAGGGAAACGCGCGCCCCACCCATCAGGTCGGGGGTGACGTAGGCCCCCAGGGAGGGAATGAAGACGATGATCGCCCCGGCAACGATGCCCGGACGGGTGAGCGGCAGCAGGATGCGGATGAGGCTGCGCCATTTGCCCGCACCCAAATCCGCCGCCGCCTCCAGCAACGACCAGTCCATTTTCTCCAGGTTGCTGTAGAGGGGCAGGATCATGAAGGGGAGATAACCGTAGCAAAGACCCAGCATAACTGCCGGCAAATTAAACAACAACGGGAGCTTATGTGAGGTCACTTCCGCCAGCCAGGCAAAGAAACGGCTGCTTCCCGCCAGCATCGCTGCCTGCTCATGCAGCGTAATAGACCAGATATTGTTGATCAGGCCAGAATCGCGCAGAATCAGCATCCAGGCGTAGGTGCGCACCAGGAAGTTCGTCCAGAACGGAATCATCACCAGGAAGATCAGCGCCCCGCGCAGCCGCGATGGTTGCCGCGCAATCCAGTAGGCGAAGGGGAAGCCCAACAGCAAGCAAATGAGCGTGTTCAGCGCGGCCACCCAGAGAGAGCGCCAGAAGATGCGGAGGTAGATGAAATCTCCGTTGATGCGGCTGAAAAATCGCACGTAGTCGTCAAAGTAGACCCCCAGGTTTTTCAGACTCAGCGGGGGATAGGTGACCGTGCCCAGACGCGCCCGCTCCCCCAGGCTGACGACGAAGACGATCACGAGAGGGACGAGGAAAAACAAACCCAACCAGAAGGCGGCGGGGAAGGCCAGTGTCCAGGCCGTTTGCCGCCGCAACAGCAGCAAGCCCAAAACCGCCAGCGCCAGCAGCAGGCAGGCGCTAAAGAATTCCCGCGTCAAGAGGAAAAAGGCGATGGAAATGCCGGCAACAACCACATTCCGCGCCACACCTGACCAAACCGCGCCACGCCAGCCACGCCACAACCCGATCCCTACGAGCAGGTCAGTCACGCCCAGCAGCCCATAAACAAGGTAGGCGACCAGGGGCGGCCACGCCGCCAACGCCAATTCCACGGGCAGCGGCGTCCAATTAAATGCGGAGAATGTGAGCCAACGGAAAAACAACGCCGCCCAGAGGAGGAACTGCCCCCCGGAGAGGAGGAGGGCGGCGCGCCAGAGAGGGTTGAGGGTACTCAGCCGAAGTGATGAGCGGGGAAACGGTTGCGCATTTTGCATGGGACACCCAAAATCCTGCCGAACCAGGCGGTTATCAACGCAGTCCGCGCCCACGCCGGCGGCGAGCCTGTCCACAGATTCTTTTCGTGCCGGCATTTATCCCGCCACATCATACGCAAACCTGTTCCAGTTAAAAGCATTCTGCGTCAACACACAAAAAAAATATGACCCCATGACCGGCGGGCGTCGGGTCCTACCCGCCGCCACCCGTCTTGAGATCACAATTTCGTAAAAGTGGCTCAATTGGCCATGCGCCCGCCCGCTTCCGCGGTCATGCGCCGCCCGTATTTTCCACTTTTCCCTATTCAGTCAAAATTTGGGCGTTCTCCACGGCCCAGTGAATCAACACATTATCACCTACATTGAACTGCGTGTCATACCGGTTGCCATAGTTCTGCATGCGCACAAACAAATGCCCATTTTCGCCCAGAGCAACCCGATAGCGCGTATCCGTGCCGATATAAATCGCTTCTTCCACGCGGCCATCCAACACGACCGTTTCATCTTCCACCGCCAGATATTGGCGCATGTCAAACGAGCCGGTAGGAACCTCGCCGTCAAACATGCGCGCCACTTGCTCCGCGTCAAAAAACTCGTCTTGCACGGACACCATCCCCGGCGGATACAAGTTAATCTTCTCCGGGCGAATCGCCACCGTCACAGGCTGATCGCGGCGCGTAGTCCGCCCTTCGGCCACCCCCCGCACCAGCGCGCCGCCCACTCGCACCACCGCTTTTTCCCCTCCGGCCACAATTTCACCTTCAAGGAAGTTGGTCTCGCCAATGAAGTCGGCCACAAAACGGTTGGCGGGCCGCTCGTAAATGTCGCGCGGCGCACCCACCTGCCGTACCACGCCATCACTCATCACGGCGATGGCGTCGGACATGGTCAGGGCTTCTTCCTGGTCATGGGTGACATAGATAAAAGTGATGCCCACCTCTTCCTGAATGTGCTTCAGTTCCAACTGCATCGCCTTGCGTAGTTTCAGGTCCAGCGCACCCAGCGGCTCGTCCAGCAGCAGCACTTTGGGGCGATTGACGAGGGCGCGGGCCAGGGCCACACGCTGCTGCTGCCCACCGGAGAGCTGGGTGGGCTTGCGGTCGCCCAGGTTGGGCAGCCGCACCAGCTCCAGGGCTTCGCCGACGCGCCGCGTGATTTCGGCGCGAGGGGTGCGGGACATTTCCAGGCCGAAGGCGATATTCGCGGCCACGGTCATGTGCGGAAAGAGGGCGTAATTTTGGAAGACGGTGTTCACGGGGCGGCGGTAGGCGGGAATGCCGGCAACAGCCTGCCCCTGAATCAATATCTCACCCTGCGTTGGTTGCTCGAAACCGGCAATCATGCGCAGCGTCGTCGTCTTGCCGCAGCCGCTCGGACCCAACAGCGAAAAAAACGTGCCATCCGCTATTTGCAGCGACACATGATCCACCGCCAGCACGTCCCCAAACTGCTTGGACACATTTTGCAATTCAACCGCAATTCGCCGTCCGCTCATCAACATCCTTTCCTCATTATCCAGGAATGCGTAATTTTACACGTGTCCCCGCTAATGCAAAGAAATTGCATGTCCAGAGCGGGGTTTACTCCACGGCGGCTAACCAATTGTACGTGACCGGCGGCTCATAGTAACCGTCCGAAAATAACTTCACGTTTTCATCGGACGGTTACTGACAAGCTGTTCGCACAATTCCACTAGCTTAATTGCGAACAGCCACTTAGGAACGGAAATCAAATAGGACAACGACGTTGTTTCCTTACCGTTCCTGCAAACTGACGATGCAATTCCGTGCTTAATTCAGGGTCAGTCCTGATCTCCGCCCTCTGTAATCGGCAACGAGCCGGACCGCCGACCCGCTGCCGCTTCGCGCGATTTCAGATATACTTGCCCCAGGTGACAATGCACCCCTGACCTGGAATCATCACGCGCAACATGGACACAAAATCACTTCATACGCTGGAATTTGATAAGGTGCGGCAGCGTCTGGCGGGTTATGCCAGTTTTAGTGCCGGCATCGACCTGGCCCTCAACATCACCCCCACCGACGACAAACGGGAGGCGGAGCAGTGGCAGGCAGAAACCCGCGAAGCCGTGCAGCTATTCGATAGCCAGCGCGACATCAGCATCGGCGGCTGCCGCGACGTGCGCCGCGCCGCCAGCAACGCCCAACGCGGCTTCACCCTCCTCCCCGAAGACTTCCTGGAAATCCAAAATACCCTCATCGCTTCCCGCACCCTGCGCCGCCAACTGCTGCGCACCGCAGAAACCAACCCCTTCCTCGCCCAGATCGCCGAACTCATCGAGGAATGCCCCGGCCTGGTGCTGGCCATCAGCGCCACCCTCGACGAAAAGGGAGAAGTGCTAGACAGCGCCAGCCCCAAACTCGCCACCCTGCGCCGCGAACTGCGCGCCGCCCACGGGCGCATTCAGGATCGGTTGCAGCGCCTCCTCAACAGCAGCGACGGCCAGTACCTACAAGAGCCGATTATCACGATGCGCAGCGGGCGGTACGTGGTCCCTCTGCGCGCCGACGCCCGCGGTCGCGTCAAGGGCATCATCCACGACCAGAGCGGCAGCGGGGCCACCTTGTGGATCGAACCGCTGGGTACGGTAGAGTTAAACAACGAATACCGCAGCCTGCAGATTCAGGAAGAGCAAGAGATTGCCCGCATCTTGGCGGAGTTGTCCCGCCTGGTGGCCAAGCACGGCGATGCCCTGCAACGCATTGTGGAGCGCATGGCGGAACTGGACCTGATCTTTGCCCGTGCCCGCCTGGCCTCGGAGACCAACGCGGTGGAACCTATCTTCGTCGATTGGCGCACCTTCCCCGAACCACGCCCCCCGAAGCACGCCAACGAGCGGGAGAAGTGGACACCGCCACCGCGCAACCCACACCCCGGCTCCACCATCTGGATTCGCGCCGCGCGCCATCCGCTGCTCGACTCGGCAACCGTTGTGCCCACGGACCTGCTGCTGCATGAGGATGTGTTCCTGGTGCTGATCACGGGACCAAACACGGGCGGCAAGACGGTGAGCCTGAAGACGATGGGCTTGATGACGTTGATGGCGCAGTCGGGACTGCATGTGCCGGCAAATGAAGCGCGCCTCACGGTATTTGACAACGTATTCGCCGACATTGGCGACGAACAATCCATTGAGCAAAGCCTCTCCACCTTCTCCGGGCACATCACCAACGTCAGCCGCATCCTCAAGGAAGTGGACGACCGCTCCCTGGTGCTGCTGGACGAACTCGGCTCCGGCACCGACCCCGCCGAAGGCGCGGCCCTGGCCCAATCCATCGTCAACTACCTGCGCGACAAAGGCGCCACCACCTTCATTGCCACCCATTACCCGGAACTGAAGCTGTACGCCTCGCAGACGCGCGGCGCCACCAACGCTTCCCTCCTGTTTGACGTAGAGACCCTTTCGCCCACCTACGAAATGAGCATCGGCCTGCCCGGACGCTCCAACGCCCTCGTCATTGCCCGCCGCCTGGGGCTGGACGAATCCATCCTGGACGAAGCCATGCGCCTGCTGGGCACGGGCAACTCCCAGGCGGAAGCGATGCTCGATTCCATCTACGAAATGCGCGACAAAATTGTGGCTCAGGAGGCGGGCACGCGCCTCGCCTTACGCCAGGCGGAAATGCAGCAAGAGGCGTTAGAAGAAAGACTGGCCCAGATTGAGCGTGAACGCTTGCAAGTGCTGGCGGAGGCACGCGCGGAGGCGCAGGCGGAGTTGGCGGCCCTGCAAGAGGAAATCCGCCAGGTACGCAAGAAAGTGCGCGACGCTCAGTCCCTCAACGCCCTGAAGAAAGCGTCGCAGGAGACAAAAGCACTCGCCGAAGAACAGGAGGAGGCGGCCGCGGCGGAGCAAAAACGCGCGCCGCGCCGCCGTCGCCAGGCATTGCAGGCGGGGGATAAGGTCCATGTGAAAACGTTGAACGTAGAGGGCACGATCATGTCCGTGGATGGCGCCAACGTGGAAGTCGCCGTGGGGCGTCTGACGATGCGGGCGGATTTGGCGGACCTGGCGTTTAAGGAGCGGCCTGAGCCGGAAGCGCCCGCTCCCTCCGCCGGCGGTGTGCGCGTCCACAGCGCCGCCTCGCCGGGGATGGAGCTTGATCTGCGCGGGCAGCGGGTGGAAGAAGGCTTGAAAAATGTGGAGCAGTATCTGGATCAGGCATTCCTGGCGAATCTGCCCTGGGTGCGCATCATTCACGGGAAGGGAACGGGGCGGCTGGGGCTGGCGGTGCGCAAGCTGCTGCAAAAGAGTGCGCATGTGGTGGCCTGGGAAGAGGGAAAAGATGGGGAAGGCGGCGCGGGGGTGACGATGGTGAAGTTGAAGGGGGAGTGATGCCGGCATGACGGACGACATCCAACACAGTCAGGCCCTGGCCCTCTTCGAGCACGCCCATCGCCACCAGATGCGGCGCGAATACGCCGACGCCATCATCCTTTACAAACGCTCCATCGCTCTTTTCCCCACGGCGAAAGCGTATACCTTCCTCGGCTGGACCTACAGCCTGTTGCACCGGTACGAGGAGGCCATCGCCGCCTGCAAAGAAGCCATCACCGTCGATCCAACCTATGGCAATCCCTACAACGATATTGGCGCTTATTTGATCGAACTGGGTCAACCGGAAGAGGCCATCCCCTGGCTGCAAAACGCCATCACCGCCCCCCGTTATGATTCTCCCCAGTATGCGCACTTCAACCTGGGGCGCGTCCATGAGGCCCTGGGCAAATACGAGGCAGCTCTGACTTGCTACAACCAGGCGCTACAAATTGACCCGATGTACCTCAGCGCCGCGGCCATCAAGTATCGGCTGCTGGGCAAAATGAACTGAGCCGGCCACAGAATAGCCATTTACAGTTCCCCGAAGCGAACCGCTTGCCAAAAGTGGCGCAGTCGGCTGGCGCGTGGGCCATAGCGGGCGTCCAGCCAGGGGCGCTCCGGCCACAGGGTGCGCCAGAACAGGCGCGCCCGGTCCTGGGGGCGGTCCACCAGTCCGAAGAGGAGCCAGTAACCGCGCCATTGGCCGCGCAGTTCTTGCCCGGCCAGGACGGATTGGGGTGAGACGGTGGTTTGCAGCCAGCGATGCCGGCATTCTCCCCCCCCCTGTCGCCCCAATTCCTCATCCGGCACGCCCACCAACGCCCGCGCCAGCCGCAGCACCAGCCAGAGAACCGTCTCCACCCGCCACGCACGCGCGCGTTGCCAAACCAGCGACCAATCCACCCCCCGTCGCGCCAACATCCCCAAATCCACCAGCGCACGCAGCGCCGGACGCCCAAATTTCGGCCCCAGCGCCAGATGCAGCGCCAGATGCAGCGCCATGTCTTCACCGGACAATTGACTCGTCGCCTGCCCGCCCACCGACAATAGCTGCCGCCGCGCCCACACCCCCTCGTCGTCAACCGCCGCCGTCCGGCGCAGCCAATCCCCTTCAAATGGGGACCAGTGTAATTCTACCAGACCATTCTGCCAGCCTGGGCGTAAAAACTGAATTTCGCCCCGATTCAACATTTGCCACGCCAGCGGGCGCTGCTGGTTCAAATACGCCTGAAACCCCAGTTGCCCCATCACGCCAGCCGCGTGCGGCATATCCGCCGCCCGCACCCACAGGTCCACATCCGACATCGGGCGCAAAGCGGGGTCCGCGTAGACGGAGGACGCCAGCGCCGCTCCTTTCAAGACCACCACCGGGATGTTTGCCGCCGTTAATGCCGGCAGCACCTCCGTCAGCAAGGAGAGCAGCAGTTCATTTTCCGCCGCCGCGCGATAATAATCCCCTTGCAGCCGCACCGCCAGCGCCGGCTCCGACGCGCCATAACGGGCAAACGTCAGCGGCCCCAGGTCGCGCGCTTCGACCCAGGCAGCCAGTTGTTGCCGATCAATCGTCGGCGACAGCGGCGGCGCTTCCCCGGCGACCAGCCCGCGCAAAAATATCGCCGCCGCGTTTACGTCCGGCCACGGACCACCATCAAGGCGCATCATGCCTACTCCAACCCGCTAACGCCATCATCGCCCTTTCAGCCCCAGCGTCACCTGCACCGTCTTCAGCAGAATCGCCAGATCGAGGCGGACACCCTGGTGCTTGATGTAGTACAAATCGTATTGCACTTTCATCAAGGCGTCTTCAACGGATGCGCCATAACGATACTTGACCTGCGCCCAACCGGTGATGCCGGGCTTGACCGCGTGGCGTGCCTGATAGTAGGGAATTTGCGCCTGCAATTGCCGCACGAAAACGGGACGCTCCGGGCGCGGGCCAATCAGGCTCATCTCACCACGGAGGACGTTCCAGAACTGGGGCACTTCGTCCAGGCGGGTGCGGCGCAAGAAACGCCCGGCGGGGGTGACACGGGGATCGTTTTGCCCTGCCCACACGGCTCCCGTCTCTTTTTCCGCGTCCATCACCATGGAGCGAAACTTGATCACCCGAAAGGTGCAGCCGCCCTTCCCTACGCGCTCCTGCCGGTATAACAGGTCGCCGGGATTGGTAAGGCGATTGGCGACCCATACGGGAGGGATAAGCAGGAGCAGAAAGAGACAGCCAACAGCAGCCGCGCCAATATCCACCAGTCGCTTCAGGAGCGTGTATAGACGGTAGATTGCGGAGGGAGATGCCGGCAGAACAACCTGGATGTCATCCCCGGCGTATTCAACGGGCACGCGCCCCGTCAATCGCTCATACACGGAAGCCATCGTCGTCACCTGCGCCCCCTGTTCCCGGCAATCCAACAGCGCCTGGAACAGTTCCGCGTGGATCTCGTGGACGTCGGAAATTGCCAGCACCAGTTCGTCCGGTTGATACTGCCGATGCAGCGAAATCAGGTCATGGCGCGTGCCGATCACCGGCACATCGGCGATGCACGTGCCCTGTTTGGCCTCATCGTCATCGATGAAGCCGAGAATGCGATACCCAACGCCGCAAGGCCGGTCCGAATCAGGCTCCCGCAAAGCGCGTACCAATGCCGCCCCGCTGCATCCCGCACCAATCACCAGCGCGGTTTGCTGGAAAGCGGGCTGTGTGAACAGGGTGGCATACAACAACCGCCACAGCCCAATGCCCAACGCCGACAGCAGAGGGAGCGTCAGGATGTAAATACGCCGCGGCAACGGCAACGGCAGCGGCAGTAAGAGGACCAACCAGTACAAACCACTGACGACCAAAGCCGCGCCCGCCGCGCTCCAGGTAGCGTCATTAGGAGACGCGGCACGCACCAGATCGTATCCATCCCACAACGGAGCCGCCAGCAGCCAAAAAACGCTTAACAGGAGGAACCACGTCTGATGTTGCCATGCCCAGGCAAAGATGGGCGTTTCCGGTTGGGTAAACGCAAACAGGACAAGAAGCAACGCCACATTCAGACCTAATAAATCGACAACTATCAACAGAATGCGTCGCTCCGAGAACCTGAGGGGAAAGCGAGGGTTCAACCGCGGCAACGGCGCGACTCGCTCAATCCTATTCGAGTAGCTACTCATGGGGTCTCCTCCGAAAACACCTTGTAGGTATAGTTACAATCATGGTCCAAGAGACCTTCCCGGAAGCTGGACCACAGGCCCAAAGCGTCTCACCATTCCCGTCATCTAGCATCAAAACAACTTCCGGGAAGGGGGTCATAAATAGCCACCCATTTCTGTAAAATTCATGAAGACCTTTGAGGTTAGTGGCTGGCCGCAATCAAGGAGTGGCGATGAAATAAGATACGAAACTGTATCGTCAGTTTGCAGGAACGGTGAGGAGACAACTTCGTTGTCTTATTTGATTTCCGCTCCGTAACTATTCACGTCTCCGAGAGATTGGACCAATTTTGTAGACATCAATAAGATTCAACCAGAGCAAATTGGTCCAATCTGGGCAGATGACCTGTATAGTCACTCCGCTCCTTCGTAATCCCTTTTTTTCATCCATGATGATGCGCCGCGGTCAGGGCGGATGGGGGCGCCAATTGCCGCAAGAGGGCGGCATATTGGCGGGCGACCATGTGTGGAACGTGGTGTTGTTCGACATATCGGCGACCATTCACGCCCATTTCCGCCCGTAGCGCGGGCCGGTCGCGCAAGTTTAGGACGGCGGCGGCCAACGCGGCCGGGTCATCGGGGTCCACCCAGAGGCCACAGTTGGCCTGCTGCACAAGAAGGCGTGTCTCGGCGTCGTGGCTGACGGCGGCCAGTAAGGGACGCCCGCTGGCCATGATGGTGTAGGCTTTGGAGGGGACGCTTTCGCTGCCGATGTCACGGCTGAGGCTGACGAGGGAGACGTCGGCGGTGGCGTATAGGTCGGGCAGACTCTCGCGCGGCTGAAAAGGAAGGAATGTGACGTTATCCAGGGCCATTGCTTGCGCCTGCTGCCGCAGCGACTCTTTGGCGGCCCCGTTGCCGACAAGGAGGAAGTGTATCTGGGGATGGTTTTGCAGCAGCGCGGCGGCGGCGAGGACGTTTTGCAGGTTTTGGGAGAGGCCGATATTGCCGGCATACATCACCACAAACCGCTCCTGCCAACCATGCGCCCGCGAAAACGGATTATCCTTCTCGCCCGGACGCACAAAATCCACGTCGATGAAGTTCGGGATGACCGCCAGCTTGGTCTCCGGCACGCCCTTCTGGTGCAAATTACGCCGGAACCCATCCGACAGCACCGTCACCGCCGCCGCATGGCGATAGACAAAATCCTCCATCCAACGAAAATGGCGGATCAGGGTTGGATTGGTGAGCAACCCCAGACGAATGGCAATATCCGGGTAAATATCCTGCACGTTGTAGACATAAGGAATGCCCCGCAGGCGACTGACGAAGAAAGCGCCCATCCCATTCGTCAGCGGCGGCGATGGGGCCAGGATCACATCGTGGCGAGGCTGCCACGCCGCCACCAGCGCGGAAAGCAGATTAAACGAGAGATAGTTGAGCAATCGCCCCACGATGTTGGTTTTGTTGCCGGGCACGTAGAGGTAGGTGCGGTATACGCAAACCGGACCATGCTGCTCCCGCTGCACCAGTTTGCCGCGATAAGCGTCCCAAATGCGGTTGGTGTCGTAGTGGGGAAAGGCCGCCACCACGGTCACTTCATGACCGAGCGCGGCCAATTGCTCCGCCAGTTCCGTCATGATGACGGCATTGGCGGCGGGGTCCGGGGCAAAATAAAGCGTCAACAACAGGATACGCAATAGGCACCTCCACGAGACATAGATTAACAGCACGGCTACGCGCTTAGTAACCATCCGAAAACAACTTCACACTTTTTGCGGACGGTTACTGACAAGCTGTTCGCGCAATTCCGCCAAACTTAATTGCGAACAGCCACTTGGGACTGATGATGAAATTCGATACGGAATTGCATCGTCAGCTTGAAGGAGCGGTAAGGGAATGACTTCGTCATCTAGTTTAATTTCCGTTCCTTGGGGTCCGCTAAGAACCCTTTCAGCGCATCCGTCAATTCCTCAGCGAAGCCCTTGCTATGTTAACGGATGCGCCCTTATGAGCGTCGTTTTGATGATGCAGCACCTCATAGAAGTGCGTCGCACCTGGCTAGATACAATGACGGTCAATTGGCTGTGGCTCGACAAACATATCACCACGACAGATCAGGCTCGTAACCCAATGTTATCAGGAATTCACCAATCTGACTCTTGAAGTTTGCTACCAGATCAGGTGTAAAACAATTCTGCCAATCGCCGGAAATGCCCTTGCGATAAAAGCCCGTTTGCGCGGTTGTTTCCGCCCGTTGCCGTAGGCGGGCAAACTGATGCTGGTTGACAATCGCGGAAATGGTTGCGTTGCCGGCATCAAGGCCAAAATGGTCGGCCACCTGGCGCATGACGCCGGGCGTGTCCACCAGCATGTCCTCGTAACGAATGAACAGGCACAATTGGGGATCGCCGTTGGCCTGCCAGGAGCGCACCCAATTGGCGTAGGCGGGGAGGCGTTCGCGGGCAAAGCGGGCCAGCCCTTCGGCAACGGTCAGCGCCCGATAGTGGGGATAGTCGGGATGCCAGGGGGTCTGGCGCACGTAGAAGGTGTAGCTGACGGCCACGTCGCGCAGGTCGCGGTAGAGGACGACGTATTTCAGACCGGCATTTTGCAGCAGACGCGCGTTGTGTGGGGAGCCATGGACGTGCATTTTGGTGAGGACGAGCATCTGGCGAAAACGGTGAAAGAAGTTTGGGGGCAAATCGTAGTCGTCGCTGCCGCCGTGCCGCAGTTCGTAGGCGGCGGCCTCGGGGATGAGGAGTGGGTGGAAACCGGGATAACTGGCGAGCATCCGCTCCAGCCAGGTGGTGCCACTCTTGGGCAATCCGGCGACGAAGAGGATTGGTTGCGGGTAGTGGTGATGGAATTGTTGATAACTATGCCGGCATTTCCGCGCCTGCCACCAATAACGCGGATAAACCGCCACCTGCTTCGCCCCGCGCGCCAGCGGTGGCGGCAAATATCGCTGCGCCAGGCGTTCAAGCGCGGGCATCCGTATCCTCCAAACGACGCACCACCACGGCGGGATTGCCGGCAGCCACCACTCCCGCCGGAATCATCCCCGCCACCACGCTGCCCGCGCCAATGACACTGCCTCGACCAATATGGCTCCCCTTCAAAATCAGCACCGACATCCCCACAAACACGTCATCCTCAATCACCACGGGGCGGCTCTTGCCCGCCGTGGGCCGGGCCAGCCGCGCCGCCGCGTCCAGCGGGTGAAAATCAGTATCCACCACAGTGCAATTCGCGCCAAAACGCACGCGGTCGCCAATGGTGATGCCCGTTTCCGCGCAGAGCGTGGTTCCCGTCAGCCCCACCTGGCAACCAACCACGATAACGGCGGCGGCGGAGCGGGTGGCGAGAATGACGCGATGGTTGGGGCCGAGCGGATTGGCGGACAGCCAGCTACGCATTTGCGCCCCCGCGCCAATGGTGATGCGGCTGCCGCGCTGTCGCTGAATGAGGGGCAGGCCGTAGACGCGCCAATCCGCGCCCCAGGCGACGCCATGCGCGGCAAAATAGAGGCGGGCCAGCGGCCACAGCCCCAGGCGGCGCAGTTCGTTGCCCACTTTCCAGGGGGCGGCGCGCCCCTCATCCCACAGGCGTCTCATGCCCATTGCCGCGCCTCCGCGTAGATGGCTTCCAATCGCCCGCCGACGGCGGCCAGGGAAAAAGTGGTTTGCAACAACTGCCGCCCGCCCTGCCGATAGGCGGCGCGGCGCGTTTCATCCGCCAGCAGTTCTTGCATGGCCGTCGCCAGGGCGTCCACGTCCACGGGCACGACGGTGGCAGCGACGCCATCCAGCAGGTGGGCCATCTCGCAGGTCGCCGTGACCAGGATGGGCGCACCGGCGGCGCACGCTTCTACCAGGACCATGGGAAAGGTGTCGGTGCGGCAGGGGAGGACAAACAGGTCGGCGGCGGCCAGGGCGGCGGGCACGTCGGCGGCGGCGATCAGGCCGGGAAAACCGACGGCGTGGCCCAGGTCAAGGCGGGCGGTCAGTCCCTGCACGGCGGCCAGTTGGCCATCATCCGGTCCGGCAATGATCAGATGGGTGTGGGCGCGGATGGACGCCGGCATGCGCGCAAACGCCTCCACCAACAAATCCGCGCCCTTCTTCCGGTTAATCCGCCCCAGGAAGAGAATGAGAAACGCATCATCGGCAACGCCCAGACGGGCGCGAAAAGCGCGCACGGCAGCGGGTGACGGCGGCGTGGGATTGAGGCCATTCGCCAGCGGGCGAATGCGCGCGCGCGGTATGCCGGCAGCGGCCATTTGCTCCACTTCGCTGGTGGTGAGGGCAATGCCCACGGCGGCGCGGCGCAGCAGCGGGCGCAGCAGCAAGGCATCGTAGAGCCGCTTCAGGCGCAGCGAGGCGACGATGTATTGCAGCGTGCCGTGGGGTTGGACGACCAGCGGTTTGCGCTGCCAGCGGGCAAACCAGGCCGCCGCCAGCACGAGCATGTTGCGCGTGCCGTGGATGTGGACGATGTCCGCGTCACGCACGGCGCGCCACAAGCGGCGCAGCGCCGCCGGCGAGAGAAAGGTGGGACCGGTGGTCCCCGGCCACCAGGGGAGCAGGCGCGTGTCCAGGTAGAGGACGGGCAGGCCGTCAACCTGGCGTTGGAAGCTGCCGGGAGCGATGTGGTGGTGTTTGTCAAGCAGGTTGGAGGCGCAGATGCGCGCATCGCCGCCGCGCCGCCGCAGTTCCAGGCTGTTCTGGTGTACCACTTTGACGGGTCCGCCCCAGGAAATTGCCGGCAAAAACCCCAATGTGACGTTCAAAACACGCATTTTTCTACCACCACAACAACGAAGGCCACGCCGCCGGTCGGCCGCGGTTGGCCTGCCGCGCTCTGGCCATCTCCGCCGCCGCCAGCGCGTTCTCGGCAAAAGTCTGTGGCGAAAACGCGCTGATGTGCTCACGCCCGCGGCGTCCCATGCGCGCCCGTTCCGCCGCGGAAAGCGCGGAAAGGAGCATCATCGCATCCGCCATCGCCGCCTCACTGAATGGATCAAACGTGAAACCCGTAACCTGTGGCAGCAACAAGTCCTCCACGCAACCCACGGTTTTGCTCACCAGCACAGGCAGCGCCGCCGCCATTGCTTCATTCACCACCAGCCCCCACTGCTCCGCATGATGGCTGGGATGGATAAACGCTTCCGCCAGGGCGAAGTAGGGAACCAGTTGTTCCGTGGGTAAATAGCCAGGCAGCAAGACGCTGTCTTCCAGGCCGTGCGCGGCGACCGCCTGCCGAATCTCCGCCTCCAGCGGACCGCTCCCCGCCAGCACCAGTGACCACGGCTGCGCCACTGCCGCCCGGTAGCGGGCATATGCGCCCACGAGCCGCCGCAGGTTTTTCTTTTCCACGAAACGGTTGGCGGTCATGAAGTAGGGAGTGGTCAAGCCGAGGCGGGCGCGCCAGGTGGCGGCTTCCTGACGGGCGCGGTCTGTCTGGGTGGACCAGTACGCATTGTCTACCACATCGTATCGGTCAAAGATGGCTTGTGCCGGCATTCCCAACCCTTCCAAATAGCGTTGATGTGGCTGACCACCTACCAGCGCGGCATCAAACTGGCGCACCAACACCCCCTTGAGCGACTCACGCCAGCGTTGCCGCGCAAAATCCGCCGCGCGGCTCTCGCTCATGAGAACGGCCCCCGCGCCGTGGTGATGACACCAGCGCAGCAGCGCCCGCGCATAGCGCGTAGCATACCCCGGAATCAAGATCGCATCGGGACGAACCTCATCAGCACAGCGATAAGTCATTCGGGCTGCCTCGTGGCTGTTGGGCTGTAACGAGGCGGATGGTGCAATGAGTTTTACTTTGTCGCGCAACTGTTCATGATACCCCGATGCCGGCAGTTCAGGTGCGGCGGCGCGCAAAGACCAGAGGTGTACCTGGTGTCCCTGGGATGTGGCCGTTTGCCACAGCGCCTGGCAGCGGGCCACATGGTAATGCAAGTATTCGGTAAAAATGATAGACAGGCGCATCGAGTTTATTGTTCCTCAATGCCGGCATGGCGGCGAACCTTGCCTGCTCCCAAAGCAATCACGAAGAATCCGCCGGGAGGTCTTCCCGCGGCACTGTTTGCCAATGCAACAATCGGTACTGGTCAATGCGACGGCGCAGTTGTTGCCGCTGCCGCCGCCGCGAAATATGCGGCGCTCTGGTCAGCCACCCATGAATGAACAGGTAAGGAAGGTAGAACAGCAACAACTGGTTCAAGCCCGCCTGGAAGATGTCAATACGGCCGAGAACGGTAATCAGGGCATAGGTCGCACCGTACACGCCGTACCAGATGAGGGAGCCTCCCGCCACGGCAGCGCGACGTTCGACCCAGGCCAATACCATGCCGGTAAAGCCAAAATTGAGGATGATACCCAGCCAGCCGCCTTCACTCGCGGCATAGCCGATAGACCCTCTAACAGGACCACTCCACCAGATAGCGTCGTTGTACTCCAGACGGGGATCGTTCCCTTGCGCCAAACCCAGAACATGGCTCCAGGTGAACTCGAGGGGCACGGGCTTGCCCGGCCAGAGAAGACGCGGGATGGGTTTGATGAAGTATTGATAAACGATGTTGGCTCCATACGTTGGCGTGCGGTCCGACAACGTCGCCAGGGTGTACCAGGAACCTTCAAAGCCGGCCAGGTCCCCCAGAATGTCATCCGGCGATTGTGCCAGCGAACGCTGCGCGGCGGTCTGAAAAGAACTGCCTTTCTGCAAAAAGAAGCGATCTCCGCGCACGAGAATGACGTAAGACAGGGCGGTAGCAGCCAGGGCGAAGAGCAAGAATGATTGCCAGGAAATGCGTTTGGCCGGTTTGGGGGCAACCAGCCAGACGCCGAAAAGTCCAACGTAGAGGGCGACGATCATGTAGCGGCTCCAGCCAAAGTAAATCTGGTTGTAGGCCCAGGGAAGGGATAAGAAAAGGGCTACCCAGAGTTTGTTTGTGCCGGCATAAAACAACAAAGCCCCAGAGATAACCAGGTAGTTCGCCAGCTCCACGTAGCCCGTCGTATTGGTGTACACACTCCCCCCGCCCGTATTCAACATGCTGGTAGTGTTTTCCGCCAATCCCACGAACCCACGCCGCGCCAAAAAGAAACTGGCGTAACCAATCGCCACCAGTAACAGAGCAAAACGGGCCGTCTGTTTACGGTAATGCGCATCCGGCGTATCCGTTTCCCGCTCCCCTGCACGCCGCCCATCAGAACGAAGCGCCAGCCGGTAGCCAATGGCAAAAGCCACCATGCTAAGAACAAACGCCGTCGTCATCGGCTGCAAATTAGCCAGAATGCGCGCGGAAACGCCCGGCAGCAAATGCTCCAACGAGATCGTGCCATCCCCGGCGACAAAAGCCAACGTGGGGCGCAGCACATACGTTATAAACATGACCAGGAAGTACAATCCGCCCATGTGTCGCGGATTCAGCACACGCCGCGGACCGACGATGATGATCGCCGCTAACAGCCCCAGCACACTGGCCAATCCGTAATAAATCAATTCATCCATTTACGCCCGACCTGCCCACAGACAAACGTCCGTCCGATTTTTCAGACAGACGCTCACGTCTTTCAATCTCCGCATAGACCGCCAGCAACCCTTGCTGATAACGTTCCCACGTGAAGTGCCGCACCTGGTCACAGGCAGCCTCGGCCATCCGCCGCCGGAGCGCACGATTGTCATACAAAAGCGATAATTTCTCCACAATCGCCGTCACGGACCGCATGGGGATGACAAAGCCATCGACGCCATCGCGCACCATCTCCTTGCTGCCCACATTTTCCGTGACAATGACCGGCAGGCCACACGCCATTGCCTCCGCCACGACCAGCCCCCACGAATCAGACAGAGATGGCAGGATAAACACGGAAGCGGCATTGAACCTCTTGCGCAATTCCTGCTTGGGCACACTGCCCGGCAATTTGATCCGGGCATCATCCTTAATGACACCACGCAAATAGCGATAAAAAGCGTCGTCAATTCGTCCTAGCAAAAGCAACTCGGTGTTTGGCAGTGCAAGTTGCTGAAACGCCCGCACCAGATAATGAATACCTTTCCGTGGCACAATCTGACCGGCATACACGATGCGAAATGTTGAATCCGGTTCCGGGGCAACCGATCCATCTCGAAAAAATATCTCGTCATCAACGCCATAGGGCAGGACAAAAATGCGTTCTTCGTCAAATCCTGCTTCCACAAACGTTCGTTTGGCGTAACCAGATGGCAAGATGAAATAATCCGCCAGCGCATATTCCTGTTTGATCTTGCCATCGTACAACGAACCAGTAATCGCCGTTTTCAATCCCAGATGATGATTCTCCTCCGCCAAAATGCGGCGTTGATAATCAGGATATTCGGTTCGTCCATCACATACCACAACAGCCCCAACTGACCGGGCTTTTCTGGCGGCGTAGAGGCCGACCGAACTGACAAAGTGAAACACATCACAGGCGGTCACATGACGACGCGCCGCCAGGTCAAACAGATGGTTATTCAACCAGTTTCCACGTTCAGACGACATGACACCGAGGCGCGGAAACCCACGCTGCATGAGTTCTGGCAGCCACAGGCTGGTCGTCAGATTTCTGTCGATCCCCGAAATATCGCGCCCCCGGAGTTTGCGCCGCCAGTAGTCAGGCAGCCAGCGCAACCAGGTCGCTTCACCCCGAACGCCCACGGCGCAAATATACCGCTGCAAATGCCCCGCGGACTGGAGGGCCTGGGCGGAGTAGTAATAGTGGGGAATATTGGCAGCCAGAATCGACTTCATGTGGCATCTACCATAGGCGCGCGCATACCGACCGGCAGCACAGCTTCGGAGTACATTTGCAATCCCATGCGCTGCGCCCAAGACAGGATGCGCCGCTGATCATCTTGGGCGAAATACCGCTGCCAGGCCGATAATCTCGATTGGGTCGAGCGACCAGACGCGGCAGACGTCGTGATACTCGGCTGTTCCATCCGCCGACATAATCCTTCAGGGATGGGCAAATCAACATATGCCAAGATGCGCTGCGCCTGTAGCTCAGGAAATAAAGCGATCTCCTCATAAGTGACCATTAAATGTGGTATGCGCGCCAACTGACGGATTGCTATAAAGTTCTCCACCGCCCACCAGACGGCGTGCGCACCCACCGGATCGCGCTCCTGCTCGATTTCTCGCACCCACGGACGCAGATAATCCTCAACCAATGCCTCCTGACGCAGGATATCCTGCACATCGGCGTGCCAGGCGGCATGCAAGCGGGAAGCCACAACCGCGCAAGGATGGCGCACCAGGTAAAGAATCGTGGGTTGAAAATGCTTGTAAACGTAGCCCAGCATCAGGTTCATCCGTATTTCTTTTACCAGAAGCCGCTTGGGGAAAAAGGCGGTCCGTTCCTTTTCCGTCCAGTAGTTGCGATATTGGCCGGCGAGAATTCGCCACAACAGCGCGCGCCATGCAGGATCATGCGCCTCGGCGCGTAAATAAAAAGAACGAATGTGGGGGTCGCTGTCGTCCCAACCCGTGAGATAGCGCACCTCTCTGTTCCAGAGAGGAATCATTGGCTCAAAAATCGCCTGCACCCCCGTTTTGTACGTTAACGTCTCCGTGAGCCATGTCGTACCGCTGCGCCCCGATCCGGCGAGAAGGATCGTCGCGCCGGGGTCGGGCGTCCGCCACAGGTTTTGCGCTCGTTCCCCCAGGCGCAGCGTTTCCACGTACCCCTGATACAGCGTGCCGCCCACGCCGATTCTATTGACCAGGCGCTTGATGAGGGGGTGAACCCGATGCGTCTTCTTTCGTTCCACCGTCACTGTCGTCCGCTCCGTATCAAAATTGTTCATCAGGAAGATGGAACCGCCGCCAACGAACGCCACAAATGGTGCGCCTTGCGCCGCAGAAGGGCAAAATCATCCCGTGTCGGCACCAACAGCGTAAGCGCATGGATGCGTATCAACCGGGACACTTGCAGGAGCAGTACGCCGGTTGTCGCCAGATAACCGAGGAGAGAGGCAATCGCCGCGCCCATGATGCCCAACGGGCGCAGCAGCAGCGCCAGCGCCAGTGCTGTGAATAACAGACCCACTGCTTCCCCGGCCAGGACGGCCTTGGGGGAACCGAGGCCGAGCGCGCCTTCTTGCAGCACTATTTTGATGGCGTTGAACAGGCCGGCAGCGACGAGAACGAGGGAGACGGGAACAGACGCAACAAATGCCGGCCCAAAGAGCAGGGGAATAGCCAGAGGCGTCAACAACATCACCGGTATGGTGACGCCAACGGCCACGATGACGCCCAAATGCGCGCCCTGTACCATCGTTTCCGCCTGACGTCGCGCCGTCGTCTGTGCCGCCACGCGGGGATAGAGCACCTGCCCTATCGCCTGCACCACGGGGCCAACGGCGTTGCTCCAGGCCACGGCCACGGCGTAGAGTCCCAGCAGTTCGGGCGCGATCAGGGCGGCCATGAGCATCTGATCCAGGCGCAAATTGAGATTGCTAAAGATAGAGCCGGTCAGTGAAGGCAGGCCAAATTTAAGCAGGGGGCGGGCGGCGGCGGCGCGAGGGCGGAAGGGGCCAGTTATGCGGCGGCGCAGAACGAGCAGCCGGGGAATGGCGTGCAGGAAGAGAAAGCCGAGGTAGACGAAGGCGAACCAGGTGGCATAGGTGTGTCCCAGGAAGAGTCCCAGCAGCAGGGTGAGCAGCCAGACGACATTCGGCAGGATGCGAAAGAAGTTCCACCAAAATAGTTCGTTCATGCCGCGCAGGGTGGAGGCGGGCAGGATACTGAGCATCTGGATGGGGATGAACAGGAGGAGGTAGCGCTGGGCGGCGACGATGGTGGCGGGGTTTTGGGCGCGGAGGAGGAGGGGGAGCAGGAAGTAGGCCAGGGGCAAAATGAGTAGGGCGGCGGCGCAGTTCAGGACCATGCTGGAGAGGGTGTAGATGCCGGCATTTTCCCTCTCCCGTGCCGCATAATAAACCACCGCCGCCGGCAGCCCCAACATAATCGGAATACTCAAAAAAGGCGCCCACAACTGAATCGCCGCCAACTCCCCCCGGCCCTCCGGCCCCAAAATACGCGCCGAGAGCGGACCGGTGATCAGGATCAACATCGCCATAAACAGGTTCGTGCCCATCGTCAACAGCACGTCGCTGCTAAAAGACGTGGAATGCATCAAGGAGTGAACCAGTCGCCTGAAGTTTCTCAAAATTGACCTTTACGCGGAGCGTTTCCCACAGCACGCCCGTCAATAATCCGGCAACCGTCTCCACTCTCGAAATGCCGCCGCCGACATCCGCCGGCGAAACCGCCGGAACGCGCGTCTGTCCTGTATTCCCCGCACATGTCCCCGCGCATTATCCCAGCGGCGCGTACGCAGCAGCACGAAGAAACGCGAGACAAGAAGCCGACTGTTTTGATAAAACTGTAGCCTATCGGGAACGTACCAATCGTTCCAGAGAACATTGTTGCGCGCACCATAGAAATCCATGCGCGTCCAATTACGCCCCACCGGCGTGCGCACATGGTAGAAACGCAGCTGGGGATAGTGAAAACAGACGCACCCTTGCCGGAAACCACGCGCGGCCACATCCCGTTCTTCCATGAAATGGACCAATTCGTCACGATACCCACCCAGCCGTAAGAACTGGGCGCGGTTGATCAAAGCAGCGCAGCCAATGAACGCTTTTGTCTGGTATGGCTGCGCGGCCAGCGATTTAACCTGCTCCACACCCGCCACGGGGTCATGGACAGGAAAGGTAGCGGCGAGAGCGTTCGGCTGCGTTGTCAAAAAGGCAACTGCCTGCGCCAGCGAACCGGCCACGGGAAACGAGTCATCATCCACCTGCAAGACAAAGTCCGCATTGAGACGGCGCATAAGTTGATTGCGACGCACAATTAGCCCTTTTGCTTCTTCGTACCGTTGCAGGCTGGCGGATGGCAACAGGGCGGCTATGTCATACGGGCAGGGCTGGACTGACCCATCGTCCACAACAGCCACATCATAGGCTCCCAAACCAAACTGGCGCAATTGCGCCAGCGTCTCTGCCAGCACGGGCCAGCGGTCCCTCGTGGTTATGCTAACTTGCACTGTTCGGTTAAGCAAGGACCACTTTTCCTACGCCACGGTTACGGCAGAATGCCGGCATCTGCCCCCTCCCGCAACTGCCGCACCAACACCTCGAGTTCCGCCATGTGCGTCGCCGATGAGCGCGTACTTTGCCTGTACCAACCCAGCGCGCGGGCGAAAGCGTCCGCGGCGGCCAATGATTGCCCCTGCTCCTGCCGCACTCTGCCCAGTTCATCATACGCCAGCCCCTGGAGAAACGCCTCCTCGCCAACCAGCAACACAATCGACCGCTGCAACGCCGTCAGCGCAGCCGTCAACTGCCCATCCCGACGCAGGGCGCTGCCCAGGCGCATCCACAAAATGCCCGCGTCCGGCGCGCGCTCCACCGCGACCTGATAAACACGGGCCGCATTCGCCCAATCCCCTTCCTGCTGGTAGGCAGTCGCCACCCAGGTGTACAGGCGGGGTACTTGCGGCGGGTTCACCATGTCCATCGGTATCAGCGAATGTTCCGCCAGCAGCCGCACCGCCGCCAGGTCGCCTTGCCGCGCCAGGTTACTTGCCTGTGTAAACAGGTAAGCATTGCTGTAGGGCAAAGCCAGCCAATGTTCGAGCGCGGTTTGCCATCCACCCTGCGACCAGGCCAGTTGCCCCGCCCATTCGTGCAGCAGCGCCGCGCGTGGGCAGGCAACCTCGGCCTGGACTAACAAGGGCTGCGCCAAACCTGCTCCTTCCACGGCACAGGCGAGGCGGCTCTGCAAGAGAGGGAGGCAACTGTTGCCGGCATCTCCTCCGACAAAATCCAATCGCTGCCTTCCGCCCCCCTCTTCACCGGCGGTCATGTTCACACACAGGTCGGTGCGTGGCAAACCGGTGGGATCCGCGAGCAGCGGCAGGTGGCGCAGAACAACGGCGGCGGCGAGGTTTTGTCGGGCAAGTTGCAGCAAAGCGGCTCCAGCGGACAGGAAAAACCAGGCAGCAAGGAGAAACCCGCCTGCCCGCCGCCACCCTTTTCGTTGCGTGCTGCCGGCAATCTGGTGTGTGTTCATCTTGTCAGGGAGCGGATAATGCCGGCATCTCCTCCCCCACCTGCCGTTCATACCACGCAATCGTCTCCCGCAACCCCTCCTCAAACGGCACCTGCGCCGAAAAACCAAACAACGCCCGCGCCCGGCTCACATCCAGCTTCCGCCGCGGCTGCCCATTTGGCCGGAATGTATTCCACTCAACCAGCCCCTGAAAACCCGTCAGCGCCACAATTGTCTCCAACAAATCGCGGATACTGATCTCATAATGGCTGCCGATATTCACCGGCTCCGGCCCGTCAAACCGCTCGCTCGCCAGCAGAATCGCCTCCGCCGCATCCGCCACATACAAAAACTCGCGCGTCGGCGACCCATCTCCCCACGCCTCAATCATCGGCAATCCCTGCGCCCGCGCCTCCAGGCATTTGCGAATCAGCGCCGGAATCACATGCGACTTCTCCAGGTCAAAATTATCCCCCGGCCCATACAAATTAACCGGCACCAGAAATATCGCATTATAACCATACTGCTGTCGGTACGTCTGGCTCTGCACCAACAACATCCGCTTCGCCAGACCATACGGCGCATTCGTCTCCTCAGGATACCCATTCCATAAAGACTCCTCCCGAAACGGAATAGGCGCGAATTTGGGATACGAGCAAACCGTGCCCACGCCCACAAACTTGGGTACGCCGACCCGGTAGCTCTCATGCAAAAGCTGCACGCTCATCATCAAATTGTCATAAAAAAACTCGGCGGGCGCCGCCCGATTGGCCCCGATCCCCCCCACGTGGGCGGCCAGATGAATGATAATGTCTGCTGGCCGGCTGCCGCGCCTCGTGTCGCGCAACAACTGGACGATAGCCTCCTGCTGGCGCAAGTCATAATCCCGCCGGCGCGGCACAAAAACCTCCGCCGCGCCGCGCTCGTGGAGTTTATCCACCACATATCGCCCCAAGAAGCCGCTCCCCCCCGTCACAATCACTCGTTTATCGCGCCAAAATAGTTCACTCTCAATCCATTCTGTATTCATGGCATCTCCTGCAACGTTACATCCGACTCCAACGTCTGGCCCGGCGGGCAGCAACATAACACCCACTGTCAGACGGCGGCAAGTCTATCCCATTTCCTGTCGCCGTAACTTGCAGTTCCGGTGCAGATTTCTTCAATCCAACTTGAGTCTGGCGAAAACCACCATTGGTGATCGACGTCGAGGCTTGAGGTGGGTCAAACCCCATAGGTGGGGCGGCCCAGGCCTCCACGCCAAAAACGCCAGTGTCCTGAACCGAATCACGCCTTTTGCGCGTTGGGTGTTTTCTGGCGTTCTTGTTCGTCGGGCAGCACGGGAATCAACCGACATCATCCAACACGGCAGAAGTCAGATTACTGGACACCCGGCCATCACAAACGCACAATGCGCGGGTTGTTCGTCGGTATCGCATTGCGCGTGTCCAGAACGAGACGCGCCCAACGCGCCACCTCATCCCAGGCAATCGCATGGTGATTGGTCACGACCACAACGCAGTCGGCGGCTTGCAGGGCCATGGCATCCAGCGGAACGGATTGCAGCGCGTACCCCTCCACTCCCAGGTCCGGCACAAACGGATCGTGGTAACTAACCTGCGCCCCTTTCTCCTGCAACAAGTGAATAATGTCCAGAGCCGGGCTTTCGCGCATGTCGCTGACATTCGGTTTGTAGCTCACACCCAGAAGCAAAATGGCGCTGCCGTTGATCGCTTTACACTGGTCGTTTAACGCATCGGCAATGCGGCTGACAACATATTCCGGCATGTGCCCATTGATTTCCGCCGCCAGTTCGATGAAGCGGGCGGTGTAGTTGAGCGTGCGCAGCTTCCAACTCAGGTAATGCGGGTCAACAGGGATGCAGTGCCCGCCCAACCCGGGGCCAGGGTAGAAGGGCATGAACCCATACGGTTTGGTGGCCGCCGCGCCCACGATCTCCCACACGTTCAGATTCAGTTTGTCGCACATGAGGGCCATTTCGTTCACCAGGCCAATGTTCACGGCGCGGAAGGTGTTCTCCAGAAGTTTGACCATCTCCGCCGCGGCCGGGCTGGACACGGGCACGGGTTCGGCCACGACGGTGCCGTAGAGAGCCAGGGCCGCTTCGAGGCAGGCGGGGGTGACGCCGCCGATGACTTTGGGTGTGGTGTAGATGGTGTAATCGGTGCGCCCGGGATCAATGCGTTCGGGCGAAAAGGCCAGGAAGAAGTCTCGCCCGACTTGGAGGCCGTTGTGCCCCAGGCGGGGCAAGATGATTTCTTCGGTTGTGCCGGGATAGGTGGTGCTTTCCAGGACGATGAGTTTGCCGGCACAATCATGAACCGTGATGCTGTCCGTCGCTGCGATGATGTAGGAAATGTCTGGATCTTTGGTCTTCCGCAGCGGCGTGGGCACGCAAATAGAAATGGCATCCACGTCCGCCAGCGCCGCATAGTCTGTCGTGGGCACAAACGCGCCATTGGCGACCAGCGGGGCCAGGGTGGGCGCGGGCACATCTTCGACATAGCTCTCGCCGCGCGCCAGCGTGGCAATCTTGCGTCCGTCAACATCGACGCCCACGACGCGGAAACCCGCGGCGGCAAAAGCCACCGCCAGCGGCAACCCCACATAACCCAACCCCACGACGCCTACGCGCGCCGTACGATCTTCGATTTTTTGTAATAATTTCGATTTTTGATCCATACCGGTGGCCTGTCAGTGAAGGGGGATGCTCTCCCAAAACCCTTTATTTGATTTTTGTGATGTCGTCTTTGTTCAGGCGCACCGGTTGCGGATGCTGGCTGAGAAAAGCGAGCAGCACCTGTACTCGTTGTTTGCCATCCAGGCAAAGATCAAAGATGGCCTCGTAGCCCTCCAGCGGGCCGCGAATAACCCGAACGCGGTCGCCCTGGCGAAACGTCTCGCCGGGCAACTCTCCAGCCGCCTGAATGCGGCCCAGCCGCAGCCGCAGTTCACGCACCAATCGTTCGGGAACAACGGCTGGCTCGCCGCCAAACGTGACCAGGCCATAGACACCCGGTGTCCAGCGCAGGGCGTTGCGTCCCATTTCTCCCAGGTCTACGCGCACAAACAGGTAGCCGGGAAAGAAGGGGCGCTGCCGCGCCGCGCGCGGGTTTTTCGGTTTTACATCCAGCTTGGGAAAGAATGTCTCAATGTTTAGGGTGCGCAGATGTTTGTGGACGGTCCGTTCTTTATGAGCCTTGACGTGTAGCGCGTACCAATACATTCCCATAAGAACCTGTCTCGCTTGATCAGGGACCCCTATTTAGGACTGACGATGAAAAAAGATACGGCATTGCATCGTCAGTTTGAAGGAGTGGTAAAGAAGTGTCCAGTTGGTGACTATACAGGTCATCTGCCCAGATTGGACCAATTTGCTCTGGTTGAATCTTATTGATGTCTACAAAATTGGTCCAATCTCTCGGAGACGTGAATAGTTACCCCAGTTATTTAATTTCCGCTCCTAGCAAGCAAGGTCACCAATTCCGCGGCTTGCCGCGTGATGATGTGCGGGAAGAGGGCAAGGGCCACACCACTGAGGAGGAGCAGGACGAGGGCGAGAATGGCGGGCCAACTGACAACTTCGCGCCATGAACGGGTTAATTGTAGGGGATCTGCCGGCATTTCCGCCAGAGAACGGCCACATTTTACCAATCCCCCCACACCCGCGGCAACCGACAGCAGTACTAACCCCACCCAGCGCCAGCCACCCGCCTCCCGCGCCAATAGCGTCACCAGCCCCCATCGCGGCGCAAAACCCGGTGTCAGCGGGAACCCCGCCAGTGACAAGGCCCCATAAAGGAACGCCGCCAGCCCCAGCCACCACGACAAGGTGTGGTTTTCTTGCTGGCGGCTGCGATGGAGCACGGTGATGCCCACGCCGGCGCTGATCAGCGCGCCAAAACGGGTGAGCAGCGCGGTCAGTGCCACCCCTGCGCCGTCGGACCCCATCGTCAAAAGCATCAGCACCGCCCCCATGTCTAGCAGGAGCAGGGAACCGAGGACGCTGCCGGCATTCCGGCTCGTCAACGCCAATGCCCCCCCCAGCACCAACGTCAATAACCCGCTCCATCGCAGCAGAGACAGAAAACTGGGCACATCCGCTACCCAATTATTCTCCCGCAGCAGCGCCAGCACCATCATAAATTGGGCAAACTGCATCAGGCCAAACTGGAAGGCGGGCGTTAACGACGAAGCCGTGAGCACGATGGGACGCACCCAGACATAGAAAGGAAACCCGGCCAGCAACATGGCAAAGCCTACCAGCAGCAGCCGCCAGACGGCGCTTTGCAACGACAGTTGGCCGGAATCCAACATCCACCCCGCCACCAGGAACAGCGGGGTAGCCAGAGCAACAAAGACGAGATACCGCAAGGCGGCGTCCGAAGAACTCGGTAGATTGGCCTGGATCACGGCTGTACTCACGGCTGCCGCCGCCAGGAGAAGCAGCACGCCAAAGGAGAAGGGGCGGGCCATGATGGCCGCGGACAGCAGCGCCAGCACGGTGAGGGATGCGGGGATGAAATCGCTCCCTTGTGGCAGCCAGACGGCCAGCAGCAGCAACACCGCCAGGCCGGCGAACAGCAGCGCAAATGCCAGTCGCACGCCCTCCGTCAAGACGAGAGAGCGCCCCAACAGGGTCAGGGTGTCGCCGGCAAACAGGCCTAATGTGGGTGGTTGGTGCGGAGCCAGGGGGACGACGGCGATGAACCGCCAGAGCAGCAGAGCGCTGGCGCTGCCCACGGCGGCGGCAACGCGCGGCCAACGGCGAATGATGGCTGTCAGCAATGCCGGCAGCAGCGGCCCCAAAATCAACAGTAGTGGCGCAGGCAAACGCATCGCATCCTCGAAAACTAGTCAAACAACGCATCTGGCGCGTGGCGGATTTGCGTCAGGTAGGCAACGGTCAACGCCAGCACCAGGTTGGTGGCGGCCAACGCCGCCAACATTAACACCGACTGCTCCAGGGCGTGATAAAACAGCTCAAAACCGGCCAGGAACATGAGCAGCCCCATACCGGCCTTCAATGGCTCCGCCGTGAGGCTGACTTGCAACAAGCCCATACCGGCCAGGGCATACATCGCCAGCGTCAGGTGGGGTTGCGTCACCGCGGGCAGTTGGAACGCCGGCTGCTGCCCGATGGTCCATATGGCCAGGGCCATCATCAAAGCCAGGAAGAGGCGGAATGGAAGCGTGGTGGGCAACAGATAGGGGCCAAAACGAATTTGCCGCTCCGCCCGCGGTTGCACCGCTTCTACGGGCAAAACATCGTCGGGCAGTTGGCCCCAGGCAACCTGCCGTGCCGTCACGTAGAGGATGAGGCAGACAAACATGCCCGTGAGCAGTTTGACCACGGCCAGACGAGGGTCAATGAGTTCGACAAAGAGGAGGCCGGACACCAGGTATTGCCCCAACAGAGCCAGCAGCGAAATGCGCCAGTCGCGCACGACGACGATGATGATGGCGGTGAGGAAGACGAGATAGGCGGCGGGGAAACCTTGCAGGAATTGGAATCGGGCCAGCCAGTCAAAAATAGTAGGGAACTGAGTGAGCATAAGGTTAGTGAGCTTCCGGGAAGCTGTTGCCGGTGAGCTTCCCAGAAGGTTTGTCATCGTTAGCGCGCGAGCCAGAAGATAACGAGGAAGAGCAGCAGCCACAAGATGCCGCCTTCGCTTTCTAAAATGCCGGCAGCTTCACGCAAAGCCGCCCCGATTCCCGTCAATACCGCCCGCGCGCCGGCATTCAGGGAGTGCCAGGGAAAGCGCACCCGCAAACTCTGGCGCACAATCTGGGCCGTTTCCAGGGTGGAACCGGTATAGCGGCTGAGGAAAATGCCGGCAGCCAGCGGCAGCAACACCAGCACCCAACTCAACCAGCCCGCCTGCGCCAACCCCGCAAACGTCACCAGGGCCACTGCCGGCAGCAAGAGCCCCACCTGGCGCACGATAAAGGCGGGCCGATTCGTGGCCGGAAGGGTGAAGGAAAGGCCAGCAGCGGGTGCGCCTCGCCAGACGCCGGCCAGTGCTCCGGCCACCAGGAGCACGTGCAGCAGCGCGGTCACGAACAACAGCACCGGGCGGCCATCCCTGATCCAGGCGTCGTACAGGGCCGTTCTGCCGGCAAAACCGGCCAACAACGGACCCGCGCCCAATGCCGCCACCGCCACCGCCGCCACCAGCCGCGCCACGGGTGTTGGCGTCGCCCGATGCACTACCAGGAGCAGCCCAAACGCCAGCAGCAATACGCGCGCCTCCGCCAGCACCACGGCCCCCCCCCCCCACGATGACGCCAGCAAAATCACGCCCGCCTGGCTCATCACCAGGGCCGCCGCCAGGCGGGATGGGTCATCTAGCGCACGCCACGCCGCCAACACACCCGCCAGCAGGCTGAGCAAGCCCACACCCGTCAGGGGCAGCGAATAGGCGAGTACGGCGGCTGTGTCCACGCCAATGCGCGCCAGCAGCGCCGCACCACCGTAGGCGGGCAGGAGGAGCAGCAGCCCACTCCAGGGAGTGTGCAGCGCCGCACCGGTCGGACGCCAACCGTGTAGCGGGAACGCGCCCAACTGCACGGCTGCCGCCAGAAGCAGCCAACCTGCCGCGCCTGTCGCCGCACCCATCCCCAGGCAGAAGAGGGCAGCGCCCAGACCGGACAGCCGCCACCACAGGCGGGTTCCCACCCGCTCCGCCCGTTCGCTGCCCAGCCACAGGCCGACCGCCCAAATCAGGCCAAGCAGCGTCCAACTTGCGAGTAAAGTGCCGGCATTTTCCGCCCACAACGGCAGCAATCCCGCCACCCCCATTGCCAGCGTCAAACCCAGGGTAGAAGGGGCGCGCTCGTCCGCGTCCGGCCAGACGCTGACAACAAGGAAAAGGAACAGCAGCAGCCACAGACTCATCTGCCAGGCGAGTTGGTCCACCTGCCAGCGCCAGGCCACCCCACCCCAAACGGCATCCGTTTCCACGCCCGGCGTCGCCATCAGCAACGGCAATTGCGCCCGCGCCAGCAGCCAGACCAGCAACGAGGCCGCCACGGCCCCCCACGCAATCCAGTGCGCCCAGCCGGGCCAACGACGCGCCGAGGCCACAATCGCCCCCGCGCCCGCGAGCAAGATGAGCAAAACCAACAACAGAATATCCATGGGCACTTACTTTCCCATTAAAAACGGTAGCTACTAACGCTCTCTGGTGATTGGACCAATCTGGCCTAGCAGTTACTAAAAACGAGCCATTGTAGCCCGTACCGCCCCCATGAGCAATCCGAGAGGACGCAGGCAGGGTTTTTTCAGTAGTCTGGAATTCCGCTATGCGAGAGCGAATTGGAACGAATCGCGCTTACTTCTCACTCGTGTGGCAAATCACCGCAACTTCGGGAAAACCCGCCTTCGATGCGACTGTCGGGAAAGAGGCACTGTTGTTTCCGGCCCATGAGTTAGCCGCCGCGGTTCATGACCTCACCACTGAAAAACCCTGGGGACAAAGGGCGGGCAACGAGAGGCAGCCGAGCAACCCCTCATCCCTCATCCCTCATCCCTCGTCCCTCATCCCTCCCCCTCCCCCCTTGTCATTTACTCATGATTAGCTTATGATGGCGCGCAATAATAAGGACTGACGATGAAATAAAGTACGGAATGGCGTCGTCAGTTTGAAGGAACGGTAAGGAAACAACTTCGTTGTCTTATTCAATTTCCGTTCCTGGGTGGCAACCTGGATGTGGTCATTGGATGGTCCAACGTATGAAATTAACGAGAAGCGTTTTCCTTTTTTTACTAACCGGCACGCTTTTGCTGTGCGCGTGTAACGCGCCATCGCTGCCGACGCCAATCCCCACGGTACTCGTGCCCACGACAACCCCCACAAACGCGCCGCCGCTGCCTACCCGCGACCTGGCGCAAATTCCGGTTGCTACAGCCACGCCGCTGCCGGCATTCCCGACGCCCCTGCCCCCACATCCCACCGACACGCCCACCCCCATCGCCCCCATCATCTCCATTGGACAACCCACGGCGGACGTTTCCCTCGTGTTGGGCAGCGAACTCACGGTATCCGGGCTGGCGCAGCGCAACGAAGGGCAAACCATCTGGGTGACACTCATCACACCCGACCGCGTCCTCCTCGTCGATATGCCCGCCGAAGTCAGCCAAAGCGGCGGCAACACGGACGGCTGGCGCGCCTCCTTCACCGTGCCCGAATTCATCATCGGTCCCGCACAGATTCAGGCCACCATCCGCGACAGCCAGAATCAAATCATCACGGCGCAGGCGCTGGCCGTGAACCTGGCCCTGGATGTCAACCGCACCCCCCGTTACATCACGCTTGACCACCCACTCACCGACCAGATCGCCGTCGCCGGCTACTACTTGTTCATGGATGGACTAACGGGGCTGCCCACGGGCGGGCTGCTCACGATGAAAATTCTCATGGATGATTGCCAGACGGAGACGGCAAAGTTCAGTTTCCCCATCACCGGGGGATATGGCGGCTACTGGTACGGCTACATCGGCGTCCCCCGGAATGTGGCCGGACCGGCTTGCGCCGTTGCCACATTTGGCACACCCGGGGAGGACACCTGGCGGCAGGCACTGGTTCCCATCAACATTTTGCCGAAGACGGACGAGGCGGCTGCCGGCATCTTCATCGTCAGCCCCGCCAGCAACAGCACGGCCCTCGCCGGGAAAGGATTCGCCCTCTCCGGTCTCGCCTACAACGCCATAGACGACATGGTCCTGGTGACCATCACCCTGGATGGCGGGCAGGTGCTCAGCCAGGGCACGGCCGCCGTGGACGACTTCGGCTATTGGGAACTCACCCTCACCCTCCCCCCGGAC
The DNA here is from genome assembly GCA_020634515.1 of Ardenticatenales bacterium. Taxonomy (NCBI): domain Bacteria; kingdom Bacillati; phylum Chloroflexota; class Ardenticatenia; order Ardenticatenales; species Ardenticatenales bacterium. The sequence goes on along the minus strand of JACKBL010000001.1, from coordinate 1,183,271 downwards.
GTTGAAGGCAGCGCCGACATCAGCGTCATCACCGGCCTCCCCGGTGACGAAGGCTACGCGGAAACGCATCTGCTGATTACTATTTTGCCGGCAGAAGGGTAGGCGAGGTATGAGTATATCGCTGGGCCACTTGCTGCTCGCCCCTCGTCTACTCGCCCACTGCCCCCACATAGCGTACAATTCGCGGCCAGATGCCTGATAACATCAAGCATTCCGCACTGCACTTGCCTGGTAAATCATGAACCTCAACCCTACAGGTCTTGGAGACCTTCAGGACTGACGATGAAAAAAGTACGGAATGGCATCGTCAGTTTGAAGGGACGGTAAAGAAACAACTTCGTTGTCTTATTTGATTTTCCGTTCCTGAGTAATCGTTCGGAATCAAGCTCGCGGAGATTGGTTCAATCTGACAGATTGAACCAATCTGCAAATCGCTAAGTTGTTTTTGAACGAGTAACTATTCACGTCTTCGAGAGATTGGACCAATTTTGTAGACATCAATAAGATTCAACCAGAGCAAATTGGTCCAATCTGGGCAGATGACCTGTATAGTCACTTGAACGATTACTTAGGGTTTGGTAAACCTGACATTCGCCCGACATGGTATTTTCGAAGGAGACTCACACATGGCGACCAAAGCTGTTCAGCCCTTAACCCCTACCGTGCATACGCGCGCGCCCTACTGGGCGGATGTACCCGATGAAGATTGGATGAGTTGGCGCTGGCAGATGGCTCACCGCCTCAACAGCGTGGCGGAATTGGGCCGCGTCATCAACCTGACCGAGTCGGAAAAGAAGGCCCTTAGCAGCAAGGGGCTTTTCCGCGTGGACATCACGCCCTATTTTGCCAGCCTCATTGACCCCGACGACCCCACCTGCCCGGTGCGCCGCCAGGTCATCCCCACCGACAAGGAGATGGTCCCCTTCCACTCCATGATGGAAGACTCGCTGGCGGAAGACAAACACTCCCCCGTTCCTGGCCTGGTCCACCGCTATCCCGACCGTGTCCTCATGCTCGTCACCACGCAGTGCGCCAGCTACTGCCGCTATTGCACCCGCAGCCGCATCGTCGGCGACCCCACGCAAACGTTCAGCCGCGCCGAATTCGACGCCCAAATTGAGTACATCGAGAATACGCCCCAGATCAGGGACGTCCTCCTCTCCGGTGGCGACCCCATGGTGCTCGCGCCGAAGCTGCTGGACATGATTCTGAGCCGCCTGCGCGCCATCCCGCACGTAGAAATCATCCGCATCGGTTCCCGCGTGCCCGTTTTCCTGCCCATGCGCGTCACAGACGAGTTCTGCCAGACGCTGTCACAGTACCATCCGTTCTGGCTAAACATCCATGTCAACCATCCCAAAGAGATCACGCCGGAACTGGCCGCCGCCTGCGACCGGCTCACACGCGCGGGCGTGCCGTTAGGCAACCAGAGCGTGCTGCTGGCAGGCGTGAACGATTCCGTCCACATTCAACGCAAGCTGGTGCATGAACTGGTGAAAATTCGCGTGCGTCCCTACTATTTATATCAATGTGACCTGGTGGAAGGCGCGGGACATTTGCGCACCTCGGTGGCGCGGGGCATCGAAATCATGGAAGGCCTGCGCGGCCACACGTCTGGCTACGCCGTGCCTACTTATGTGGTGGACGCCCCCGGCGGCGGCGGCAAAATCCCCGTCACGCCTAATTACGTTGTCTCGCAGGCCCCGGGCAAAGTGGTACTGCGCAATTTCGAGGGCTTCATCACCACCTATTCGGAGCCGCTGGACTACGATCCGCACGAAATTGAGGGGCAGGCGTCCCTGGTGGCGCGTCGCCCGGAACCGGGACAGGAAGGGGTTTTGGGTCTGTTGGAAGGGGGGCGCATGTTCATTGAGCCGGAAGGCTTCAGCCAGACGCACGCGCGCGGCGGCAAGGAGCATCGCCTGCGCAGTGGCGACCTGACGCAGAAGTGGCAACCATTGGGCGTGGGAGCGATTGAGTCGGAGGCGGCGGCGCTGGAAAGCAGAGACGTACCCCTGCTGCCGGCATCGGAGAACGGTGAAGCATCGTAGTAACCGTCTAATACAATCACGAAAAATTGACATAAAGGGTGTATTCACTTCTTCCCGAAATCTCGTTGTCGTACGAAGTATCCGTCCGGAAACGTAACTGCTGAGCCAGATGGGCAGTTATCGAGCTGCTCCAATCCGGGAAACGGGAGCAGTCTCGCAGGATTCGAGGCCTATGAATCACATGAGACATCGTTTGCCTGTTGTGTTACGCATGTTTTTGCTGCTGTGCGCGGTGGTGGTGTTGGGGCGCGCCGCGCCGGCAGCGCAGGCGCAGGAAGGGAATCTGCTGCGCAATCCCAGCTTTGAGGGGAATTACTCTGCCTGGCTGCCGCAATATGGCACGGCGCAGATGGCCGCGGACTGGACGCCGTGGTGGGTTGAGGATGGGGGGCGCGATCCGATTTGGGCACAGCCGGAGTATAAACCGGCGGAGCGGGCTATTTATCCACGGCGGGTGCTGGATGGGGAGCGGGCGCAGCAGTATTTCACGTTTTTTAAGTCGCATTATGCCGGCATGTACCAACAAGTCTTCAACGTCACCCCCGGCACAACCTACCGCTTTACCGTGTGGGTGCAGGTCTGGTCCTCCATTGACGACGACGCCAGCCGCTCCAACACCCCCGCCAACCCACGCCTGCACATCGGCATCGACCCCACCGGCGCGGCCTGGCCCGGCTTCGTCGGCGGCGCGCCGGCCACCGTCGTCTGGTCCGGGGAAGCCCCCATGGACTGCATCATCGACCAGTGGTGCCCCTTGAGCATCGACGTGACAGCGCAAAACAGCACCATCACCGTCTACATGCGCTCCTCGCCCGACTTCGCCAACAAGCACAACGACCTCTACTTCGACAACGCCAGTCTGGTCGCCATCGGGCCGCCACCACCGCCCACCCTGCCCCCTACGCGCACGCCAGACCCCAACGCGCCCACAGCGACATCCATTCCGCCCACGGCCACACCCGTTCCGCCGACGGAGACACCTGTTCCGCCGACGGAGACACCCGTTCCGCCCACGGAGACGCCAATTCCGCCCACGGAGACGCCAATTCCGCCCACGGAGACGCCCATTCCACCGACGGAGACGCCCATTCCGCCGACGGCAACAGCCGTTCCACCCACGGAAGACACGGCTCCGGCCACGGCGGTTGCCGTGGTTGCGCCCAGCCCGACGCCTTTGACGATTGTGGTGGCGGAGAATGCCGGCACGAACGACAACACCCTCACGATCACCATCCTCGCCCTCGGCGGCCTCACCCTGCTGGCTGCCGGCGCGGCCATCGGCTACCTGGTTCGCGGTGGGCGTCGTTGACCGTCGGCGCGACACGCACGGTCTTACTCACAACGCATACATGGAACGAAAACGAAATGCCCTTCTCTTACGCATCGGCGGTGGCCTGCTGCTCATGCTCATCGCCTTCTTCATGCTCTGGTTCAATGAAGGGCGGGTTAATCTTGCCGATGTTGCCCGACGCAGCCAACCGGTAAATGCCGGCACAATCCGTACCACCGCGACCGAGGCAAACGGGCAGTTCGTCTCCCTCACCGGCCAACTCGCCGCCGCCGCACGCCTGGGGGACGACCTGTACCTGCGCCCGGGCGACTACGTGCGCGTGGAGCGGGAAGTGGAGATGTACGCCTGGAAAGAATCGGAAGATTCAGACGAAGACGGGACCAGCTACAGCTATGAACTCACCTGGACCAACCGCGTGTTGGCCCCGGAGCAGTTCCACAAGCCCGAAGGGCATGAAAACCCGCCCCTGCCCTTCAGCGAGCGCACGCTGCTGGTGCGCCAGGCGGCCATTGGCGCGTACGCGATTGACCCGGCGCAGATCGAACTGCCGCGCGGCGAGCGGCTGCCGCTCTCGTCGGAAGTGATAATGGAGTCGCCGGACCCCATCGTGGAGGATTATGTCTTTTTGGGTGAGGGGACAATGAGCAAGCCGGAACTGGGGGACGTGCGCGTGAGTTATTTCGTGGTTCCGGCCAATGTGCAGGCGACAGCCTTTGGCCGCCTGGAAGGGGAGACACTGCAACCGTATTACCACAACGATAAGGTCAGCCTGTATCGGGTGCTGGTGGGCGACCGCGTGGCGGCGCTGGCGCAGCTTCAGTTTGAGTATCGCGCGGCTTTGTGGGGGATGCGGTTTGGCGGGTTTATGTTGATGTGGGGTGGAGTGGCGTTGCTGCTGAGTCCGCTGAATTTGTTGCTGGGGTGGCTGCCGGGTTTGCGGCGATGGGGGCGGTGGTTGACGGGATTGGTGGCGGGGGTGGTTGCCGGCATTCTTTCCCTCATCACCATCCTCATCGGCTACCTGGCGCACAACCTGCTGGCGCTGATCATCGTCCTACTGCTGCTGGCCGCCGGCTTCTACCTCTGGCAGCGACGCTCACAAGCCGAGGTCGGCGCGAATTTGCGGTAGGCACGCCTGCGCCGCCTCCTGCCCCAACGCCAGCAGACGTTCCACCTGATTGAAACGCAAGAAGGAAATACCGCTCAACCGGGGCGCGATCAGGCAATCGACATGGTTCAGGCCGCCACCCGCGCGCCGGATGAGGGTTTCGATGCCCATCAGCCCCGCGCCCAGGGGACCGAGTCGCCTGTCCCAATGCGGGGCGAAGATGTCCACGCCAATGACGTAATCGGCCCCCATTTCGCGCAGGATTTCGGCGGGCAAATTGTCGGCAATTCCCCCATCGACCAGTTGCCGCCCATCCTTCTCCGTGGGCACGACGAAGCCGGGCACGGAACAACTGGCACGCACCGCCTGCGCCACGCGCCCTTCATGCAGCACAACCGGTTCACTCGTCTCCAGGTCCGTAGCCATCACGGCCAATGGCGTGCGCAAGTCACAAAACCAGAGATCGCCCAGAACGCACATCATGCGGTGTTCCAGCCGCGAAAATGAGAGCAAGCCGTGGCGGGAGAGCGTGGGCGCGGCCACGGTGCGCCAGTCTGCATGCCCGGACATTTTCTCAATGTCGCACAGGCCAAGCCCGGCGCAGTAGGCAGCGCCGACGATGGAGCCGGCGCTAGTCCCGGCCACGGCGTCAATGTGTAGTCCCGGCTCGCGCATCAACACCGACAGGACGCCGACGTGAGCAATGATGCGGGCCACGCCGCCGCTGAGCGCCAGCCCGACGCGGGGGTGTCCGTTTCGTTTGATAGTGGGCAAAGACATAGCATCACCACCGATTCGTGGCTGTCCGCACAGAAGTTAGCGGAAATGTGCGGTCAGCGGCTATCCGCGATAGCTTGTCAGTAACCATCCGTAAGAAGTGCGAAGTCAGTTTCGGACGGTTACTAAAAGTCAATGGATCGCCCGTCGTAGGCGTATTCAAACAGGCGTTGCACTTCTTCGGTTTCCGGGAGGCGGCGGCTCATGAGGATGTTGGTGTCGGTGTCGGCGCGCTCGCACATGGGTTGGAGGTTGGCGGCGAATTGGTCGGGGGAAATGCCGGCATCTCTTAAACACAACGGCAGCCCCACTTCCTGCATCAACCGCCGCACCGCCTCCGCCAGACTGGCCGCGCCCTCGGCTTCGCCGGCTGCCGGCAGGCGCAGCATGTGGGCAATCTCCTGGTAGCGCGCCGTCCCCACCGGAGCCACAAACTCAATCGTGTAAGGCAAAAACAGTGCCGTAATGCGGCCATGCGGCAGGTCGTGGAAGAGCGCGCCCGCGCTGTGCCCCAGCGCATGCGCCAGCGCCACGTTGCTGTTGCCCAACGCCAGTCCGGCAATCGCCGCCGCGTTCGCCATCTTCTCCCGCGCCTCCGCGTCCGCCGCGCCCTGCGCCACGGCACGCGGCAGGTAGCGAAACACCAGGTCAATCGCCTTCAGGCAAGGGCCATCCGTAAAATCGTTGGCCCACTGGCAGGTGTACCCTTCAATGGCGTGCGTGAGGACGTCAATGCCCGTGTCCGCCGTGGCCTGGCGCGGCAGGTGCAGCGTGAAGGCGGGGTCCACTAGAGCCAGGTCCGCCGTGGCTTCCGGCGAGCCGAGCGTCAGCTTGCGCTGCTCCACGGTGTCCGTGAGGACGACGGCGTAGCCCGTCTCCGAACCGGTGCCGGCCGTGGTGGGGATGCACATGAGGCGGGCTTTTTGGCGCAGGCCCAACAGTTCCATGGGGCTGATGGCCGCCGGGTCGATGTCGGGGCGTTCGTAGAGAATCCACATGGCGCGGGCGGCGTCCATGCAGGAGCCACCGCCGAGGCCGATGACCCAGTCGGGGGCGTAGTCGAGCATGGCGGCGGCGCCGCGTTGCACGGTTTGCAGGGAGGGTTGGGGTTCAACGGCGGCGAAAATGGTGGAGGAAATGCCGGCATCCTCCAAATACGCCTGCACCCGCTGTGGGAAACCCAACCCCAGCAGCACCTCATCCGTAACGATAAACGCCCGCCGCCCCTGCACCTCCGCCAGGTGCGAGAGTGCATCTTCGCCAAAATATACGTGAGGACTCCTAAAAAACCACATAGCCACCTACGCCCTTACGCCGTCACAACGCGAGTTGCGCGATTTCATCCCGGATCCGCGCTTGTCCGCATCCTCCCTACTTGGGCCACTCCGTTTCCACATGCTGCGCCGCCGCTACCAGTTCCGTGGCCGCCTTGGGCGCTTTCATGATTTTCATCATGTTGCCTTTCAACTTCAACTGGCGCGTCACCAACCCCTGAATGGGGTCCAGTTTCCCGGAAAGCACCCGCTGCCACACCGGTGCCGGCGCGGACAGCACAAATGCCGGGTTCATGGCGTTCACGTCATCCACTTTGAAGGCATCGCGGCAGGCCCCATGGTGCAAATCCAGGTAGAGATAGGTGTCGGCGGCAAATCCCGGACTTTTGTTAATGACGAAATAGAAGTCCCCTTCCCAATCGTGTGCCGCGCTGCGGTACTTTTCGCTTTCGTTGACGGCAACCATCAATGATTTTACCCATTCATCCGTGCCAAAAGTGAGTGCCATGTTGTTCTCCTCCGTTGATTGTTGATTGTTTGGGAATTTATAGCAGGCCTTGTTCGCGGAGAATGCCGGCATAATGCCTTTGTCCCTGGCGAAATAATTCCACCATCGGCATCGCCTTGATAAAGGGGCCATTCATCGTGACTTGTTTGCTGCTCACCGCCGTGCGCAGCGACAATTCATCCAGCAAAATCTGGTGAAACGTATCCGCCGCCAGGGACACATCCAACGTGGGGCGGACCGGCGTGGGACCATAAACCACCTGCACCGGATTATGCCGCGCATCCACCGTCACCTCTGCTGCCGGCAGCGTGTATTGCAGCCGGATCACCAGCCGCGAGCTTTTCAAAGGCCGCATCGCCCCATCCTGCTGCCGCAGCCGCTCAAACAACAGGCGCAAGCAAGCGTAGAGTTGTTCCGAATCCTGATAAATGGGCATGATCACTTCAGTTTGTCGCTGGTCGCCGGCGGCTGGCCGCGGAGAGAAAAAAGAAACACACCGCCAACACCTACAAATAATAAATCTTTCTCCCCCGTTTGGCAAAAATCCCGCTTCCATAAGCGGACAAACCCGATTCTTTCCCAAAATCGGGTTTCTGATCCGTCGCCATTGCCGCCTCGTCCTGTCTATTCTATACTGTAGGTAAGCTAGAGGCCACCTTAATAAAAACCTTTATGATTTCTTCTATCCAAAGGACCGCTGCTTCAGCAGATTTTTTTGTACATCGTTTATTTCATAATGGTGTGCAACCGAATTACGTAATTCGCTAAAATGGCCCAAATGCAAGCTCAAGGTCTCTTTTTGCCTGAAAATACCGTCAAATACTTGCCAATTATGGTTAATAATTCTTCCGTAGTCTGCAACATCACAAAAAGTCTAGCCGACGGCGGCTATTGTAGAAATCACGCTTATCTAAATAAGGATGTTGATTCAACTGTTTGTCAATGCGCTTCTTTACTCTGGCTTTCACATCACCTGGAACATATTGTTTCCAATAATTTTGCGGCCCTGCTTGCTTGGCCAAATGAGTATCAATTAGCTCCCGCAATCCAAGTTCGATCCTTTTTACAGTTTCAGCCTCTTCACCTTCATAAGCAAAGTTCATTAGGGTGTTAGTCAGGTACAAATGACCCAAGCCGTAAGAGTGAGCCCAAACTCTCAATGATTTGTTATCCGTAGGGGGATAAAAAGTAGGGCCTTGCTCGCCACGTTTAACCAAAACGATATTTGATAAATCCAGCAAATCTAATAGTGACGGAGAGTGGGTTGATAAAACGACTTGAGATTGACCTGATTGCACAACCCCCTTGATTTCCTTTGCTATAAGCTGAACAGTACGGGGGTCAAGACCATTTTCTACCTCTTCTATAACAATTAAAGGCGGTGGTTGGGGATGTCGTAAAACAGCTAACAATGATACTAAGCGCAGTGTCCCTGAAGAAAGCAACCACCCTGGTATTTTTGCTTCCCCCTCGGTCAACTGCAAATACACCATCCGCTCTAGCTCGCTCGTCACAGTTGGCTGTAAATCACGAGCATAGTCTAAGATATACTGTAAGCTTTCAATAATACTATTAAATGCTGTTGTCCCGTAACGCAAGTCAAGATTTCGGATGTCGAGCAGGTATTCGGCAATGTTAGAGCCATCTTTATTTAATGTAATCAACCCACCTGTACGCCGTCGAGATGTTGGCTGCCCTATCTCGTTGGGGGTTAATAACAAAAACTGCCAGCGGCTGATGAACAATTTTAATCTATCAGGCCATGCTGATTGACCGTTTTCTACTATTGCAGAAAGCTGGTTTTCTCTAATAACCTCCCCTTTCGCATTACGGTCAGTATGCTTCTTCCCCTAAGAGAAACGCTTTCCTTTTGAATATAGATTTCTTCGCCATTCGGATCAACATTGACAAACATACTGGCCTGATAATATTGTTTTTCCGAATTGTAACCGCGTAATCGAAAACTTAAGGGATTGCTATGGTAAGGACGAGGTATTTGTTTTGTTTCAATTAAGTGCTGGTCGTGGAGTGTTTGTTTGTTCCAAATGTGTTCTATCCCACGCCATCTTTGGAGTGCAGAATCCAAATCTGCCGAGATAATGTCTTGTAAGGTTTCTAAGGCTTCAAGTAGGCTGCTTTTACCTGAACCATTGTAGCCTATCAAGGCAGTCAACGGGCTCAGATTGACCTGGTTGCTGTCTTGGATAGCTTTGAACTGTTCGACCCTAAATGACTTTAATGCAAGTTTAGACTGGCTCATTTGATTAAACCTCTGGCAACATCTCGGTACGCATTGCGCGTGGCTACTTTGACGGGTTCAGAGACAAGTGGGAAGGTGCTGAGGATGTGGGCATACTCCTCCTCCGTGAGGCCGTAGACGTGGGCAATGAGGCCGTCCAGTTCGGCGCGAAGTTGGGCGCGCTGTATCGGGTCGGTGACGCCTTTAGCATGACTGCCCAGGCCAACCTCAGCCGCCAGCCCATCAAATTCGGGCGTGGTGCAGATAAGTTTAGCGGCGCGGGTAACGATGAGGTGAAAGGCGAGGTCTGTGCCTGTGAGACGCGGAATTGGTAATTGATAAACGTAAAACATGTTAATGTTTGCCGTTACCCTTTGCCTGAGTCCGAAGTCAAGAACAAAATTGTTCAAAATACTGGCAAGGCTCAATAATTCAGGTATAAGATGCAGAATGCTCGCTCGTAAATAAAGTTAACGACTCTGCCGGGCGAAACATTTTTTGGCAGAACAGTAGCTATCATTGTTCTTTCATCTGTATTTCGACCTATGCGACGGAACCCTAGCTGTAAAAATCTTCATAACCCAGAATTTGCCCATTATCTTCGCCATACGTTTAACCCCTTCTGTAGAAAAATTCGACCTTCTTGTTCAACAATCCAATAACGTGCAGACGTTTCCCACTGGTGGGTAAATTGATGCATCATTTTGCCTTCAATCAATGGTAACCGATCTTCTGTATTTTCAGTTCTGAATAAGTAGCTTTGGTTAGTCATATGAAAGCCATTTGTTAACGATACACCCCATCTCTTATCGCCTAGCAACGGAAATTCGAGCATTTTCTCGGCAATTTGCACATCCATCTGATTGTTAAATTCCATGACTGACAAGGGTTCCGGTGATAGTCGGCGTATCAAGGACAAAGACATTTCCAACGTGTTATCTGGGAAATTGTCCAATTCAGCCACGTCATGTTGCATAAAGGTAGCCGGAAAGCTTTGTGTTTGCCCTCCCTTGCGAAAAGTCAATACCACAAACTTATAGCTTCGATGTACGCCTTCAAAAATGGCATTTCGGTTCTCAAATCCAAATAAACCCAAGACTTCCGTTTGTTCAAACAGCATCCGGCGTAAACCAGTAGCACCTAGATCTGTGTAGATGCCACTGGGAATAACTGTGCCACACAAGCCTCCCTTACAGAGCAAGTTGTTGCACTGTTCCGTAAACAGTTTGTATAGATTGAGATCACTACCCGTTTTACGTCCGTTGACAATGGCCGCTTGATTGCGATACTGCGTCGCGCTGCGAAAGTAAGCACTCTGATGTGGGAACCGACTTAAATAATCCAGCCAGGCATTTTGAATATCAGACTGTTGTAACAGTTCCTCCTGGCTCTTTTGGAACGCCTCTATCCGCATTTTGTTCTTGGTCACAACTTCAGAGTATTCAGCAAAGAACTCTTTCGCCTGGGGCTTCCAGATTTCCCAGGGCGGGTTGGTAATGATGGCATCAAACCCGCCGCGCGTGTTCATCACTTCGTCAAACTCATATCCCCAATGAAAAGGCTGTAAAGCAGTAATATCGGTCAGCTTCAAAGCCCGCTTTTGGGGTCTCCCCTGTTTGTTCTTTTTGCTGTCCCAGGTTGCCCGCTCGTACCTGATGCCCAGTTCGCCAAACTCGTTGAGCAAAATCTGGTTCAGCGTGGCCTGCGCTTTTTGGCGATGCGTTTCAATATCCTGCCGCAGCTTCTCCACATCATCGGTCAACGTACTGGCCAGCCGGTAGCTTTTCACCAGCCGTTCCTTCTCTTCCACCATCTGCCGGTAAGAATGCTGCCCGGCAAATGCAAACAAGCTTCCTTGTTTACCAACGGCATGTTTTTCTGTTTGACCAGCTTCCTCTGGCGACATTTGGTTAAAGGTATCCTCATCCACTCGCAGCAGACCAATCAAGGAGTTGCCCGGCAAAATATTGAAATCGATATTGGGCAGTGGTTCCAAATCTTCTGGTCGGCGAATCGTCGCCACCAGCGCCAAAAAGAGGCGCAGCCGGGCGATTTCCACCGCCTCATCCATAATGTCCACGCCAAACAAGTTGTGGCTGATAATCTTCTTGCGAATGTAGTAATTCTTGTTGGGGTGGCCTTTTAATTCACCGGCCACATATTGACGCAGCGCCGCGTGCTCCAGATACTCAGCCCGCCCCAATGCGCTCTGGTAAATGGCCGCCAGCGTCTTCAACGCCGCCACCAAAAAAGCCCCGGAGCCGCAAGCCGGGTCAAGCAAGCTCAGTTTGGGCAAAATCTCCTGCAACAAAATTAAGGCTCGCTGCCCGTCCATCTTGCGCAGCAGTTCATGCACATCTTCATATTCCAGCGGCGGCAGCACGCCCAAATCAAATTCCTCCACCTGCCGCATTTTCTCCACGATAAGCCGGTGAATCGTCTGCTCACACAAATATTCGGTGATTTCCGGTCGCGTGTAGTAAGCGCCAAACGCTTTCTGGTTGATGTACTTTTCAAAAATATACCCCAAAACGTCCGGGTTAATTTCGCGGTTATCCCGGCCCGGACGATCATCCAGGTGCCAGGTGTAGCCGTCCAGCAGCGCAAACAGTTCTGCAAAAGCGCGATCAGGAATGGTAATGCGCCCTTCATATTTTATTTCAACCGCATGGTGTAAAAAGAGGCCGCCGTTGAGATAGGGAATAACGCCCAACACCTTTCTGGCGTGCGCTGACCGTTTACTTTCCGGCAAGGCAAAGCCTTCAAAGAAAAGGGGACAGAGAAAATCGAGGTAATAGCGGTCTTGCCAATCCCGGTCCTGTAGTTTGTCATGCAAATAGTCGGTCGCCCGATTATCAATAAGCTGCTGCCGCTGCAAAAAGTAGATGAACATGATGCGGTTGAGCAAAGCCGAGGTATACCAACGGCGGTCTTTTTCATCTGGGATACTTGACTCCAGATAAACCATGAAATTGTCATGAACAGTCTGGAATTCACCGTAAAACTTCTTCGTGACCCGCTCAATGTCCAACGCCGCCTGCACGCGCTTTACCACGCGCGTAATCTCGATGTGTCCTTGCGGATCCAATTCGCTCATGGCCACAAAGAGGCCGCTCACCTTGCCCAGGTGGAAGTCCGGGTCTTGCCAGCGGTCGTAATGGTGGGTGCGGTGATACAGCTTATTGTTTTCCCGCTTCACCCAATACCAGACACTGTGCGCCCGCGGCTGGTCCACAAAAATGAGCAGGTTTTCATGGTAATTGGTCGCAATTTCCTTTTGCACCGCCGCCCGTGTTTTGCTGTCGGGAACCTGGCCGTCGGCCGCAGTCACCTCAAACACCATCATGCCCGAAAGTTCGGCAATGGGATGACAGGCGAATTCGGCATCTTTCACTGTCAGCTTTATCGTCTGTGAAAATGGCGGGTAGTTCCAGCCCAACTCTTCAATGAACAAACTTTGAAAGAGAAAATCCTTCAACCATCTGCGGGAATGGGAGATGTTGAATTCCACCATATCTTATCCTGTGGGGGCCAAGCCTAACGAGCAAATGATTTCCGGCTCGTCATCAACTTCATCTTCATCCTGAACCAGGCACAGCCGCCCTTCTTCATACAACGTCACTGCCAATGTGGACAGCGCCTCATCGGTGATGTTGCTGCGTAACTGCCGGTTCAACGTATTTTTAGCCGCTTCCTGCAAAGGAAAACGGAAGATTTCGTCCAATGCCTTTACCAACGTTTCCGCTTCATGAGCAAACAACGTTTTCTGCAAACGTTCCGCATACGCTTTCAATCGCTCATAGGTCTTAAACCGCGCTCCAGAGGGACGCCCCAACTGCCCACCGATGACCGTACGCTCGGTCATGACATGCTGCACGGCTCGTTGGACCAATTCGTGGTGACTTTCTTGCCGGGGCAAGGCAGGCGTATTCAGGGCACAGGCCGCCGCCTTCAAAATCGTAAACTGCGATTCGGTGACACTGTTCCCCTCCGGGTCAATCCAGGCGAGAGCGTGATTGCCGCGTGACGTATTCATGTACACCAGCACCCCTGGCGGCCCGGCGACCTCGGCATCATCGTATGCCTTACTGGAATAAACCACCTGGGGCAGCTTAGGAATAACATTGCGCAGCGTGGGATTGGCGTCGGTGGCGTTTTTCCAGATTTGAAAGGCATAGGAGACCAGATCAATTTCCACTTCCCCACCCGCTTCCTCGTCCAACACGCCGGCCTTTTCGTGATACAGGTCGAACAATGGCTGGTTGCTGCCATCCTCCTCGAAAAAGGCTTCGTCTGTCCCCACCACCTCCGCATTTTCCTGTAAACGTTGGCGCAAGCGCTCCCGCAGGCGAATGATACGCTCCACCCCTTCGGTCGGCCAAAAGGTATAGGAAAGAATGTCAGCCGCTTTTTGACCAATGCGATCCACGCGCCCAGCGCGCTGAATCAGGCGGATAATGGCCCAGGGCAAGTCGTAATTGACGACAACGTGACAATCCTGCAAGTTCTGTCCTTCGCTAAGAACGTCCGTGGCGATAAGCACACGCAGTTCATCGTCTGGGTCAATGGCTTCACGCTTGCCGTTGCTCTCCGGGCTAAAGCGCCAGGCCAACGTCGTCGGGTCATCTGAATCACCGGTCACGCCGACAACGCGCTGCACGCCGCGCAGTCGCAGTTGTTGCTCCACGTAATCTACCGTGTCGGCAAACTGGCTGAATACCAGCACTTTTTCTTTGGGATGTGTTTGGGTCAGCAGTTCTTGTAGGGCATTCAGTTTGGCATCTTCATTGACTGACCAATCACTAAACCGTTGTAAGATACTGAGCAAAGCGCGAGCATCGGCCAGCAGGTGCTGCCTCAGTTTCTTGTCGAACAAGTCGGCGCGAATCCATTTGAAACGACTGCGGTAACGACCAAAATATTCGCCGTAAATGGTCGCCGCCCGCTCCAAGAAGGCAGCTTCGCCGCGCAGTGGAGCCATGTCCAGAACAACGGTTGCACCTTCCAAATCGCCGGTATCATCATCAAAAAGTTCATCGGTGGCGTAGTCAATCGCTTCGGCATCTTCATCCTCGAAACGAGTATCCAGCATCTCGGCGCCCTGGGTGCCAATAGGTAAATCCTGGTTGTTATCCAGAGCATGGATAAAGATGTAATTGCGTAAGATGTGCCGCTCCACTGAAAGTAAAAAGGCATAACCGCTGCTTTCCAACCGTTTGAACAAGTTGGTACGGCTAAAGCCCATCAGTCGGCGGCCGCCACGAGACAAGTCGTCAATTATTTTCGCCTCGCGGTGTGTCGGCGGTCGGGAAGGTTTCTTGCGCACGTAATTGCCCAACCCGTAACGTGGTAGATTCAGCCCGTTGATGGCATTTACCACACTGTCGCCGTACATGCGAGCGTACTGGTCAGCGTGGGCATCCTCATCAATCAAAAAAGTGGCCCGTTTGGGATGGCGGGTGGGGAAATAAGCTCGGCTGCCATCCGCAAAACTGAGGTATTTACGACCGTTTTTTGGATCGGTTAAAGCGTAATTATCACGGATGAAACTGCGCGTGCGGCGCACCATGAACAAGCTCATCAACTCGCGCCAATCGTCGGGATGGTCGCTTTTCTCGAAAGCTTCCAATGAACGCAATGAAGCCTGGTAGCGGCGGACAAATTCCACTTCCGTGATTTCACGCAGTAAATGCTCTGGTCGAATACCCAGGTCGGCCGTTTCGGGCACAAACAAGCGCAGTTGGCTAGATAAATCTAAATAAGTTTTGTTGTAAGGCGTAGCCGAAAGCAAGATACAGCGGCTGTCATTTTTCTGAATGTATTCCTGAATTGCCCGGTAGCGTTTACCTTCCCGGTTGCGCAAATTATGGCTTTCGTCAATCAGCACCAGCCGGTAACGGCGCAGGTCGGGTAATTCTTGCTGCACCCGGGTGATGGGTAACACTTTGGCGTGTAGGCGATATTCAGCCGCGTACCATTCCCACATCTTCACCAAATTCTTGGGGCAAAGAATAAGGGTATCCATGAGGTAATCTTCCTCAAAAATTTTGGCGACAGCCGTGGCCATAATGGTCTTGCCCAGGCCAACCACGTCCCCAATGAGCACCCCGCCTCGCTGGTTGAGATGGCGAGCGGCGATTTTGACGGCAGCGGTCTGGAAGTCAAATAGCTTGTCGCTAAATTCGCGGGGGATCGTGAACTCGCTCAGGCCAGCGCGCGCTTCGCGGGAGAGATGGTAAGCCATCTTCAAATAAATGTGATACGGCGGGATCAGTCTCTCTCCGGCCCAACTTTCCTCGATGATTTCGACTAGCTCATCGGAAATGTCAACGCACCAACGGTCATTCCAACGCTGTTCAAACCAGTCAGCCAACTTATTGGCTGCATCTTGTTCGACGACATCCAGGTTTAACTCCCCTTGCCCGGAAAGGCCGGAAAAGGTCAGGTTGCTGCTACCGGTGTAACCAATAATGGGCGTGATGCTGTCGTGGCGAAATAACAGATACAACTTGGCGTGGAGCGGATGGCGCAGAAACAGTTTGACGCACAGCTTTCCTTCTCGGATTTGCTGGGCTAATCGGCGTAGCCCGGCTTCATCGGCATTGGTGGGCGCGCCAACCATTAACTGTTCGCGGAATTCTTGAGCCAATTCCTGGCGAAGGCGAACGGCCGTTTTGTTATCAATCCGTTCGCCATCCTGGTTGAACGAAAACGCGGCGCGTAATTCATCTTGTGGTCGACGGTGCATACCCACCAGCAAGCGGCACTGCGCCCCTTCTCCACCCGTCCACTCCTCAACCTTTTTGTCTATTTCCCGCCAGCCGCGAAGATTAAAATAGCCAACAGAAAAATCGGCGCGAAATGATACCTCAAGGGTTTGTTGCAGCGCCGGTAAAAGTTTTCGCTCAATGTTATCGAATATCTTGGGCAAAACTCACCTCCAGAGAGGCATAGATCGATAATCATGCTCATCCAATATCTGGTTATCCATCTTACCAGTCTTTTCAGGATTATAAATCAAATGTAACTATTCACGTATCCGAGAGATTGGACCAATTTTGTAGACATTAACAGGATTTAACCAGAGCAAATTGGTCCAATCTGGGCAGATGACCTGTATAGTCACAATCAAATTAAGTTTAGTTCGACAATGTCACAATGGACAAATGTTCTGCAAAAGAGCGCTTTTCAACACACTTGAGGGTGGTAGTGGATGCCGGCAAAACGTTCCACCGTACGCCGCGACCACAGGGGTTGCAAGTTGCGTCCACCACTGCTCAGGAACATCTGCCGTCGCGGATTTGTTCGATGCACCAGCGGCGGGACCAAACAGAATGTGGTCGGGATCGTCCCGATTCCACCGGGAGGCTCGGCAGGAACAACGGTAGAGGCAGCGCCACTGCGCCCCGCCGTCGTCGGAGTGGTAGAGGCCGCCGCCGGTCGCGGCAAGGACGTGTCCCATGCCGCAAGCACAGCCTGCGCACCCGGTCCGGTAATTTTGGCGGTTTCTGACCATCGCCATTGCCGTCTCGTCCTGTCTATTCTATACTGTAACTGGACTCTGGCGTTTCTGGAGTGGAGGCTCCAGCCGGTCCACATATGGTGGTTGACCCGGCTAAAGCCTCGACTCCGATCACCATACGTGGATTTCGCCAGACTCGAGTACTGTAAGCAAGTTAGAGATGCTAGGCTCAGACCAGTTAAGCCACGATGAATGAAAATGATCCGGATTGCGCAGGTGGCGCGGATTCCTGTTTTATCCGCGTTTTCCGCGTTCATCCGCGTCCTCATCTCAAAGGAGACTCATCATGAAAATCGGACTACAAATTCCGTCCTTTAAGTACCCCGGCGGTACGGCTGTCATTCGTCCAAAATTGAAGGAAATCGTCACCACCGCGGAAGAAGCAGGCTTTTACAGTCTGTGGGTGATGGACCATTACTATCAAATCAAGGGCTTGTTCGGTGAAGCGTATACAGACCCGATGCTGGAAAGCTACACGACACTTGGGTATTTTGCCGGCATTACCGAAAAAGCCTATCTCGGTGTCATGGTCACGGGGATCATTTATCGACATCCCTCCGTGCTGATGAAAATGGTCAACACCCTCGACATTCTCTCCGGCGGCCGTGCTTATTTCGGTGTTGGCGCGGCATGGTACGAAGAAGAGGCGCAAGGCTTTGGCATTCCCTACCCTTCCACATCGGCGCGCTTCGAGCAACTAGAGGACAATCTGCAACTGGCCAAGACGCTCTGGGACAGTGACGAGACCTCTTTTGCCGGCCAGCATTTTTCGGCCCCGGCCATCACCAATAATCCCCGCCCGCTCTCCAACCCACATCCACGCATCTTGATTGGCGGGATGGGACCGAAGAAGACGCTGCGCCTGGTCGCGCAATACGCGGATGCCTGCAATTTCTTTGAAGGGGCAGGCATGGAAAATATGGGGAAAGCACTGGACACGCTCAAAACGCATTGCGCGCAACTGGGGCGTGACTACGAAGCCATTGAGAAAACGTCCCTGGGTACGGTGCATCTGTCCGGGAAGGATACGGTAGAAAGCACCCTCAATCGTCTCCAGAAACTTTCCGAGATGGGCTTCACCCACGCGATATTCAACATGCCGGATGTTTACGCAATCACGCCACTTGAGACCTTTGCCAAAGAAATAATGCCGGCAGCAGCAGAATTCTAACCAAAGAGCGGTTTTCGGGTCAACGTCGCTTGCTCTGGCGGAAGTGTCGGGAGCTTCTAACTGCGTGCGCTAAAATCGGATGAAGCGGAGGCTTCCGCAACCGCGTTTAGCGCATTCCGAGACAAAGGGGGTTGCTATATTTTCCTGGCACCCCCCCTTCGGCATTATCAAAGTGAGCGTCTACAGATCACTTGCCGTTTTGGGAACTGCTAACCCTCTCGTGAGCTGAGCAGGTCGCCGCCCATACTGCCTTCGACAGGCTGAGACAACGGACGAAAGGCTCAGACGTTCAGTGATTACCTATGCAACAATTGTCATTTTTTCGAGACGTAGAATCTAAAAATAGCCCTGTGCGTCATCAGTTCTCCCATAATGGGGTTTGCAACGAAAACGCTCGGATTGCCTTAGAAGAGAGGTACGCTCATTTATTTGAGGAAACTGATATATTTAACCGGCAACTTGTTAGCTTTCAGGCTAACAAAACCGAAGTGCTGCATAGTTGGATGAAATACCGGGAAGGTTTTTCGGCAAGTTTGGTTGAACTTTTGCTGAAAGAATTGGACATCAAGTCAGGCGACTGTATCCTTGACCCTTTTGCCGGTTCGGCCACAACCTTATTAACCGCTAAAATGCTTGGCATTAACGCAGTGGGCATTGAACTTTTGCCTCATTGCCATTTAGCCTGGGAAACTAAATCAAAAGCGTTTGATTATGATGTGGATGAATTGCGATATATACGTGGTCTGATAGAGCAAACTGCTCCCCCGGAGACAGGTCGTAAATTCCCCCATTTGACCATTACTGAAACGGCATTTCCCCCGCAAGTTGAAAGAGATTTAATGGCTTATACGCAATGGTTTGAAACATTGGAAGTTAGCCAAAATGCCAAAAACTTATGCCACTTAATTTTGATGAGTCTTTTGGAAGATGTAAGCTATACCCGAAAAGACGGTCAATATCTTCGGTGGGACAGCCGGGCGGAGAAGATCCGCCGCAATAATAAAAAACGCCTCGCTCAAGGGAAGAAACCCATCCAAGGAATACACAAAGGCACTTTGCCTCATCTCAAACAAATTCTATTAGAAAAGTTAAATAGAATTATCATCGACATTGCCCAATTGCAACGGGACTACCCCTCACCAGGGCATCACAAACTGATTGCCGGCAACACCCTTTACACCCTGCCTACTCTGCCCGAAAATGAGTTCTCTGCGGTTATTACCTCGCCGCCCTATGCTAACAGGTATGATTACACCCGTACTTATGCTTTAGAATTGGCCTATCTGGGCGTAGATGAGGAGATTTTCAACTTGCGCCAGAGTCAACTTTCTTGCACGGTAGAGAATAAATCAAAAGAAAGTGCGTTAGAGATATTTTATCGGTCACTAGGGCAACAACATCGCTTTCAACAAATTCTGGCTGTGACCCAAGAGAACAAAGCCCTTGCCGAAATAAACGACGCTCTGATTGCCCGGCACAAGCGGGGTGACGTGAATAATCGGGGTGTTATATCAATGATTGATCAGTATTTTACCGAATTGACTTTTGTATTTGCCGAGCTATCTCGCGTTTGCCGCCGGGGGGCCAGGGTTGTGTTTGTCAATGACAATGTTAGATATGCCGGAGAGATAATCCCCGTTGATACATTGAGTACAAATCTGGCCGAACAGATTGGATTTACGCCTCACAAAATTTATGTCTTGCCGCAGCGCAAAGGTAATAGCAGCCAACAAATGGGCAAATTTGGCCGCGAGGCCCTTCGCAAAAGTATCACCATCTGGGAAAAATCATGACGGTCAGTAAAAAACGAAGCTGGTCCATTGACCAACTGGCAAAAAGCGAGTTCTTTCATCAAAAACTCCACGAATGGGAGCTATTGGAAGCCGCTGAAAAGATTGAGGACATTAAAGGAGAAAGCCTGAATTGGAATAGAAGTCGCCTGGCAATTTCTGACAAAGCCTGGAATAAAGTTATTCATCGGGGAATCAAGCCTATCACCGTTTTTGCCCATCCAGATGTGCTGGTGAATGTTTCTCGTTCAACCGGTTATTACAGAATGTTGGCGATGGTGTCGCAAAAATCAATGAATCAAGTTGGCTTGTCTACGATGCGCTATGAAAAAGGGAAGCTACCAAAGCCTGCGACCGCCGAGATAATTGCCCAACACCTTAACAACATCATCAGCAAACTGATTGAAGCTGGTGAAAAGATTGACGCCCGTGAATTTGACCTGTGGCGGGGTATGGCGGCGGGTTCACAAGCGCAAGGTTCGTGGCAAAACACCAAAGGCCGTAAAATGGAGATCGTTCTTCAGGGTATCATCCGCCGTAGATTGCGCGAAAGTGGGTTAGTGGCAGAAGAGATTGATGATAAACCGCGCATGACATTGACGGACCATCGAGTAGTGGTGTTTGCCGATGAGCCGGACATTGGGTTTTATCAGGACGACAAAATTGTGGCCACTATTGAAGTAAAGGGGGGAATCGACAAAGCTGGTGTTTTGGAACGAGTAGGAGCCGCAATCAAGAGTTTGAGCCGGTCTAAAGAAGAAAACCCCGACTCGGTAACAATTTTGATACTGCAAGAAGTTTCGATGACGCCGCAGTCGGTTATTGATCTGCAAACGAATCAAAAAAACGTCAATCATTGGTTCACGATGGAAGATGTTTTAGAAAGCGAAGAAAAAAGGGGGGAGATTTTTGCGCTCTTGCGTATCTGAGTAACCGTCCGAAAATAACGTCATGCTTCTTACGGACGATTACTGACAAGCCGTCCATGATAGCCACTGTCCGCACAATTCCGCCAACTTATTCGCGGACAGCCACCAAGTAGCGGAAATTAAAGAAGACACCCAAGTTGTTTCCTTACCGCTTCTTCAAACTGGCGCTGCAATTCGAGTTTTATTTCAGCGCCAGGCCTAAACAATGCCGGTTTCTTCATTATGGATGTTTTTTTCCGCCAGATTAAGCAAATAGTACAATGCTACTAGAGAAGGAGCATTTACATAGCGAACCCATTTGGATAGAATTGCGAGCCACAATGATCTCATGCCAACACACAACAACAGAGGAGTAATAAATGAAGAAAGTCAAAATCCAAATCCGCAAACTTGAGAAGATCGAGACAACTGGTGCCCGGCATGCGCAAGGGGCGGGCTGATTCTAGTTGAGCAATCTTGTTGGAAAAACCATTGTAAAGCAAGCAAAAATCAAGATTCATATCCGCAAGCTTGAAAAAATCGAGACAACTGGCGCCCGTCACAAGCAGGGTGCCGGCTAAGAAAGTCCCTAACCAAATTGCAAGCCGTTTGTTGGCAAGAGTCCCCAAAACAGCAGGAGAATTGTATGGTTCTCCTGCTATTTTTTTGGTAACTATTCACGTCTCCGAGAGATTGGACCAATTTTGTAGACATCAATAAGATTCAACCAGAGCAAATTGGTCCAATCTGGGCAGATGACCTGTATAGTCACTTTTTTTGTAACTATTCACCACCATCTACCATCTTCCCGGAAGCTGTTTGCCTGTTAAATGACCCGAACAACAAGACGCTTTTGGCCTGAAATTGAGCTACCGGAAAGGTTCGTTGGACCATGCCCCCGGAGACCGAATAGTTACGATTCTTTGGCATCTGATTGGGTTTTGTCATTCTGAGCGAAGCGAAGCATCCTAACGCCGCTGCAACGCTTGCCTACCCTGAGCGAAGCCGAAGAGTCCAGCACGACATGCGTAAAAGCCCGCGAGATCCGAAAGCCGTTCTTGTTCAAAGCGCATCATTCAGGAGTAACAGGCTCAATGAGACTACCAAAAATCAAACTTGTGCATAATCCCATTCGTTTGTCCGAAAATCGAATCCGTGTTGGCACGATCCAATATGGCGTTAGTTCCGAGATAATGGATGATGAGGCGGGAACTATCTGGCACTTAATGCAATTGATGGATGGTACCCGAACAACAGATGCAATAGTTAACGACATGCAAGGCATCTTTCCTGAACTTGATGCGGACAGTCTGCGAGATGCTATCAGCGATCTTATAGAGGCGGGCTTTGTTGACGATATGGGGGCTGATCCCCCGTTGGCGTTTACTCCAGATGAATTGGAGCGTTACAGCCGGAGTACTGAATACTTTAGCTGGGTGGACGCGACTCCTCGCAGCAACAAATATGAGATACAGTCGAAACTAAAGACAGCACGAGTCACCCTTTTGGGACTAGGCGGATCGGGATCGGCTGTGGCAATGAGCCTTGTAGCCGCCGGTATCGGTTCGTTGCACGTTGTTGACTTTGACAAAATTGAAGTTTCTAATTTGAATCGCCAGTTACTTTACGTTGAAAATGACATCGGTTTACCTAAAGTCGAACAAAGTATGCGTCGTTTACGTCAGATGAATTCGCATGTCCAGATTACAGGTCAAGAATTAAAAGTACAATCCGTTGACGAGCTTGTTCCTCTCATGGAAAGTTGTGACTTGCTCATCCTTTGTGCCGACAAGCCCCGAGAACTTATTTTGCGTTGGACAAACGAGGCCGCGCACATAACCCGAACCCCTTGGATGATGTGTCTCTATGCAGGACCTATGCTTGTGGTTGGAATCTTCGATCCCTTTCATACACCATGCTATGAGTGCATGAACCATGATGAGAATAACAGAAACTTGATACGGGATGGCCGCGACTCCGAATATCTTTACGACATATTCGATGTGAATGCCGTTATCGCACCCACCGCGAGTTTAACCGGACATTTGGGTGCTCTTGAAGCCATTTACTTCTTAACGGATTTGCAGCCACAAACATTAGGACGTATATTCCATCAGAATTTGATGATTTACGATCATCTTTACTATATTGAGCCTCCGTTTTGGGTGGATTGTCCGGTATGCGGGAAGAATCCATCCTAGTGCCCGTCTAAAACAACTTCCTATTTTCCGCAGACCCTTTCGCCCAAGATTTCCTCTGGATTGTCCAACAAGCAAGAACCCTTCCCCGCGCATCCGTTGGTCCCAAATCTATTGACGGATGTGCCCTCATCCATTGCATAAAACCACACATGACAGAACAAAATGATTTGAACCCATACAACCTTCAACCGGAAACCCGTCTAACGACACATAACTTAACCATGCGTGTCGAAGATGGGGATTACATTGTTGGTCGAATGGAAACGGGTGAATTCGTCGCTTTGCCAGAAGTGGGGAAGCTTATTATTGAGCTATTTCAGAAAAACAACTCTATACAGGGAATAACCGATTTTTTGACACAAGAGTATGAGTTGGATTTTGATGTCGAGTCTTTTGCGGAAAGTTTGATCGAACTTGGTTTTATCAAAGCTATTGATGGGCATGTTTTGAACATCGGTGCTGAACAAAAATCTGCTTTGCCGTGGCTCCGGGCACATCATGTACAATGGCTATTTAGCATGCCAATGAAGATTCTATACGCTGCTTTGTTAGTAGCGGCGGGTTTTTCTCTAGCTACTCAGCCCGAATTAATTCCTGGCTACAACGATTTCTTTTGGACGAATATCGGGAGCCTTGTCATACTTGTCAATACCACTTTATTTATGACAAATTTGGCTGTTCACGAAATAGCTCACCTTGTCGCTGCCCGCTCTTTGGGTGTGCCGGCATATTTCAGCTTAGGCACACGTTTATATGATTTAGTTGTGCAAACCAATGTAACGGGGCTTTGGGCCATACCGCGGCGGCGACGTTATCGTGTATATTTGGCCGGAATGGCCTGGGACCTCATACCTATCTCGGTAGCAATCTTATTGTTAGCGTATGGCAATTTGCCAGTAATCATCAACAAAATATTATCTTCTTTGATTCTGTTGATTTTTTTTGGCGTTCTCTGGCAATTCCAATTTTACATGCGCACGGATATATACTTCGTCGTCTTAGACCTATTGCATTGTTACAGCTTATTTGACGATTCGCTTGCCTATTTGCACTATTTATTTGATCAAATCAAACGGTTCCTATTGCCAAAGCAAGCGGGCAAAGTCCTTTCAAATCCACTCGATCTTTTCTCATCTGAGGATCAACGGAAAATCAAAGCCTATACCATCTTGATGGTGCTTGGTTCGGCCATTTCTACCACTGTCTTTGTTTTCTATGGCGTCCCTATTCTGGTCACGTTATTCGTAGAAGCTTACCATTCCATTCAACAAGGAGTCATCTTAGGACAAATCCTACTTGTGATGGATGGGCTTCTGGTCATTTTGATTGAAGGTGGTTTCCAATTGAGTTTTCTTGTGGTATTCGTGAAAAATCGGAGAAAGTGGCTATCATCTCTATGGACTGCGGTAAAACATCCATAGTCATTACTTGGCCCGTTACCGGAGCCTTTATAGCCCGTTGCCGGAGCCTGCCGAAGGCACCATGTGGACTTCGACAAGCTCAGCTCCTGGGAGGGTCCTAAGAGGGTTAGCAGTTACCATCCGTAAGCATATACCTGCAAACCGGTTCAGGCATTAGTCTTTGTAGTAGCTGATTTCATGCAAAGTCTCGGCAACTGCTTGAGTCAGTTTCTCCTCAATGTCCTGTTGGTACATTCTAAAATATAGGCTTCGTAGAAAATTCTTGACATTGAGGTGCGTATGGTTTGCAGGCGATGGCTCTGTTTTTTGCACTCGCGTAGCAAATGACCGTATCCAGTTTTCCACGTCTGTTTCGTCAAGCAGTTGACGCCGCAAAATACTAACCACAGCCGTTGTCATCCGTTCATCTTCCTCATGAACATACGGGATGCTATCAACACATATCTTGGCAGCGATGGCTTCGAGAATTTCCGACAAGTCCGCTGATTCCACCTCCAAACACTGGGCTAAATCATCGAACACATCACCCACGTGAGCAACGGCATGTGCCCAGCCTTTCCCCTCTACATATCCTCGCAAATCCTTCTCCGCAAAAAGATATTGCAGCAATCTCTCTTTTATTCGCGTTATTTCCGATTTAGGCAAAAATGGCTTCTGGCGATGGGCAATCAAAATAAGTGGTAGCAGCAAAACAGAGAATGAGCGTGTAAAGATCGAATCAGTGTTTGTTTCGCCAATAAAATAGAAAATGTGTTGATCATCCAGAGCAATCATCAATAGTTGATGCAACTGGTCACTGTCAAAAAGATGGTTTTCTAAAATCCATGTTGCAAAAGCAGTATAAATGAGATCATCGCGGAGTTGTTTGTCCGGCGAACCAATATGATCCATCATCCGCAGCGCAAGTGTAAATAGCTCAATATGCTCCGGGATAGCAAAGTCATTGGAAGCAATCGTTTGAAGCTGTTCTTTCAAATCTGTTGTTGTAGACAAAATTCTCCATCCTATTCAGCCTCAGGGCCACATGTATCAATAAACCACCCGGAAGCTCAATTTCAGGTCAAAGGCGTGCTTAGTATTTACCCGAAAATAACTTCACACTTTTTACAGACGGTTACTTAGAAACGGAAATTAAGCGAGACAACGAAGTTGTTTCCTTACCGTTCCTTCAAACTGACGATGCAATTCCGTACTTTATTTCGTCGTCAGTCCTTAGGGGAAAATGCCGGCATCTATCACAAATGACAAGATACCAGATCAACCGGGAAGCATTGTGGACAAGAAACCCGATTTTTTCAAAAAACGGTTTCTGCTATCCGCGAAAGATATGGTCACGGCGGGCGAGACGGTGATAGACCATCTGCTGTACCGTGTGGCGCACCTGCTCGCTGAGGCGAGCGCGCAACACCGCATCTTCCGCGGCGGCGGGGCCGTGGTCCGCCAGCGGCAGCGGCGGGCCAAAGTCAATGTACCACTTCGTGGGCAGCGGCAGCACGCCCAGCAGCCCCAACCAGGGGAACATGGGCGAAATGGGGACGTAGGGGAAACCGGTAAGGCGGGCCAGCGTTTTTGATTGGTGCAGGGAAATGTACGTTTCCTCCGCGCCCACCACGGAGACAGGGATGATGGGGGCCGCCGTTTGCAGCGCGGCGCGCACAAAACCGCCACGACCAAAACGCGCCAGCTTGTAGCGATCCTTGAACAGTTTGCCTCCCCCTTTGAACCCTTCAGGAAAGACGATAACCAGTTCATCCTGCTGCAGCAGGCGGGCGGCGTTCTCCTCATGCGCCAGCGCCTGCCCCGTTTTGTCAAACAGGATGGAGACAAAAGGCAGGGTGGCAAACCAATCGGCGTAGAGGGCGCGCGCCAACCGCTGTGACGGATGTTCGGTGAGGATGGCCGCCTCAATCATGGCCGCATCGAAGGGGATTTGCCCGGAGTGGTTGCTCACCAGCAGGCCCCGCCCGTAGTCGGGCACATTCTCCAGGCCGCTCGTCTCCACGCGCCAATAGACACCATACATGAAGGAAAGAAACGGGCGCACGGCGTCCAGGAATTCCCAATCCAGCCCCCAGGGGTCCGTTTCGTATTCGCCCGTGAAGCGGCGCTTGACGACGCCCGCCTGGTATTGCAGCGAGTAGTTGAGCATGTACCAGATGCCTTGCAGCGCCTCTTTATCCAGACCTTCCTCGCTGATCGCGCCACGTAGTTGGCCGATGATGCTGTCGGAATCGGGCGCGGGCAGCAGGCGGTCCAGCCCCTGGCGCAGCCGTTCTCCCAGCGGATGTCGGGCCAGCGCCGGGGGGCGAAAATGGGGCCGCAGCGTTTGCAGCCGCCGCACGAGGTCGTTGAGTTGGGTCACGTACTGGCGCAACGGCTCCAGCGGGGAGACGGCAACAGGTTGTCCATCCACGGCGCGGTCATCATCCCGTATGGGAAAGGCAACGGGTGGAGGGGAAGCCGCCGCCGGCCGGTGGTAGTGACAATAGTCGGAGCCGGGGGAGGCGTAGCGGCGGCATGGCTGGCCGGCGCGGGTGGTTCCCTGGCAACGGTGGGGGGTGTCTGCGCTCATTCCGCATCCTCCCGTGGAGTCTCCTGTGGAGCCTCCTGTGGAGCCTCCTGTGGTTGGCCGCCGCTGCGTTGTCTTTCCAGCCAGCGGCGCAGTTGTTCCCCCTGGTTGACGGCTTGTTCCACGATGGCGGCCAGGAGGCGATGGCCGCTGCCGGCATCAAACATACGTAACGCTTCATCGGCGGTGATTGCCGGCATAAAGCCCAACACCTCACTCATCCTCTCCGTATCCGCCACGCAGCGATAACGCAAATCATCCAGTGGCAGCGGCGCATAACGGGCCACGTCCGGCGCCACCGTCGCCCCCCAATACGCCAGCGGATGCGGCAAAACCACAGGAATCTTTTGCGCCAGCGCCAACGCCCGCGTCAGCGGCAACGGCGGCGGCGCGGCCACATTGAACACACCGGTCACATCCGTGAGCAGGGCGTGCGCCAGCGCCTCCACCACATCATCCTCGTGAATAAACTGCATCATGGGATCAAACCCCAGCAGCACGGGTGCGCCCGCCTCGCGCAAGAAGTGCGTCATGCGCGTGTCCGCCGTGGGACCGACGATGTGGGCGAAGCGCAGCACCGTCAGCCGCGCTTCCGGGTCGGTGTGCGGGAATTTGCGGCAAAAATGCTCGATTTCCATCTGGTGGCGCACCGTGCCCGTGTGCCGACTACCGCGCAAAGGGTGTGTTTCGCGCAAAAAGGCGGGGTTATCGTGGCGCGCGCCATAGACGGCGGTGCTGCTTTTGACCACGATCTTGCGCACGCCGGCTTGCGCGCAGGCGCCAAACAGGTTGATCGTGCCCATGACGTTGCGCTCAAAGGAGGCTTCGCTGTGGACGGGCGCGGGCTGGAAACTGAGATGGCAAATGGCGTCTACGTCGGCCTGAGCCAGCAGGTCGGGGAGGTCGCGGTGGCGCAGGTCGCTTTGGAGGTAGGAAATGCCGGCATACGGCTCCGGCACCACCTCCTTATCCAACCCCACCACGCGCAGGCCCGGCTCCAGCAGCAGCCGCCGCGCCAGGCGACGACCCCAGTAACCCGCCGCGCCCGTGATCAAAACAGCACGGGTGTCATTCATAGGTCGTTTCCGGGTTGAGGTCACCTGGGGAACCATCCACTGCTGTTTGCGCATTGGCGGCGGGTGGTTGGCCGGCGACGCGCCGCCAAAAAACAAGGGCCAGTATGACGGTGAAAACCGTCAGCAGGCCGACGATGGTCCAGGCCGCCTGGGAGGAAAGCCGTGGCGGCTGGATGGAGACGATGGGCTGTTTGCGCATGACCGTCATGGGCGAAGCCGCGCCATCGTCGGTACGGCCATTATTCCAGTTATTGTTGCTCATATTGCTCCTCCGACTGCGCCTGTTGGCATTGCCGCCACGCGCGCAACAGTTCGGCAACGCCCCACGCCTGCGCCGGACAGCCGCGCGGCGTAAATGGGGGGTCGCCATCGAAAATCTCGCTGACGCTGCCGACGCCGTGGTCATCAAGTTGATGCAGCAGCGGGCGCAAATAGGCCAGCGCCTGCCGCGGGTTACCGTAAACGCGCAAATGGGCGCTGACAAAGGGGCCGATCAGCCAGCTCCATACGGTCCCCTGGTGATAAGCGCCGTCGCGGGCGTAGGGGTCGCCGCCGTAGTGGCCTACGTAGGCTTCGTCGTCGGGAGCCAGGCTACGCAGGCCATGCGAAGTGAGAAGATGCGCGGCGCACACATCCACGACAGCCTTCTGCCGCGCGGGGGGCAGGGGTGTATATGGCAAAGAGACGGCAAAAAGTTGGTTGGGGCGCAGGGCGTCATCGTGCCCGGCAGGGCCGTCCAGCACGTCGTAGCAGCAGCCGCGCCGGTCGTTCCAAAAGCGGGCAAAACCGGCGCGCGCGCGGTCGGCCAGGGTGTCGTAGGGCGCGGTGTCCATTTCCAGGGATCGGCACAAATGCCCCATCACCCGCAGCGCATTGTACCAGAGCGCATTCACCTCCACCGGTTTGCCGATGCGCGGCGTCACCACCCAGTCATCCACTTTGGCGTCCATCCACGTTAGTTGAACGCCCTTCTCACCGGCAAAGAGCAGGCCATCTTCCTCATCGACATGAATCTGGTAGCGCGTGCCTCGCTGATGCCAGGCGATAATGTCCGCCAGCACCGGTTGCAGCTCGCGCACCAGTTCCAGGTCGTTAGTGGCCGCGAAATAGGCGCGAATGGCCTCAAAATACCACAAGGTGGCGTCCACCGTGTTGTATTCGGGCGTTTCGCCGGCATCCGGGAAGCGGTTGGGCAGCATCCCCCGGTCCACAAAACGGGCAAACGTGCGCAGAATCTTGGCCGCGTCCGCCGCGCGCCCGGTGGTCAGGGTGAGTCCGGGCAGGGCGATCATCGTGTCCCGCCCCCAGTCGCTGAACCAGGGATAGCCAGCAATGATGGAGCGGCCTTCGGCGTCGGCGGGCGTGGCGCGGCGGACGATGAACTGGTCCGCGGCCAGCGCCAGGTGGCGCAAGCGGGGCGCGTCCAGCGCCGGCGCGCGCCGCGGCAGGTGGGCTTCGTACGTCTGCCGGGCGATTAAGGCCGCGCCGCCATCCGGGTTGGGGGTGGGTTCGGTGCTGGCGATGATGGTCGCGGAGTCGCCTGGTTTTAGTTCAATTTCAAATGTGCCGGGATAGAGGTGGTCTTCGGTGACGTCGTTGAAGCCGCGATACTCTTCCACGCTGAGGAAGAAGTCTTCGTACCAATACCAGTCAGTTTCCGGCCAGGCTTTGCCGGCATCACACAAAAGATACAGCGGTGCGGCTCCGGGAAACGCCGTAATCTTCATTCCCGACTCGTGCAGGGTTTCGATTTGGGTGGCCCAATCGGCGGCAATCGTCGTCGCGTGATAATCACGGTAGTTGACGAACGCTTTGGCGTACATCTTCACGGGAGCAAGGCCCCGCGCCATGGTGTAGCGGATGTAGGTTGTGTTCGTTCCGGGTTGCATCCAGATGCGTTTTTCCAGCAGGGCATCCGCCAGGGCGTAACACCAGACGGGAGTCGTGCCTTCCAGGTGGAAACTTTCCAGGTAGTGATGGCCGTTTGGTTCGACTTCGCCGCTGGCCCAGCGGTTATTGTGTATTTTGTGTTCCTGGCCCTGGTAGGTAACGGTTTCATCCAGTTTGGCGAGCATGAGGGTGCGCCCCAGCGGAGGTTTCAGGGCGGCAACGAGGAGACCATGGTAGCGGCGGGTGAGCGTGCCGGCAATCGTGCCCATCGCATACCCGCCAATCCCATTCGTCACCAGCCATTCCCGCCGCTCCGCCGACGGCAGCACACCACATATCTCGCGTCCGTAATCCAGCATCTACTCCTCCACGCTCACGGCCTGCTGCCTGATCGCCTCCACCGCGCCCGGATTCGCCAGCGAGGAGAGGTCGCCCGCGTTCTCACCCAGGTAGGCCGCCTTGATCACGCGCCGCATCACTTTGGCGCTGCGCGTTTTCGGCAGGTCAGCCACAAATAGAATATCTCGTGGTTGCAGCGGCTTGCCCAATTCCTGCGCCACCCACGCTTGCAGCGCCGCCGCCAGGGCGGGCGTGGCCGCCGTTCCGGGGACGAGGACGCAGAAGACAACCACGACCTGCCCTTTCAGCTCGTCGGGAATGCCGATGGCTGCCGCTTCCACGACGGCGGGGTGGTTGACGAGGATTGATTCAACTTCCGCCGGGCCGACACGTTTGCCGGCCACCTTAATCGTATCATCCGACCGCCCCAGAATGTACCACTGACCCTCGCCATCCACCAACGCCCAATCCCCATGCACCCAGAGGTTGGGGAAGCGGGACCAGTAAGCCGCCAGATACCGCGCGCGATCCCGCCAGAAGCCGCGCGTCATGCCGATCCACGGCTGGCGAATCACCAATTCCCCCACCTGGCCGCGCACCGAGTTTCCATCCTCATCCACCACGTCCACGGCCATGCCCGGCGGCACCCCGGAAAAGGCGCAGGGCTTCACCGGCGTCAGCACATTGCCCATGACGATGCCGCCGGAGATCTCCGTGCCGCCGGAGTAGTTGATGATTGGGCAGCGACCTTGCCCCACGTGGCGGAAGAACCACCACCACGGTTCCGGGTTCCACGGCTCGCCGGTGGAACCTAGAATGCGCAGCGAAGACAGGTCATGTGCGCGCACGATTTCCTCCCCATGCGGAATCAGCGCCCGCACCAACGTCGGCGAAACCCCGAAAATGGTCACGCCGTGCCGCTCAATCAGCGACCACAGCCGATCCGGTTGGGGATAATCGGGCGCGCCGTCGTAAAACAGCATCGTTCCCCCCAATAGCAGCGTGCCAAACAACTCCCACGGCCCCATCATCCACCCCATGTCCGAGACCCAGTACATGGTGTCTGACGATTGCATGTCCATGCCGTGCGCCATGTCCTGCGCCGCTTTGATGGGAAAGCCGCAGTGGCTGTGGACGGCTCCTTTCGGTCGGCCCGTGGTCCCCGACGTGTAGATGATCATCAGCGTCTCGTCGGCGTCGGTGCGCGTTGTCTCCGCGGTGAGGGGCTGCCCGGCCACCAGGTCGGACCACCAGATGTCGCGCCCTTCGGTCCAGGCTATTTCGTTGCCGGCACGCCGCTGCACAATGACGTGCTGTATCGTAGGAACCTGGGCCACTGCCGCGTCCGCCACCGGTTTCATGGCAACTACTTTGCCCCGTCGTGGCGCGCCATCGGCGGTGAAGAGGGCTTTGGCGTTGGCGTCGGCCAGGCGGCTGACGATGGCCCCTTCGCCAAAACCGGAAAACAGGGGCAGGATGACGGCGCCGATTTTGGCGATGGCCAGCAGGGCGATGGCGATTTCCGGCGTCATGGGCATGTAGAGGCCAATGGCGTCGCCGCGCCCCAGGCCGAGGGCGCGCAGACCGTTGGCGACGCGGTTGACTTCGCGCAGGAGGTCGCCGTAGGTGAGGGTGCGCGTCTGGCCTTCTTCCCCTTCCCAACGCAGGGCGGCGCGGTTTTGCGTGGATGTGCCCATCCATTTGTCCAGGCAATTGTGAGCGATGTTCATCTGGCCGCCAACGCACCATTGGGTCCAGGGAATGCCGGCAGACGTGTCCACAATTTTCTCATAAGGTCGGTAAAACTGGATGTCTAGCTGGGTCAGCACAGCTTCCCAAAACCAGCCAATGTCCTTCGTGGAGCGGTCCATTAAGGCGTCCAATGAATCCAACCCGTGGGCATCCATGAACTGTTGCAGGACAGAGTGGTTTACATAATCGGGGGTGGGATACCAGGCAAATGGGGTGGCTGTGGGAGCCTCCATAGGTTTTCTCCTTGAAAGTAAGGCACGGATTAACGCGGAAAAACCAAGTCGTTCTGGGCCAAAAAACCGATTTCTTCTCCCCGGACGACGCGCCAGGCCGAGAAACCCGGTTTTTCGGTGTTCTCGTAGTTGACGGTGGTCGGCGGGTGGTGGTCAAGCAACGACCGGGCAAGTTGACAAGGTGCCGGCGCGGACGAGAACATTGTATCTGATTCAGCGTGTGCCGTAAAACATACAGGCGCAATCGGGTGCGCGGGGTTTTTGTGGACACCGTCATTTTTGTGGGGCGAATACTGTTCCGCGCCTCGACTCGGGCGGAAACAACTTGTGTTCCCCGTATTTCTGTGAGAGGCAATGGGCTCATGGGTTATCAACAAAAGTTCCGCGCACCCGGCGCAATCAGTGGGGAACAGGTGAAGGAGAATCGGGGGGGCTGAAATCGAGCTTCTGGGAAGGTTCGTTGGACCATGTATGCTGGAGGCTGAATAGTCTCAATCGAACAACCCTTGCCGTGCGCCGATTTTCCAAAGGGTGTGCTTCAAACGAGCTGAAACGACTTGGCTTATCACTCCCGCGATGGCGGGAAACCCTGCTACTATCGACTGCATTCCTGGGGGGCAGGAATGACAGGAGCTTCTGAATGGTTTTTCAACTAAAACGAAACACACCCATTGACAAATTGTGGGCAAATTGGCGAAATGTGATAAGATGGTGTTCGGTTTGGCAGCCGTTTTTGTGTGTGTTTTCTTCCAGAAAGAGCCAGTTCAGAACGTTCTGCCAACAGTTGTCTTCAGTTTTTTTGTTACAAAGAGAGGTTTACAATGGCAGAACGTGAAGTTGGAGTTGTTAAGTGGTTTAGCGCGGACAAAGGCTACGGCTTTATTGCCCGTGATAACGCCCCTGACATCTTCGTCCATTACAATGCGATCAACGGCCGCGGCTTTCGCTCCCTGGAAGAAGGGCAGCGCGTTGAATTCACCGTCGGTGAAGGACGCAAAGGCCCGGCAGCGCAAGACGTTGTCGTAATTGGCGGTCAATAGCCCCTACCGTTTCCGATTCGGAAGAAAAAGCGGTGGACTGGCAACAGTCCACCGCTTTTTTTTTTGGATCGCGGAAAGAGGCGAAATAGGATAAGAATCCGCGAAAACAGTCGTCAGCAGCCGGAAGCACGTCGTTCGCTTTTCCGAACAATCCCGCGCGAGATAGGAAGTTGCCGGCATTTGCCAATCAACGCATAATTTCCCTGTAACGACTAACGCTCTTGGGAAATTGGACCCATTTCAGCGGAGAAAATTGGTCCAATCGGGCTTAGTAGTCACATTTCCCTACCTTTATCCTCCTTCACGCAAAGGAACCCTCATGAATCTACCCGCCGTACAAACCATTGACCTCACGCGACAGTTTGATCGCAAAGTGGCCGTCGATCACCTCAACCTGACCGTCGAGGAAGGCGAGTTTTTTGGCTTCCTGGGGCCAAACGGGGCCGGGAAATCGACCACCATTAACATGCTGGTCGGGCTGCTGCGCCCCACGTCGGGCACGGCCTTGATCAACGGCATCGATGTGTGGCAGGAACCATTGCGGGCAAAACGCCTGCTGGGCGTGCTGCCAGAGGGGCTGAACCTGTACAAACGGTTGTCAGCACGGGAGTTCATCCATTTTGCCGGCACAATGCACGGCCTCCCCCACACCGAAGCCAGCCACCGCACCGAAGAACTCCTGCAACTGATGGACCTCGGCGACGACGCCGACAAACTGATCGTAGACTACTCCACGGGAATGAAAAAAAAGACCGCCCTGGCCGCCGCCATCATTCACGCCCCGCGCGTCCTCTTCCTCGATGAACCCTTCGAGGGCATCGACGCCATCAGCGGGCGGGCCATCCGCGACACCTTGCAGCGGCTACGCGCCGGCGGAACCACCATCATGTTCTCCTCGCACATTTTGGAAGTCGTGGAACGGCTTTGTACCCGCGTCGGCGTCATCGCCGAAGGCAAACTCGTCGCCTCCGGCAGCATTGCCGAACTACGCCAGCGCGCCCAGGCAGGCGAAACCGCCACCCTGGAAGAAATCTTCCTGCGCGCCGTCGGCGCCGCGGATGTCAACAACCAACTGGAAGGTGAAGGACGGCTCTCATGGCTGGGCTGACAGACCGATTGGGGTTGAACCTCGTCCAACAGAAGGCGCTCTTCCGCCTGCGCGCCCGCCTCACCTGGCGGCAGTACGTCAGCGAGCCGGGCAGGATCGTCGGCGCAATCATATTGGGCATCTTCGTGCTGCCGCTCTTCCTCGGCGCGGCCGTGGGCACAACCATCGGCTATCTGCGCCTCCCCGCTCCCTGGCCGGCACAACTGCTGGGCGGGGTCGTCGTCCTCCTCTGGGGCATCTGGCTGCTGGCCCCCATCCTGCTATTTTCGCTCAACGAAGGCATGGACCTGACACGGCTGCTCGTCTACCCCGTGACGCGGCGCGATCTGGCCGTCAGTTTCGTGTTGGGAACACTGTTTGACTTTCCCACGTACCTGATGCTGCCCCTCTTCCTGGCGATCCTCATTGGTTGGGGCATTTCCCCCGCGTTGCTCATTTTGCCCCTGGCCCTGCCGCTACTCTATGGGCACATGGTCTTAACCAGCCAACTGGTGGTGACCATTGCCGGCGGTATCTTGCGCAGCCGCCGCTTCCGCGACATCAGCATCATCCTGCTCTCCCTGTTGGGCACATCCTGTTACTTTCTGCAAAACGGCTTTGAGCAGCTCCTACGCCGCACAAGCATCAATCCTGATCAGTTGGCGACGTGGCGCCCGTTAGATGTGCTGCAATGGCTGCCGCCGGGAGCGGTGGCACGGGCTATTGAACAGGCAAGCCTGGGCGAATGGAGTCGTTCGCTGCTATGGTTGGGATACGCGGCGCTTTGGCTGCTGCTGATCGCCTGGGCATGGTCGCGGCTGCTACTGCGCTGGCTCACGGGCGAGGGATTCCTGATCAACCTGGCACCGCGCGCGGAAAAAGAGAAGCAGGCGGCGTCGCGGCCCGTGGCGCGGGGGTGGGTGTGGCTGCCGGCGGATGTTGGCGACCTGATGATGAAGGAGTTGAAATCGCTGTGGCGGATTCCACAGCGGCGGGTCGGGCTAATTCAGACGCTGATTTTGCCTTTTATCATGGGGGGCGGTTTTCTTGCCAGCGGATCCTCGCTGATTGGTGAGAGTGGGCGCTGGTTGAGTCTGGCGCTGCCGGCATACAGTCTCTTCATGTTTTGGATCATGGGGCAGAATATGCTGGGCATGGAAGGAGTAGGACTGGCGCAGTTGTTGACCACGCCCGTGCCCCGGCAGCGTATTTTTCTGGCGAAGGGAGCCGCGCTGCTGCTGGTGATGGGCGGGGTGTTGCTGGGCATGATGGCGCTGCTGCTGATTTTCACGAGGGAGGCGTTACTCGTGCCGGCATTTTTCACCGCCCTGATCATTGGACTCTCCTCCCTGGCCGTGAGCGCCCTCCTTTCCGTCTATTTCCCCATGCCGGTCAACCTGGAATCCACCTCGCGCCGTGGCGTGCGCGTGACCGGCGGAAGCTGTCTTACAGGCATCGTGGCCGCCTTCGTAGCCCCCATCGTCCACTTCGTCGCCGCCCTCCCCGCCGTCCTGCCGCTGGTCCTCGGCTTGATTCTAGAACGCCCCTGGGTGTCGTGGTTGGGGCTGCCCCTGGCGCTGGCCTACGGTGGTCTCGTATTCTGGTGGGGCACGCGATATGCCGGCAGCGCCCTCACAAAACGAGAACCAGAAGTACTCGCCGCCACTCGCCTGCCGGAACAAGACGAAAGCACCTGATCAGACCCAAAGCGGGACACGGATAACCACGGAAGAACGCGGATAAAACAGCCATGCGCGCAGGCTTGAGCTACTTCGTCCTTCGTGGCTTCGGCGCAAACAGACCTTGAGCCGGTCGAGAGGCAGTCGGATGGTACGCCCGCGCATCAGGAACACGCTCGCCTTGCAGGGAAAAAGAAAAACCCAGCACCAGGCTGGGTCATTATCGTTAGGGAATGGGTCGCCGACGTGACGGAAAAACCGTTAACGCGAGGTCGCCGCCGCCGTGACAATTAGATTCGATTCCGTCATCAACTGCTCATTCACCCACACTTGCAGTGTGTACTGTCCCGGCTGGAATCCTTCTTCGGGGTTTAGATACACATAACCCGGACCATCCGCCCCATAATTCCACAACTGCGTGCCGCCGCTCACCGGCTGTCCGTTGTGCCGCCACACCCAGGCCCACTCCATGCCATCCGCCATGCCATCATAAGAGAAGGTAGCGTAAATGGTATAGTAGCCTGCTTCGAAAATGCGCGAGGGCAGCACCGGCTCGTAAGCGTCGCTGACTTGCCGGGAAAAAGCAATGCTACCAAGCGTCGTTTTCTCCGTCAATTCGCTTTGGGCTTCGTAGGGGGTGCGGAATTGTGCCGGCAATTCCGCGGGCACAGCGGCCAGGGCATCAATCGTTTGCGCCTCGTCAACCGAAGGGGGTGAAACAAGCGCATTTGCCGCGGCAGGTTGGTCTACTAACGACGCGGCTGCCGCTGGCGAGTCGATCCGCACCACTCGCGGC
The DNA here is from genome assembly GCA_020634515.1 of Ardenticatenales bacterium. Taxonomy (NCBI): domain Bacteria; kingdom Bacillati; phylum Chloroflexota; class Ardenticatenia; order Ardenticatenales; species Ardenticatenales bacterium. The sequence continues at coordinate 1,146,549 of JACKBL010000001.1, read as the reverse complement.
GCCGCATCGCGCGTCTCCGCCACGCTTTCCGCGGCAAAAACAGGCTTGGTATTGGAGATGATGGCAAACCGGGGGGTTGTATCTTGAACGGGGCTCCACCCATACCAGAAAACGACGGAGGCGAGAAGGGCAAAAACAACGCTGACAGTCGTGTACTGCTGCAATCGGATTTGCGCCTGCCTCCTCATAAAGAAGTAGGGCGACCGCTTCACCTCACGCCATGACTTAAATGTCAGGCTGAGGGAAATTATAATCAGCGACGCCAAGCCACCGAGCAACCACGGCATGCTAGAATCAGCAAAATTCATAGCTATTTATGTAATCCTCTTCCCATAGATCACCGGTGCCATTATAGCAAACGCATTATTACCGGCAAATTTCATACGAATTCCTGACGCCTTCCAAGCGAATTGCCACTGTATTGCCCCCGTATTGTCCCATAAATCCTGTATTTTTCGCGTCACGCCAGGAGTAGGTCGAGTCTCTAACTCGACCTGGCGAAAGACGGAATGCGGCAAAATGAGCATTCGCTAAATCCTGCTGATTTCGTCCCTCTTGTTGGTGCGCCCCACCCATAGGAGCGACGATGAAATAAAGTACGGAATTGCCTCGTCAGTTTGCAGAAACGGTAAGGAAACAACTTCGTTGTCTTGTTTGATTTCCGTTCCATAGGGAACTCGCGGCATTTGTACATAGGCAAAACGCCCGCCCGTCGCTAGAATACCGCCCATGTATAAACTTGTAACCATGTATCGACGTGTTGATGATGAAGAGGCACTGGAAGCGTTTTTTGTGCAGCAGCATTTGCCGCTGGCGGAACAGCTCCCCGGCCTCCTGCGCAGCGAGGTGTGCCGCATTGACGGCAAACCGGGCGGCGAGTCTCGCTTTCACCTCACGTACGCGCTTTATTTCCCTTCTCAGGAGAAATTGTTAATGGCGCTGGCGTCACCTGCCGGCATTTCCCTGTTGCAGGCGCTCTATCCCTGGTTGGAAGCGCGCGTCATCTCCTGGTACTACGGCTCCGCCTGGGGGGACGACCACATCCAGCCTTATGAGGCAGCCGCCTGAGGCGCTGGGTGTGCGGACTAGCCACCGCCGGGCGCAGCAGGCAGGTAGATTTTGTTTTCCAGGGGAGCGAAGTAAACCATGCCGGCATAAACCTCCCCCTCCTGCTCCCCGCCAAACACATAAATGCGCGACTCAATCGCCGCCATGCCAAAGTAACGCCACGCCGTAATCGCTTGCGGGATGTCCACCGACTCCCACGTCGCCGTTTTCGGGTCATACAGCGCCCCCGTTACCGGCCCCGACGCGCCTCCCAAGACATATAACTTATTCACCAGCACCGCCGCTCCCGCTCCGGCGCGCGGCTGCGCCATGTCCGCGCAGGCGGACCAGCTTTCAGCGATAGGATCAAACGTCTCGCAGGAGGCCAACGGTTCTCCTTCCGCCATCCCCCCCACCACGTACAAAATCCCCCGGACGACGCCGCCGGCGGCAAATGCGCGTGCCTGGCGCAATGCCGGCAAAACACGCCAACGATCGCTCCCCGGATCATAAACATAACTATCCGCCAACGTTTCCCCATCATCCTCCCCGCCCAGAAAATAAAGCAACCCGCCATCAGAAAGCAGCAAGCCCCCCATGCTGGGGCGCGGCAAACTGGCCACCGGTCGCCAGGCGTTGTTGGTCGGGCTGTACGCCTCCACCACCGCCGCCGGTTGCCCATCCGCCAATCTTCCTCCGGCCACGTACACCTCTCCACCCAGCACCGCCGCCGCCGCATCCGCGACCGCCGTCGGTTTGGCCGACAACAGCCGCCATTGCCCCGCGCGCGTGTCGTAAAGACGCGCCGTATTCACCACCCCCACCGCCGTCTGCCCGCCAATCTGATACAGGTCTAGCCCCAGCGAGGCCACGGCCATATGCGCCGCGGGTTGCGGCATCGCCGCCACAGCAAACCAGCGCGATTGTCCAATTTCCTGCGCGGGCGCGGGCGTAGGCGTCGGGCTTTGCGTGGGCGCACTGCCGCGCAGCAACCAGCGACCGGCCAGCAACACCGCCGCCAGCACCACCACCGCCAGCCCCCAGCGCCAGGGCACGGCACGGTCCGCCGCCTGACGCACAGGCAGACGCGCCGTCTCCGATGGCGTATCCGCCGCTTGATTGTCATTGTGAATGATAAGGGGGAATGTTTCAGACGACGCTTCCGCGACGTCCTCGTTCTTGCTCTCGTCCGTCGTGGGCGCGGGTGACGACAGGGGCATATCGGGCAGCGTGACCAGCCCCTGCGCCAGCGCCGCGCGCATCGCTTCCGTCCGCGACGAGACACCTAATTTGGCGTAGATGCGGCGTAGATGCACTTTCACCGTGTTCGGGCTGATCGATAAATCTTGCCCGATCTCGCGCGTGGAAGCACCCCGCGCCACCGCGTGCAGCACGTCAAGTTCTCGTTCGCTTAATGGTTCGCCCTGTTCAGCCATCCCCAAGATTATATCATCACAAGGGGCAACGTGTGACGCGCGCGCAGGCACATGGGGAAAATGGCAACAGCGTTCTTATGCCGGCATACGCCTCGACTGCTAACCTTCTCCTCGGCTGAGCTAGTGGAAGCCCCTGTTGCCTTCGACAGGCTCAGGCAATCGAACGCCTACCCGCCATCAAGGCGTGGGGGTAGCCTCAATCGCGGGCGTTTCCGTTGGCTCCAGCGTGGGAGTGGGCGTCGGCGTGGCCTCCTGGCATCCCTGGCGCGCCTCATCCACCTTCTGTGCCAGGTCGCGGCTGTAGGTCTGGTTCAGCGCGTCACGATAATATCGTTCGGCGGGACACCAGTCGAGGGCAACGGCGTATTGGTCCGCGTAAGCAATACGTGCCGTATTCAGTTTTTCACACGCATTTTGGTAAAAAGGCGCCACCAGACACAGATCCGAGAAATAGGCAATAGCCGCATTCCAATCCACTCCGTAAAAGGCAATCCCCCGCAGATACATCTCCGCCCAACTCATCTGGTCGATCACGTCCGTCGCCAGCGCCCCCAATCTTTCCGCCTGCGAAAGATAGGCCAGCCCCAATTCCACCTGCTCCCCATACAACAGTTCCACGCCATAGGCGACGTAAGCATCGTAGAGCAGTTTGTCCGTTTGCAACCGCTGGTAGTTCGGATTGGCCGCCTGGAAATTAATAATGGCGGAGATGGCATCCTGCCACGCTTGCTGCCGCACCAACTGTTGCAGCCGCTCCAGTTCAGACACCGGCTCTGGCGTGGGCGTGATCGTGGGGGTGGGCGTGAGGGTCGGCGTCGGGGAAGGGGTCAGGACAACGTCACGGGCGATGATGGCCTGGTTTTGCAATTCGCGCACGCCGGGGTAGTCCGGTTGCTGCTGCAATATCCATTCCATCCGATGTAGAGCCAGGTCATATCTGCCGGCATTCACATCTTCCCGCGCCAATTCCAACTGCCGCGCCAATTCCGCCGCCATCTCCGTCTCTATCTTCTCCCGTCGCAGCGATTGCCCACTTTGCCAGGCAACATACGCCGTGCCCCCGTAAAGCGCCAACAGCACGCCAATAATCAGCAAAGCGTAACCCAGGCCACGCAGCACCCGCTTCAAACCCGATGGTCTGGTATCCAAATTACGACTACTCCTGTACTCTTGTTGTCAGTTGGTGGTTATTCGACGGTGAACACCGCTCCGCCACCATGGGCAATTGCTCTTCGCGGCAGCACCCACCCGCCCAAGTATATCAGGCGTCGCCCATGATTTCCCTATAAACAGCCACCGTTTGCGCGGCGATCTGGCTCTGCGAATACCGCGCCAGCGCCCGGCGACGCCCCCGCCGCCCCAATTCGTCCCGCCAGGCGGGTTGTTGGATGAGTTGCCGCAAATGCGCGGCCAGTGCTTCCACGTCATCTTCCGCGAAAATCAGGCCGGCATCGCCGATAACGTTGGGGATTTCGCCGCTATCGGACCCCACGACGGCTACCTCGCAGGCCATGGCTTCCACAAGAACGCGGCCAAACTGCTCTTTCCATTGCGGGGTTGTGCGTGATGGCAGAACCAACACATCTAGCTGGCGCAAGTATGCCGGCATTCGCTCCGACGAAATCACTCCATCAAAAAAGACCCGCTCCGCAATCCCCAACGACTGCGCCATCTGCTCCAGCCGTCCCCGCTCCGGGCCATCCCCCGCGATATGCAACCGCCAGATACCCGGCAACGTCGCCGCCGCCTGCAACAGCAAATCCACGCCTTTTGCCGGCACAAGCCGACGGCTGGCCGAACCAATAACAAACCCACGCCCCGGGTCCCGCCGCGCCGGCGGCGTATACAGCGCCGGGGACACCCCAAATTGCGGAATCACGGCGCAGCGGTGGCGATACCCCTTGGCCCGCCACACCTCCACTGACGCGGCATTCCCCATAATGGCGTAATCCACCCACTCCAGCACCTGTTTCTCCAGACGACTGAACGGAAACGGATAATTCTGGTGGATATTTTGCCAGGAAAAAAAGAGACTCTTTACCCCCTGGCGACGCGCTTCCCGAACCGCCAACCACGTCGCCAGATTGTACGGCTCCTCATCCATGTGCAAAATATGCGGACGAAAGGCGCGAATGCGCCGCGGCAAACGTGGATAATAATGGAAGTGATAATGCCCGTTGAAGCGCATGGGATCAACCAGCAAACTGTACCCCTCGGTATGTCCCCGCTCCAACAGAACAGAACCGGCGGGGTCATCCCAACGGGGCGGAACAATAACCTGAAGCTCCACATCGTCACAACGAGCAATTGCTTCCAGCTTAGTCTGGTAGGCCCCCACCAGGCAAGCCTTGGACACCATCAACACACGCATGGGAAAAAACAAACTCCTGAGAAAAGACTGGAGCAGTCCCTAAGACTGCTCCAGTCCGCCAGATATCATGACATCTTCCCGCCGGCGCGCGGGAATGACCTAATGCCAACCCGGTTTGTGAAAGTTGACACAGAATCCTATTTTGCTATACTTGCCCCGATTTGACAACTGCGCATCACAGTACCCCACACCATACATCGTCACACCCGGGCCCATCCCACTTCGGATGGGTTTTTTTACTGTTGGCCATCCTCGTGGGCGCCGCGCTACGACTCTGGCTTCTAAGCAGTGCGCCTCCAGGGCTTTATCGAGATGAAGCATTCAACGGCCTGGATGCCCTGGATGTGCTGAGAGGGCACGTCGCCCTCTTTTTTAGCGCCAACAATGGGCGCGAACCCGCCTACATTTACCTGACAGCACTGAGCACGGCCCTTTTTGGCCGCACCGTGTTCGCCGTGCGCCTGGCAGCGGCGCTCACCGGAACCTTAACAACCTGGATTACCTACAAACTGGCCGCTGCCTGGTTCAGCCAGCGCGTGGGCCTGCTCGCGGCGTGGCTGTGGGCCATCACCCTCTGGCCCATTCACCTCAGCCGCATCGGTCTACGCCCCATCCTGCTCGTCCCCCTGCTGGCGGCAACCCTCTGGATCGGAACATTGGCCTACCGCCAACGCCGGCGGCGGTGGTGGATTATCGCCGGGCTGCTCTACGGCCTCAGCTTCTACACCTATCTCCCCGTCCGCTTCACCCCCCTTCTTTTCCTGCTGCTACTGCTCTACCTGATGCTTAGGCAGCGAGGGAAAGACTGGCGGCAGGCATTGTGGCCGGGACTTGGCTGGTTCACCATCACCACCGCCCTCGTGACCGCGCCGCTGGTCTGGCTGGCGCTGCAAAATCCGGCGCTGGTGCTGGGCCGCATCGGTCAGGTCTCCATCCTCGACCCGGCCATCAACGGCGGCGACCTATGGGGCACGCTCTGGCGACATACCTGGCAGGGGCTGGGCATGTGCTGCTGGCGCGGCGACGTTATTTTGCGCCACAATCCCGCCGGGCGCCCCGTTTTTGATTGGCTCATGTCCGTTCCCTTTCTCGGGGGTGTGGCCTGGTGCGCGCGCCACTGGCGCAGGCCGACGGCGGCGGCGCTGCTGCTGTGGAGCGGCGTCATGCTGGGGCCAACGATCCTGGCGGAGGATACGCCCCATTTCTTACGCGCGGTGGGAGTGCTGCCGGCATTTCTCTTCTTCCCCGCGCTCGGCCTCAACCAACTCGCCGCCTGGCCCCGCCTGCGATACACCCTCATCCCCCTGCTTCTCCTCGGCAGCCTCGCCCTCACCATCCGCGACTACGCCGCCTACACCCGCCAACCAGACACCGCCTACCTTTTTGAGAGCGGTGCACGCGACCTGGCCGAACAAATTAACGCCGACCACCACAGCCAGGTCATCTACCTGGAAAAACGCTTCGCCGACAACTGGCCCTCCATCCGTTTCCTGGTAAACCCCGAGCAACCCGTCGTCGCCTTCGACGCCACCATCCCGCCGCCACCCATCATCGCCGGTTCTGCCGGCCTCTACATCTGGCCCTATCAATCATTGGATTTCCTGCGTCAGACGCTGCCCCCCCCCGCTCTCATTTCGGCGGAAACAGGCAGCCTGGGGCGCGGCGACCTGGAACCAGAACCCTATCCGCTATTTGTTCATTTCCAACGGGAACCCATCCCGCCTCGCGCCGCGCTCACCCGTTTTGGCGACAACATCCACCTGGAGCAGGTCGAAGTCGCCCAAACCGACCCGCTTCATCTGGCCGTCACCCTCACCTGGTCCACCGACGCCCCCATCACCGAGACACTGGTGGCCTTCGTCCACGTAAGCGATGACGGTTTTCTCATTGGGCAGGACGACCAACAGCCCGCGCAAGGGTATTGGCCCACAACCTGGTGGCAACCAGACCTCCTTGTGCGGGATCAACACTTGATCACCCTGGACGAGGCCTACGATCCCGCGCGCCATCCGGTTATCGTTGGCCTGTACAGCGCGGACACCCTCATCAGGCTGCCCGTCTTCACGCCCAATGGCGCGCCCATTGGCGACACATGGCAAATCAAATAACCGGGCTACCGTTACGCCAGGCGCGCATTCTCTAATCTACATCTAATGATTCGCAGGAGAAAGTTGCCCTTGCGTGCAATTCTCGCCAAACTAAACGACCATGCCCCGGCTCATTGGCGCAAATGGCTCACGACAGACCACATTCCGGGAAAAAAGTGTCTTTCCAAACAGGCAACAAACCTTGAGCAGCACCGACGTAGACCCGCGACAACAACCTCACATCTCGAGACCTTTGTAGGCGGCACTCAACCGGAATAATTCCAACAACACACAACCAACTATTTCTCCCACCATTATCCACCACTCACCAACCGTTTTCCTTGAAGGAGTAAACCATATGCGAGAATTTCGTGTCAGCTCTGCAGCGAGGTTGATCTTGAAACCAGGCTTCGTCCTCCTCCTTCTGCTGGGACTGGGCGCGGCGACGCTGTACAACAGCCACACCGTGCAGGCACAGGAGCAAAACTTGCTCGCCAACCCCAGCTTTGAAGGATCCTACAGCTCCTATGTTCCGCCTGGGGGCAATCCCGACTGCCCCGCGGGAATTTGCACAACCGCGCAAACGGCGGCAGGCTGGACACCCTGGTGGTGGATCGTAGCCGGGCGGGATGATACGCTTTATGCCAATCCTGAATTCAAGCCGGCGGAAGCGCGTGATTATGCCTCGCGCGTCCACTCAGGCGACCGCGCTCAACAATACTTCAACTTTGGCCGCATCAACACCGCCGGACTTTTCCAGCAGGTGACGGTTCCCGCCAATGCCAACCTGCGCTTCTCCATCTGGGGCATGGCCTGGTCCACGGGCATCGCCTGGGATGGTCCAAACAGCGACGTTCCGTATTCCGCCGAGCCAACCACGGTGAACATGCGCGTGGGCATTGACCCCACGGGAGGAACGGACCCATTCAGTCCAAACATTGTCTGGTCCGGCACCCTCAACCCGTATGACCAGTATGCGCTGTTGAGCGTGGACGCACGGGCGCAGGGTTCAGTGGTGACGGTGTTCACCTATTCGTCGCCCAGCGAGCCGCGTAAGCACAACGACATTTATTGGGATGACGCGGCGCTGGTTCCCCTGGGGCCGGGCGGCGCGCCAGTGGTGACAAATCCGGGCGGAGGTGGCGGCGCGGCGCCCGCGCCGGCAGCGCCGGTGTCCTTCGTGCTGGCGCCGACAGCCACGCCGGATGCGGAAGGGATTATTTACGCGGAAGTGCCCCCTGGGGGATCGATCTGGTCGGTGGCGGCTAATGCCGGCATCACCCTCGACGAAATCCTGGAATACAACAACCTCTCCAAAGATGACTTCGTTAACGCCGGTCAGCGCCTCATCGTCGGCTATGGCGACCCCAACGGCGCAGCCACCCCCGTGGAAGAAGCATCACCCGAGGCGGAAATTGCCGCCGCCGCCGTCGTCACCGATACCGCGGCGCTGGAACAACCCGCCGCCCCCACGGAAGCGCCCGCCGCGCCGGAAGCCACCCCCACCAGCGAACCTGAAGCCGTCGCCGCACCGGTAGATGCCGGCATCTCCGTCGCCCAACCGGAAACAGCCGGAGCCAGCATCTGCCTGCTCGCCTTCGAAGACACCAACCAGAACGGCCTGCACGACCCCGGCGAATCCCTCCGCGCCAATGTCGCCTTCACCATCTCCAACGGCCAAAAAGTCGTCAGCAACTACGTCACCACCGGCACGGACGAACCCTACTGCCTCCCCGGACTGGCTGATGGCAACTACCAGGTAACGCGCTCGCAGCAGGCGGACGAAATCCTCACCACTCGTGGCGACTGGGGCATCGCCCTCACCGACGGCAGCGTCGTCACCATGGAATTTGGCAGCTACACCAACGCCAACCAGGCCATCGCCAGCGCCGACCAGAACGCCACCAGCGCCGACCTCCAGGCCGCCACCAACAACGTAAGCGCCTCCGTCGTGGAGGCAGAATCCGCGCAAAGCGGGGGCCTCACCAGCGGCATCACCATCGCCGCCGTCGTCCTCGCCGCCCTCCTACTCGTCGTCGTCGTCGGCCTGCTGCTCACAGCGCGCCGCACCAGTTAAGGGTTAGTTCTCTCCAAGATTGGTTCATTCTCCAAGAATGAACCAATCCGCGCCCCCAGGAATGAAAAATATGACCAAACGCCACCTGCCCATGACCGCCAGGCTGCCCCTCTTGCTGCTGGCCTTGCTCAGCCTCGTCCTATTCGCCCGCGCCCATCACTCAGAAGCAGCGCCATTGTTGCAAGCCACCAACCGGGTCACCAACCCCGGATTTGAGCAGCCGTACAACAGCGGCGTCGCCAACGGCTGGGCGCCCTGGCATCAAGACACAGGCAAAACGACGTGCGATACGCGCTATCTGGTCCAACCGAAGTGGTTCAACGAACTAAACCCCAGCATTGTCCTCGAAGGAGGCAGTTCGCAGGGCGTGGGCAACCAGTTTGACACCTGGCGCGGCGGCGTTTTCCAGACCGTCACAGGACTGACAACGGGAGCCACCTACCGCTTCACCGTCTCCGCCCGCCTGTTTGCCTCCAACGAAAACTTTGGCACGGCCCCGGCGGACGGGATTGGCGTGGTGCGCGTGGGTATTGATCCCAACGGCAGCGGCCTCTGGAGTGATGGGGACATCAAATGGAGCAACGTGATTGCGCCCGCCGGCGCATGGCAATCCGTCTCCGTGGAAGCCACGGCCACCGCCGGGCAAATCTCCGTATTCACGGAAGTGGATTACGGCGGGGCCAACAACTGCCGCGCCCATCTCGATTCCTGGGTAGACCGCGCCGAATTGATTGAAGTCAGCGCGGCGGGCGGGCAGCCGCCCGCGCCCGTGCCGGGCAACACCCCCGCGCCCGCGCCCAATCCCGCCCCCGTGGTCATCGTCACCCTCGGCCCCACCCCCACTCCGGATGCCGAAGGGGTGATCTACATGGCGGTTCCGCCCGGCGGCTCGCTGTGGACGGTGGCCGCGCAGGCCGGCATTTCCCTGGACGAACTGCTGGAGTACAATAACCTGACCCGCGACTCGTTCGTGCAGGCAGGGCAGCTCCTCGTCGTTGGCTTCGCCGAACCATCCGGCGGCGAAGCCACGCCCACCGCCGAACCGGAAACCCAGGGCGGCAGCGCCGATGAGCCGGCGCCAGAGGCCACGGCCACAGCAGAGGTTACCCCGACGCCGGCGCCGCCCACGGCTGCTCCCGGCGGGGAGATTTGCGTCAATGCCTTTGGCGACACCAACGGCAACGGGCAGCATGAAACAAGCGAAGGCTTCATGGCGGGCGTGACGTTCACGCTGTCGCAGGGGAGCGATGTTCTGGGACAAGGGGTTTCGCGTGGCGCGGCGGAATCGGTTTGCTTTGAAAACATCCCTGCCGGCAATTACGAGGTCGCCCAGATTTTGCCGGCAAGCCTGGAAGCCACCACCGCCAGCAACCTTAGCCTCGACCTCAGCGTCGGGCAGCAAATTGGCCTGGAATTCGGCAGCCGCGTGCGCCAGGAAACCCCGGCGGAAAACGCCATCGCCGGCGCCGCCACCGAAGCGCCCGCCGCCACCGCCGTGCCCACCGACAGCGGCGGCAGCGGCCTCAGCTTCGGCGCTATCAGCGGCCTGCTGCTGATTGTCGTCGCCGTCCTGGTCCTGGGCGGCCTTATCCTCGTCGTCATGCGCCAGCGCGGATAATGCGCGTGGAAAACCACCTTCCCGGAAGCAAATTTCGGGAAGGTTTCGAAGGCAGAAGGCGGAGAGACGCTTTCTGCCTTTTTTATTAGGGCGACAACGAGATTTCGGGAAGAATCTTCCCGGAAGGTTGACCCCGTTTGCAAAATTGCTTCATACTTGAGTCTGGCGAAATCCACATAGGGTGATCGGAGTCGAGGCTTTAGCCGGGTCACCATAGGGTGATCGGAGTCGAGGCTTTAGCCGGGTCCCCCCCATATGTGGACCGGCTGAAGCCTCGACTCCAAAAACGCCAGAGTCCAGTTCATAAATGCGGCGTTTTGACCTGAAGAGACCTTCCTGGAAGGTTGACCCCGTTTCCAAATTGCTTCATAAATGCGGCGTTTTGATCTGAAAAGACCTTCCAGGAAGATGTGAAGACTGCACGCATGTCCAGCATGAAACTCGTGGTCCAAGACGGCTCCCTACCCGGCATCCGCTTCCGTATGGGTAAGCGTGAGTGGATCATGCCGGCATCATGGCCGGTATTAGGGCTGATCATTCTAGTCGCCGCGCTGCCCCTGGTGCATCCGGGGGCGCTGCTGAACACACGCGGCGGCGGCGACAGCCCCTTTCTCCTGCAACGGGTGCAGCAACTTGCCGCCGCCCTCGCCGACGGTCACTTCCCCGTGCGCTGGATGCCCGACGCCAATTATGGCTACGGCTACCCCTTCTTCAACTTCTACGCGCCGCTGTCCATCTACATTCCCGCCCTGCTCCACCTGCTGGGCTTCAGCCTGACCGGGGCCATCCAATTGGCGCAGATTGCCGGTTTCGCCGCCGCCGCCGGGGGCGTGTATGCACTGGGGCAGCGGTGGTGGGGGCACGAGGGAGCCAGCTTGCTGGCCGCCGCCGCCTACACACTGGCCCCGTTCCATCTGGTCAACGTGTATGTGCGCGGCGACTCGCTGGCGGAATTCTGGGCAATGGCCTGGTATCCGCTGGTGCTGCTGGCGGGGGACAGTCTGGCAGCGGCGGAGGGACGGCAGGTGGGCAGGCAAGCGGCGCTGTTTGGCCTCAGTTATGCGGCGCTCGTCCTCAGCCACAACATCTCCGCACTCATTTTTTCCCCGTTTTTGCTGTTGTACCTGCTGCTGCGCTGGCGGCGCGCGGCGCTGCCGCTGCCACGTTATGGCGGGCGGCTGCTGGTGGGGTTGTTGTTGGGGTTGGGGCTGGCGGCGTGGTTCTGGATGCCGGCACTCGCCGAACAAAACCTGGCGCAACTCGGACCCGTCACCACCGGCTACTTCCACTACAGCGGCCACTTTCGCGGCCTCAACCTGGCGCAGCCCACCTTCCTCTTCAACTACGACGCCGGCGCAGCGGACGGCGGCCCCTTCCGCATGGGACTGGTCCAGACGCTCCTGATCGCAGCCGGGCTGCTCGCCTGGTGGCGGCAAGACCACACCGCCTCATCCCGCCTCCCGCGCCTCTTCGTCACCGGCGGCCTCCTGCTCGCCACCTTCATGATCACCCCCCTCTCCCGCCCCCTCTGGGACCACCTCCCCCTGCTCCCCTTCACCCAATTCCCCTGGCGGTTTCTCTCCGTGCAGGCCCTCATGGGCGCGCTGGCCGCGGGCGGATTGGGCCTCTGGGCGGCGCGGATGGACGGCTGGCGCGGCGGCGGCCTGCTCCTTGCGCTGCTGCTCCTCCTGGGCCTCAGCAGCCTGGGCGCGCTAAACCCCGATTTCCTCCATCTGCGCGACAACGACATCACGCCGGCGCGGCTGGCGGAATACGAGTGGTTCACGGGCAACATCGGCAGCACCGTCAGCGCCGAGTACCTGCCCCCCGGCGTGCAGCCGCGCCCCTACACCAGCCCGTGGCTCAACGAAGGGCAACGGGACGCCGCGCGCGTCATCAGCGGAGAGGCCACGGCACAGCTCACCACGCGCCGCGCCACCCGGCAGCAGTGGACAATCACCGTGGCCGGCAGCGCGGCCACCGTGCGCCTGCCCACGCTCTATTGGCCGGGCTGGCAGGCGCGGCTAGACGAACAGCCCATTCCGCTGACCGGAGCGGCCGGCTCTGGCCTGATGCAGATCACGGCCCCCGGAGGCACGCACACGTTGGCGTTGACGCTGCGGCGCACCCCTGTGCGGCGGGCGGCGGAGGCGCTTTCGCTGGCGGCGCTACTGCTGACGCTCTGGCTCCCGCGAGGCTATGCGAAGAGGATTGAGCGGCGATGGGCGTTGGCCGCTGTCGGCGGCGTGGCAGTCCTGGCCGTGGCGCTGCGCGTCTGGCCGTCCCCCTCCGCCTCGGCGGACAACCTCACCTGGGATTTCGCGCAGATGGGGTATTTGCATCATGACGAGGCGGGCGTCCCCTTCAACAATGGCGCCGTTTTGCGCGCCTATGCGTACAGCGCGGAGACCATTGCCGCGGGCGAGAGCCTGACCGTCCGCCTCGATTGGCAAACGGGCGCGGATGCCGCCAGCACGGATGCTGCCGCCACGCTCGCGCTCTATTCGCCCGCCGTCAACCGCCTGGCGGAGGGGCTGGCGGAACCGGTGGCGGCGCAGACGCAGCCGGCCACGTCGGGCACGGTGGCGTATGCGCTGACCGTGCCTGACGATGCGCCCGCCGGTTTATTCGTGCCGCGCCTGACGTTTGCCGGCATTTCCCCCCTGCTCCCATCCGGCCAAACACGCGGCGATCTTTTCCTGCGCCCGGTGCGCGTGGTTGCCGCCGCGACGGAGAATGCGCCGCCGACCAACGCGACCCTGTCGTTGCGCCTGAATGAGGCTGCCGTCATCGGGCCAACGGTGCGGCTGCATCTGGCCTGGTGGACGCCGCAACCGCTGCCGGGGAACCCCAAGGTGTCGCTGCGGTGGGTGGGACCGGATGGGGCGCTGCTGGAACAGTTTGATACGGAGCCGGGGTATGGATTTTTGCCGGGCGGCGGCTGGGCGGCAGGGGCGTGGGTGAATGATTGGCTGGCGCTGGCGCTGCCGGCATCGCCTCTCCCCCACGCTATCCTGACCGCGCAGCTATACGATGCCGGCACGGGCGAAGTCCTGCTCACGCGCCGCCTGGGGGAACTGGTCACGCAAGCGGACGGCGCGCCCATTTTCCGCCCCACGCAGCCCGTCTACACCCTGCCCACGGACGTGACGCCGCTGGCGGCTGATTTTGGCGGGGTGATTCGCCTGCGCGGTTACACGCTGGCGCAAACGGCGGAACGGCTAGAAGTGACGCTGTACTGGGAGGGGCTGCGGGCGGGGGAGCGGGATTATTACCATTTTGTGCATCTGCTGGACACGCAAACGGGGGAGATTATGGTGCAGGATGATGCGATGCCGCGGCGGAACAGTTACCCGACGAGCCAATGGTCGGCGGGGGAGATTGTGGCGGATGGGGTGACGCTGGATCTAACGGGGGTGGCGGTGGGGCGTTATGAGTTGGCGTTGGGGTTGTATGGGAAGGTGGATGGCGGGGAGGTGAGAATGCCGGCATTGGACGCCACCCAACATCCCCTCCCCGACGACCGCCTCATTCTCCCCGTCACCATCACCGTGCCCTAGCCGATCAGCCGGCCACCTGCTTTACCGCGCGCGCCACGCTGTCCTTCGGGCTGACCTTGAACTGGACATCTTCCAAAAAGCCGTCGGCATCCACCACAAAATGGCTACGAATGATGCCCATGTACTTGCGCCCATACAGGCTCTTTTCCCCCCAGACGCCATAAGCCTCCGCGGCGGCATGGTCGGGGTCCGACAGCAGATGGTAGGGCAAATTCTCCTTTTGCCGCCACTTCGCCAGCGCCGGCGGCGCGTCCGGACTGACGCCCAACACAACCGCGCCCGCCTCACTGATTTGCGGGAAGCGGTCGCGGAAACCACACGCCTGCGTGGTGCAGCCAGAAGTGCCCGCTTTGGGGTAGAAGAACAGGATCACGCGCCGTCCGCGCAAGTCGGACAGCTTTACGGGCGTGTTTTCATCGGAAGTAAGCTCGAAATCAGGAGCAGGATCGCCTATTTTTAACATGGCAGTGTTCCTCGAGAATAGTGGACAGTGGATAGTGGTCAGTGGATAGAATAGTGGACAATGGATAGTGGTCAGAAGCGCCGTCCGTCAACTATCGTCAAGATAAACCTGCGTCATCTGCGCAATCTGTGACTATTTCCATTCATTGTAGCACGCCCCTCATACCTCATACCTCATACCTCATCCCCGCGGGGCGAATGTGCGCTTGCACATATTCCTGATACGCAGTCCACAGCCGCTGTGTGAGAGGGCCGGGGCGGCCAGCGCCCACGGGGAGGCCGTCAATCGCCACGACGGGCACGACGCCGCGAGACGAACTGGTGATGAAGGCTTCGTCCAGGCGGGCGATGTCGTCGATATGGATGGGCGTCAGGGATAGGGGGAGGTGTAATGCCGGCACTAACGCCAACAAAATCCGGCGCGTAATTCCCTCCAGAACGCCCGCCCCCGCCGTGTACACCATGCCATCACGCACCGCGTAGAAATTGCTGCTGCTCCCCTCCAGAATCTCCGCCGCCTCGTTCACCAGAAGATGCTCATACGCCTCTGGGTGTCCCAGAGGATAGGGGCGGCGCGCCAGCACAAAGCCGGCCGCTTTCACCAGCGGCGTCTCCCGCTTCAAGCGGGGCGCAAGCTGCACGCGCACGCCCTCCTCATAGCAGGCGGCGGGCACGGGCGTGAACGGCGTCAGCGCAATGAGGAGGCGACTGTCGCTGCCCAGCGGCGTGGCCGGCGCGGCCAGCACATCAAAACGCACGCGGGCGTCCGGCAGTGGATACGCCGCACAGACCTGGTGCAGTGCCCGGCACAATGCCATGCGGTCCAGAATATAATCCCAGCCCAGCAGCCGCATGGACTGCTCCGTGCGGTCCAGATGGTAATCAAGATGCAGGAATTTGTTGTGCGCGAAGGTGCGTAAAGCGGAATAGACGCCCAGGTCGAGGACATCGAAGGCGTCGTGAATGGATGTCGCGCCGGGCGGCCAGGGAAGTGGCCGCGGACCGGTGGCAGTCACGGCGAAAAGTTGAAGATCGTTCATCATTCTTGCGCAGCCGGGGGCGGATCGTCCGCGCCGCGGCGTTGGGCCAGTTGCTGGCGAATTTGCAGGTGCGCCTGACGGTTGAGCGGGTAGCGCCAGGCCATGACAATGGCAAAGACGAGGCAAATTGCGGGAATGACGCTGACGAGGAGCCGCAGCGCCAGCAGCGCCGCCGCCGGCTGCGCCGTGACTATCAGGCCATCCTGGCCGGCAATGAAGCCCGCCGCTTCCAGCACCAATCCTACCAACAGGATTGATCCCGTGCCCGTGAGCTTGCGGAGAAAAACGAGGTAGCCAAAGTAGACGCCCTCGCGCCGCTGCCCCGTCGCCAGTTCGTCTGCTTCGATGACATCGGCGACGATGGCCCAGGGAACGGCGTTGGCCGCGCCATAACCAATTCCGGCGAACAGGGCGGCGACCAGAATTGTCTTTTGCCCGCCGGGGGGGACCTGGCTGATGATGCCCAGGACGATCACCCAGACGAAGGCGCAGCCGATGTACGTGAGCCGCTTACCATACCGGTGCATCAATTTCACGACCAGGGGCATGGTGATGAGCGCCAACATGAGCATGACACCGAGGACGATACTATCAAATCCCGCCGCCACACGCACGTAAAACACAAGAAACCAGACGAATACGGCGGCGACGACGTCCACGGCGGCAAAACTCGCCAGGTAGATCATAGCCGCGTAGCGGAATGGGACGTTGGCGTATACTTCGCGGGCGGTGCGCAGGAGGTTGGCGGAGCCGAAAACGGGGGGCGTCTCCGGCTCTTTGATGGCGGCGAACAGCAGCAGCGGGGGGATGGCCAGGGTGACGCCCCAGACCGCGCCCGCCGTGGCGTAGCCCGCGCGCAGGCTGCCGCCAAACCAGGAAGCAAAGAGGGTTTCGGCCAGGAGTTTGAAGCCGGCTGCCGTGACCAGGGCGGCGAAGATGGACACGCCCATGCGCCACCCGGCCAGGGTGCTGCGTTCGTCGTAGTCTGGGGTGAGGGCGGGCGCGAGGGCGGAGTAGGGCACGTTGATAAGCGTGTAGAGGGTGTCAAAGAGGATGTAGATGAGGCCGTAATAGGCGGCGCGCGCGCCCAGGCTGGGGATGGGGGGCGTGCTGAAGAGGAAGAAGAAGCAGAGGCCAAAGGGGATGGCGGTGAAGAGGAGGAAGGGGCGGCGGCGTCCCCAGCGGGTGTGGACACGGTCGCTAAGGATGCCGATGAGGGGGTCGTTGATGGCGTCCCATAGTTTGCCGACGGCGACGACGATGCTGGCGACGCCCACGTCTACGCCGACGATGTTGGCAAGGAAGAAGAGCCAGAAGAGGTTGCGGGCGGTGGTGGCGGCGGAAGTGCCCCAGTCGCCTAGTCCATAAAGGAATTTGATGCGCCGGGGCAAGGGGGGTGTGGCAAGGGAGGGGGTGAGGGTGGACATGCCGGCATTTTACCCCATCGGGAACCATTTGCCCCCTGCCGCCGTCTTTTTAACATCAACCCTTTCACCAACGGAGGCGAGACATGCTCACAACGTATATGGCAATGTGGTCCATTGTGATGATCGGGGCTATCGCCCTGTGGCGTCTACGTCATCCGGGGCAACTGTTGCTCATTTCCCTGGTGTCTTTGCTTGTGCTGCTGCTTTCGCAAACCTTATTCTGGCAGCTTTCGCGGAGTGCCGGCATTTCCCCCACCACCTCCCTACCCGACCTCGCTATCTATCTCCAGCACGGCCCCGTCGCCTGGCTGGCTCTCCTCGTCATGCCCTGCGGCTGGCTGGGTCCCATCCTCGGCCTCAGCCTGGTGGAAAAAAGTCGGCGTCTGGCGGAATAAACCGGGATGCTACCCCGACCACATGCCCAGCGCCAGGCGCAGCAACGCCCGCAGCAGCCAGCCGCCCACACCCAGGCGCGGGCGCAGTGACAAACTTTGCTCCATCAGCGTCATGGCCGACAGCCAGCGCCCCCGGCGCACGTGGTGCAGGCTCAGCGCCCACAATACCCGGCTCTGTCGCTCCCGATCCCCGGCCCGCGCCAGCAACGCCGATGCCTCGCTGTAATTGATTGCTGCTTGTTCTTGTTGTTTGATGCCGGCATAAACATCCCCCAGATTCGCCAGGGCCACACCCTGCCCCGCCCCATCCCCCAACCGCGCAAAGCCCGCCGCTGCGTCTTCCAGGGCCGCGATGGCCGCGGACCCGTTGCGCTGCAGGCGATAGACCACGCCCAGGTCGTTGAGCGTTTCGCACCAATCGGCGGAATCCGCCGCGTAAGCGGCAGCCGCCGCCCGTAGCTGCTCCGCCGCCGCCGCGTACTGTCTCTGCCGGAACAAGCGTAGCCCCGCCGCGCGCAGCCCGTCGGGCGTCACTTCATTAACACCCATTCACCCACTCCCCCAAGCATGAACCCATCTGAAAAGCGCCATTAGAAAGTGATGTCCAGAATACCTTCGGCAATCTGGCGCAGGCGGTGGACGTCCAGGTCGGCCAGGCGCATGGCGGTTTCAATGTAGCTGCGGTTGATGGGTTCAACAACGAATGCGCGCATGGATGCCGGCAAATCCGCAAACCGCTGCCGCATCTTCTGTTCCGCCTCATGCTCCGCCAGCGGCCCCCGCTGCTGGTCCATGAAATAATCCAGCGGCACGCCCAAATACTTCCCCATCCGCTCCAACGTTAGAAGCGGGATCGGCGTTTCTCCCAATTCATACGCCGCCACCTGCCCGGCATCCCCCTTAATCTCTTGTGCGACTTCCTCCAGCGAGCGCCCCGCCTGCACTCGCGCCTGTCGCAGCAGTCCCCCAATAACGCTGCGCCGCAACTGCTGCAATTCGTCATAATCGACCTGTCTTGGCCGCCCCATGGTCTCGGTTCCCCAAAAGTGCGCCATGGGCACCTGCAAATACATTGCCAGCACTTCCAGGTCAGGCAATGACAACACGTGCGTCCCTTTTTCCGCCGCGGCAAATGTCGCGGGGCTGATATTTAAAGTGCCGGCACAATCCGCCACGGACCGCCCCGCAAAAAGACGGGCATCCCTTATCAAAAGTCCCAATATCTTGGCGCGCGTTTTGTCGAGTTCATTCATATGGGCCTCTTTTCGGCAGGGGAATCAAACAAGGCAATAAGATTGATGCTTGAGAAGCAGGCGTGCATCACAGCGGACACAGAATAGATGCGATCTTAGCATAAAAAACAGGTGTGACAATAACCGACACGTCCTATCCCTTTGTGACAAATATCACGCATGACAGATGACAACCGCGACTATCGCCCGCCCGCGCAGCCCACTATAGTGTCATTAGGATGTCCGGATTGCTTCCCCGGTTATGCCGGCATCCTCACCACAACCAGGGAATCAGCCACAGCCCTCACACGATTCCGCTAACGCAAACTGGCGGGGCAAAAGCCAACCAAAAATCATCCCTCCCCGCACCCAACCTGCTTCCCCACCAGTCTCACAGCCCTCATGGGGGATGCGTCATCCACGCCCACAATAAGAGCCGATCGCATCCGCCACCGTCCTGGCTCCATCTACCGGCGTGGCCTGGAAAACGCCACCAACCTCATCCAGGCCATTCACGCCTTCATACCGTTTCTCGACCCGAATCCCCGTCGAGAAAACATCACGGAGGGAACGGAACACCATGGAGTGGCAACCAATCAACAAAACCAACATCGGCTGGCCTGTCCAGCCCAATCTCCTCAACTACGAGGAAACGAAAGCAACCTTCTCCTGGGACACCATCCGCGAGGAACTGCCGCCCACCAACAGCGCCGGTTTAAACATCGCCCACATCGCCGTTGACCGTCACGCCAACGGGCCACGCCGCGACCATGTCGCCCTGCGCTGGCTGGGCAAAGATGGCGACATCCAATCATTCACCTACGCCGACCTCAAAGCGCAAAGCAATCGCTTCGCCAACGTCCTGCGCCAGTTGGGCATCGGCGCGGGCGAGCGCGTCGTCGTCCTTGCCGGACGCATCCCCGCCCTTTATATCACCGCCCTGGGCACATGGAAAAACCGCGGCGTCTTTTGCCCCCTCTTCTCCGCCTTTGGTCCCGAACCCATCTTACAGCGGATGCAGCGCGGCGACGCCCGCATCCTGGTCACAACCCAGTGGCAGTTCGCGCGCAAGATCGCTTTGCACCGAGAAGAACTGCCGCACCTGCAATACATCTTCCTGGCGGACGTTGACGAAGACATCGACGAAACGGTGCTGTCCTTGCCAAAATGGATGTCCCAGGCGGACGACAACTTCACCATCCCCCTCACCGACCCGGAGGACATGGCCATCCTCCATTTCACCAGCGGTACGACGGGCATGCCCAAAGGCGCCATTCACGTCCATAACGCCATTTACATCCATTACATGACGGCAAAATACGTGCTGGACCTGCATCCCGACGACATCTACTGGTGCACGGCAGACCCCGGCTGGGTCACGGGCACGTCCTACGGCATCATCGCCCCACTCATCCACGGCGTCACCAACATCGTGGACGAAGCGGAATTCGACGCCCTCCGTTGGTATCAGATTCTGCAAGATCAGGGCGTTACGGTCTGGTACACCGCACCCACGGCTATTCGCCGCCTCATGCGCCTGCCGGACATGCAGCCGCGCCAGGCATATGACCTCAGCCGCCTGCGCCTGGTCCACAGCGTGGGCGAACCCCTAAACCCGGAGGCCGTCGTCTGGGGCGAGGAAGCCCTGGGGCTGCCCATTCACGACAACTGGTGGCAAACGGAAACAGGCGGCATCATGATCGCCAACTACGCATCCATGCCCATTCGCCCCGGCTCCATGGGGCGACCACTGCCCGGCATCGAAGCGGCCATTGTGCGCCGCCTGGACAGCAACCGCGTGGAAATTATTGACCGACCGCGCGTTGATGGCGACCTGGCGCTGAAGCCTGGTTGGCCGTCCATGTTCCGTGGCTACCTGCACGACGAGGAACGGTATCAAAAATGCTTCGTGGATGGCTGGTACATCACGGGCGACCTGGCCATGAAAGATGAAGATGGTTACTTCTGGTTTGTTGGGCGGGCGGACGACATCATTAAGACGGCGGGCCACATGGTAGGTCCATTCGAAGTGGAAAGCGCGCTGATCGAACATCCCGCCGTGGCCGAAGCCGGCGTCATTGGCAAACCCAACCCCGTCATCGGGGAACTGGTGAAGGCTTTTGTCTCCCTGAAGCCAGGATACCAGCCCAGCGAAGAACTACGCCGGGAACTGTTGGGGTTTGCCCGCACGCATCTCGGCTCTGCCGTCGCGCCTAAAGAAATCGAATTCCAGGACAATCTGCCCAAGACACGCAGTGGCAAGATCATGCGACGGTTGTTGAAGGCGCGTGAGCTAGGACTGCCGGAGGGCGATATTTCCACATTGGAGGCGGACTGATGATTAAGGAACCAACCATGTCAACGACACCGGAGGCGGTCCCGCTGGTGGACCGCACCCATGGACAATTCTTGCTGCGAGAAATGCTGCGCATTCGTCGCCTGGAAGAGAAATCGGCGGAGTTGTACAGCAGCATGAAAATACGCGGATTCCTACACCTGTACATTGGCGAGGAAGCGGTCGCCGTGGGCGTCGCCCAGGCGCTTTCGCCCGCGGATGCGATCATCGCCACGTATCGGGAGCATGGGCAGGCATTGGCGCGCGGCATGAGCATGGAAGCCATCCTGGCGGAAATGTATGGGAAGGTGGAAGGCTGCGCGCGTGGGCGCGGCGGCTCAATGCACCTGTTCGACAAGACGCTGCGCTTCTTTGGCGGCAACGCCATTGTGGGCGGCGGGTTGCCGCTGGCCATTGGCGTGGCGCTGGCAGACAAGATGCAAGATCGGCCTAACGTTACCTGCTGCTTCTTTGGCGATGGCGCGGCGGCGGAAGGGGAGTTCCACGAGTCGCTCAACCTGGCGGCGTTGTGGCATCTGCCGGTGCTGTTTGTTTGCGAAAACAATCAGTACGCAATGGGCACGGCGCTGCGTTACTCCCACGCGGAAACCAACCTTTCGCGCAAGGCGGCTGTTTATCCCATGGATGCCACCCCCGTGAACGGCATGGACGTGCTGGAAGTGGAGTCCATGGCCAGGCAGGCCGTAGAACGCATCCGCGCGGGCCAGGGTCCGCAGTTTCTGGAATGTCACACCTATCGTTTTCGCGCGCACTCCATGTTCGACGCCGAATTGTATCGAGAGAAAGAAGAGGTGGAGATGTGGAAGCAGCGCGACCCCATTGAGCGGTTGGCGCATCATTTGCGGCAGCACGAACTGCTGACAGATGAGGAATGGCGCGAAATGGCGGCGCAGGTAGAACAGGAACTGGATGCCGCTGTCGCTTTTGCCGAGGCGGGGAGTTGGGAACCTGTTTCCGAACTGACGCGCTTCGTTTACTCTGATGGGAGGGTCGCATGAACGGTGCAGTCACTTACACAAAGACCAATGGACACGCGCAAGAGACGCGCACCGCGCCCCCGCGCGCGGCGCAAACGCGCACGATCACCTACCGCGAAGCGGTGCGGGAGGCGATTCGGGAGGCGATGCTGCGGGACGAGCGCGTGTTTTTGATGGGGGAGGATGTGGGGCGTTATGGCGGCTGCTTTGCCGTGAGCAAAGGGCTGCTGCAAGAGTTTGGTCCGGAACGCATTCGAGACACACCGCTCTCCGAGTCAGCCTTCACGGGGGCGGGAATTGGCGCGGCCATGAACGGGATGCGCCCCATTGTGGAGATTATGACCGTCAATTTTAGCCTGTTGGCGGCGGACCAGATTTTGAACAACGCGGCTACCCTGCTCCATATGTCCGGCGGGCAGTTCAACGTGCCGGTGGTGATTCGCATGGCGACGGGGGGCAGCAAGCAGTTGGCGGCGCAGCATTCGCACAGTCTGGAAGGCTGGTATGCCCATATTCCGGGGCTGCGCGTGGTGACGCCGGCAACGATTGAGGATGCGCGGGGGATGTTGTGGTCGGCATTGCAAGACCCCGATCCGGTGCTGATCTTCGAGAACTCCTCGCTGTACAACGTGAAAGGGGAATTGCCGGCAGGCGACGTGGTGGTCGATATTGATCACGCCCGCGTGCGGCGCGCCGGACAGGACCTGACCCTGATCACGTATGGCATTGGCCTCTACAAGTGCCTGGATGCGGCGGACCGGCTGGCGGAGCAGGGCATTGAGGTGGAGGTTATTGATCTGCGCACGCTACGCCCGCTGGATGATGAAACGTATCTGCAATCGGTGGCGAAGACGCATCGTGCCTTGATTGTGGACGAGGGGTGGCGCAGCGGCGGCATTTCCGCGGAATTGAGCGCCCGGATCATGGAGAACGCTTTTTATGAGTTGGACATGCCGGTGGCGCGCATCTGCGGCGTGGAAGTGCCGATGCCCTATCCGCGCCATCTGGAAGAGGTGGCGGTTCCGCGGGTGGACGAGATTGTGCGGACCGCGCAGCACATGGTGGTGGGATAGGAGGATGCCATGGCTGAATTTCGTATGCCCAGTCTGGGCGCGGATATGGAGGCGGGGACGCTGGTAGAGTGGTTGGTGAAGCCCGGTGACCGGGTGAAGCGGGGCGATATTATCGCTATCGTGGAGACGGTGAAGGGTGTGATTGAGGTGGAGGTGTATGAGGATGGGGTGGTGACGGAACTTCTGGTGACGCCGGGAACGGAAGTGCCGGTGGGTGTGCCGCTGGCGCTGATCGGGGAATCGGCGGTGGCGGCTCCGGTGGCGACGATGCCGGTGTCGGTTGCGGCAATGCCGGCACAATCCCCCCCTACACGCCCCTCCAAAGCAGCCGGACGCAATGGCCACGGCGAACGCGTTCGCATTTCGCCCGTGGCGCGCCGACTGGCGGAAGCGATGGGCGTGGACCTGAGCACTGTACGGGGCACGGGACCGCAGGGGGCCATCAGCCGCGCGGACGTGGAAGCCGCGGCAGCGGCAATGAAGCCTGCGCCGCCCACGCCCCCTGTTTCCCCGCCCGCACCGGTAGAAGCCGCGCCGGTAAAAGTAACGCCGACGATGGATGCGTATGCCGGCATGCGCCGCGCTATTGCCGCCGCCATGTCCCGCTCCAATCGAGAAATCCCCCACTACTACCTGGAAACCCGCATGGACATGCGCCAGGCATTGGCCTGGTTGGAGGCGGAAAATTCAAAGAGATCGATTAAGGAACGGATATTGCCGGCAGTTCTCCTGCTCAAAGCCGTCGCCAAAGCCCTCACCATCGTCCCCGACCTGAACGGATACTGGCGCGACGACCAGCTCCAGCCGCAAGAAGCGATCCACATCGGCTTCGCCATCGCCCTGCGCCAGGGCGGCCTGGTCACGCCCGCGCTGCATCACGTAGACCTGAAGACGCTGGACGAGTTGATGGCCGACCTGCGCGACCTGATCACGCGCACACGCGCCGGGCGGCTGCGCAGCTCCGAACTCACGGACGCCACCATCACCGTCACCAACCTGGGCGACCTGGGCGTGGAAAAAGTGTATGGCGTCATCTACCCACCGCAAGTGGCCCTCGTCGGCTTTGGCAAAGTAATCGAACAAACCTGGGTGGAAAACGGGATGCTGGGCATTCGCCCCATCCTCACCGCCACCCTGGCCGGCGACCACCGCGCCACGGATGGCCGCGTCGGCGGGCAATTCCTCGACGCGCTCAACCGCGCCTTGCAAGAACCGTTGGAGTAGCAAGGGACAGGTAGTGAGAGGCCAGAATTTCCAAGATTGGTTCATTCTCCACGAATGAACCAATCTAAAACGCTCAGATCGTCACCACCTACCCCCCACCGAACACCATTCCCAGGAGGAATAATGATGTTTGCTGCACCTGCTGTGACAAAGCAACAAGTTAAGGAAACCGTTTTCGACCTATTGAGCACCATCGCACCAGAGGCGGACTTTGGTCGCCTGGACCCCAACGTGGACCTGCGCCAGGCACTGGACATTGACTCGTTCGATTTCCTCAATTTCCTTATTGGCCTGGATGAAGCCATCGGAGTGGAAATCCCGGAAGCTGACTATGGCAAGCTGGTATCCCTGAACGATTTGCTTGACTACCTGATGGCTCATCTGTGACAACCTGCCTCATGCGGAACACTGAAAAGAAACCCGGTTTCTGAGCTTCAGGGAGAAGAAACCGGGTTTTTGTCCCATTACAAAGATCACCCGCGTCAGGTGAGCGTCACAACTTCCGTTTCCGGCGACGAAAGATTATACTTGACGTAGTGGCGAGGATGATGTTCCCCGCCCGTCGTCAATCGATCATGCCATTGGCGCGCGGCAACGGCTGTCGATTTTGTCCGCGCTTTGCCGGAGGAACAAGCCCTATGAGTAACAGCCCTGAAACCATGTCTAATGTGGACACCGCCTGGTGGCACATGGAGCGCCCCACCAACCTGATGATGATCACCGGGGTGATGACGCTGGCCCAGCCGATTGAATTTGAGGAGATGCACCGCATCTACGAGCAGCGACTTCTGCGTTTTGATCGCTTCCGCCAGCGTGTGGTGGACTCGCGCGCGCCGCTGGGCAGCCCGCAGTGGGAGTTTGACCCCCATTTTGATATTCGTGCCCATCTGCACCGTATCGCCCTGCCTGCTCCTGGGAACCAGGCGGCACTGCAAGACCTGGTCAGCGACCTGATGAGCCAGCCTCTGGACTACAGCAAACCGTTGTGGTCGTTTCATCTGGTGGACAACGTGGGCGCGGGCTGCGCCATCGTCGGGCGGCTGCATCATTGCATCGCCGATGGCATCGCCCTGGTGCGCGTGCTGCTCTCCCTCACAGACGCCTCGCCAGACGCCATCTGGATAAACGACGAAAGCAGCGATAGACACCCATCCGGCTTGCTTTCCACTCTGCTTCGCCCGGCCGTATCCGCTGCCCGCTCCACTTTGCGGCTGACGGAAACCGTGCTGAACGAAGGCATTGAAACGATGCTGCGTCCGACGCGCGTGTTGGATGCGGCGCGGCTGGGAACCAGCGGCGCGGCGCGGCTGGCGAAAATCGCGCTTTACCGGCCTGATCCGCAGACGATGTTTAAGGGGGATCTGGGTGTCCTTAAGCGGGCGGCGTGGACGGAAAAGCCATTGTCGCTGGTGGATGTAAAGGTGGTAGGCAAAACTACGGGGGGCACGGTCAACGATGTACTGCTAACGGCGGTGTCCGGGGCGCTGCGGCGTTATCTGGTGGAGCATGATCAGCCCGTCGATGGGCTAAACATTCGCGCCCTGGTTCCCGTAAACCTGCGGCCATTGGATAAGGCGCTGGAGTTGGGCAATCGTTTTGGGCTGGTGTTTCTGTCGCTGCCGGTGGGGATTGAGGACCAGTTGGATCGTTTGTTTGAGTTGAAGAAGCGGATGGACGAGATCAAGGATTCGCCGGAAGCGGTGGTGGCGCTGGGGGTGCTGCACGCGATGGGGATGACGCCGGTGGAGATTGAGGATCTGATTCTGCGCTTCTTTGCCAGTAAGTCTACGGCGGTGATGACGAATGTGCCCGGACCGCGGGAGTCGCTCTATTTCGCGGGGGCGCGCGTGGAAAGCATTATGGCCTGGGTTCCACAGTCGGGGCAGTTGGGATTGGGGGTGAGCATTTTCAGTTATGCCGGCAATGTCTGGCTGGGAATCGCCACAGATGAGGGACTCGTCCCCGATCCGCGGCGCATCATTGAGCATTTCTACGACGAGTTCGCCCAAATGCAAATGCTGCTGCCGGAAGCTCAAGAAGCCGCCACGGCCACGGGAGACACCGCCGTCAACCGCTGCCAGGGCGTCACGCAATCCGGGCGGCCGTGCCGCAACCGCGCCCTGCCCGACTCTACCTACTGCCGCGTCCACCAGAGCCAGGCGGCGCCCGAAAATGACGCATCATAACGTGACGCGCTTTTCCTGGCGCGTCACATCTGAACAATAATGGCTAACGAATCAATGGGAAAAACCTCGGTTGATCCCAAAGGAGGCCTTCATGTTCCAAAAGATTCTTGTTCCCTTGGATGGTTCACAGCTTTCTGAGCAAGCCTTGCCGCTGGCGACGATGCTGGCCGAAGCCGTCAACGGCGAACTCATTCTGTTACGCAGCCAGGTTTTGGTCCATATGATGATGCCGGAGGTGGCCATGGAGTACGATTGGGTCTGGCCCGCCGGCTCCCGCAATGGCTCGCGCAACGAAGTGGCGGATTATCTGGGCGGTTTGCAAAAGAGTTTGCAGCGCAGCGGTCTGACAATCCACACGATGGTGGTTGAAGGGGATGAAGCGGGAGCTATCGTGGATGCCGCGGATGAGGAAGACGTTGACTTGATCGTCATGTCCAGCCACGGGTATTCCGGCTTCACGCGCTGGATGTTGGGCAGTGTCACGGAGAAGGTGCTGCATTCCGCCCCCTGCCCCGTCTTCGTGGTGCAGTCGGCGCAACCCATTCGTCATATCATGATCACGTTGGACGGCTCGCAGTTAGCGGAGAAGGCGCTGGAGCCGGGGCTGGAAATGGCGCGGCAGTTCGGCGCTCGGGTGACGCTGCTGCAAGTGAATATGCTGCTGCCGTTGGGTTATGGCGAGGCGTTGTCCGGTGAATGGGCGGAGATGGATGTAAGCCAGGGGTTATTTGACCAGATGCGCGAGGGAAGCGAATCTTATCTGGCGAGTGTGGCGGCGCGATATGCCGGCACAATTCCCATGGAAACCCACGTCATTGATGGCATCACCGTCCCCAGCATCCTCGACTACGTAGAAAGCAACGACGTAGACCTGGCCGTGATGAGTACACATGGTCGCTCCGGGCTGCGCCGCTGGATTTATGGCAGCGTCACCGCCAGAGTACTGCGCAGCGCCCCGTGTTCCATGCTGATCATCCGTCCGCACGCGGAAGAACTGCGCTAGTGGTTTACCAACTTCCAGGAAGCTGCCAGCCTCCTGGAAGATCCTTTTCTTAATGCCGGCATCCTTTCACTCTCGACTCTGGCCCCGCCTGGGTAAAGCAGTGTTGTTTTGTGGCAGCCTGTTCCTCTTCATTCTGGCAATCACGTTGATGAAAGAAGGAGCGCGCAGCCTGGCCCCACTGCTGCGGCAAAGCGCGTTCATGGAGAGCGTGCCTCGCAGCCTGGGCGTCGGTTGGTTAGCGACCTACATCCTGATGAGCGGTTCGCCGGTCGCTGCCGCCTCCCTGACCTTCTTCGACGCGGGCGTCACATCACCGCTGGGCACGTTTGCCATGATCACAGGCAGCCGATTAGGGGCCAGTTTCATGGTCATCTTCCTCGGCTTCATTTACGTGCTGCGCGGGCGCGACCGGGCCACCAGCCTGAGCATGGGGCTGCTCTCCTGGCTCGTCACCGGTTCAACTTACCTGGTCAGTTTCGTTTTGGGGGCAGCCCTGCTGCGTGCCGGCATTTTCAACGACATCCATCCGCGCTCCACCGTGTTGCTGAACGCTATCACAGACCGCCTCTTCGATCCCGTCGTGGGCGTCTTCATGGGCATTTTGCCGCGGTGGGCGTTGTTTCTTGTCGGCACGGGCATCATCCTCATCAGCTTCAACCTGTTTGACCGCTGCCTACCCGGCGTCAGCCTGAAAGAAAGCCAGATCGGGCGCGTTTCCCTCTTCGTCTATCGCCCCTGGGTGATGTTCCTCCTGGGCGCGGGCATCACCCTCATCTCCATGTCCGTGAGCGTCTCGCTGAGCATCCTCGTTCCCCTGAGCAGCCGCGGCTTCGTGCGGCGCGAAAACGTGATCCCCTATATCATGGGAGCCAACGTAACAACTTTTATTGACACGCTGTTTGCCTCTTTGCTACTGGAAAACCCGCAAGCATTTACCATTGTGCTGGCGCAGATGGTCAGCGTGACCTGCGTCTCGCTGCTGGTGCTGCTGTTGATGTACCAGGTGTATGCAGAGAAGATGATCAACCTCGTCGTCGCCACCACCAACAGCAATCGCCATCTGGCGCTGTTTATGGGCATCATTTTTGCCTTGCCGTTGCTGTTTCTGCTGGTTTAGGACTGACGATGAAACAGAGTACAGCATTGCCTCATCCGTTTGAAGGAACGGTAAAGAAACAACTTCGTCGTCTTATTTAATTCCGTTCCTTGTCGCCTTGTCGGCCGCTTCCAGGAAGATAGAAAAACGCTATGAAAATCCTGATCGCCATTGCCACGCCGTCGCACCTGGCGGCCATCACGTTTTTCGTCAGTCGGCTGCTGCCGGAAACGGAGAAGCAAGTGACGCTGCTGCGCGCGGTGCGCGGAGAGGAGCGGCGCGCGGCGGCGCTGGCGTTGCTGGCACAGGCGGGCGCGGATTTGAAGCAGGCGGGCATTGCGGCGGAGATGAAGGTGGCGGTGGGCAATGCCGGCAAAGTCGTCATCAACGAAGCCAAAACCGGCCAATACGACCTTCTGATCGTCGGGCATACAAGTGCGGCAGGGCAGCCAACGCGCCGATTTACCGGTTCCGTCGTACGCCGACTCGTGGCCCATGCCCCCTGCCCGGTACTCGTGGTCGGTCGGGAAACAGAAGCCAGCGTAGAACAGATTTTGCTGTGCGATGCCGGCACGAAATCCCCCTCCCTCATCGAACGGCTGGCCGCGCAGCTACCAGGGCTACTGGATGGAACCGAAACCATCACCATCCTGCACGTCATGTCCCAGATCAGCGCCGCCCCCGGCATCCCTGGCAAACAACTCCGAGCCGACGCCGAAGAACTGATAGAAATCCATGCACCTGAAGGTCGCCTGTTGGAACGAGACATCAATCTTCTGCGTCGTTTTCACGTCCAGGCCAAGCCCAAAGTGCGTCACGGGCAGGTAGTGCAGGAGATCATGGCCGAGGCGGACGGCGGCGGCTACGGGCTGGTGGTGATTGGCGCACATGCCGGCAGCGGCTGGCAGCGCTATTTGCTTGAAGACCTGGCCCAGCAAATCCTGACCCACCTGGAATGCACCGTGCTGGTCATTCGCTGAGCCTGTTTTGGAGGTGTAACCATGACGCACACGCGGACAATTATCGAACCCGGCGTGGCGCAGGGCGAGTGGTGGCACCGGCTGCCGGACGGACGCATTCAGTGCGACCTGTGCCCGCGTTACTGTCGTCTGCGCCCAGGCCAGCGTGGCTTCTGCTTCGTGCGCCAGGCGCGGGAAGACGGGATCGTCCTCACCAGCTACGGACGCGCTTCGGGATTCTGCATAGACCCCATTGAGAAGAAGCCGTTGAATCACTTCTATCCGGGCAGTAGCGTCCTCTCCTTTGGCACGGCCGGCTGCAATCTCGGCTGCCGCTTCTGCCAAAACTGGGACATCTCCAAAGCGCGGCAGATGGACCGGCTGGGAGATTGGGCCGCTCCTGAGGCGGTGGCGCGGGCGGCGCTGGTCAACGGCTGCCGCGGCATCGCCTTCACTTACAACGACCCCGCTATTTTCGCGGAGTACGCCATTGACTGCGCCATTGCCGCGCACGCTCTGGGACTGAAGACGGTAGCCGTTTCCGCCGGCTATATCGCGCCGGCGGCGCGCGCGGAGTTCTTCGCGCACATGGACGCGGCGAATATCGACCTGAAGGCGTTTACCGAGGATTTCTACAACCGCATTTGCTTCGCGCACCTGGAGCCGGTGCTGGAGACGTTGCGCTGGCTGAAGCAGGAGACGTCCGTCTGGCTGGAAGTGACGACGCTGCTGATTCCGGGGCATAATGATGACGCGGCGGAAGTTGCCCAACTGTGCGATTGGTTCGTGGCAAACCTGGGCGCGGAAACGCCGCTGCATTTCACGGCGTTTCATCCCGATTTTAAGATGCGGGATGTGCCGCCAACGCCGCCGACTACGTTGAATCGGGCCAGGCAGCAGGCGCTGAATGCCGGCATTCATCACGTCTACACCGGCAATGTCTGGGACCGCGGCGGCCAGTCCACCTACTGCGCCGGCTGCGGCAACCTCTTGATCGAACGAAATTGGTATCAACTGGGTGCATGGCGTCTCAACGCCAACGGCTGCTGTACAACCTGCGGCCAGCGGTTGGCGGGACACTTCGCCCCCCAACCAGAACGGTGGGGCGGGCGGCGTCAGCCCATCCGCCTGTAGATGTCACAAATGACGCAAATCTGTTTCGAGAGAAGCTTGGGAGGACGCAGCCGCTCCCCCAAACCGCCAACTATCCACCAACCACTGTCCACCAATCACTATTCTTCGGAGATCGCATGTTCCCTGAGTTTGAAGACAGTTCCCTCCCCGCGCCCACGTTTTCCGCGCTGCGCTTGGGGAGGGACCCCAATTTGCCCGTCCCACTGCGTGGTGTAAATCAGCTTTCTGCCGGCATGAAACGCCGCCTCCTACGCCTCCTCATCCCCCCTAACCTCCTCACCCACTTCCGCATCAACCCCATCAGTTGGGAAAACCCGGCGGGCGAACCACTGATCGACATCACAGCGGAGCCGGGCGAACCGCTGCTGCGGTTGGTCGGCTGGCATGAACCAGGCGCGCGCGACCCCTTCTACATGCTGGAACTGGTAGACAACATCTTCAACGGCCTCGACGTGAACCTGCTCGTCCTCAGCGACCCACACAGCCCCCGCTACTACACCGACCGCGGCCTCGAAGGACGCGACACCCTCTTCGGCACGATCCACCGCAACCTGGTCGAAGAGGAGCGGGCGATGCTGGCCGGGCTGGCTCCCGCGCAGATCCGTCTCGGGCTGCGCGCCTCGCGGCTGGTCATGCAAGGGATTGAGTGGTTCGCCGCCATCCTGGGGCATCCCATCCTTTATCTCGAACCGCTCACCTACCTGGATGCGTGGCTCTTTGAACGGCGCGGCTGCGGCTACATTTCCGGGCGGCGGCTGATGGAGAAAATCCACGTCGCTTTTCAGCCAGGGGAACCGCTACACGCGGCGCTGGATGGCAGCACGCCCTTTCGCCAGCCGGGGCAGTGGCGCACCGTGCGCGGGCGAGCGTGGGCCATTCACGATGGCATTCTGGCAACTATCGGCGAGTCGTGGAACGGGGTGCGCATGGCGAAACGGGTCGGCTATATGGCCGGCATGGATACTTTTCCCGGGGCGCTTTATTAACAGCTCGCTCATACTCAACTCAGGCTTTGTTTAATTTTTGCCTCTAAAATTCGAGTGAAGTCGCCAAACAAGCATCTCAGCCCCTGGTTTCCCCTCCTGGCCAGGGGCTGAGTGCTTTCTAATGGTTATTATCCCGGATGTAGATGCGGGGGACGCGGGTGTTGATGTTCGTGAGGACTTCGTAGGGAATGGTTCCCGCCCATTCAGCCACCTCGGCACAGGTGATCGCCTGGTCGCCTGACTCCCCCAGCAAGATGACTTCATCTCCATTGTAGGCGCTGTCCCAACCGATGTTGACCATAAACTGATCCATGCAAACGCGCCCGACGACAGGGTAGCGCCGCCCGCGGATGATTACCTGGGCGTGGTTGGAAAGACCGCGGAAGTAGCCGTCGCCGTAGCCGACGGGGATGGTGACGACGCGGCTGAGGGTTTCCGGGGTCCAGGTGGAGCCGTAGCTGACGGGGTGGCCGGGTTTGACGACTTTGAAATAGACGACGCGGGATTTCCAGGCGAGGGCGGGGCGCACGGGGATGGTGCGGGGGACTTCTTGAGAAGGGTAGATGCCGTAGAGGAGAATGCCGGCACGCACCATGTCGAAATAGCTGCCTGGCAACTGCAAGATCGCGCCGGAATTGGCCATGTGGCGCAACGGCAGGGGCAGACCATGCCGCGGGAAAAAGCGCAGCGCCTCCTCAAAGCGGGCCAACTGCTCCCGCGCCGAGGTCAGGTCCGCTGCATCCGCGTTGGCAAAGTGGGAAAAGACGCCTTCGACGCGGCAATGCCGGCATCTCGCGGCCGCGGCAAACAGGGTGTCGGCGTTGTAGTAGTGGACGCCAATGCGCTCCATGCCGGTATCAATCTTCAGATGCACGCGGGCCAGCACCCCCATTTGCGCGGCGATCTGGTCAATTTGGCGCAGTTTTTCCACAGAAGAGGCGGTGAGGGTGAGGTCGTGCCGCAGGAACAGGGGAATCTGGTCCCCCAGGATGCCGCCGAGAACGAGGATGGGGGTGGTAATGCCGGCATTTCGCAGCAAAATCCCCTCCTCCAAAAAAGCCACCCCCAGGTAGTCCACCCCCAGAGACACCAGATGGTGCGCCACCTCTAGCAGCCCGTGCCCATACGCATTCGCCTTCAGGATTGCCATCACGCGCGCCGGCGCAACCTGCCGTTGGATGAGACGCAAATTGTGCGTCAGCCGCGACAGGCTCACTTCGGCCACGGTGGGCCGCACCACGCCGCTTTCGGCGATAACAGGATTGAGGATGGAGACCATGAGGAGAATTGTATGCGGGAGGAAAATGCCGGCAAGTTCGCGCCCCACATGCAGATGAAGGACTTCCCCCCTCCATCGTTCTTACGCCGCGTCAATCATTCCGTCCAATTGCGTGGCGACACGATTGACCATTGTCAAGACCGTTTTTTGACTCTACCGAAAAAAACCCTTCGAGACGAGAAGTTCAACTTTTTCCTCGACTGAATTTCCGATCAATGACTAAAAGTTGAACTTCTTTCGGTGGACGCTTTTTTGTATGCACGCTTGCGGAATGATTGCCCTGGACAGAACGCATGTGCTATAATGGTGATTATGGAAACGACGCACAAGCTGCAAACGATTGCCACGCAGATGCACCTGGAGCCGGCGGAAGAGACCGGCAGCGCCGGGACGCCTTGTGGGGCGCGCACGGCCCACAACTGGAAGGAAGAGTTGGGCGTGTTCCACGCCGCGCTGCCCGGCGGCAAAACCATCCCCCTGCTGAAAACCATGCTGACCACCGCCTGCGAGCGCAACTGCGCTTACTGCCCCTTCCGCGCCGGGCGCAACTATCGCCGCACGACTTTCAAGCCCGAGGAGATGGCGCAGGCATTCATGAGTATGAATCGTGCCGGCATGGTGCAGGGTCTTTTCCTCAGTTCGGGCATCATCAAGGGGGGCGCGGCCACGCAGGACCGGCTGCTGGACACCGTAGACATTTTGCGCCGCCAGCACCAGTTTCGCGGCTACGTGCATCTAAAAATCATGCCGGGGGCGGAAAGGGCGCAGGTGGAGCGCGCCATGCAGTTGGCGGATCGCCTCTCGATTAACCTGGAAGCGCCCACGCCGCAACGGCTGGCCGTGCTGGCCCCGCAAAAGCAGTTCCTGGCGGAGCTTTTGTCGCCGCTGCAATGGGTGGAGGAAATGCGCCAGACGCAGCCGTCCCGCCTCGGTTGGAATGGGCGCTGGCCTTCCACGGTGACGCAGTTTGTGGTGGGCGCGGCGGGGGATTCGGACGTGGAGCTGCTGTCGGCGACGGAGTATCTTTATCACCGATTGCATTTGAGCCGTACCTATTTCTCCGCTTTTCATCCGATTGCGGACACGCCGCTGGCGCAAATGCCGGCAACGCCCCTCATGCGCCAGAATCGACTCTACCAGGCATCCTTCCTACTGCGCGACTACGGATTCGACCTGGAAAGCCTGCCCTTCGATCCGGAAGGTAATCTGCCGCTGGACCGCGACCCCAAGCGCGCCTGGGCGGAGACTGCCCTGGCGGACAACCCGGTGGAGCTAAACCGGGCCAGCCGCGAGGAACTGCTACAGATTCCCGGCATTGGCCCCCAAAGCGCCAACACCATTGTCGCCGCCCGCCGCCGCGCCACCTTGCGCGAGTTGGAGGAACTGCACGCCATCGGCCTGCGCACCACGCCCATGGCCCCCTTCGTTCTCCTGGATGGCAAGCGCCCAACCTACCAGATGCGGCTCTTTTAGGGACGAGGGAGGAGTTACGAAGGACGAAAATAGTCACAGATTTCGCGGATGACGCAGATTTGTCTGGATGATATTTGCCGGGGTGCGCGTCTGACCACTATCCACTGACCACTATTCTCAAAGGAACAACCCTCATGCCTATGCACCAGCCGACCCTATTTGGAACGCCGCCCGCCGAAGCCGCTTTCAACGTGTATCACGATGAAAGCGGCTTTTATCGTCCTGGGTCGGGGAGCAGGTGGCTGCTGCATGGGGTGTTGTTTGTGCCGGCATCGCAGCAAACCCAAATCGTCACGCTCCTGCAACAAATCCGGCAGGAAAACGCCTACTTCGACGAAATCCACTTCGTCAACCTGCGCCGCTCCGTCTACGGTCCCAAGCCTCAATGCGCCCGCCAGTGGCTGCAAACCTTTGTCAGTGAAATCGCCAGCCGTTGTTACTACTATTGCCTGGCGGTAGACACCCAATCCTCCGGCTTCCAGGCGGAACGCTTCCCCGAACCGTACCACGTCTACAACTAC
Source organism: Ardenticatenales bacterium (assembly GCA_020634515.1). Classification (NCBI taxonomy): domain Bacteria; kingdom Bacillati; phylum Chloroflexota; class Ardenticatenia; order Ardenticatenales; species Ardenticatenales bacterium. The sequence continues at coordinate 1,111,530 of JACKBL010000001.1, read as the reverse complement.
TTCGCGCGCACGGCGATCATTGCCGGCATTGCCTGGTCCCTGTCCAATTACGAGCGCGTCGCCCTGCGCCTGCACTCCGACAAAAAAGCGCGGGCAGCGGGAGACAACTTCGCCACCTACCTGCCACGCCAGGTCTCCCAGGAAATCGCCAGCCGGCGCGCCAAACGCCCCGCCGCCTACCCGCAAACACGAATGCTGGCCCCCAACGTCGTGCCCATCGGCTCCAATCCCGCCTGGGCGGCGGACGAACAGAAAGAGGCGTGCGAACTCATCCAGTTGGTGGACCTGGTCACATCCGGTTTCCGCCAGGCATTGACGGCCAACTCCGGGCAGCGGGCGAAAGTGGTCCTGGCGGAACTCATCGCCCGTTGGGTCGAAGACACGCGCCGCCCCCCGTGGCTGCAAACAGAAGAACTCCACCGCCGCTTTTCCGTTTCCTGCTTCCCCAACCGCCACGGCGACTTTCACGACCCCGCCCTGGCCATCCAGCAAATCAACCAGTTATCCCTATTCGACCCATAAAAGTGAGTTCACTGAAAAAACCGGGTTTTTCGATTGTCCGGCTGAAATTACCAGAGTGGTTCATGTGTAAAAACCCGGTTTTTGACCTTTTTTCAGTAGAGTCAAAAGTCATTGGCCGGAGGGTAATAGCCAAGGAACTACGGCAATCGGGGACGCGCCATGCCGGGGGGATTCTGCGCAACACGCCTCATTCCAGGTATAATCCAGGACTAGACTACAACCAGATTTCGGGAGGGACATTGACAACATCTTCCCGGAAGCTGCTCCCCAAGGCCATCATCCGTGACGGCGCTTCCGGGAAGATTATTTTCACAGGAGACAACATCATGGAGCATCGTCGTTTAGGGCGCTCAGGCTTGCAGGTGAGCGTTTTGTCTTATGGAGCCTGGGTCACCTTTAGCAACCAGTTGGACATGGACAAGGCATGGGAGATGATGCGGGTGGCGTATGATGCCGGCATCAACTTCTTCGACAACGCCGAGGTATACGCGCACGGGCAGGCGGAAACCATCATGGGGCAGGTGCTGGCGCAAAGCGGCTGGCGACGCGACAGCTACATCGTCTCCAGCAAAGTGCGCTGGGGCTGCATCTCCGACCCCAAGCCCACGCAGCTGGGCCTCAGCCGCAAGCACATCGTGGAAGCGTGCCACCAGGCCATGGAACGGCTGCAAGTAGACTACCTCGACCTCTACTTCTGCCACCGAGCCGATCCCGCCGTGCCCGTGCTGGAGGTCGTGCAAACCATGACCGACCTGATCCGCCAGGGCAAGGTACTCTACTGGGGCACGTCGGAATGGACAGCGCAGCAAATCATGGAAGCGCACGCCGTCGCGCGCCAGTACAACCTCTATGCGCCCACGATGGAGCAGCCGCAGTACCACATGCTCCACCGCGAACGGTTTGAGGTGGAATACGCCCGCCTTTACCAGGAGTACGGCATGGGCACAACCATCTGGTCCCCGCTGGCCTCCGGCATTCTCACGGGCAAATACAACGACGCCATGCCCGCGGATTCGCGCATGACGCTGCCCGGCTACGAGTGGCTGCGGCGCATGGTGGAAAGCGAAGAAGGGCAGGCGCGGCTGGCGAAAGTGCGCCAGTTGACGGGAATCGCCGACGATCTGGGCATCAGCATGGCGCAAATGGCCGTGGCCTGGTGTCTGAAAAACCCCAACGTGAGTACCGTCATCCTGGGTGCGTCTCGCCCCAGCCAGATTACGGAGAATCTGGGCGCGCTGGAAGCGGTCAGCCTGCTCACGGATGAGGTGATGGCGCGGATTGAAGAGGTGTTGGGGAACAGGCCGGAAATGCCGGCATTCTACTTATAAAGCAGCATCAGAAGGTAGCAGACAGAATGACGACCACGCTCCCGTTAACCAAATTGCCCGTGGGCGGCGTCTCGCCGGCGGTGCTGGTCTGTGGCGACCCGGCGCGTGCCGGCCGCATCGCGGAGATGTTGCAAGACGCGGCCCTGCTCAGCGAGTGGCGCGAATACCGCGCCTATCGCGGTTTGCACCAGGGGCTACCCGTTACCGTCTGTTCGCACGGCATTGGCGCACCGGGAGCGGCCATCGCCTTCGAGGAGCTGATCGCCGCCGGGGGGCGCTGCCTCATCCGCGTGGGCACGTGCGGCGGTTTGCCGCCGGATGTGGGGGATGGGGACGTGGTGATTGCCACGGCGGCGGTGCAGTCCATTGGATATGCGCGGGAGGCATTGCCGCCCGGCTACCCGGCGGTGGCGGACCTGGATGTAAGCGTGGCGCTGCGCGCGGCGGCGGTGGCCGGCGGGAAGCGGGCGCGGGTGGGTTTGGTGGTGTCGCGGGATGTGTTTTATGCCGGCATCACCACCCCCCACACCCCCAACTACCACGACCTGTCCCAGGCCAACGTCCTCGCCGTGGAAATGGAATGCGCCGCCCTCTTCCTCGTCGGCGCGCTGCGTCGGGCGCAAACCGGAGCCATCCTCGCCGTCGATGGCAACGTGCGCGGTAGCGGCGAATCAATGAACACGTACCAGCCCCATCGCCCCCAGGTGAGCGCCGCCGTGACCGCCGCTGGCGAGATCGCTCTCGCCGCCCTGCGCCTGCTCCACCCCGATTCCAAAGATCCATCATGAACCTATCCGACCAACGACGCGCCATTCGCCTGCTGCTCAATGAACGAGACGCCACGGACGCGATGGCCGTCTACTATGCCTTCTATCACCCTGACAATCGCACGACGTTGGTGACGTATCCGGAGGATGCGGAGCGGGCGCGCGGCTACGTGGCGCTGTCGCGCACGGGGATTGATCTGTTCCGCCCGCTGGTGACGATGCGGCTGCCGACTGTGGAGAAGGGGGGGGAATTGGATTTGGATGCCGGCATCCACCTCCTCTACCGCGCCATTCCCCCCGAAACCCCCATCATCCTGCACACCACCACCACCTACCTACCCCTCATACGCGCCGTCTTCGCCATCGAACGGGAACAGACGCTGCGCCTCTTCCGTCTCGACGCTAAACGATTCGAGCCAATCATCAACATCTTCGTCACCCAGGCCAACTCCCCCGACGAGCTGCCTCGCTTCATCGTGCGCAATCCCCCAGGCGACCCGCGCGGCGAAATCGTCGCCAGCGCCAGCCTCAACTGGCAATCACCCACCTTCGCCGACATCGCCGTGCGCACCCATCCCAACTATCGCCGCCAGGGATATGGTCGCAGCGTTGTCGCCAGCCTGGCGCAGCACCTGCTGCGCCAGAGCCGCACGCCTCTTTACTCCGTGGAAACGCACAACACCGCGTCCATCGAACTGGCGCAGGCTGTCGGCTTCCGCGACACCCTGGCGCGCACCGTCATCCTGGAAGGCCACCTGCAGCCGGGAAGGAATGGTTAATGGATGGTAACTATTCACGTCTCCGAGAGATTGGACCAATTTTGTAGACATCAATAAGATTCAACCAGAGCAAATTGGTCCAATCTGGGCAGATGACCTGTATAGTCACAATGGATGAACTGTTAAATCCTGGAACGGCTAACGATCTTGCATCCATGCTAACCATTCACCCATTCACCCATTAATTGTTCTCCCGCTCGTCTTTGAGAAGCACATTCAGCACGCCGCTGACCAGGCTGATGACGATAGAGCCGAGGAAGGTCGCCACAAAGCTGTCCGAGGAAATCCCCAATCCCAATGAATTGGACAGGGCAATCGTCAGAGACAGCATGAGCGTGTTCACAATGAGAACGAACAGCCCCAGCGTCAGCAGCACCAGCGGGCAGGTGAGGAGCAACAACAGCGGACGCACCAGCGCGTTCACCAGGCCAAAAATCAAGGCGACGGCAATCAGGGAAATAGCCGTTCCATCGTGGTGTAGCCCCGGGAGCAACTTCACGGCTACCCACAAAGCAATCGCATTGACGAACCAACGCAACAGTAAGTTTCGCATTCCTGGTCTCCTTTGATGAGAATTGACAGGAGTGTCAGTCCTTTTGCGCGAAGTATACTCTAATGCTGCGCCACGGGGTAAGGGACTCCGCCCGGCAGTGATCAAACCATTGGCGTGTATTTTGATAGGAGAAACTGGCGCAGTTTCCAGAACTACGCCAGTCTGGGAAGTGCGCAACCCTTCAGAGCGTTAATGACAAAAATCACATTAGATACATGCCTTATGCCACTTTACAAAAAAGCCCAAGGGGATTTAGTGTGATGTGAGGGAGTCTTGCATTTAGGCGCACTTTGCCTACATCAATCCCCATTCTCCACTCCGAACCCGCAAAGCCCATCCGGTTAGCAACCTTCTAATTTCCCAAGCAAGCGTCTTTACATTCAGTGAAATCATATGAAAAAGTTAACCATCTTACTCAGCGGCTACAAAGCAGCGGTTATCATTGTGATTCTTCTGCTGATTTCCTGTGGGCTGGCGGGCTGCAGCCCGGGGCAATCCGCAACAGCTACGCCAACGCCAACAATTCCACCGGAAAAGCTGGCCGAATACCGGGAAACGTTCAATATCGTCTGGCAGACAATCAATGAAACCTATTTCGATCCCGATTTCAACGGCGTTGATTGGGACGCAATGTATGACGAATACCTGCCCAAGATCAGCGCGGCCGAAAACGAGGAAGCGTTCTACATGCTTGTGAATGAGATGTGCTTTCAGATTAATGCCTCCCATATGGCTCTCTTGCCGCCGGGTTCGGCTGATCAAATAGAGCCGATCCTTTCCGCGCGCGGCAGTGTAGGCCTTGACGTTCGATTCATTGACGAACAGGTCGTTATCACCAGCGTAGAGGCCGGATCGGCCGCCAACCGGGCCGGACTTCAAACCGGTTTTATCATTCTGAGTGTTGACGGGGTTTCTGTTGAAAATGGGGAAGAATGGATCACACTCTGGCTACCACCTCGTAACGAACGCCGCCGGCAGGGACAGATACTCAGCGCGATCCTGACGAAATTCTATGGCGAACCTGGCCAATCCATCACTGTTTCCTATCTTGACGCGCAAAACCAGGAGCATGAGGCCACCCTGGTGATGGAGGCCCGAAAAGAGGAACCCTTTACTGCCCAAGATTTGCCCGCGATGTACATTGGATTTGAAGCCAGACGGCTGGAAGGAAACATCGCCTATATCCAGCTAGACGGCTTTCTGCCCCCCGTCCTCGACGGGGTCCTGGGCGCCATCCAGGAGATGGGAGATGCGCCAGCCATGATTATTGATGTTCGCGGCAATCCCGGCGGTTTTTACTACGTTCGCAAGGCAATCGCCAGCCAGTTCTTCCGGGAACGGACATTGCTCTGGCGGTACATCACCCGCCCAGGTCTTGAGTTGCCAGGGTTCGAGCGTGAAGGTTATACCGATCCGCCAGACGAACCGTATCTCGGGCCGGTGGCGGTTCTGGTGGATATATTAAGTGGGTCATCAAGCGAAGAGTTTTCGGGGATGATGAAAGCAAATCAGCGGGCAACCGTTGTGGGAATGCGCACAGCCGGGTCGGTCCTGGTGGGAGATATTAAAGTACTCCCCAATGGGGCTACTTTCCTGTACCCATTTGCCCAGACGCGAACGGCTGATGGCGCTGTTCTCGAAGATCACGGCGTCATCCCTGACATCACCGTTCCCCTTGACCGCGACGACCTCCGTAATGGGATTGATACCCAGCTTGAGGCGGCGGTTCGATATCTTCTGTCGGAGAGTAACTACTAACGCTCTCTGGAAACGGACCAATTTCACGCGCTCAATAACTCTTTTCGCCAGAGAAAATTGGTCCAATCTGGCTTAGCAGTTACTGTCGGAGATAGAAAATTAGCAACTGTACAGGTACGTTCCCTGAGCTTGTCGAAGGGAACCGGGCTTCGACAAGCTCGGGCTTCGACAAGCTCAGCCCCCGACTGACCTGTACAATTACGAAAAATAATCTTTGCGTCTACTCAGCCTTCAGCGGTGTGACGCACTTACAAACGGGAAAGTGCGTCACACCTGAGGGGCCGAGGCGTATTTTGTCTTTCTGGAAGGAGTCTCATCAGCCGACAGGTGCTTTGATTGTGGAGGATCATGATGACAACATTGAGCGAGCTAGTCAATGAAGGAAAGGAACGCCGGATTACGTTTTACAACAAGAAGGACGGGAGAAAACTGCTGGAGTTGTCCCTATTGTGGACCGTGATTATCGCCCTTGCCGCACCGCAGGCGGCATTGTTGGTACTGTTGTTGGTCCTGCTAGACGTTCTCGACGTAAGAATGGATGACAGGCAAATTGATCTTGTCCAGGGCAAGAAATCTTAGGGTTCGCTCGAGAAATACTTTGGATTTTCCCACAAGTAAGAACCCTTCCAGCGCATCCGTCATTTCCAAATCTATTAACGGATGCGCCCTTAGCGCGCATTCGTTCAAAGGGGCTTCAGGCATTGCCGAAGCCTTCTTGCTTGCCGGATAATCACAAGTTGATTTTGAATGAGCCTCTGAGATCTGTTCCTTTTTTTCTGGCAAGATCGGTTCTACCTCCCAGTTGCCCTTCTCACTCTCGCCTTTTCCACTCAAATCTTGGTAAGGAACGCTTCAGCGAATTTGCTATTGGCGTTCATACGGCGGACCAGGAAATCTACGATAAAGGGGAATTGCCCCATGGCGCGCTGGAAGAAGTAGGAACGGCGCATGCCGGCCCACATTTCCTCGTGGCAGCGCTGCTCGTAGATTTTCAGCGCCGCCGCGGACACATCGCCCTGCGTCATGGCGTCGTCAATGGTGTCGGCGGCAAAGACGCCGGAGACGACGGAATTGTGAATGCCGCCGCCGGTGAGGGGGTTGATGAAGCCGGCGGCGTCGCCAACCAGGATCGCGCCATCATAGACGTGCATCAGGTCATTTTGTGAACCGAAGTTGAGGGACCAGGTGGCGACATCGCGCAGTTGTCCACCATGCTTGAGTCGTTTTTTGACTGCCGGCATTTCCATGAACACCCCCAGCATCTCCTCCAAACTGCGCTTCTGCCGCCGGAAAATGTCCAAGCGCATCCCCAGGCCGATATTCGCCTTCCCCTCCCCAATGGGGAAAATCCAGGCATAACCGGGCACAATTCCCTTGTATAGATAAAACTCGATCTGGTGTGGCAGTTCCTCCAGATCTTCCACGTAGGCGCGCAAAGCCACCGCCCGATGCTTGTCCAGATGACGATTATTTTCCGGGCGCAGCGCGCGCGTGATCACTGACGTGGCCCCATCCGCGCCCACGACCATATTGGCGCGGATTTCCTCCAGTTTGCCATTGCGCCGCGCGCGCACGCCGACAACGCGCCCATCTTCAACAATTGGCTCCTTCACCTGCGCCCGCGCAAACTCCGCGCCGGAATCAACGGCGTGCTGCTGCAAGGCAACGTCGAATTGCAGCCGGGGAATGACGTAGGACTCCGCCCCGGAAGGGCTTTCGCGGAAGTCTGCTTCCAGAACGTACCCTTTGAGCGAACTGATGAGGAGCTTGCGCACGGGGTAGAAGCCGGCGCTGTCGATTTTCTCGCGCATGCCCAGGCCATATAGCAGTTCAATCGCGCCTGCCGGCACAGCATCGCCGCAGGTTTTATCACGGGGGAAGTCCTGCCGGTCCAACAGCAGCACATCGCGCCCCTTGCGCGCCAGGGCCATGGCGGTTGTTGCCCCCGCCGGCCCCGCGCCAACAACGATAACGTCTCGTTCCTTCATGACACTCTTTTCCTGAATGGTATGTAGATCTTCCTGGAAGCTCGATGTCAAGTCCCAAACGCCTCATCGTTCAGATCGTTTGGCATCAGAACAACTTCCGGGAAGGTGGTCGTGAATAGCGACAAGGGTATTAGGGCGCATCCGTTAATAGCTTGGGAACTGACAGATGCGCGGGAAGGGTTCTTGCTTGCCGGATAGGCCCAGTCGATGGGAACAAATCCTTAAATGCCGGCATCCGCGCGAACTTTCGCCAATAGTCCCTGGCAGCCGTCTACAACCAGTCGATAAACCAAGTCAAATTTGCCCGTATAGTAGGGATCGGGAACCTCGCGCCGGTCCGTTTCGGTCGCAAAATCCAACAGACGATAGAGACGAGGATGGTCGCCAAAGCGCCGGCGCAAATCGTCCATGTTTTCATTATCCATGGCCACAACGTAGGTATGCGGATCGGCCATGTCCGCCGCCGTTATCTGGCGTGCGCGCCCCTGGTAAGCAATGTTGTGCGCGGCCAGGATGCGCCGGGTTCCCGGATGTGCTTTTTCGCCGGCGTGCCATGCGCCAATGCCGGCGGAATCCACCGCAATCAGCCGCGCCAATCCCGCTTCATTCACCATCTGTTGAAACACCGCTTCCGCCATGGGGGAACGGCAGATATTGCCCAGGCAGACAAACAGCACACGCACGGACACAAGTACCTCCACGACGGCAGCGTGAAAACACCGCATGAGACGACGGAACGCGCCGGGGGCAGCGTACCTGTTTAATTGGCTACAATTCTGGCGCACAAAGGGCCGGCAGCACGACGACCAGCCACAATAAAAAAAGAAGTCAAGTTGACCTGTAAGCCGCATTCTGTACCTGCCGCGGCAAATGCCGGCAGCAAGTGGTGATCATCTGTCTGGGAACGCCATTGCTGGCGCTCTCTGGCGGCCTACCCGGATGTCAGACGGAACGAGCAGCCCCGTAACGGACGCGGCGGACATGCCGCCGCCCCATTTTCATCCTGCTTGGCCTTGCTCCTGGCGGGGTTTACCTGGCTGGCGACATTACTGCCACCACCGGTGGTCTCTTACACCACCGTTTCACCCTCGCCCAGCCCGGAGGCCGGGCAATACACCTCTCTGTTGCACTATTCCATCGGGTCGCCCCGTCCGGCCGTTAGCCGGCGCCATGCTCCGCGGAGTGCGGACTTTCCTCGACCTCACCGCTTCCGCAAAGGGAAACGAGAAGCCGCGACCACCCGGTCAACTTGACAAAAGGATCGTAACATTGCACCCTCCCCGCGTCAAGCAACACCCGCTCACGCGCAAGAAAGCGCGTTACGGCCTCCGCCCGGCACGCTCTCGCCATTGCCAATACTCACGAATGTTACGATAGGGAACGTATGAATCTATGGCGCGGGCCATATCTTCCGTCAAGTAGTTCATCCAGTAGTCATCAAAGACCATGCGTCCTTCTTTAGCGAACGGCCCTTGTCCCGCCACCAATGCCGGCAAACTGGTAATAGAGCCAATATTTCGCGTGTTGCCACTACCAGGCCGATCTCCAGCTATACGCCACTTTTCCTGGAGCAGAAACGTGAAGTCCCTCACAACCGACGTGATGTCATGCAATTCATCAAGCGTGAACACGCGCCGCTCGTCAATGTTTGCGTCTGTACGTGAGCAAACAACGCCAAGCACGTAATGCGCCGCATATTGCGAATAGGGAAAGGTGATGTTCTTGCTGGAATCACGCTGGCGAAAGTAACCAGTAAACGTGCCGAGCGTAAAACCATTGACGCGCTGTGGATTTATTCTGTATGTACTCTTGAGATCGAGCGCAATTCTGGTACCGTCTGGGGCAATGAGACTGATGTCCGGGTAATGATTCTGGTGTTCACTGAGTACAACCCGATACTCCTTTTCATCTGCGAATTGTGAGATAATGGGGAACAGTATCAACTCGATAATCTTGGAGATAACCTTGGTGTCTATTGAGATAGTGTAGAGATTGCGATAGACATCAATGAAGCCCTTGACGACCCAATCCCCGCTATCTGTCGCCAAAGCCGATTCCAACTGTTCAAAACGGGCTAACAGTGCCCGTCGGAAATCATCCGTCCCCATCGTGCCTCACCTTGATCTCATCATGTAAAAAACGCGCCGCCGTTTTCGCATGATTAACGCCTAAACCCCAATCAGCAGCAACTCCTTCGAGTTGGAATTGGTGGATAAGGCGTATTTGTAGTGACCATAATGCTCAACCCGCACATGCCGTTTGTACTTTTGCAGCAAAGAAACCAATTCTGATTCAATGGGAATCCCATCGCTCCGATAAGATACAACCAGGATGCTCTTCCTAAACCGATGAAATAACCGATTGAATGCGGCATGGATTTGTCTTTTGTCGGTCCATTCATTTGGCCGGAGTTGCAAGCGTAGATGTTTTGAATGATGGTCTAGTTTCTTTTCCCACTCATCGTATATTGTCAAACCTTCAAGAAAGTGATAAAAGGCCAGGTAATCAACAGCAACGCCTTTACGCGAAATATAAGGCGTATCAACATACACCAGATCGTAATCGCCCACGACCTCAAGAGCATCATGGTTTAGGGCCTGGTTTGATTGCCCATTGTCAAACACCGCCTGGTTTGCTTCTTCTATGAAGGTCTGAAACCATTCAGGAAACGGTCTGTCCCAGGAACGCTTATTTCCAAACGAACGCTCAACATCAGCAAAACGCATGTACAAATTCTTGCGATGGAACAGGTTGTAAGGGCGCTTGATCATGCACGCCTGGCACAAGGCAAAGAACGCCAGGGCAAATTTATAAGGATGCGCGAGGCGGCGAATGTTGGTCATCGTCTGATCGATCCAGGCATTTTCCTCGTCCGTGAAATAGATATTGTGGAATGTGTCTTGCACGAAGATCGGGTAGACAATTTCGCTATGCTTCTGAAGCAACCACTGCACGTCCTCAAAGTCGAGTTGCACCTGGTCGTTTTCAATGATCGCCTGTCCAATGTGGTAATTGAAACGCAGCAGATCATTGTAGGTAATGCTTTTGCCTTCCTGTTTTAAGCGATAGGCGACTGCGCCTGTGCCGGCAAAAGCATCCAGACAGGTGTGAAAATCCAGGTCAGCGATCTGCTCCCAAATCCAATCAGTGAGTTTGGCCTTGCTTCCTTGATAGCGCGTAGAGGGGAAACACGCAGTGGCAGTGGGAAATAGGGACAATTGTTGATACGTGTCGGGTTCCATCATACTCTGGTAGAAGCGGCTAATCCGTCGCTACAGGTGTAAAACGTCTACGAAAAGAACAACTATCGAAGCAGTTGCATGAGAACGCGGCGGGTGAGGACGGCGGCCATTTGGGCGCGGTAGGATGCGTCGCCGCGGAAGTCACCCGGATGCCGGCATTCCTCTCCCGCCAACACCGCCGCCCTTTCCATGCCCTCCGTCGCCACGGCTGCTTCAGATGCCGGCAGCCGCACCGGTAGCGCATCAATCCCCGTCGCCGCCAGCCGCACCGTCTCCCCCTCCGGTTGCCACGCCGCCACCGACACAATCGGATAGTCCGCCGGCGTGCGCGCCACCCGCTCCGACGCCCCCCGCCCCGCGCCCCAGGGAATACGAATCTCCGTGATTAACGCAGCCGGCTGGCGCAACGCCCAAAACTGTGGCAGCGACAGGACCACGGCCTCCGGCGCGTAGACCGTCAGGCTGGCCTCCAACACCAGAAGCGCCGCCAGCAGTTCGCTATCCGCCAGCCGGGCAGCAATGGAGCCGCCCAGCGTAGCCGCGTTGCGGTACGTATTCGGCCCGGCGCGATGAATGGCCGCCGCCAACAGCGGATGCCGCGCCGCCAATGCCGCCAGGTCCGTCAGCCGCGCCATGGCCCCCACGCGCAGCCAATCTCCGGCCTGTTCTGCCTGGTCTAGCCCCAGGTCCTGTAAATCCACCACGCCGACAGTCACATCCGCCGCCAGCAGCTTTGTGCCGCCGCCGAGGGGCACGGTATCTGGCTGCGCCAACTGCTGCAGCGCAGTCTCCAAATGAACAGGACGATAGTAGACACGGGGGCGTTTGGGCATCTCTTTTTCTCCTACGAAAATGATCTTCCCGGAAGCTTCGTCACAGATGATGGCCCTGGGCAACAGCTTCCGGGAAGATGTCCTCATGCGCAATAATCTTCCCGGAAGCTTCGTCACAGATGATGGCCCTGGGCAACAGCTTCCGGGAAGATGTTCCCACGGCAGCGATCCGGCGGATTTTTGTCATCTTGCCCTGAAATAGGCATACTTGCGTGAATGAGACTGGAACAGTCTCCGAGACTGCCCCAGTCTGGAATAGCGTAATCACCGCTATTAAACCATATTCAGCAGGAGTCTCAAAGGTCCTTATGACGCAACCCAACATGCCGCCTCCCGCGCCCGAATCCGCGTCGCTGCTGATAACGCGCAACGCGCCGCGCGCGCGCAATCGCTGGCTGCCGTTGTTGGTCATCGTGGGCGCGCTGCTGTTGATTGGGTTTTACGTCACCAGCGACGCGACGGCGCTGGCGCACGACCACGCGCTGGGGGCGCTGGATTTTCTCGGCGGGGCGGTGTGCCACCGTCTTACGGGCCATTCCATCATCATTGCCGGGCGGCAAATGCCGCTGTGCGCCCGTTGCAGCGGCATTTACCTGGGGGTGCTGCTAACATTTCTGGTGACGCTGCTGGCCGGACGGGAGCGGGACGCGGCACTGCCGCGGCTGCCCGTGCTGCTGGCGCTGCTGGGCCTGGTGGGCGTGATGGGTGTGGACGGCCTCAACTCCTACAGCCACTTCCTCCCCCGCGCGCCTCACCTCTATCAACCGCAAAACTGGCTACGACTGGCGACGGGGTTGGGCGCGGGGCTGGCGATGGGCAGCATTGTGTCCCCCGCGCTGGCGCAAACGTTGTGGCAGTCGCCGCGCTGGCAGCCACCACTGCGGTCGCTGCGCGAGTTGGGCGGCCTGGCGCTGCTGGCGGGCGTGGTTGGGCTGCTGGCGCTGAGCAACCAGCCGACGCTGCTGTACGTATTGGCGCTAGCCAGCGGAGCAGGTCTGCTGGCCGTTCTCAGCGCCATTAACAGTATGCTGCTGTTGATGGGTCTGCGCCGCGAGGGGCGCTACGTTTCCTGGCGGCAGGCGCTGCCGGCATTAACCTTTGGTCTGGCGCTGGCATTATTGGAACTGATGGCGGGTGCGTGGCTGCGCCTGAGTCTGTTTGGAACGCTGACAGGATTGCCCGGATTGTCATAGTCTTGTGATGCGCCTGGCGATTGGAGGGAGAAAATGGATTTTGTGACGGCGTTAGGGGGAATTGGGGCTGCTTTTGGGTTGGCGACGAGCGCGGGCCTGAATGCCTATATTCCGCTGTTGATTGTGGCGCTGGTGGCCCGTTTTACGGACTTGATTCGCCTGGCGGAGCCGTATGATTTGCTGACGAGTTGGTGGGTGATCGGGCTGCTGGGGGTGTTGTTGGTGGTGGAGATGCTGGTGGATAAAGTGCCGGCAATTGACTCCGCCAACGACATTGTGCAAACCTTCATTCGTCCGGCGGCGGGGGCCATCCTCTTCGCCGCCAACGCGGGCGTGATCAACGACATCAGTCCGGTGGTGGCACTGGTGGCGGGGCTGCTGCTGGCGGGGACCGTACACACAACCAAAGTGGCGGCGCGCCCGGTGGTCACGGCCACGACTGCCGGCATGGGCAACTGGTTCGTGAGCCTGCTGGAGGACATCGCGGCGACCATCATGTCGCTGCTTTCCGTCATTGTGCCCATTTTGATGCTGTTTGCCAGCGTGCTACTCGTTTATCTGGTGGTGCGGCTGTGGCGGCGGCGCAAACGGCCTGCCTACGCGGAGGCGTGAGCGGCTGTCCGCAATTAAATTAGCGGAAATGTGCGGACAGCGGCTATCCATGATAGCTTGTCAGTAACCGTCCATAAAAGTGTAAAATTGTCTTCGGACGGTTACTGAGCGGCGCGGGCGGTTTGTTGCGCCAGGGCGATGGCGCCCAACATGCCGGCACGGTTCCCCAACCCCGGCGGCACAATGTAATCGGCAATCCGCGCCATCACGGCGGGGGAAGCGACGTAGCCGTTTAGTGTCTGCCGGACTTCCGCGTGGATGAGCGGGAAGAGGTGGCGCTGTTCCATAACGCCGCCGCCGAGGATGATGCGCTGGGGGGAGAGGATGCAGACCAGGTTGCTGAGGGCGAGGCCGAGGTAATGGGCTTCAATGGCCCAGGCGGGATGGTCGGGGGGGAGAGTGGCGGCGTTTTGGCCCCAGCGGGACTCGATGGCCGGACCGGCGGCCAATCCTTCGAGACAATCACCGTGGTAGGGGCAAATGCCGGCAAATGCCGGCAGCAACGCCCCATAGGGCAACCGATCTTCACGGCGAGGGAGGCGCATGTGCCCCATCTCCGGGTGAATCAACCCGTGCATCATCTGGCCGTTCACCACGCCACCGCCGCCAATCCCCGTGCCAATCGTGAGGTACACGAATGTATCCAGCCCTTGCGCCGCGCCCCAACGCCATTCACCCAACGCCGCCACATTCACGTCCGTGTCAAAACCGACGGGCACGCCTAGCGCGCGGCGGATCGCGCCCGCGAAATCGACGTTGGCCCACCCCGGTTTGGGCGTGGTGGTGATGGTGCCAAAAGTGGGCGAATGGGGATCGGGGTCGGCGGGGCCAAACGCGCCAATGCCCACGGCGGCAATGGGCGGCTGGGCGCGGAAGAAGGCGATGGCCTGCGCCAGCGTCTCCTCCGGCGCGCGCGTGGGGAATCGCTCTTCCGCCAGAATATCATCCGGTCCCGCCGCAATCGTACACACGAACTTCGTCCCCCCCGCTTCAATCCCGCCATACAATCGTTCGCTCATCGTCACTGCTAATCCCCTAATCCAAGATTGGTTCATTCTTGGAGAATGAACCAATCTCGTTAACCGCGCCCATTCACCGATGAATTGTTCGCTTCCGCTTCCAGCCACATCACCTGGTACGGGGCCAGGGTGATGCCCGGCCACGTGGTCAGGTTTTGGCCGGTGAGATGGTCGTGGAGCGTGCCGGCAAAACGGAGTTCCTGCAAGCGGTAGGCGGGCACTGTCTGCGCCTTTTCGCTGAAATTGCCCAGGATGAGCAGGCGTCCGCGGGCGCTGTCCCGCTGCAGCCCCAACACGGCGTCGTTATGCGTCCAGACCGGTTCCGTGCGCGCCTGTGCGTGTAATGCCGGCAGCCCACGACGCGCGGCAATCTGGCGGCGCAGCCCATGAAAAATGCGTCCCGTGGCTCGCTGCCAGTCGCTACGCCGCGCTGCTCCCTCCCAATCCATGCGCGGGCGGTGCATCCAGCGGTTGTCGTCCGCCAGGTCGGGATCGTCCCGGTAGCTAAGGTCGTTGAGCAAGCCCAATTCATCCCCCATGTAAATCAGGGGAATGCCGCCAAAGGCCAGGATGATGCCGTGGGCCAGCAGAATGCGATCAATCGCCAGGGAAACGAGCCGGGCGTCCTGCTTCTCCAGAGCGATTTCCAGGCCGGCCAGGGAGGCACAGGAGCCGCTGATACGGCGGTCGCCCGTTTTGGGGTTGAACTGGAAGGTGTCGCCACGGGCAAAGCTGTCGGGGAAGCGTCCGCTGTAGAAGTCGCTGAGGAAGGCGCGATGGAGGTAGCCGGAGAGACCAACGGCAGCGGCGTCTTCGTCGGTGACGGCCCAGCCGATGTCGTCGTGGCAGCGAATGTAGGTGATCCAGGCGGCGGATGCGGGAAGTGCCGGCATTTCCTGCAAAGCCCGCGTCATCAACACCACCCGCCGCTCCGCCAAACTGCTCCAGATCAACACCATCAGCACATTGTGGTAGGCGATCTCACATTCCCGGTTCGTGGACTCCCCCCGCCCCAGGTAGGGAATCAGCCGCGGCGGCGACACAATAGCCTCCGCTTTGAACAGCACGCCGGGCGCGGCCAGGCGCGTGAGAGCGCGGAACGCCTGCAACAGATAATGCGCTTCCGGCTGGTTCTGGCTGTCCGTGCCCATGCGCTTCCACATAAAGGCCACCGCATCCAGGCGCAGAATCTCCACCCCCTGGTTCGCCAGGAACAACATGATGTCCAGCATCTCCGCAAAGACAGCCGGGTTGGCGTAGTTCAGGTCCCACTGGTAGCTGTTGAACGTGGTCCATACCCAGCGGTCGATCGCTTCTTCATAGGTGAAATTGCCGGGTTTGAAGTCAGGGAACACCTCTGGCAGCGTCCGTTCATACTGGTCAGGCAGCGTGCGATCAGGGAACATCAGGTAATAATCCTGATAGACAGGATCACCCGCCAACGCCTTTTGCGCCCATTCATGCTCCCGAGCAGTATGGTTGAGTACCAGGTCTGTACAGAGGCTGATGCTGTGCTGCCGCAGCTGCGCCGTCAACTGCCGCAAATCATCCATGCTGCCCAACTCGGGATTGACGGCGCGATAATCCATGACGGCGTAGCCGCCATCGTTGGGGCTGGGGCGGGGTTGCAGCAGGGGCATGAGGTGCAGATAGGTGATGCCCAGCTCTTTGAGGTAGGGGATGTGGTCGGCGACACGGGGGAGCGTGCCGGCAAAACGGTCCACGTACGCAATGTAACCAACCATCCCCGATTGCTGGAACCAGTCCGGCTCAGACACCCGGCGCAAATCCAGCAACCGCAGTTCTGGCGAACGGCTGACATACGCCTGCGCCGCAATCGTCAGGAACCGCGCCACCCAGGCGTCAAAATCCGCCCGTTGCCCATACAAACGGCGCAGCGGTTGCAGCGCATCGGGGAGATACTGGCGCAAGCGAAGCTGGAAAATCTCTTGCTCCAGCGGCTCCATCAAGCGCAGCGGGCCTGTTAAGAGTTTAGGCCAGTAGAATTCCATGACTCGTCAATCGTCGCCAGCTTTGCGGAAAACAGACATATCGCATATGACTCTACTGAAAAAAGGCCAAAAACCGGGTTTTTACACATGAATCACTCTGGTAATTTCCGCCGGACAATCGAAAAACCCGGTTTTTTCAGTGAGACGGCTACAATTTGAAACGCTTCTCCGGCCACGTCGCCAGAAGAAAAGGCCACTTGACCCCCGCCGCAGCCGCAATCCGTTCAAATACTTGAGCCGTCTGCACATCAACGGGCAAACAGTTTATAACCATCAATTCCGTTTCCGCTGTCGGCACCTCCGTCACCGTCATCACATATTTGAGCCGCCCATGCCTGGTGTTCACCGTGTGGCGCACGTGCACGGGCACAGCATAATCAGGGGTAAAAACCAGGACACGATACCAGAAATCCTTAAATTTCTTGTATTTGTTCAGATTCTTTAGCAAGTACACGTAATAATCAGTACCTCGATACGGCAAGGTGCTGTATCGAAAGAACAGGACAGCCTCAAGCAAAACATGTTCTACATTTGTTCCTATCAGGTCCAGAGCGCAGAACTCGGGATCAAACAGGGTGCGCATCCCGTTAAGCGCAATCGGATGTGTCGCCGCGTCTTCCAGGTCCACCGGAATGCCAAACACGTTGATCATAATGCTGTTGGCAGCAACAATATCATGATAGGCATCCACGATGTACGCTGGAAAGCGCACATCGGTCAACCTGGCAACAACGTCCTGCAATGTTTGCTGTGGTGAAACAGCAACCGTCCTCTTTTTGTCTATTTCCGCGGCAGCAGTGAAAAACTTATGTCGTTCCAACGTGGTCAACTGAAAGGTCTGCGCCAGCCTGTGCAAATCCTCTAACTGCAAATTCGCTTTACGACCTGTCTCGATATTGCGCACAACGGCCTCACTTAGTCCTGTGCTTTCGGCCAATTTCTGTTGCGTCAACTGGCGATCATTTTCATCCTTTTGCGATTCGCGCAGCACCTTAATTAACTTCCCGAATTCAGCTCGATTCATTCATGGCCCTCCGTTCGGACATCCAACGAGATCAGACTGCATTATAACAAACCGCTGATTATCCGCCTACGCGGTGGTATTTTTTCACCATTCAACACGCCAAATTTCATCAGTTGGCCTGCCCCTTCCAGGTGACCTGCATCTATTGGCGTCCAGGCGTCTGCACTATACTGCCAGAGAAAGACCTAAACGCGCCGCATTCATGCGTCGCATGAAACTGGTCCAAAATACTTTAGTTTAAGGAGTAAGCATATGTTTCGTAGGCAACGTAGTCATGTCTGGGTAATTGTGCTTCTGATCGCCATGCTGCTAATACCACTGGCAGCAGCGCGGGTAGCAGCCGATTCGTCTGTTCCAACGATGGAAAAGGATCCGATCGCTTTTGACGCCATGATCTATGCAGATCAATTCGGTATCAGCCAGGAGGAGGCTATGCGCCGCTTTGCCGTGCAAGAGTCCGCCGGGGTACTGGAGGAAACATTAAGCCGCAAGGCCACTGCAACATTCGCCGGACTCTGGCTTGAACATACGCCGGAGTTTCGCGTTGTGGTGCAATTCACCGACCCGACACAGCAGGATATTACAGTCTATACACGGGACGAAGCATTGGCTTCTCTGGTCGAAATCCGTACAGCCCAGGTGGCGCTCGTTGATCTTGAAAAGGCGCAGGCAGCGGCCATGGCCGCGGTTGCCCGCATCGGAATACCGGTTGAATCTGGCATTAATGTGCCGGCAAACCGGGTTGAACTGTACGTTATTGAGCGGGATCGCCTTGTGGAAGCGATTCAACAGGGAATCGTATCGCTGGCTCCAGAGGTAGACATCATCAGCGTGTCGGCGATGAGTACGCCTAACGCCGACATTTACGGCGGGCTATCCCTGTCTACGTGCACCAGTGGCTTCTCAGTCAAGAACTCCAGTGGAACCAAGGGGATCACCACCGCCGCTCACTGCTCAAATACACAGAGTTACAGCGGCACCAGTTTGACCTTCAAGAGTGAAAAATATACGGGTTCCTATGATATTCAGTGGCATACGGCCTCCGGCTACACCGTGGTGAATAAGATACGGTGGTGGAGCGATGGCAGTACCCGTACCATCACGGCGACCAAAAGCCGGAGCAGTCAGGTCATCGGTGGGTATGTCTGCAAATATGGCATGACCACGAACTACACCTGCGGCTACATCAGCGACAAGAATTATCAACCCAGCTACGTCCCCAGCGCCAGCGCCACGTTCATCAGGGTTGACAACACCGCCGGGTACGGCGATCTTTCTTCCGGCGGCGACAGCGGCGGGCCGTGGTTCCTGAACAATACGGCATATGGAACACACAGTGGCTCACCTGGCTCGGACCCGAACGACGCCATCTATATGGCTATCAACTACGTGTCAGGTATCAGCGTCAGCGTCATGACGGCCCCATAAAAGAGTCTACTCGTGAGGAAGATTGGTTCAATTATCTTGAAGATTGGTAACTGCTAAGGAACGAAATTTAAATAACTTGTAACTATTCACGTCTCCGAGAGATTGGACCAATTTTGTAGACATCAATAAGATTCAACCAGAGCAAATTGGTCCAATCTGGGCAGATGACCTGTATAGTCACAATAACTTATCCATTCAGATTGGTTCAATCTCCAAAGATTGAACCAATCTTGACCAACTTATTTAAGCGCCATTCCTAAGCCAGAAAATTGATCCAATCTCCAGAGTGCGTTAGTGTTACGATGATTGAACCAATCTTCGACTTTCATGAGGTCAAAAGAAAGATGATGAACGCTATTCGCTTCTCAACCAAAACAGTTTTCTGGTTTCTATTCCTGTTTCTGTTTTACACAATGACCACCACTTCCTGCCAGAGTAGCAAGACGGGCGACAGCCCAATCAACCCCTTTTTCCCGCAGCAGCAAGAGGCGCAGCCAGATTCCATGGATGCGCTCACAGTAGGGAAACTGGTGCTGGACGATAATTGTCTTCGCGTGCAGGATAGCGACAATAACAACTATCTGCTGGTCTGGCCGCAATCTTACTCTCTGAACGTCGCCGGAGAAAACGTTCAGGTGAAGGATGACACCGGAAAGATTGTGGTCCAGGTTGGTGACGTGGCTAACGTGAGTGGTGGGGAGGTCCCCGCCGACCAGATCGGGAACTACGTCGCTCAGGCGACAATGCCGGCAGATTGTCCTGGACCTTTCTGGCTCGTTGCTTCCGTAACTACGACCAGGTAATCAGGTCTCGAACAAGAGCCAATACCCTCGTTGTGGTCGCAGCTTGATGACAACGGGCAATTCCGTTACCAGCCATGTCTGCGTCGGGTTGAGCAAATCAACGCAGGTCCGTCCACTAAATTGCGGCAGATTCAAACTTATCGACTGCGCCTCTCTGCTGAGGTTGAACAGGCACAAAACTCGTTCATCGGGCGTGATACGCCAGTAGGCAAATACGGCGTTGTCGGGATGTTCGACCCATTTCAATGCGCCATTGCGCAAGGCGGGATGCGCCTGGCGCGTGTGTAACAGGTACCGCGTCGCCGCCAGGTAAGAAGCGTCGTCTTCTTCCTGTGCGGCTACGTTGACGTACCGGTAACCATATTCCGGATCGCCGTTTACGGGAAAATATGTCTGTTCGGCGGGGGAAAAGCCGCCGTTGGGGCTATCGTTCCACTGCATGGGCGTGCGGCAACCGTGACGATCTGGCAGCCAGACGTTATCCCCCATGCCGATTTCATCCCCATAATAAACGATGGGCGCGCCGGGCAGGGAAAGGAAAAGGGCGTGCAGCAGCAGCCACTGCTGTTTGTTGTTGTCCAGCAGGGGGGCCAGCCGCCGCCGGATGCCCATATTCAGGCGCATGCGCGGTTCCGGCGCGTACTGCTCCCACATCCATTGCCGTTCCTCCGGCGTGACCATTTCCAGCGTGAGTTCGTCGTGGTTGCGTAAAAACGTCATCCACTGCGCCCCTGGCGGAATGGGTGGCGTGCGGGCGAGGATGTCCAGGATAGGCTGCTTATTTTGCTGTTTCAGGGCCATGTAGAGGCGGGGCATGATGGGGAAGTGGAAGCAGACCTGAAACTCGTCGCCATCGCCGAAGTAGGGCAGCAAGTCTTCGGGCCATTGGTTGGCCTCGGCAATGAGGACGCACCCCGGATATTCTTCGTCAATGAGGCGACGCACTTTTTTCAGGAACTGATGCGTTTCCGGCAGATTTTCGCAGTTGGTTCCTTCCCGCTCATAGAGGTAGGGCACGGCGTCGGCGCGAAAGCCGTCTACGCCCATGTCCAGCCAGAAGCGAATCACGTTGAACATTTCCGCGTGGACGGCGGGGTTGTCGTAGTTGAGGTCGGGTTGGGTGCGGAAGAAACGATGCCAGAAGTATTTGCCGGCATTCTCGTCATACGTCCAGTTCGATGGCTCATAATCAATGAAAATAATGCGCGCATCGGCATACTCCGCGCCCGTTTTGCTCCAGACATAATAGTCGTGATACGGAGAGTCAGGGTCCTGGCGCGCCGCCTGGAACCAGGGATGCTGGTCGGAAGTGTGGTTCATCACCAGGTCAATGACCACCTTCAGCCCACGCTCGTGCGCCGCGTCCAGGAAAGCCCGAAAATCCGCCAGCGTGCCATAGTCGGGATGAATGTCGTAATAATCGGCCACGTCATAGCCATCATCCTTCAGCGGCGACGGGAACATGGGCAAGAGCCAGATGCAGTTTACGCCCAGCGATTGTAGATGGTCCAGCTTGGTGATGGCTCCGCGAAAATCTCCGTGACCATCGCCATTTCCGTCGCAAAAGGCGCGAATGTACAGTTCGTAGAATACGGCTTCTTGATACCAGTGGGTGTCTTGCGTCATGGTAGTAAAATTTGTGGGTGGTGATAGGTAGCCATCAGTTGCCGGGTCAGTCCATGAAGTTGGTCAAGATTGGTTCAATCTTCGGAGATTGAACCAATCTGAATGGATAGAGCGTTCAGAATTTAGTTCTCCCCAAGATTGGTTCATCCTTGGAGAATGAGCCAAGCTGAGGTATTGCCGGCATAAACACAGTCCACCGATTCCATTACTCCTCCATTTCCAGGCCATTGGCGGCGATGACATCACGATACCAGAAGGCGCTGTCTTTGGGGGTGCGCTGCTGCGTTTCATAATCGACATGGACGATGCCGAAGCGCTGGGTGTAGCCGCGCGCCCACTCGAAGTTGTCCATGAGGGACCATTGCAGGTAGCCGGCCAGGGGAACGCCGTTGCTGATGGCGCGATGGGCGGCGGCAATGTGGCCGCGCAGGTAGCGGATGCGCCGCTCGTCGGCGACGCGCCCGTCGGCGGCGGGGGCATCCAGGTAGCTGCATCCGTTTTCGGTGATGATGATTTGGGGGATGCGGTAGCCGAAGTGGAGCCAGTTCAGAAGGTGATAGAGGCCGGAGGGATAGACTTCCCAATCCATTTCCGTGCGCGCTTCCGGGGGGTCGGGGAAAATTTCCTGGGGCCGGTTGTCTGGCGCGTCGGCGGCGCGGGCAACGTGGCGGGTGTAGTAGTTGACGCCGAGGAAGTCGGTGGGGGCGGCGATCAGGTCGAGGTCGCCGGGGTGGAGGAAGTCGAGGCCGTGGGGGAGGTAGCCGATGGCGTGGTAGTGGGCGACCATGTCGGCGGGATAGTGGCGTCCGTAGAGGGGATCGAGGAACCAGCGGCTGAAGTAGCCGTCCCAGATGCGGGCGGCGTGATAGTCGGCGGGGCTGGAAGATGCCGGCACGGCCGGCTCAAAATTCAACGCAATCCCCACGTGCGCCCCTGGCACGTTTGCCCGCAACCGCCGCACCGCCAACCCATGCGAGAGCAGAACGTGGTGCGCCACTTGCAACGCCGCGCGGCCATCCTGCCAACCCGGCGCATGTTCCCCCAACTCGTGGCTCAACAAACTGGTACACCACGGCTCATTATGCGTAATCCAATGTTGCACACGGTCGCCCAGGCGCTGACTGACAACGTGCGCCAACTCCGCGAAAGCATCCGCCGTTTCCCGGTTGGTCCAGCCGCCCCTGTCTTGCAGCGTCATCGGCAGTTCCCAATGATACAGCGTGACAAACGGCAGGATATGCGCCGCCAGCAAACCATCCACCAGCCTATCGTAGAAATCCAGTCCCGCCTGATTCAGGCGACCACGCCCTGCCGGCAAAATGCGCGGCCAGGAGACGGAAAAGCGATACGCCTGAATGCCCAACTGCCGCATCAGGGCCACATCTTCGCGCCAGCGATGATAATGGTCGCAGGCCACGTCTCCGGTGGCGCCATCCTGCACGCGCCCGGGGGTGTGGACAAAGCGGTCCCAAATGGACTCGCCTCGCCCATCTTCGTCCCATGCACCTTCAATTTGGTAAGCGGAAGTCGCCACACCCCAAAGAAAGTCGGGGGGAAAAGTCAATTTTGTCATGTTCGATCAGATTAAAGATTGGACCAATCTCGGAGATTGGTCCAATCTTGCCAAACCTTACCCTTTAACAGAGCCGGCCAGCAGTCCACGCACGAAATAGCGCTGCAAGGAGATGAAGACGACCAGGGGCAGGATCATGGTGACGAATGCGCCGGCGGTGAGGAGATGCCAGTCGCTGCCGCGCGAGCCGACGATGTCGGCCAGGCGCTGGGTGACGACTTCGAATTCGGGGTTGCCGCCGAGGAAGACGAGGGCCACGAGGTAGTCGTTCCACACCCAGAGGAATTGGAAGATGGCGAATGAGGCTAATGCCGGCACGGACAACGGCAAAATCAGTCGCGTAAACACCGTAAAGTGGGAAGCGCCATCAATGAAAGCGGACTCCAACGTCTCCCGCGGCAGCGTGCTGATGTAGTTGTAAAGCAAGTACGTCGCCAACGCCAAACCAAAGCCCGTATGCGCCAGCCAGATAGCCAGGAACGTCCCATTCAGTCCCAGACTCTTGTAGTCCTTCAAGATAGGAACGAGCGCAATTTGCAGCGGCACCACCAGCATCGCCACCACCAGCACAAACATCAAACGCCGCCCCGGAAACCGCATCCAGGCAAAGGCATACGCGGCAAAAGCGGCGATCAAGATGGGAATCACCGTCGAGGGCACGGATACGGCCAGGCTGTTCAAGAAAGAAGCAGACATATCGTCGCCGGGAATGGTCTCAATCGTGCCATCCGCCCGCTGGAACTGGTAATCCTTCCCCGTTAACACCTGCTGATAGTTGGACAACGTGAAATCCCAGTTCACCGTCCAGTTCTTCTCTTGCACTTCAATCATACCCAGGCGGCGGTTGCCAATCCACAACAGGCGCGTCCCATCGGGTACGGTCACGCCGGCCCGCAATTCCTCGAACGTCGCCGTCACCCCTTGGACCTCCATGGGGCCATCCGCGTTGAACCCCTCCGCGCGCGGGTCGATCACTTGTGTCGTTTCCCAGGCGCGATGGGGCAAAACGGACCACCAACCAGAAGATTGAATGTCATTACGGGAACGGAAGGATGACACGAAAATACCCAGCGTGGGAACCGTCCAGATGAGACACAGGAGCAGCAGCCCACCGTTGACAAAAATGCTGCCGATTAGTTTTTGTCTGCGCGCACTACCCATTAGAATGCCTCCTGTTCTCTAAACTGCCGCAAGTTGTAGATCATGACGGGAATGACCGCAATCAGGAGGATAATGGCAATGGCGGAGCCAATACCCGTGTTGTTCGCTACGAAAGATTGGCGGATAAACTGGGTGGCGATCACCTCCGTGCCAAACTGCCCCCCCGTCATCACCCAAACCACGTCGAAAATCTTCAAGGTGAAAATGACGATCGTGGTCCAGACGGTAATGATTGTGCCCATGATATACGGAATCATGATGCGGAAAAAGATTTGAATTTCCGTGGCGCCATCCACACGCCCTGCTTCGAGAAGCTCATCGGGAATCCCTTTCAATGCCGCCGAAAACAAGACCATGGCAAAACCCGCTTGCAGCCAGATAACGATGACAATGAGGAACAGGTTGTTCCAGGGAGCAATGGCCGTCCAGGCGGTCCACGCTTTGGCCGTGCCGCCGAGGGACGTAATGATGGCGTTGAGCAAGCCGATTTGCACAGAGTCGCCGGGGCGAATGGAGTACATGAAATTCCAGATGACGCCCGCGCCGACGAAGGAGATGGCCATGGGGAGGAAGATGAGCGTTTTGGCGAAACGCTCGAAGCGGCTGCGATCCGCGAGGACGGCGACCAACAGGCCAAACGCGACCGTGAAGGTGCTGCCAAAGACGATCCACAGGACGTTGTTGCGAATGGCTTCCGTCAGTAACCGCTGCGAAAAGAGGCTGACGTAGTTGCTGAGACCAACGAAATTCGTTCCTGTACGGTCAAACAGGCTCAACCAACCGGTGCGCACAGCGGGGAGCGCCAGATACCAGATGAGAATAACCATGCCCGGTCCGACAAATACAAATGGCTGTAGCAGGGCTGTCCATTTTGCCGGCATTCGTTCCACCAACCCATTAAACACCGTATACAAAAGCGCTACCCCGCCCACGCCCCACACAATGGCTACCACAGCAACAATCCACTTGGGCGCGTCACTATCGCGCAAGAAGATGAAGCCGCCATATATCACCAAAAAAGCAACGGCGGGAATCACCAGCGCCACGAACAAACGCCCCAAGAACGAGAGTATCCTCGTCATCAAGGTTGCGCCGCCCCTCTCTGTCGCGCTTAAATTCGCCATAATCTCCTCCTTATATGGTAAGGCGTGGCGCACGTTGTAGACGCACCGCGCCGGCAATGGTGGCACGAAAATCCGCGAATAGAAGACTGCCAGTTCCGGGGAACTGGCAGTCTCAACGACGAACGAAGGATAGGATTACCGAGGCCAGGAGGCGTCGATGTCTTTGAGGACGGTGTCCAGATCAGCGGAACCGCTGACGTAGTCCACCATACCTGTCCAGAACGTGCCGGCGCCAACTTCGCCGGGCATCAAGTCGGAACCATCAAAGCGGAAGCTGGAGGCATTGGCGACCAGTTCAGCCAGTTTGGCTTCCAGTTCACGTCCGTACATGTCGGGCGTGGCCGTCTGCTGCGCGGCCAATGCGCCACCGTCAGAGAGCCAACCACCGGCGGATTGCGGCGTGGTGAAGTATTCCATCAGCGCGCGCACTTCGGGGCGGTCATTGAACATGCTCATCAGGTCGCCGGCAACGAGGAACGGCTTGCCGTACTGCTCGTCAACGGGCGGCAGATAGAAGACATCATAGTCTACGAACGGCTGCGTCCCTTCGGGGAAGAAAGCGGTGATGAAGTTGCCTTGCTTGTGCATCCAGCACTTCGGCGGATTCTCAAACATGGGCAGCGGCGCATCGCTAAACTCCGTGGTGACGATGGAGGCGCGACCACCATAGACATATTGGTCATTGAACCAGATGTTGCTCCAGGTTTCAATAGCCTTCTTCACTTCGGGGGAGTCGAAGGGAAGCGTACCGGCAACCCAGGCGTCGTAGTTGTCCAGAGAGGTGGTGCGCAGCATCATCTCTTCCGTCCAGTCGGTGGCCGGCCAGCCGGTGGCGGCGCCGGAGCCGATGCCGATGCACCAGGGGGTGTCGCCATCAGCAACGATCTGGTCCATCAGGGCCTGCATTTCGTCCCAGGTGGTGGGGATAGGATAGCCGGCGGCGTCCCAGTCATCTTTGGGATACCAGACAAGGCTCTTACCGTTGAAGCGGTGCCAGACGCCGGCGGTTTTGCCATCGATCTGGCCCATGTCCAGCCAGGACTGGTTGTACTGTTGTGCCAGCCAATCTTGGGGGATGAAGGTGCTCACGTCCACGAGTTTGTCGATGAAGTTGGCGGCTTTGCCGGGTTGGGGGAAGTCGGCGATGTCGGGGGCGTCGCCCGCTTCGACGCGCACGCTGATGGTGGCTTCAAAGTCCTTGCCGCCAATGTACTGCACGTCGATGCCGGTGGCATCTTCAAACGCCTTCATGGATTGGTCAAAACGAACGACGTCGTCGTCGGCGAAGGGGCCGTCAACAGTGACGGTTGTGCCCGTGAACTCGCCGTTGATGGCGCGTTCCAGGAACCCACCGGAGCGGTAGGCGAAATCAACGGCGGGCATTTCCTCCATGGGCGCTTCGGTCGGCGCTTCCATGGGTCCTTCGGTGGCGGCGGGGGCTTCGGTGGGGCTTTCGGTTCCGCCAGAGGAACAAGCCGCGACACCGAGAGCCAGGATCACGGTCAGAGCCACGATGATCCAGAAGTTCTTTTTCAACATATCTCTCAATCTCCTTACTTTTTTATCATGGTTTGAAAGTAACTTCTCCATATTTCGGGGAAACCACGGCGGGAGCTTGTCGAAGGTCGTTGGTTTCGACAGGCTCAACCAACTTTGCCCCACTTTATTGAGAAGATACTGGTTTGAAAACAATCAAGATTGGTCCAGTCTCCAAACGGCGTTAGTAGTTACCGATTGACAAGCTATTTGCGAACACATCACCTCCTTTAGAGCCGTTGTCAGTTGATTGTTGAGAGTAGCGCGCGTTTCGTTGCTCAGGCACGGTGGCGTGGAGCAGCCGTTGTCGCGCGGACGATGAGTTCGGTAGAGAGTTGCAGGTGGGTGGGTTTTGCCGGCATTTGCGCGATCACCGACAGGAGTAATTCGACGCTTTCAATCCCGGTCATGAATAGCGGTTGGCGAATGGTCGTCAGGCTGAGGTACTCGGCTATCTCAATATCATCATAGCCAATGATGGAAAGGTCTTGGGGAACGCGCAACCCCATGCTCTCCGCCGCCTGCATGACGCCAATGGCCTGGGTGTCGCTGGCGGCAAATATGGCGGTCGGGGGAATGGGCAGGGCCAGGAGTTGTTCGGCCATCTGTTGCGCTTGCCGACGACCATGCGCACCTTGCTGGTGATATTCGGGGCGGTGGGAAATGCCGGCATCCGCCAAAGCGCGACGATACCCCTCATAACGACGTCGGCTGGCCGTGAAGACAAACGGATTGTCCATCGTATCACTGATGTAGCCAATACGCTCGTGCCCCAGCTCAATCAGATGCCGGGTCGCCGCATAACCACCATTCACATCATCAATCGTCACTGAATGCAGGCGCTCGTGGTAGGCATCCACCAGTACCGTTGTCACGCCCGAAGCAATAAACCGCTCCACATCCTCGTCTTGTGGCGACAAAGCCATGATCAGCAAGC
This sequence comes from Ardenticatenales bacterium, assembly GCA_020634515.1. Lineage (NCBI taxonomy): Bacteria > Bacillati > Chloroflexota > Ardenticatenia > Ardenticatenales > Ardenticatenales bacterium. Next base: position 1,083,712 of record JACKBL010000001.1, on the reverse strand, counting down.
CATCCACACGCTCCCGGCGGGGCATCTCGCGGAAATAGGCGTCTCGCCTCTCCACGGTTTCCACGTTGTAAAGAACCAGATCATATTCGCTGTTCACCAGCGCATACTCAATGCCGCGCAGGCGTTCTACAAAGGCTGGTCGGGTAAAAAAAGGAACTATGACACCAATGGTCATTGTTTTGCCCAGGGAGAGGCGGCGGGCAAAGGGGTTCGGGGCGAAGTTTAGCTCTTCGATGGCGACGAGTACTTTGCGGCGGGTGATCTCGCTCACGGAAGGGCTGTCATTCAAGACTCTGGAGACTGTTCCAACCCCGACACCGGCCTGTTTTGCAACGTCACGAATGGTAGTGGCGGCCATATTGATTTCTCAAGGGGTCCGCAAGAGACCGGAGCTGTTTGCAAAACCGCTCCGGTCTGGGAAGACTTTCCGCGCGATTGCCGCTCCGGGTTTGGGGAGGCGCGCAATCTTCTGGTAAATGCCGGCATCTCACCACAGTGAACTGGCAAAAGGATGTGTAGTTGCCGGCATTAGGACAAAGCAACCGGATGGAACCGGTTCCAATTATGCATACTATACAAGAAGGTATGTCCATCTGTCAAGAGGCACGTCATCATCTTCCCGTTCATGCGTGAAAATGCCGGCAGCGCCTCCGTTCCCGGCAGTCCGCCTGCCCCCGCAAAAAAAAGCCCCCCTTCTCTCGCGGAGGAGGGGGGCATAGGCATTTCCCATGCGTGGAATGCGCCAGCATGGAAGACAGAGTCACCAATCCTGGCCGGAAAAAAGATTACAAAAGTCTTCAAACCAGCTTTGACATCAATACGCCCGGCCAAGACGTTTGCAGTCTTTCATCGCCCTTGTTGCCCTCGATAGGCTCAGGCAACGGGCTAAATACGACCAACCTTTCTAAGTAGCCGCCCAAAAACAACTTCACGTTTTCATCAGATGGCTACTGACAAGCTGTCCGCACAATTCCGCTAACTTAATTGCGGACAGCCACTAAGGAGCGGAAATTAAATGAGACAACGACGTTGTTTCCTTACCACTCCTTCAAACTGGCGATGCCGTTTCGTATCTTATTTCGTCGCCAGTCCTCAGTGACCGTCTAAAAACAGCTTTCCCGCTTCAGAATGGTTCCTTCTTGAAGAATGAACCACTCTTGGGGAGAACTAAATTCTGGACACTCACTAAATCCAGGTTGGCTCATGGTACACGCCAAAGACCTGGCGCAGCACGTTGGTGATCTCGCCCAAGGTGGCATAGGCGCGCACAGCGTCCAGGAGATAGGGCATCGTGTTTTCCGTGCCGCCGGCGGCCTGGCGCAGCGCGGAAAGGGTAGCCGCGACCTTTTCGTTGTCCCGCTCCAGGCGCAGTTGTTGCAGCCGGGAGACCTGTCGCTCGTAGCCCTCCGGGTCCATTTGCAATAGCGGAATCCGCGGCGTTTCGTCCGGGTCTGCAAAGCCATTCACGCCAACAATGGTACGCTGATTGTCGTCAATCTCGCGCTGATATTGGTAAGCGGCATTGGCAATTTCCGTCTGGTAGAACCCTTTGTCAATTGCCGGCAACACGCCCCCCAACGCCGCCACCCGATCCCAATACGCATACACCTGCCGCTCAATTTTATTCGTCTCATGCTCCACAAAGAACGAACCCGCCAGCGGGTCAATCGTATTCGAGACACCGCTCTCCTCGGCAATAATCTGCTGCGTGCGCATGGCCACCGTCACCGCGTGTTCGCTGGGCAGCGCCAGCGCCTCATCCATGCTGTTCGTGTGCAGGCTCTGCGTGCCGCCAATCACCGCCGCCAGCGCCTGAATCGCCACGCGCACGATGTTGTTTTCCGGCTGCTGCGCCGTCAGCGAAACGCCCGCCGTTTGCGTGTGGAAGCGGCACAGCCAGGAGCGCGGATTTTTGGCCCCAAACGTCTCCCGCATCTCCCGCGCCCAAATACGACGGGCGGCGCGGAACTTGGCGATCTCCTCGAAAAAGTCATTGTGGCAGTTGAAAAACAGGCTCAGACGCGGGGCAAAATCATCAATATCCATCCCCCGCGCCAGACACCAGCGCACATATTCCAGACCATTCCCCAGCGTGAAGGCCAGCTCCTGCGCGGCGGTCGATCCCGCTTCGCGGATGTGATAACCGCTGATGGAAACGGTGTTCCACTGCGGCAGCCGCCGGGAGCCAAACTCAATGGTGTCCACCACCAATCGCATGGACGGCTCAGGCGGGAAGATGTACTCTTTCTGGGCGATATACTCCTTCAGGATGTCGTTTTGCAGCGTGCCGCGCAGGTTTTCCATGGGCACGCCCTGTTTTTCCGCCGTGGCGATGTACATGGCCCAGATGATGGCCGCGGGGCTGTTGATGGTCATGCTGGTGCTCACTTTGTCCAGAGGAATGCCATCCAGCAACACTTCCATATCTTTCAAGCTGCTCACGGCCACGCCGCAGGTGCCAAATTCGCCCAGCGCTTCCGCATCATCCGTGTCGTAGCCCATCAGGGTGGGCAGGTCGAAGGCGATGGAGAGGCCCATATTGCCATGTTCCAGCAGGTATTTGAAGCGGGCGTTGGTTTCCTCCGCCGTGCCGAATCCGGCGAACATACGCATCGTCCATAGTCTGCCCCGGTGCATGGTGGCGTGTACGCCGCGTGTAAACGGGTATTCACCGGGGAGGTTAAGGTCGCGTTGATAGTCGAGGTCGGGCACGTCCAGTGGGGTATAGAGCCGCCGGATGGGTTCGCTGGAGGTGGTGCTGAAGGCCTCTTTGCGTTCGGGCAGGCGCGCCAGGGTGCGCTGCAAAGAGGTTTCTTCCCACTTGTCCATCTCTTGGGCCAGTTCGGCGAGTTTTTGCTTGTCGTACATCAGGAAGGTTTCCTCCAAGGGCAGTTCTCGGTTGGTGGTTGGTAGTTGCCGGCATTTGCGACGACACGCCACGGGCAAAGCGGACCAGGGCGTGGTGACAGCGCGGTCGCAGGTTGGGATATGGGCGGATTATACAGCAGGTTGGGGAAATGGTAAGGGGGCGTAGGGGGTTCGTAGTTGCGGGGGTCTCTGGCTGACGTTAGAATGCGCTTCTGGCAATGGCGACGCGGGTTTCTTGCGTCATGCTGCCGGCATTTGACGCACCAGGAACGTGACGATTGTTTGAACCAACGGAAGCAAACCAGGCCATAGAAACAGGCGAGACGCTGATTCCAGAAATGGAAGCCGCGCCCTCCTCAATCAGTCGCAATCGGGGCGTTATCCGCGCTGCCGGCATTTTAGCCATCGGCAACGTCGCCAGCCGCGTCCTGGGACTGGCGCGGGAAATGGTCAAAGCCAACCTGTTCGGCGCGTCCGGCCTCCTCAGCGCCTACGAAACCGCTGCCCTCGTCCCCAACAGCCTCTTTGAATTGATGATCGGCGGCATGGTCAACTCCGCCCTCGTGCCCGTCTTCAGCGACTACGCTACCGGCAGCAAAGAGCGCCAGGCGGAGTTGTGGGGTCTGGTCAGCAGCGTTCTCAGCGTCGCCAGCGTCGTCATGCTGCTGATCATCGGCCTCGTGGAGTTGTTCACGCCGCAGGTCGCCTGGGTCATCGGAGCCGTCAACTTCACGGACATCACCCTCACGGACGTGAGCATCCACTTGATGCGCCTGGCTACGCCTGCCGTCTTTTTCCTCAGCCTCTCCAGCGTTTTCACGGGGGTCTTGTTTGCCCTGAAGCGGTTTACGCTGCCGGCATTTGCCGGAGCCATCTTCAACGGAACCATCGTGGTCGTCGCCCTGCTGCGCCCGCAAGAAATCTCCAGCCTCGTCTGGGGGATGCTGTTGGGCGCGGTGTTGCAAGCGGCGCTGCAACTGCCCGCGCTGCGCGACGCGCGTCTGCGCTGGCAGTTTAACTGGCAGCACCCGGCCATCCGTCGCATTCTCTGGCTGTACGCGCCGATTGTTGCCGGCATCGCCATCAACCAGCTCGTCGTCGCCCTCAGCTACAACCTGGCCACGCGCACCGGCGACGAAAGCCTCACCTACATGCGCTACGCCACCACCCTCTACCAGTTCCCCCTTGGCCTCGTCGTCACCGCGCTCTCCATCGCCACGCTGCCCACGCTGTCACAGCAAGCCGGCCAGCAGTTGGACCAGTTCAAACGCACGCTGGCGGATGGGATTCGACTGGTGATTGCTTTGATAATGCCGGCAGCCGCCGGACTCTTCGCCCTCGCCACCCCCATCATCACCCTCCTCTTCCAACACGGCCAATTCCAACCCGCCGACACCACCCGCACCGCCCTCGTGCTACAAGTCTACCTCTTTGGCCTCCCCTTCGCCGCCGTGGACCAGATGCTCGTCTTCGCCTCCTACGCCCGCAAAGACACCTGGCGGCCCGCCATCGTCGGCGTCATCAGCATCATCATCTACTCCCTCATCGCCCTGGCGCTGCTCCCCTTCCTCGGCCTCCTCAGCCTCATGGTCGCCGACGCCGTCAAACACATGGTCCACACCGCCCTCATGCTCTTCTGGTTGCAGCGGCGCATCGGCAGCCTGCGCCGCCTGGGCATCACCAACGCCCTCTGGCGCGCCGCCGCTGCCGCGCTCCTCACAGGCGCGCTGGCCTACGCCGCCGCCCATCTCCTCATGGACCACACCCCGGCCACCACCGCCGGCAAACTAATGGTCGTCATCATCGCCGGCGGCGTAGGTGTCGCCAGCTACGTCGCCCTCGCCCGCCTCTTCCGCCTGAGCGAAATCCAGGCACTCGCCCGCCTCTGGCCCGGCAAAAAGTAATACACCTTCCTGGACGCGGGGAGCTTCCAGGAAGGTTCAACACAGTAGTGGTCATCCGCCCTAAATTGGGTAAAATGCCGTAACCACTCATCCCCAGAGATGCGACACACCCCCAAACGGCATTCGCGTCGCACGATATACCGGAAACGCACGTCGCACCGGAGAGGAAAGCCACTATGAGCGATAAAACGTACGAACTCGTCGTCCAGACTGGCCCACAAGTCGGCGAGATTTACACCATCACGCAGGACACCGTCACGTTGGGCCGCGATCCCGTCTCCGACATTGTCGTCAATGACCCGGAGGTTTCCCGCCTGCACGCGCGCATCACCCGCGGCGAAACAGGCTGCGAAATACAGGACCTGGGCAGCACGAACGGCACGTTTCTGGACGGCAAGCGGCTGTCCGGGGATCCCGTGCCCTTGTCCGCCGGGCAAACTGTGTCGGTCGGCAGCAACGTCACCATGATGTTCATGGCCGCCGCCGAACCAGAAGCGGCGGACGAAGAGTTAGGGACCGTTTTGGATGTACTCATGGCAGACGACGAACCCGCGCTGCCTCCGCTCCCCTTCCCCGAGGAACCAATCCCCGATCCCCTGGGCACGGTCGCCTTACCGGAAACGGACAAGGAGATGGAAGCCGGCAAAGACGCGGGCGCAACTAAAGACGCGGGCGCGACTAAAGACGCGGGCGCGACTAAAGACGCGGGCGCGACTAAAGACGCGCTGGGCGATTCCACCATGAAGGATATGTTGGAAGCCCGCCCACTGCCCGATTTCCGCTTCGACGATGAGAAAGAGGAAACCTTGCCGCCGCCCCCACCTTTCCCATCGGTGAGTACCGCCACGCCGCCGGCCCCGGAGCCGGACGCTGAGGCCTTCCGCCCCGCGCCTCCACCACCACCGCGCCAGGCGGACCCATCCCCCACCGCGGACGACAAACGCCGCCGTAACATGACCATCGCCATCATCATCGTGGCCGTCATTTTGTGCTGCTGCTGCGGCTTTATCTTGATTATGTACTACTGGTTGGGGGACATCCTGCTGCAATGGGCAGGCTATACAGCGTTGCTCCCGCTCCCCACGCTGCTGCTTTAATCCGCTAAATCACAAACCCTAAAGGTCTTGGAGACCTTTAGGGTTTGACACTTACGCCCCGTATGCTTACGCCTCGTCGGAAAAATCCTCGGCGTCAATGATGATTGTCTTGCTAACGTCATCCTCCGCCATTTTCACGCCCTTCTCCCCCTGAAACTCCTGCCGCAGCCGTTCCCGATAGTGGGCCACAATGTGCTGCGGCGACAGATCCACAAACACCTTCGAAGCCACAAACAACGCCGTCAGGTCGTCCACCTGGCCCAACCCGACCATAAAGTCAGGCAAAAGGTCCAGGGGAACCAGCACGTAGGCGATGGCTGCCACGGGCAGCAGCTTCAAATAAATGGGAACCTGGGGGTCCTTCACCAGATAGCCAATCAAGCGAATCTGGTTCCACAACTCTTTCCAAAACCCCGGCTCCTTTGCCTGCTGAGCCAGTACATCGCGGCTGGGTAATTTCGTAGGTAAGTTCATGCGTTTGTCCTCTTCAGGTCGGTTGTCCCTCATGTCAAATGAAGGGCGCATCCGTTAAATAGAGGCTTCGCTCGGGAATTGACGGATGCGCTGAAAGGGTTCTTGCTTGTCGGATAGTCCAAAGTTAATTTTGCACGAACCTTAAAGCGCGAATTGGCGGGAAAAACCCGATACAGATGCACGTCATCCTTTACGTAAGCAAGGGAAATGGGTTGCGGGGGGTCAGCGCTGGCCGACGACGTAACTGGTGAGTTGGGGCAGGATGTCGTTGATGTCGTATTTCTGCCAGTGTCCAAAGCCACCGGCGGTGAAGACGGTGAAGCCGATCACATAGCCATCCTGGCGCACGCCGGCATCGTACCAGGCCAACTGGTTGATGAACGCCTGCGCCGCGTCGTCTCCCCATCCCTGCTGCGCCCAGTAGCCGCCAAAATCGCGCCAACCAAAGCCGGGAGGACCGGGGCGGTTGGAGATGATGCCGTCAATGCCCGCTTCGGTGATGGCCAGGGGGATGACCATGCCGGCAGGTTCCAGGATGTCACGGTAATACCAGCGGTAACGAAAGGTGAGCGCGCCGCGGTCCGGGTAGACATCCATGCCGGGCAGCGCGCCGCCGTAGAGGTAGGTCATGTCCGGCGCGCCGTATTCGTGCAGGGAGAGGATGCCTTGATGTTGGAGAGCCACGTCAATTGCCGGCAAAAACAACTGAAACTCGTCAAATTCCGGCACACCCGTGGCAAACCCGCCTATCGCCGCCTTCAAGCCATGTTCGGCCAGCAGCCGCACCCGCTCCTGCTCAAAGCGGGAGTACCAGATCATGTGGTCCATGTTCGGGTCTGGCTCATTCCACCCCTCCCAGTAATCCACGAATGGGTTCTGCAAATAGGTTGCCAATTGCGCGTTCACAAAATCCCGCGCGGCCTGTTCGGGCGTGCCGGCATAATCCTGGTGCGCCACATTCAAACGGCCAATCGTCAGCGTGCGCGGCGAAACCGCCTTCACCTCCTCCAGAAACCCCACATCGTCCACCGCCTTCATCACCGCCGGCTGCGCCGCGCGCACAAACGCCATAATGTTTGGGTCATTGTTGCGCACCACATGCAGCCCCAACTTGCTCGGCCCCAGTTCATCCGTCGGCGGCAAGCGCAAAAAACTAAACGCATACGGCGTGCCCGTGGGCGTGGCCGGCAGTGGGGTGGGCGTGCGCGTCGGCGTGGGCGGAATGGGCGTATTCGTGGGCAGCACCACCGTGGGGCGCGGCGTGCGCACGCTCACCGGCATGTTAGATGACGACGCCTGCCGCGCCACGCCAGGCGTAATCGTCGCCTCTGGATCAGGCGTCCAGGTTGGCGGCGGCAGGTAAAGCTGCCCATTGGCGGCGGCCACGGCCAGCGTGGGGACCAATGCGGCGGGTGTGGGCATCTCGGCAACGGCCACGCGGCAGCCAACCAACAGCGGCGTCAGGCCGGCGGCCAGCAGCCAGACAATGATTTTGGCGCAAAAATGGGGGCGAACGAGGCGCATGACGGCATCTTACCATCCGCGTCAGGGTGCGCCAACGCTTCCTTTACGCCCATTTGTACTAGTGTTACAATCCGCGCATGACCATTTTCTTGCTGATCCTCCGATTCGTCATCGTCGTTTTCTTCTTTATCATGTTTTTGCGCCGCCCCAATGTCGCCTGGGGCGTGGGGTTGCTGACCGTGACCACGGCCATTTTGCTGGACGCCTTCGTCACCATTTTTGGCGGCGCGGAAGCCATCAGTTCACCTGGCTTTTTCCGCTCCGTGCTGCAAGGGGCCTTGTTTGGCGGGGCGGCGGTGTGGTTGTGGGGCGTGCTGCGGCCTTTGACGGGTCCCGCCGGCACGTCCGCCATGCCGGCAAAGACAATAACCGCAACCACGCCAGCAACGGATGGGCAACCGCCACACGCGGCGGCGGCACGGCTCCGTTCGCAGCCGGATACAGCTTTTGACCGACAGCAGATGTATGAGCAAATTCGCTACCGTTTTGGACGCGAAGATGTGCTGGACCTGATTTTTGACCTGGGGCTGAATGAAAACGATCTGATTGGGCTGGAGGGGGACATGAATCAGACGATTGTGCGCCTGATTGACCGGGCGGAGGCGGATGGACTGACGGGGGCGCTGACGCTGGCGGTGGAGCGGATTTTGACGCCGCCGGCTCCGCAAAGCCTGCCGCGATTGGAGAAGCTGTCGGCGGATTCGCCTCCCACGATCTTGCGCCAGTATTTGTTGGCGCATTATGACCTGGCGCAGTTGGCGGAGATGGCGGGGGCGTTGGCGGTGGATTGGGAGATGTTAAATGCCGGCAGCAAACAAACCAAAGTCCGTACACTCCTGCTATACCTCTATCGCCGGAACCGCGTTAACGACCTGATCCAGCTTCTGCAAATGCCGGCAGCAGCTACCGCCACCACGGAAAGCTAGCCATCAGGCAGAGGGAGGAAAAACCATGTGGAAACGTCTGCTGTGGACCGCTTTATGCGTCACCGCCTGGGTGCTTGCGGGCGTACACACGGCTGCCGCCCAACAAGAAGAAGGATTGAAACTGCGCCTGAGCCGCGACTTTGGCTACGGCGGCTTCAACGGAGAGATTGAGGGCACATTTTCCTACCGCGTCACCGGACCGGACAACCTGGCACGGGTGGAATTTCTGCTAGACGGGGAAGTCATCGGGGAAGCCGGCGAATCGCCCTTTCGCTTTCAATTCCGCACGGGAACCTACACCCTGGGGCAGCACACCCTCAGCGCCGTCGGCTACACCAACGATGGACAAACGCTGCAAAGCGAAAGCATCACGCGCACCTTTGTGGAGCCGGGGGCGGCGGGCGACTTTCTGGCAAAATTCCTGACACCGCTGGTCATCATCGTGGTTCTCGCCGTGGTCATCCCCGTCGTCGTCAGCATCGTCAGCGAGCGCCGGCATCCCACGCCATTGGGCGCGCCGCGCAAATACGGCCTGGCGGGGGGCACAATTTGCCCGAACTGTGGCCGCCCCTACAGCCGCCATATCTGGGGGCTGAACGTAGGCGCGGGAAAATATGACCGCTGCCCTCACTGCGGTAAGTGGCGGCTGGTGCGCCGCCGCGGCCTGGAGGAACTGCGCGCCGCGGAAAAGGCGGAACTGGAGCAAGAGGAAGCCACCATCGCGCCGCTAAGTCCCGAGGAAAAACTGCGCCGCCAACTTGAAGATTCCCGCTTTGATGACGTGTGATCTAGAATAAGGATGAACAAACTAAAGCGACGGCAAACTCTAATTGCTCTTACAATTGCGTTTTTATTAATTGCAGTTCTAGCTGCAATCCTGTTTGTTATCACATTACAAGTACAAATATTTCCGGGGTTTACTCCTACCGCCAGAGCTATTCTTAGTATTCTTGGTGCTGCAATAATTGGTGCCGCTGGCTTCTTCTCTGGACTTAAAGATACTTTCGATTTTGTTCTTAATATTCTGGATGGAATCCTATCTAAAGATCCACGAAAAGAACCCCTCGAAGATCATAAGACCGTATCTGATTTCGAACACCTTTCAGAAGATGAAAATGTTCCATCTCAAGGAAATATCGTTGGCTCCAGGTACATACATGACTTGGAGAAGGAATGGTCAGGCATTTCTACCAACCTACATAGCCAATTACGCAATGCCCTATTAGATTGCGGTCCATTTGCCACAGATCGCGAACTGCAGGCTGTTTTTGTAGATAAACGGGTTAGCCCATGGCGAACTCGGCTACCTCAAGCCGATAATATGGTGGCACGAGTAGAAAATGTTATCGATTTTTTGCATAATCAGCATAACGATTTAGGAGAAAATGCCCTTGTATTGTTTCTTTATGTACTGAGCGAGAGACTTGACCCTAATGATGCTTGTCGTCAGCGGCTAGCAAATATAGCCAAAGAACTCGAGCGCGAGACTGCAAGTCCCAATGAAAGTAACTTAGGGGAGCGCAAACAAATATATCCCCCGAATCCCATTTCAAGCGTAGCCCATCCTACCTCTATAGGTGGAAACGTCAATATACAAGCCCATAATATTGCTGGTCGCGATATTAACATTTTCAATATTGCTCCTCCAATAGATTCCCAAACAACTTTCTCTGTCTTATCGAACCGGATTAACAAACTCGGCGAAAATTTATCAGCACAGGCTCAACACCAACTTGTTACATTGAGGAATGCCTGGCGTGAAGGGAGAAATCAAGAAACACTATATGCACTACAAAAACTAAGACAGGACAGTGATCATTGGGCTGCCTTATCAAATGAGGTAAAGGCAGAGTATTTATGCTTCGAGGGTAGCCTTGAATTACATTTGGGTAATGTCCGTGTCGCAAAAGAGTTTGCCGATGAAGCCAATACTTTAGCCTCCATTAGCAATGAAGCCAGATTACGTGCATTAATTGCGCTCAAGGAAGGTAACGTAGATGAGGCTATCAGAATATTGACGGGTTGGGACGATTTGGACAGTCTTCTCCTAAAGGCCACTCTTTACTTGGAGTTACAAAAACCTGTTCAGTGTCGGCAAATTTTAGAACCAGTTCTTGTCTCTTCCAATTCATCTGCTGAAACTTTCAGACTCCTTGCACTTTCGTATCTTGTAACAAAAGAAATAAATCAGGCACAACTTGAAATTCAAAAAGCGCTTGAGCTTAACCCTTTGTGGGAGAGCGTTAGATTCTCCGCAATGCTGATTGATTTTTACAGTGCATTATCACTTGCAGCATTTGACGATCCTATTGTTATTTCACCAGAGCCGATCAGTTGGACGTTAATTAAACGCGATGACGAAAGTTTGTCAAAACTCAGTCAGGCAGCAAGCCGTCTTCAAGAATTGATGAAGTCAAAAGAGCGAACACAGGAAGAAGTCAACTGGCATCATGTCTGGTATCTGGCCTGTCTTGCAAATCATCCCGAAAGACAAAGTGAAGCTGCCCAGCATTGTCAATCTTTATTGAAAAGAAACCCTGCTTTTACGCCTGCAATTAGATGGGCATTAGCGCGAACCTATGAATTCGATTTGGATGCCAGCGTGACTGCCTTGGAAGAATATGTGGTCAATAATGTAGCTTCAATTTACCACATATTGACTCTTATTGACTGTTATATCGCAGGCCAAAGGCTGGATGAAGCTATTGAATTACTCGAACAGAAAGAAAGTGAATTTCAAGAACAAGGTGCAATTGAGACCTGGCTTGATGCCTTTGCACAAGCACAAGTTTCAAATGGTTCTCCCGAAGTGGCATTGCTGAAAATAAATAGTTATGAGCAGAATCCTAAAGCATATCACGCTCGAATGCTAGTACTACATTCTTTTGCACAAGAAACAAATGATTGGCAAGCATTGTACGACTTTCTAAACGAAATCTATGCTGAAACGCACGATCCCAATGTGTTGTTACATCTGTGTGAAGTCAGAGCAACGCAACAGGATTGGTTATATATTGCAGAAAATTCAAGAACCCTGTTTGGCTATTTTGAGACGGCTGAAGTTCTCAGACTGGCAGCCATTGCTGCATTTAACACGGGAGATTTTCAACTATGCCTCCGCTTATTAAATGACAACCTCCATCTCTTTCCAAAATCAAAACTCCCTCCCCAATTGCGACGAATGCACATATCGTGCCAGCGTGAAATGGGGATTTTGTCTCAAGCAATTCTTGACGCAGAGGATTTAGCTTCTGAAATACCTGCTTTAGAAAACTTTATCCCCCTTATCAATCTATGTGTGATGAAAGGGGATTTCAAAAGATTAGTCCTTACTGCGCATCAGTTAGAAAGTCTTCCAAATCTACCCCCTGAGATTTTCTTGTGGGTGTCTAGACTTTTGATTTGGGAAGACAGAGAGCTTGCTCTTTCTTTATGGCGCAAAGCCACAAAAGAAGAACTACCAGATGAATTGGTCGGGGAAGCATTTTTTTTAGGCAACCAACTCGGCTTAAAGACAGAACTAAAACATCTCTCTCTTAAGCTTCAGCAGTTAGGGCAAGAAGGACGTGGTGGTATTCTTTCTGGCCCAGCTCATGAGTTGCTTGAAATAGTTGGGAAAAGCCGTGAGCATGGGACAAAGGTTGAGGAGGCTTATAGGGCTGGCAGGGTTCCTATTCATTTTGTGTCCCAAGAATTCAATGTACGGCTTGCAATGCTTTACCACTCTCGTTTAATAGAAAACGAGAATGCATCAGACCTTTCTAAGAAACCTCTGCTGTTGGCACGGCATGGAGGGCGAATACCTACAGAGGGATTCCCTACCCATGTTTCTAATTTGAACGTTTATTTGGATATTACTTCTGTATTGCTTGCAGAGCACTTGGGAATTCTTTCAGCGGTTGAACAAGCCTTTGCTCCTTTGCATATCTCAGCAGAATTGGTACCTGCCCTTATTCAACTACGCGAGCAAGTTACTCCTCATCAACCAACACGATTCGAGGAACACAAACAAATCGTCGAACTTGTAGATAATGGTGCAATTGTTATCTTAGATGAGGAATTATCATCGGAGTTCGATAATTCCCCCTTACTAGCTGAAATGGGTAGGGAGTGGGTAATACTTGTCGAAACTGCCAAAAAGACTAACGGATTTCTTGTTGACTTTCTTCCCCTCACAAAGAAAGATTTAAGCGGCCTCTCCCCATCATCGGTACCTGAGGATATTGACAAATTAGTTGTCAATTGTCGCGCCCTTGCTGAATCCTTGTTTCGAGAAGGGCCTTTGTCTAAGGAAGACTACCATAAAACATTGGAGAAGTTGGGTTTTCAGGGACAAGTCGAGCCAAGTAAAACGATTCCACCGGAAGGTTCAATTTTATATTGTGATGGTGCTATCCCTGAAACTCTTGCTGGAGCGGATCTATTAACCATCTTATGTCAGCGTTTTCGAGTACATATTAGCAATCAAATATATGAAAGGATTAAAGCCAACTATGAGGGCTATCTATACATGCCGTCCTTGGCAGATTGGGTTGACAATCTGATTTCCCGCTTAAATAGAGGATTAGAGAGACGACTATATAGAATTACTCCTATTTCACCTGACAAGACAAAACAGATTGACGCCATTCGTTCGGAGCATCCACTAGATGGTGTTCTTGCTTTTCTTTTAGGATTTGATCGACAAGACCGGGATGTCATTTGGACCGATGATCGCTGGCTAAATTCTCACCGTCACCGTGATGGAATTCCAATTGCAGATGTTTATGATATTTTGAAATTCTTGGTGAGTGCCAATCAGATGACTGAGTCGCAATATTATCAATTGCTGCACAGGCTCCGATCCGGGAATGTAATCTTTATACCGATTCAACGCGATGAAATTGTCTACCACTTACGCCAAGCACAGATCCACCCGACTATGGCTACCGTTATCGAAACGCTGCAGTTGAGGGTATTGCGACAATATGCTGCTTCATGCCTTCTACAAAAGACAATAATACAGACGCCTCCAATGCCCCCTGATTCTTCCAATGAGTACGGAGAAATCGCTTTCTTCATAAATTTTGCGCGTTCCGTAAGTTGGGCTTTATTGGACATTTGGCAAGACAGCAGTATTGACGAACAAAGCCGTGAGATTCTCTGCGAATGGGTCATCAACAATCTGTATCTTGATTATCTTATTCTATTTCGCGCAGCCTCATTACCCGTTGAAGAAGATGCTCAAATTCATCACGCTGCCTTAGGACTTTTCACATTATTGGTGGCCCCTTTTTCTAAGCCTATTGGCTTCTCAGATACTGAAATCGCATCCCGGAAGACTTATTTTTCATGGCTATATAATCGGCTCCTGCAGAGGAGATTGTCTGCCAACCCCCAATTGTTAACAAGTATCATAGAGATGCTAAAGGATACTTTTAATCGGGTAAGAGAAGATGCTCGGCAAAGCGAAATTGATTTGAACGCTATACATTCGATCCTGCGACATTACTTCGATCTTTTACCGAAACCAATCGAAGAGGAATTATACGATGACACCAAATTCATGTCAGCCCTTGGCTTAACGTTCATTCCTGTTGTTTCAATCAATAATTTTGATTTTGAACCAAGAGAATTTTTCAGCGCTGCACATAGGGCTATCAATGGACAAGAAGCCACGCTCCATCCAGTGCAGAGAAATATGGAAATCACGTTTGAACCTATCGAAAACGAGCTTGCTCTTAAAATTGTTGATCCAAACACTGGCGAGAAAACAAGAGTCTTGGACGAACGCTTTCTTTTGCTTCTAGAATCAACAATAGAGTGTGAAGAACGGCTGTATCAATGCAGAAGTTGGTTTGATTGTTCAAATATTCAAATGCAACAAGCAATTGCATCAATTCTAACGACTGAGAACATACTACGAAGAATCGAGATAGCAGAGCATTGGCGAGAAAACAGCACACAACTTTACTATAAACACCTATTCGAGGGGATACGAAAGCAAGGACAAATAAGGTTTCCCGATCTGATTCCGCCAAGTGTAGAAAGACTAATTAGCCATTATCGTTTGCCATTGACAATGGGTGAAGAAGCCTTTCTGGAAGAATTCCTGGTTGCGAGCAAGACACTACTAAACGAAGAAGGTTTAGGAACAACGATCCATCGTTTGGTTGGTTTTCCAATTGCTCTGCCCAAATCGGTATTGGATGAGATCAGTTCATTATCTGATCCCGATTTGTTTGCTTTGGTCAGGAATTTACTAAGATCTGCAGGATCCCCTGTATCAAAAATCCACTTGATCAAAATATTAGTTCAAGTCGCCGAAAGAAAGAAATCCTTATATCGTTTGGCTCGGTGGATCATAAAGAGTCTTTTTACCGAAAAGTCAATTAGTGAATTCATTGCTTTCTCAAGATTACTTAGATGGGTTTATCAAGGATTCGGCTATTGGAATGAAGCGAATGAGTGGCAGCCGCACATGCGTTTGGCTATGGTGTGGGCACATTCACATCAACTATTCAGCATTTTTATGGTTTCCGGTATTTCATCGGGATGGATCGCTGAGACTTTTGAGCAATTTAATAGACGTATACCGATTGAACTACTTGACCCGAATATTTCTGAATGGCTTGACGTCGCTCATCCACGTAAGCTCGATTTTTCGGTATTTGTTCTTATGGGGGTAGCTGATAGCATTGGACAAAGCAGGAATATGGTCATTGACCCAGTACTGCAAGCACATTTCATGCAAATGAGCTATCAGCAGATAGACGACTTCATCCTACCAACACGGCCATTCTGGACAGATAATAGGCATGCAACGAACAGTCTAGGAGCCTTTTTAGGGGGAGGTTATCATGAGAAATTTATCAATTTATTCGGAGAAAATATCCTAAATATTTTTGACGACGAAGATTATGAGTTAATTGCACATCAAGCTATCATCTCTCTTGCGGAAGATCCCAACGATATATCTTCTTGGGTTCCGTTACGGATGACAGTTGGGGATCTTCCACCTTATAGCTCTTCTCGTGAAGAACTGACACAGCTTCTCGCTCAGACTGATTTCGCGCGTCTTTTTGATAAAGACTTGGAAAGTGGATTAGATACTATGCTGTTTGCTACCTGGCAATTAAGACATCTAGCAAGTGTAAAACTGAAGGAACACTTGAAAATTCAATATAGCAAGGCTCTTAGCTGTTTAGCAAGTCAGATGAATTTGAATTCAAACCCTAATGGATTAAACATAGATATCGTAACACTGCGTCTAGTTGAAGTCAGCCTAAACATAGCCCATTGCCAAAACACAATGAGCGGAACAATACTAGAGATCAAAGGTCTACTACTGGAAACTGTAAGCTTGATGCCTGAGACAGTGCCTTTCATCAGAAACATGGTCCAAGCCATGTGTGAAGAACTGCCATTAGAACATGGTCAGCACTTCGGCGAACTACTATTGCTTCTACGTACAAAATGACAATCTCAACCCATACAAGGGAGACTTCATGAATCGTCGCGCACGCTACCTGGTTGTCCTGTCACTGGTTCTGGTTCTGTTGCTGCAATGGGTGGCTGCTGTGCCGGCATTTGCCGGCACCTTCCTCACCGAAAATTACAACGGACGCATCTACAAAGTCTATATCCCCGACAACTACGTTCCGGGCACTCCTGTGCCCCTCGTCGTCATGCTGCATGGCTGCTCGCAAAACGCGGACAGCTTCGCCAACGCCACCAAAATGAACATCTACGCCGACGCGCGCACCTTCATTGCCGTCTATCCGCAGCAAGCCAGCGCCGACAACACGCTCAAATGCTGGAACTGGTTCGCCCCGCAGCACCAGGCACGCGGCAGTGGCGAACCCGCGGAAATTGCCGGCATCGTGGACACCGTAAAGAGCCAGTACAGCATTGACAACACCCACGTCTACGTGATGGGCTTCTCGGCGGGCGCGGCCATGTCCGTGATTATGGGCGCGACGTATCCTGACGTTTTTGCCGGCATTGGCGTCCACTCCGGCCTCGAATACAAAGCCGCCACCAGCCAGATCGGCGGCTTCCTGGCCATGACCAGCGGCGGCCCCGACCCGGATAATCAGGGGATCGTCGCCTACAACGCCATGGGCGCGAACGCCACCCGCATTCCCGTCATCGTCTTCCATGGCAGCGCCGACTTCACCGTCAACGCCGTCAACGGGGAGCAGGTCATCTCCCAGTGGGCGCAAACAAACGACCTGGCCGACGACGGGATGGATGACAACAACGTGGACGACCTGCCGGAACAAACCATCCCTGGCGTAATTCCCGGCGGACGCAGCTACACACAGTTGGTGTACGAAGACGGCACGGGCCAGGTAGTGATGGAGAAATACGAAGTCAGCGGCATGGGGCACAACTGGTCCGGCGGGCTGGCGGGCGGCTCTTTCACCGATCCGCAAGGGCCAGACGCCAGCAGCATCATGCTGGATTTCCTCATGGGCGCGGGCGGCGAGGACACCACGCCGCCAACCACGACGGCGGACCCGCCCGGCGGCACGTACAACGGCCCCCTCACGGTGACGTTAACCCCCAATGAGCCGGCAACGACGTATTACAAGGTGGGCAGCCAGGGAAGCGTACTGCCCTACACGGCTCCCATCCCCATCATGGAGACAACGACGCTCTATTTCCGCAGTGTGGATGATGCCGGCAATATCGAACCCCTGCGCCAGCAATCCTACATCATCAACGACCTGCCGCCAGGAACCGCCATCTTCCCCTCCATCGCCACCGAAGACGGCTACGTCAGCCTCATCCTCACCGACGGCAAAAGCGAGACTATCCACAAACTGGGCGACAAAGGCTTGTTCAACAGCGACAGCTTCCGCGTCATTCTCTCGTTTGACACCGGCAGCCTGCCCCCAGGGGCCACAATCACCGGGGCCACGCTGCGATTCTACCGCCAGGCGCAAACGGGAACCGTGAACAGCGTCACCGTGGACGTGCGGCAGGGCGCGTTTGGCGACGCGGCCCTGGAGTTTGGCGATTATTACGCGGCGGCCACCGTCAGCAACATGGCAACTGTCAACCCACCATCACAGGACAATGGGTTTGTGGACGTAGCAATCCCCCCCACCGCGCTCTCCGCCATCAGTCCGGACGGTCGCACCCAGTTCCGCCTCAAAGCCGCCACCCCCCTCAATTTCGCCAGCGACGTTCTCTCACTGTACGGCGGTGAGTCCGCCACCTTCGCCCCCACCCTCACCGTCACCTACACCCCATAGGGGCCATATGATGGTCAGGGCAAAGGCTAACCCGCTCGTGGGCTGAGCTTGTCGAAGCCCATATTGTCTTTGACCGGCGCAGGCAACGGACTTGAGGAGGCAACGGGCCGGTAGTTATCGGTCAGGCAGGATAAGATGCAAAGCAGTTCCGGATCAAACATGACGCCTGAAGTACGGCAGCGGGTGCGCAAATGGATTATCCAGGCGGCTGTGGGTTGGATAGGGTACGCCGTCGTGGTATTTTTGCCGGCAGGTCGCCTCGACTGGGTTTGGGGATGGGCGCTGCTGCTCGTCCTCGCCGCTACCCTGGCGGCGCACCCCCTGCTCCTGCTGCGCATCAACCCTGAACTGCTCGCGGAACGGCAGAAAGGAATGTGGGATGCCGGCGTCAAAACCTGGGATAAATGGCTTACCACGCTCGCCGGCAGCCTCATGCTGGCCCCCTGGATCATTGCCGGGCTGGACCTACGTTGGGGCTGGTCCACGCCGCTGCCCCTGGCCATTCACCTCATCGGCCTGCTCGTTCACATCCTCGGCTACGCCCTGTTCATGTGGGCCATGACGACCAACGCCTTCTTCGCCGAAGGCGTGCGTATCCAAACGGAACGCGGTCACACCGTGGCCACCGGCGGCCCCTACCGCCTGGTGCGCCATCCCGGCTACCTGGGAGCCATCACCGCCCAACTCGCCACCCCCTTCTTGCTCGGCTCCCTCTGGGCCATCATCCCCGCAATGGGGATGGCTGTCATTTTCATCATTCGCACCTACCTGGAAGACAAAACCCTGCAAGCCGAACTCCCCGGCTACCTCGCCTTCACGCAACAGACTCGCTACCGCCTCCTCCCCTATATCTGGTAACCCGGAAGCCGCCAACTCTCTTCTCCCTTTTTGGCAAATAGCCGCCCCGATGCCATAATTGGCCCCTGTGCTGCCCCGGCAGCCTCTTTTCAGGTTGGTTCATTCTTGAAGAATGAATCAATCTTGGGAGAATTGCCGGGCAATTGTTTTGCCGTTTTCTGAATTTTAGACGAGGAGATGATAGAGATGAAAAGAAGATTTTTGCTCATTCTTGCCACGCTAACCTGGCTGCTGGTTCTGGCTGCGTGCACCGCCGAACAATCAGGAACCGAGGAAGTGGCGCAGCCCACCAGCGCGCCCGCCACCGGCAATGACAGCGACGCCACGGATGAGAGCATGGAAACCGGTCTGCCTGACCTCGGCGGGCGGGAAGTAACCATCGCCGTGGAAAACGCCTATTTGCCCTTCAATTACATTTCCCTATCCACGGGCGAGCCGGGCGGCTGGGACTATGACGCCTGGAACAACATCTGCCAGCGACTCAACTGCACGCCCGTCTACGTGGAAGCGGCGTGGGAAGGCATGATCCAGGCCGTCGCCAACGGGCAGTATGACGCCGCCGCCGACGGCATCACCATCACCCCCGACCGTCAGGAGATCGTGGACTTCTCTGATGGCTACATCGCCATCGAGCAACGCATCCTGGTGCGCATTGACGAGGAGCGCTTTAGCTCTGCCGCGGAACTGGCGGCGGACGCCAGCCTCTCCGTCGGCTCCCAACCGGGCACGACCAACTACGAAACCGCCGTAAAGCTGGTGGGCGAGGACCGCGTGCAGGCGTTTGAGCAGTTCCCCTTCGCCGTGCAGGCGCTCATTGCCGGCGACATCGACGCCGTGATCATGGACGAGACGGCGGGCCAGGGCTACGTCGGCGTGAATGCGGACAAGTTGAAACTGGTGGGTGAATCCCTCTCCAGCGACCAGCTTGGCTTCATCTTCCCCAAAGGCTCCGACCTGGTGGAGCCGGTGAATATGGCGCTGACCGCCATGGGCGAGGATGGCACGCTGGCGACGCTGGCGGACCAGTACTTCTCCGACAAGTTCACGCTCACCTATGATGACGTTGGTGAAGGCGTTTATGCCTCCGAAGGCGACACGGGCGCGGCGGACCTGCCCGACCTGGAAGGACGGGAAGTGACCGTTGCCGTGGAAAACGCCTACCTGCCTTTCAATTACATTTCCCTGGCCACGGGCGAGCCGGGCGGCTGGGACTATGACGCCTGGAACGCAATTTGCGATCTGCTGAACTGCACGCCCGTCTACGTGGAAGCCGCGTGGGAAGGCATGATCCAGGCCGTCGCCAACGGGCAGTATGACGCCGCCGCCGACGGCATCACCATCACGCCCGACCGCCAGGAGATCGTAGACTTCTCCGATGGCTACATCAGCATTGAGCAACGCATCCTGGTGCGCATCGACGAAGACCGCTTTAGCTCTGCCGCGGAGCTGGCCGCGGACACCAGCCTCACCGTCGGCTCCCAACCGGGCACGACCAACTACGAAACCGCCGTAAAGCTCGTGGGCGAGGACCGCGTGCAGGCGTTTGAGCAGTTCCCCTTCGCCGTGCAGGCGCTCATTGCCGGCGACATCGATGCCGTGATCATGGACGAGACGGCGGGTCTGGGCTATGTCGGCGTGAATGCGGACAAGTTGAAACTGGTGGGTGAATCCCTCTCCAGCGACCAACTTGGCTTCATCTTCCCCAAAGGCTCCGACCTGGTGGAGCCGGTGAATATGGCGCTGCAAGCGATGCGGGACAACGGCACGCTGGACGCGCTGGCGGACCAGTATTTCTCCGGCAAATTCACGCTCACGTATGACGATATTCAGTAATCGGCGCAAGTGCGCGTGGTTCCTCTAATAGAAATGCGTCGGGCGCCGGTGCGCCCGACGCATTTTTGTTTACTGGCGAACATCCAACCTCATGATATGATAGTGGTGCGTTTTTCCGTGCCTCCCCGATCTTGACGCCTATTGCCATTCACCGTGTTTTCGAGTTTTTTGGTAACGACTAACGCTCTCTGGAGATTGGACCCGTTTTCATGCGGGCTTAGGCAACTTTGGACTATCCATCAAGCAAGAACCCTTCCGGCGTATCCGTCAATTCCCGAGCGAAGCCTTTATTAGCGGATGCGCCCTTTGCAGTTACGTTTTTTGGATGCCGGCATTCATTCCCGACACACCCCATCCAACAAGCAAATATCTGGCAGCAGCCCCCTCAAGTGGGAGGACAAATATGGTAACGCTGCTGACACGACCCACTGCCAACCGTCAACTTTTTTCAGGCGAGTTGGGAACTCGCCCGACAAGGTGTCTTCGAAGGAGGTCACATGACAACCATTGAGCAGCAAGCCCGCGGTAAGAGTGGGCGCGATCTCGACTGGCGCGCGTTTCCCTGGTGGCTGACATTCATCATCGGGTTTCTCATCCTGATGGGCTACCTGCTGATCACCGGGGAGGAGTACAATCGCGCCTTTGAGTTTATCAAAGGGGGACTGGGTGGGTTTGAGATGCTGCGGCAGGGGGACCTGGTAAAGTTCATTGGCAGCGGTATCTCCGTGACCATTTACACCACGTTGACGGCATTCCTGGTAGCCATGGTATTAGGGCTGCTGGCCGGGCTGGGGCGCATCAGCCAAAACACGCTCGTGCGTAATCTGGCGATCACGTATGTGGAGTTTGTGCGCGGCGTGCCTACACTGGTGTTGATCTTCACGCTGGCGTTTGTGATTGTGCCTGAGGGCGCGGACCTGATTGGGTTGGAAGGGGGCACGATCTCCACCAATTCGCGGGCGATTGCGGCGCTGGCGATTATTTATGGCGCGTTTCTGGCGGAGGTGTTCCGGGCGGGGATTGAGTCGGTGGCGTATGGGCAAATGGAGGCGGCGCGCTCGCTGGGGATGACGGCGGGGCAGGCGATGCGGCATATTATTCTACCGCAAGCAATTCGGAATATTTTGCCGGCACTCGGCAACGACTTCATTGCCATGCTCAAGGACTCCTCCCTTGTCTCCGTCCTGGCGGTGCGCGATATTACGCAAATGGGCCGGTTGTATGCCGGCACTTCCTTTCGCTTTCGGGAGTCCTACCTCGTATTAACTTTTCTCTACCTCTCCATGACCCTGATCCTCAGCTTGCTACTGCGTTGGTACGAAAGGCGGTTACGACAAGATGGAAAATAAAAGCCTGGGCAGCAACATCATCGTCATCAACAACCTGCACAAATACTTCGGCAATGTGCAGGCCGTCAAATCCGTGAATCTGACCATACGGCGCGGCGAAGTCGTCGTCGTCGTCGGCCCCAGCGGGTCCGGCAAAAGCACCGTGCTGCGCTGCATCAACCACCTGGAAGTGCCCACGCTGGGCGAAGTGTGGATAGACGGCATACACCTGGAAGCCAAAGGCACGAATATCAACCACGTGCGCGCCGAAGTGGGTATGGTCTTCCAACAATTCAACCTGTTCGCCCACCTCACCGCCCTGGAAAACATCACCATCGCCCAGCGGCTGGTGCGCAAGCGGGACAAGGCGGAGGCGACGCGCATCGCCATGCAGCAATTGGAGCGCGTGGGCATTCCCGACAAGGCCAGCGCCTATCCGCGCCAGTTGTCCGGCGGGCAGCAGCAGCGCGTCGCCATTGCCCGCTCCCTGGCGATGAATCCCAAGATCATGCTGTTCGACGAGCCGACCAGCGCCCTGGATCCGGAAATGATCAAGGAGGTGCTGGACGTGATGCTCGATCTGGCGCGGGAAGGGATGACGATGGTCGTGGTCACGCATGAGATGGGCTTTGCCCGGGCCGCGGCGGACCGCGTGGTCTTTATGGATGACGGACAGGTGATTGAGGTGGCTTCGCCCGATAACCTGTATACGAATCCACAGCATGATCGTACCAGGCTGTTCTTGAGTAAAATTTTAACGCATTAAGACTGGCAAGGAAACGGGGCGTAAGAATGAAGGCGGAAGAGGCGCGGTTTTTGCCGCTGGTGTTTACGGAGTATGCGCCGGATGAGATGCGGGCGCGGGCGGCGGCGTTTTATGAGCTGATGCGCCGGCGGCGCACGGTGCGCGATTTTTCGGATCGGCCGGTGGCGCGGGAGATTATTGAGGATTGTGTGCGAAATGCCGGCACAGCCCCCAACGGCGCCAATATGCAACCCTGGCACTTCGTCATCGTCAGCGACCCGGCCATCAAGCGACAAATCCGCCTCGCCGCCGAAGCGGAAGAGCAGGAATTCTACCAGAACCGCGCCCCCGCCGAATGGCTCGCCGCCCTCGCCCCGCTGGGCACGGACGCCCACAAACCCTTCCTGGAAACCGCCCCCTACCTCATCACCATCTTTGCCCAATCCTACGGCCTCCTCCCCGATGGGCGCAAAGTCAAGCACTACTACGCGCAAGAGTCCGTGGGCATCGCCACCGGTTTCCTCATTGCCGCCCTGCATTATGCCGGCCTCGCCACCCTCACGCACACCCCCAGCCCCATGAACTTCCTCAACGACATCCTCGGCCGCCCGGCCAACGAACGCCCCTTCCTGCTCCTCGTCGTCGGCTACCCCGCCGCCAATGCCCAGGTCCCCGACATCCGCAAAAAGCCCCTCGCGGAAATCGCCACTTTTTTGTAATCTGCCGCCCAACGGCTTGCGTCTCCTGCGCTGGAGCGGGGACGGCGAAACCGTCCAGCCAGAAAATGACAAGACTAGAAAAATGCCTGAAAACGGCGCGGAATCCCCAGCGTCAGGCGCACGCTTTGTTAGCCTACTTTTGGATTTACAGCAATTCTTTTCTAAGTAGCCGTCGGAAAACAACTTCACACTTTATCGGACGGGCTGTTGTCTTATTTTATTTCCGTTCCTTGGGGTTCTTTGGGATGGATGCCGGCATCTAAACGACTGGCTCCCCTTAATTGGCTAACTATGTCCGTAAATTTAGCGGAAAGCAGAGGTCTTTTATAGTGCGGTTCAGTCTTGTTGCTCTTTTCCCATGTCCTGAAAACAGAACAAAGCCTTTATGTTTGGGCACACGGGCCAACAACCGTTTCACGTCCCTTGACAGAACGCGCAACTTCGATAGAATTCTAAATAGATTTCCGTCTAATTAGAATTTCTTTGAATTTGCGAGGTGGATGATGATGAGTCAAGACAGTTTCGAGACGCTGCTCAACTTTTTCAAGGTATTGGGCAACGAGACGCGGCTGAAGCTGCTGGGTTTATTAGCCAACGAAACGCGTAGCGTGGGGGAGTTGGCGGCCATGCTGGACCTGCGCGAGCCAACCATTTCCCACCATCTACACATGATGCGCGAGTTTGGTCTCGTGGACGTAGAGGCGGCGGGCAACGTGCGCATCTATCGTCTGAACACCAAATTTCTGGAAAGCATGAGCGCGGACCTGCTCAGCCAGGAGAGGCTGGCAAACCTGGCGCAGGATGTCGTTGGTGACGAGTGGGAGCGCAAGGTGCTGAAAACTTTCCTCGATGGTGAGCGCATCACGGCCATCCCGGCGCAGTACAAAAAGCAGCTTGTGGTCATTAAATGGCTGGTGGACAAGTTTGAGATGGACCGGCGGTATACGGAACGCGAGGTGAATGAGATCATCAAGCAGCACCACCAGGATTCCGCCTGGTTCCGCCGTTCGTTCATTGACCACGGCCTGATGCAGCGGGAAAACAGCGTCTATTGGCGCGTATCCGCCGCGCCAACGGCATCATAAGATGGGTTCAATCTGGCTACAGATTGAACCCATCTTTACGCCGATTGATGTGGTATAATTCGCGCCAGCGGGCCGTGAAAGCCGCTGGAGAATCGCCGTATGACCATTCCCTCCCTGGACACCATCATCGCCTATGCCACGCTCATCGCCGCCGTTTTGGGGGCGCTCCTGGCCGCTGTCTGGCTCAGCCTGGTCATCTGGACCTTCCGCGACATGCGCTTGCGCTCCCGCGATCCCTTCGCCCAGATTTTCGCCGCGCTCGTGGTTGCCGCGCTGCCTGTGGTGGGCATTGTCATCTACCTGATTTTGCGCCCACCGGAAACGTTGGCCGCTGTTTATGAGCGGGCACTGGAAGAAGAAGCGCTGCTGCAAGAAATCGAGGAGCGTCCCCACTGCCCCGGCTGCTCACGCACGGTGGAGCCGCGCTGGCTGCTCTGCCCGCACTGCCATACACGGGTACGCAAACGCTGTCCGGACTGTGAGGAGTTGATGGAGTTGCAATGGAATTTGTGCCCGTACTGTGGCAGTCAGCACATTGACCCCTATGTGGCGGGTCAAGCCCCTGGCTTTGACTATTCGCAGGAGCCTGTCGTGGCCGGCGCGTTCAGCAATAGCGAAGGGAATGGCACGGCCACCACGGAAGAATCGGAATTTAACTGACGTA
Organism: Ardenticatenales bacterium; assembly: GCA_020634515.1. Classification (NCBI taxonomy): domain Bacteria; kingdom Bacillati; phylum Chloroflexota; class Ardenticatenia; order Ardenticatenales; species Ardenticatenales bacterium. The sequence goes on along the minus strand of JACKBL010000001.1, from coordinate 1,058,445 downwards.
TCAGCACAAGACAGATCGACTGCCAACTCAGCAAAACAGAACGAGATCAGGTCCTGTAATTACTGGTTTTCTGGTAACTGCCAAGCCAGGTAGCACCACAGTAAATCGTGGTTGAACGCTAAAAACGGTGGTGAGTAGTCATCATTTTTCTTTCCTTTTTCTTGTTCCGCGTATCAGATTCCCCTATAATAACGTGGTCTAGCAAGCGAAGTACACAAATCCATAAATTCTTGTGACTATACAGGTCATCTGCCCAGATTGGACCAATTTGCTCTGGTTGAATCTTATTGATGTCTACAAAATTGGTCCAATCTCTCGGAGACGTGAATAGTTACAATTTCTTTATCTATATTGGCGCGACGCTGCACGCACCATCTCAGGGTACTCCGCCGCCAAAACGGCACTCACAAGAGTCGGACCTGTTCTTAATGCAAACTGTTATATCGTCCCTGTAGGTCGCTGCCAGCCGCTACTTCGCGCATCCATTTCGACACGAGGAAACTACTTATGGACGAGACTCTTCAGACCCTCATCACGTTGACAGGCCTATCGGATGATGATTATAGATTCCTGAAGGAAAGCGCCGACATTACCCAAGAATGGGTTGATGACGTTATAACAGAATTCTACGACACGTTATTTGGCTATGAACCAACAACCAGAGTCTTCAAACCAGGCGAGCGACCAGACCGAGAAGAAACCTTGCGCCATTGGTACATGGAAGTAACGAGTGGTCAAATCACACCTGAATTCTGGCAACGTCAATGGCATGTTGGGCTGGTGCACATCCAGCGTCGGGTGAGCAATGCCTTTATGTTGGGAATAATGGGTCGTATCCAACGGTTATTCCTACAAAAGTGCATGGCAACCTTCGATCCTGAGCAAGCGGAGGCGATATTCTGTGCTTTCCAGCGCGTCACAGACGTCGTCGCCGGATTGATCGCCGAAGGGCATTATAAAAACTACGTTGAAACGATGGAGCTGGTTTGCGGTATACGAATCTCGCTTTTCCAGCGCATGATTGATATGGAGATTAGCAAAAAACTCAATGGCCTGCGCAACCATTAGGTCGCGCGGTGAGACAACGGGGACGTTTTCTATTCCAGGTCATCATCCACTTTCCAACGGCCGATATTACGTCACGACGACGCCTGCCAGATCATCCGCCGGCGCGGGAAACCGCGGGTTCATCCCTCGCAGTGTCCCCACAATCACGCGAGCAATCGCCAGATTACGATACCACTTCTGGTCCGCCGGAATGACATGCCAGGGCGCGGCAACCGTCGTACAGCGCGTGAGCATCTCGCCATACGCCGCCATGTAATCCTCCCAGAATCGCCGCTTTTCCACATCCTCCAGAGAAAACTTCCACTGCTTCTGTGGATCATCCAGCCGCTCCTGAAAGCGTTGCCGCTGCTCCTCTTTGGAGATGTGCAAATAGAACTTGAGAACCGTCGTGCCCGTGTCCACCAGCAATCGCTCAAACTGGTTGATCTGCTCGTAGCGGGGACGCCAGTCGCTTTCGGGCACAATGTTGTGCACGCGCACGACCAGCACATCCTCATAATGGGAGCGGTTGAAGACGCCGATCATGCCGCTGCCCGGAACCCGCTGATGCACGCGCCAGAGAAAATCATGCGCCAGTTCCGCCGCCGTGGGAACCTTGAAGGACGTGACCTGCACACCCTGCGGATTCACGCCCTGGAAAACGCGCCGAATGGTGCCGTCCTTGCCCCCGGCATCCATCGCTTGCAGCACAATCAACAGCTTTTGCCGCCCTTCCGCATAGAGCCGCACCTGCCAGGCGACCAACTCATCCCGCAGCGCCTTAAACTCCGCCTCCGCCGCCGCGCGATCCTGGTGAAACGGCTTTGCTTTCGTGGGACACCGCGCCAGGTCTACTTCTACTCCCGGTGGCATCTGGTGACTATCACTTACCTGCAAATCAGACATCTGAACCTCCATTCTGGCACGTTTTCAGGCCCACGGAAACGATGACTGCCGCAGCCGTTTCCGTCAGGGTCCGGCAACGACGACGCGACACAAGAGCGTATTGTTCGTTTCCAAATCGGGTCCCCAGATCAGGTTTGCCGCCTGATTCCACCGTATTTGCTCGTATCCATCCTTGGGACCAACCTGCGCCGCCGTGTAGACAGTGGCCCCGGCCCAGGCGGAGGCGTCAAAGTCGGCGCGCTTCCAGTTAGCCGGTTCATCCATTGCCATAAAGTCACAGGGAGCCTGGCCGGCAACGGGGTTTGCCTCCCGCTCACAAGATTTATCCAGCGGCGCTTCTTGAATGACAAGGCAGGACCAGGCGGCATCCGTGGCGGCGATCAGTTCTCCCGTAATCGCATCGGTAAACTGGGCAATAAAGCCGCCATCTCCCATTTGCTGCCGGTTTGTGCCAATGTACTCCAGGCCGGTGTCGTTTTCCTTATAATCTTTGACGATAAAGTTGAGGACAAGTGGATAAGAAGCGTCAAAGGTGAAGGTTTCCGCGTTAAAGGAGCGCTCCGTGGTGATGGGGACCGAATCCTCCTGGATCAGTTGCTCTCCCGCATAAAAAGCAAACCAGTTGTCCGCCCAAACTTCCCCTTTGATGGTTGTTGTGCCCCCGGTGGCGTTGGATGGTTGCGCCGGCGCGGCATTCTGAACAGGCGCATCCGCTTCTTTGTTGGGAGATGCCGGCATTTCATCACCCCCACACCCCGCCAGCAGCAGCACACTTATCCATAATAATACAAGCAGCATGGTATTTCTTGTCATAATGTTCCTCCTTCAAAAACAGTGAACAGTTGGCAGTGGTCAGTAGTCAGTTGACGGTTGACAGTTGGTAGAAGCGCGGGTCGCCAGGCATGATCAATCGGTTTAGGGGCCGGTGAGGACTTCGGGGGAGAAGACGCCGATGCGCCCGCCGGTGTCCAGTGCCGCGAGGGAGACGGCGTAGGTGACGGAGGGATTGAGGTCGGGGATGAGGAGATTGCCGGCATTTTCCACCCCCACATAATGAAACATCGCCTCGTCATACGTCATCGTATTCAGCGGGCGGAACACCACCGCATACCCCGCCGCGTTCGCGTCCACATCCCACACCACGCGGTAACTGCCCGGCGCATCCCCCGGCGAGACGGCGGGCGCGTCCGGTTGCCCCGGCGCGGCGGCCATGTTCGCCAGCGAGGCCAGATTAAGCTGCGCCATCTTGCGCAAATAGTCAAAATCAACCAGCGTCCAGGTGTCCGCCGTCGAATTCTGGATGGAAAGATCTTCCGCGGACTCAATGAGGCGCACGCCGGCCACGCCCGCGCGCACAAATTCGCGGTGGTCGCCCCAGCGGCCATCCCGATCCAGGGCATCCATCATAACCACGGGAAATTCGGGCAAATAAACGGAGTCAATCAGGTGGATGTATCGCCCCAGTTGGCGCGAAATGGAGGTATCCGGGCCAGGAGAGTAAAGGCGGAGGGATTGGGGAATGCCGGCACGTCCCCCCACCATATCATTGTTAATTGCCGCATCAATCCGCACCCCATTCGCCAGCGCCGTCTGCACAAAATTGCGCGCCCCATACGTCCCCTGCTCCTCCGCCGTCGTCGCCACGAAAATCACCGTCTGCGACCACTCCCGCGCACTCATCACCCGCGCCACTTCCAGCAGCGCCGCCACCCCGCTGGCATTATCATCGGCGCCCGGAGCCAGACTCTCCCCATCCAGCCAATCCTCCGCCCGCGTATCATAATTCGCCACCATCACCACAACGCCCGCGTGCCACCCCGTCCCCGGCAACACCCCCACCACATTCCGCTGCGTATTGGACACCCCCTCAAACGCCATCGGGTAATCCTGGAAACTCACTTGCAGCCGCCCGCCCCCCACGCGCGTCATCTCAGACAAAATCCAATCCCGCGCCGCGCCAATACCAAAATCGGGCTGATCAATCGCACTAAACGTGTTGCGCGTGCCAAAACTCTCCAACTGACGCACATAGGCAATCAAATTCTGGCGCGACACCTCTTCCAGCATCGCCACAATCTCCGGGTTCAGCGCCAGACCGACCGGCGCGTCCCCCCCGAAATTAACCGGCCTTGCTGCCTGTGCCCGCAAATCATCCAGCGTCAACACGCGCACCGCCGAGGGCACAATCGTAGGCAGCGCCTGGCTTGATGACGCCCCCATTGTGGCGCAGCCCACCGTCAAGAACAACACTATTAAGGCTAATAACAGCCATCTACCAGACGAAATCTTTTTCACGCCAGAAAACCCACTTCCTCAAAATCACGCGCCAACGCGCTGATACCGCGCCACAACCGCGCCCGAATCTCCGCAATCCGCCACGGGTCAGGCGCAACAATCGGCGTATCTCCATCCTGCGCGCCCACGTACAGCGCGCGGCTAATTTCCATCATGATCCACGGCTGCCACCGCCCACCGTGCAGACGCAGGTCCGCGCCACCATAAAACGGATGGTTCAACGCCACCACCGCGCCACTCTCCACCAGCAGCGGAAAATCCGTGAACAGAGGTTCCATCGTTTCCGCCCACTGCCGCATCAAGGACGCGGGCGCGGTGGGCGAGGCAAACCCGGGGCGCTGTTCGCCGTTCGCGTCTCCCCAATTGCCCAACATGAGCCGCGGGCGCGCCTGCGCGGGGTCATCGTATTGAGAAGGCCCCATGGCCGCCATCGTGTGCGCGTCAATGACCAGCCGCACCTGCTCATCGGCGGCCACCGCCGCCAGTTGTTGATGCCACGGCTGCCAATAGCGGGCTACCAAAGCCTGCTCCAACGCCGCATCCGGTTCTTGTCCGGGAAGATAGACCGGCGCGCCATACGATGTGCGCCGCTTGACGATGCCGTCTCCCTGGCGATTGGCGGCCACATCCGGCAGGCGATTCACGTCAATCACCGCTCGCGCATAGGGGAAACAGAGCCAATGCCGCACCCGGTCGCGGAAATCAAACAACTGGTCCGCGTAGGCGTCCGCTTCGTTGAAAACCTGCGCTTCCGTGAGCGCCACGCGCCCCGATAATTCGGGCGGAATCCGGTAACCCGCGTGCGGGAGGATAATAGCAATAGGGAGTGGGTCCGTCATGTTTTCCTGCGATAACCCAGGTCAACCTTTACCCGGCGCTCATGAAAAATAATCGTGGCAACTATTCAGGCATGCCGTTTTCGCCCTCACTCCAACCCTCTTCCTCAAGGGAGCGGGGTGGGGAGGGGGTAGGATGACCTGTATGGTTGCAGATACTTTTGACCGGCGACTGAGCTTCCGGGAAGGTTTGCGGATTGCTCAGCCCGTTTTCTCCAAAACGAGCAGATGAGAAATGCCTAACGCTTGCAGCGGCGTCTTTTCCGCCGTGTATAGGGCAGATTTCAGCCAGCGTCCCAGGCGAGGATGCCGCCGCTCAATGTTATCGTAGCCGCCAAAAATGCGGCTATGGTGCAGGACGCGCACGGGCAGCGGACGGACGAGGCGGCGCAGCGCGCGCGCGGTGTAGGCGCGGACGTGCGGGGCGAGGCGGTTACGCAGCGGGTCGGGCAGGTAGTTGACGAGCGGGATGTTGCCAAAGTGGTATTCGCCGCGCCAGTAGATGCCGTGCTGCTCCACCGGATACCAGCGATTCGGGCAAAAAAGGAGGATGCGCCCACCCGGACGGCAAACGCGCACCATTTCCGCCAGGTAACGGGCGTCGTCCTGGACGTGTTCGATCACCTCATTGCTGAGGATGAAATCGAACGTCTCGTCAGGGAAGGGCAGCCATTCTCCGACGCCCTGCACGACGCCGTTGGCGTGCGCCGCCGCTATCGTCGCCCGCTCATGTTCGACTTCCAGGCCAAAACGGTGCCGGCAATACGGAGCAAATGCGCGCAAATATGTCCCCATGCCACAGCCATTGTCCAGCACACGCCCGCGCAAATCCGTCCATTGGCGGATCATGGCGAGGCGGCGATCCTGCCCGGAGCGCCAGACGTATCCCGGTTCGCCGCGCAGGGCGGCTTTGTCAGAGTGGCGGTCAGTCATGGGAACATCAACAGTGACTCTACTGAAAAAAGGCCAAAAACCGGGTTTTTACACAGAACAATCGAAAAACCCGGTTTTTTCAGTGATGGCTCGGCCACGGATCATGCTTGGCCCATAAGCTCGTCGTATTTGCGGCGCGCTTCTTGCAGGTCGCCCCAGGTGAGGGCTTTCGGTTGTCCCGGTTGGCGCGAGGGGTTGCGTAGCAGGTAGGCGGGATGAAAAATGGGCATGGTCCAGCGGTTGTCCCAGGGAAACCACTGCCCACGTAATCGGGTAATGCCCGTTATGCCCAGCAGCGATTCAGTCGCCACGTTTCCCGTGAGCAGCATGAGCACGGGGTCTACCAGGCGGATTATTTCCAGCAAGAAAGGCTTGTAGAACTGGATTTCGTCGGAGGTGGGTTTGCGCAGGGGCTTGCCACCGTCTCCGGGGGGGAGGCGAAAGACGGCGTTGGTGATGAATACGTCCTGTTCCGGGTCGAGGTGGATGGCGTGCAGCATCTGGTCGAGAAGCTGCCCGGAGCGTCCGACAAAGGGTTTGCCCTGGCGGTCTTCTTCCGTGCCCGGCGCTTCGCCGATGATCATGAAGCGGGCCTGGGGATTGCCGCGATAGATGACCATGTTTGTGCCGGCAGGAAACAAAGGGTCATCCTCCATTTTCATCATCCGCTCCACCAGCGCCGCCAACGTCCCGTAACTGGGTTCCTCCGGCGGCGGCGCATCAAACAAACTGTACTGAACAGGCATACACGTCTCCTTGCAAGAAGTGGTCGGTTGGCGGCAGTCGCGGCTTTGCTGATGGATGCCGGCACTACGCCACATCATCCACCGTTTATATCCTAGACCACGCGCCGCCGCCACGCCCGGCCCCAAAATGCCGTGTCTGGAACCAGTCGCTCATTCGCCGCCGCGCACTTCCAGGCCACTGAGCAAATAATGGTCATCCACGGGCACGCCCCCGGCATCCAGCACCGGCAGCCGCTGCAACGTCGCCAGCAAATAGAACCCCACCTGAAGGCGATACGGCCCCGGTCGCAGGTCCGGCGCCAGCGAGACCACATAAGGGTCCGCAACCGTCTGACCGGGCTGCCATTGGCCGGTCGGAAACGTTCCTTGCAGCGGCCAGGCATCCACCTGCCCCACAATGCGGTCCTCCGCATCCAAAACCTGCACAAAAACGGTGTAATTCTCGCTCATGGGAGCCAGTGCCTGCCACGTCAGGTCCACGCCTAGTTGGCCGCCGGGCGTGAGCGTCATGCTGGAGACGTCAGCCTGGAGCAAAGCGATCTTGTCCCCAAAATTGGTGGCCCCCGGAGGCAACGGCGCGCCGCTGATGGTCACTTCCCCCACGACGCAGCCGGCGCGGGATGGGCGCAGCCAGCCACAGCGCGCGCCACTGTCCGGCGCGCGCGCCACGATCTGGTAGGTTCCGGGCGGCAGGTCCGTATCCAGCGTCGCGGACCAGGCAAAGGGGCGCGGCGCAAACGCGGGCGGCGGCGCAAACGCCCGCGGCGAGAATTCGGGCGCGGCAGACAGTGACCATTCCAACCGCGCCAGACTGGCCGGATCGGGCGCGAATCCCGTGAGGGTGAGGGGCAGCGGCGTTTGTGGGCGTATTTGCGCGGGCGCATCCAATCCGGTGAGGGCGACGGGGCCAATCAGCGCCCGCCGTGGTTGCGTGGTCAGTTGTTGCGGGTCCGTTGCCGGCATCGTCACCGTCGTGACCACCTGCCAGGAGAGCGCATCAGGATGGGTGAAGGGCGGGGCCAGGGCGACCTGTAGCTGAAAGGGGGCGTCCTGGGGCAAGATGGGGCGGGGCAAGTCGTGGAAATCGGCCACGATTTCGCCCGGCTCCCAGGCGGCGGTGGGGTAGTCGTTGTTGGCCGGATGCCGGCCCGTGGGCGGGAGGGGGGCGGTGGTGATGCTGCCGTTGGTCCAACGAATGTAGACGTATTGGTTCTCGTTGACGGGGGCATCGGCGCGCCAGTAGAGCGTAAGGGCGGCGTGGGCGGGGTCATAGGGGGATTGGGGCTGCAACTGGTATCCGGACAGGTGGATGTTTTGCGGGAAGGAGAGTGCGGTGGGGGTGGTAGATGCCGGCATTTCCCGCACCCCCTTCTCCCGCACCGCCAACAACGGCCCCAGCGAACCCAGATGATAAACTCCCTCCAGCCCCGGCAAAAAACGCGCCAGATAAACCGCCTGCCCTTGCGCCAGCCGCGCATCCAGTTCCGCGCGATACGTCGCCTCATCCGGCAGCACCAAAATATCCAGGTCGGGGCGCACGCCCTCCGCCTGCTGCAGGTAGTAAAGCGGGGCGATTTTCTCGCTGTCCGCCAGAATCGCCGCACCCGTCTCCAGCGGCAGCGCCAGCACCGCCCGCCCCCAGGTCGTCAGGCCATCGTCCCCGGAACGGTCCAGCGCCGACCATTGCGCCGCCGCCAGCAGGATCGGCGCGATCAACGCGGCCAGAGCGATGGCCGGGACAACGGCGGGGCGGCGGCCCAGCCAGAGCGCCACCGCTCCCCAACCGATGGCGATGACCAGTTGTGCCGGCAATAAGAAAACGGAAAGGTCCGGCACATAATAATTGAGCGCGTAAAACGTGTAGCCCAACCACGCCAGCAGCAACACCGTTACCGCGCGCGGCTGACGGCGCAGCAGCAGCAACCACCCCGCCGCTGCCCACGCCAGACCAAACCAGCCCCATTCCGCCAGAAACAGCCGCCCCACAACGGCATAGCGCGCCGGGTCACGCCACCAGGCCAGCCATTGCAACGCCCCCTGGAAACGCCCGCCAACGACCCAATCCCAAAAGCGGGACCATCCCATCGGCTCCCCATTGACGGCGGCCCAGCGCAGCGGCAGGTAGGCGTAAAGCAGCAGTGGCAGCAAAAAGGCGAGCAGCATTCCCGCCCAAAAAGAAAGGCGACGGGGCCAGGCGCGGCGCAGGTAGAACAGGGTGAGGAGCGCGGGCGGCAGGAGGAAAACGGTAGTCAGATGATTGGTCAGGCCGAGGCCTAACAGGAACGGCAGCAGCAGCCAGCCGCGCGCGCCGGACGGCGGCCCCTGGCGCAGCCAGCGCACGAGCAAGAACAGGATGGCGGCCACGAAAAGCAGGTGCAGCGTATAGACCTCGGCCTCGATGGCCTGGCTCCAGAAGGTGGGCGTGAGGGCCAGGGCGGCGGCCCCGGCCAGGGCGGGCGCGTCGCGGCCATGCAGCGCCCGCCCCAGTAAGTAGACGAAGACGAGGGCGGCAAGGCCATAAACGGCGGATGCCAGATTGAGCCGCCAGGCAGGGCTGCCCACGGGGATGATCAGGGTAAAGAGTTTGCCCAGGAGGAGGTAGAGCGGGTAGCCGGTGGGGTGGACAATGCCCAGGCGCGGGGCGACGACCTGAAACTCGAACGTGTCGGCGCGGCCTACGGTGTGGGGCATGGTGGGCAGGTAGAGCGCGGCTGCGCCGATGAGCAGGGCGACGAGGAGTGTCCAGGGACGACGCGCGTCGGCGATGGCGGCGGCGCAGGACAGCCAGAGGGCGGCGGCGAAAAGGAAGCGGGCGCGCGCCAGGTCGGGCGCGGGATCAAGCAGGGTGAGGAGATTGAGATAGAAGGGGAGGAAGGGGAGCGTGGCCGCGAGCCAGTTGTGGCGGCGGCGGAAAAGGGATTGCCAGACAAGCGCGCCCGCCACGGCGAAGAGGAGGGCGACACTGGCGACAGGCAAGGGTTGCCCCAGCCAGGGCAGGGGAAAAAGCAGGTCGTAGAGGAGGCGGGTGAGCGCCAGCCCCAGGACCAGCGCGGGCACAGCGCCCAGGAGCGCCAGGGGGTTAGGCCATCGGGATTGCATCAGGCGGCGAATGTAGCACGAGCAGGCGAAAAGGCAAACAGATGAGTGACTATTCAGCCTCACAAGCAAGACCGGTCAGGTTTTGCTCGTTTACGGGCGTAGCCCGATTTTCCAAATCGGGCGGGCGATTTGGAAAATCGCCCACCATTTACGAAGGAGACCCGGCAGGTCTACGTGAATAGAGTCGCGCAGTTTCCAAAACTGCTCCACTCTTTCCACTCTTTCAGGGCGTTACGGTGAGCGCATCCTGGTAATAGGGGGGGATGATCTGGAACCAGGTGTTGCCGATTTGCAGCGGCAGGGGCGCGCCGGAAGCGTCGTAGAAGGTGAGCATGTCGGGGCGGTTTTCGCGCTTCCAGGTGGCCGCGTATTGCCGGCCATCGCGGAAGATGATGGCCGGACCGTCGCCCCAAATCTGGATTTCGGTGGAGTAGACCTGGCAGGAGTTGCCGACCTGGTATTCGCAAATGGTCACGTCTTGCTGATGCAGGGCGTAGATGACGACGACGTTGGCGGCGGACAGTTGCGCGCCGGTGTTGGCGTCGGTGTGGACTTCGCCATCAGCCCAACGAAGGTAACGGTTGATGCCGGCATCATACACCCACTCCACCAGCTCCCAATCATCATAATTGATGGTCATGTCCGTTGCCGGCTGCCCCCCGTCGGGGGGCGTGCTGCTGAAAGCCATATTCGTGCTGAATTCCGGGGGACGGTTTTGGTCCATCTCCGTCAGCGAATCCCAAAAGACGGCGGGATGACCATAAAGGGTGTGTTCCCACGGCTTGTCCTCACCCGTGCGAAAGTAGCCGGGATCATTGGAATGGAGCACGCGGCGGGCGAAATCGCTGTGATTGATTTTGCTGGCGACGCCGATGCTGGAGCCAGAATAGGCCAGGGCGGCATCGTACATGGCGGGCAGTTCGATGTCAATGAGGCGGGCGCTGCGAATCGGCCCGACCTGTGGCGGCGTCTGGCCGTAGAAGATGGCCGTAAAACGGGTGATGGGGCCTTCCGTTACGTGTTCAAAGACCAGGTCGGCCTGGCTGAGGCCAGCCTGCGGGCGGGTGTAGGAAGCAGGCGAGTTGCTGATCTTGACGGCCAGGGGGCGACGCTGCAAATTGGCGGGATCGGCAACGATTTCCCCGGTGAGCGGGTCGCGGTCCGCGCCGAAGTCGGCCAGGGTGATGAGGGTGACGGGGGCAGCGGTGGGCGTGGCGGTGGGGTCTGGCGCGGTTGTGGGGCCGGCGATGGCGGTGGGCTGGAGAATGGCGGTGACGGTGGGAGGCGCTTGGGGGAATGTGGGCGTGGGCAGGGGGGCGGCGGTGGGGATGGGGGTGGGTGGCAGGGACGTGGGGGAGATGGGGGGTGGTGGTGTGGCGGGAGAATGCCGGCATCCCCCCACCCCCAACAGCAATATCATCATGAAGCAAAACTTCTTGAACATCTTCGCGCAATCCTTTCAAACAGGTATGATACAATCCAATTTATGGCCGAAAAACAAACCATCACCATGGCCATCCAGGCCGGCGGACGCTCCAGCCGCATGGGGCAGGACAAAGGACTCGTCCCCCTGGCGGGTCGACCCATGATCGAACACGTGCTGGCGCGCGTGGCCGGATTGGGGGACGAAATCCTGATTACCACCAACAACCCGGCAGGCTATGCCTACCTCGGCGTGCGATTGGTCAGCGACGCCGCGCCAGGAGCGGGGGCGCTGCCCGGATTGCACACCGCGCTCACGGCGGCGCGTGGCGACGTGGTGGTGGTGCTGGCGTGTGACATGCCCTTTGCCAACCGGGGTTTGCTCGCCTATATGCTCACGCTGGCCCCCGCCGCGGACGTCATTGTGCCTATTTGGCAGGATAATTACCAGCCGATGCAGGCCGTTTATGCCCGCGAACGCGCGCTGGCGGCCGTGGCGGTGGCGCTGGCACGGGGGCAGAAGCGGATGATCAGCTTCTACGACCAGGTGCGCGTCCGCGCGGTGATGGCGGCGGAGATTATGCCGTTTGACGCAGATGGCCTGACCTTTTTTAATGTGAACACGCCGGCGGAATTGGCGCAGGCGGAGGCCAGCCTGGCGGCGATAAAATCCGCGCCGCATTCGTCTAATAAGTAACCGTCCCCAAATAACTTCACACTTTTTACGGACGGTTGCTGCCAAGCTATCCATGATAGCCGCTGTCCATGATAGCCGCTGTCCATGATAGCCGCTGTCCATGATAGCCGCTGTCCATGATAGCCGCTGTCCGCGCATTTCCGCTTTAACTGCGGACAGCCACGAAGGGATGGAAATTAAACAAGGCACCGAAGCTGTTTCCTTACCGTTCCTTCAAACTGACGATGCCATTCCGACCGTTGTTTCATCGTCAGTCCTAAATAGCGAATCGTATCCGATTCGCCACCCGTGGGGAATGGTCCCGCGCCGCCGTTCCGCATACTAAACCGCTACGATTGGCGGTGCCATTGGTTTGGACATCATCCTATGAAACGACTTCTTCTGGTTCTTATGCTGCTGTTGCTATTTGGGGCGGGCTGCACGACGCAACCCACGCCGGATAATTTGCCGCTGGAGGTGCTGGCGACGCCTGTGCCGCAGAGTGATTTGCCGACGATTGCCCAGATTTTGCAGGATGATAGTGAGTTTTTGTTTCTGATTGGGGTTTTGAAGAATGCCGGCATATTCACCCAATTCGACACCCCCGGTTCCTACACCTTCTTCGCCGCCACCAACACCGCCTTCTCCAAATTGGGCATCCCGCCGACAGAAATTGACTCCGTCGCCATGAGCGCCATCCTGCGCCACCACACCCTGGACGGCGTCTATGCCAGCGCCGACCTGGAAGCCAGAGGCACGGTTACCTCTGAAGCCGACGCCCCCATCATCATCACCCGCGAAGGGGACCACCTGTTCGCCGACTTTGTTCCCATTATCACGGCGAACCTGAAGGCATCCAACGGAATCGTCCACGTCGTTGATGGCTTCATTTTGCCCCCGGAAACCGGGCCGGACGTCAGTTTATGGCAGTTGGTGCGCACGGACGAGCGGCTGACCCGCTTCCGCACCCTGGTGGAGTCGGTGGACCTGGTTTATGCGCTGCGCTTCCAATATGTGGATGCGGTGCTGGCTCCCGATGACCAGGCTTTTAGCCGCGCCAGTAGTGAAGCGCAAATGGTTTTGAATGACCCGGAGCAGGCGGAGAATCTGGTAAATTATTGGCTGCTGAACCAGAATGGCTGGCCGCAGGGCACGCCCATTCTGCTGGCGGACCTGGAGACGCTGCCGACAGTGGGCAGCCGGCTTAATTTCCGTTTTGGCACTCGGAATGTGGAAAGTATCAGAATTGCCGGCACAGGATCCAACCTCACCCTCGATGGCGCGCACGTTGTGGCGGGCGACCTCCTCGCCACCAACGGGGTACTGCACATCATCGACGCCGCCATCCTCCCCCGCCCCGTTTCGAACACGCCATAATACAAGAATGAACCAATCTGATTTAGACAGTCCCTCAATTGCGGCGGAAGCGGGCAAACCAGTTGCTAATGCTCTTGCGTAGCAGCAGCGGACGCAACACCTTCCACTCCTGGCGCGGATTGAAATCGGGGTCTCCCTCACGGCTCGGGCTGAACGTCTTCGTCACAAATTGCTGCGTTAGGTTGCGAATGGGGGCGCGCCCTTCGGGAACCTGCGCTGTCAGCAGGTTCGCCCGCTCGTAGGGCGTGTGCGCAGGGCGAATTTGCACGCCCAGGAATCGCCCCCAGTCCCCCAGCCGACCATAACTCTTGTTGACGTCGGACTCCACGCGCGCATTCATCTGGCCGGCCAAAAAGACCAGCCCCCCCGCAACCATCAACAACGCCGCCCCAATAGCCAGACGGAGCAATGCGCTACGGCTGAGTCCCAGCACCCCGGTGGGCGGCGGTGGCGGCGCATCCAACGGCGAATTGGTGCGCTCCGGGTTACTCGCATCCTCATCCGGGAGCAGACTCTCGCGGTCCAGGCTGGTATCCGCAAGAGAGGGAGAGGCAAAATTATCCCCGCCTTCCCCCGCCGGCGTCTCCGGGCGCTCCACCACGGGAATGGAGGCAGTCGGCTCAAACTGTATCCAGCCATAACCGGGGAAGTACACTTCGACCCATGTGTGCGCGTTACTGGCGCGCACGCGGTAGGAAGAAGTGGCATCGTCCCATTCCCCCTGCGCGTATCCGGCGGCCACGCGCGCGGGAATGCCCTCCAACCGCAGCATGACGGCCATTGCCGTGGCGTAATAGGTGCAGTACCCCTCCTTGCTCACAAAAAGCGTGTGGTGGATGGGATCCACGCCGTCCGGCGGCGCGGGAATCTGGTCGTTGTAGGTGATGTTGGCGCGCAGATAGTCACGCACGGCGATGGCTTTGTCAAACGGGTTGTCACGGGGCGCGGTGAGGCTGTCCGCCAGGGCGCGCGTCTCCGGCGTGATGCTGTCAGGGTAGGAGAGGTAATTATCGGTGATGGAGGCGGGGTAATTGGTGGTCGCCTGGCGCAGGCTGGTGGCGTCGGCCAGGCTGTATTGGGAATCGATGTGGTAGGTGTCGCCCTGGCGCAAAACGTAGCGAGATTTGATGCCGTTGATGACCTCGTGGCCTGTTTCGTCGAACTGGCGCGTGACCACCATCTGTTTGTCGGATGCGATGATGTCCGGCGCGCCGTATAGCACGCCGGAACTGGCGCGATAATTGATGACGGTCTGGGTAATGACCTTGCGTTCCAAGACAACGGGCAGGTCGAGGTATCCATCTTCGGGGTAGTGGATGACCTGCTCGCCCTGGGCCATTTCCCAGCCGCGCGGTCCGTAAACGTCGTAGACGGTGGACTGCCAGTAGACATAGGGGAGCTTTTTGGACACGTAGATGTCCATGACGAGGTTGTTGCCGACGGTGCGCGGGCCGCCGAGGACAAGGGAGTCGGTGTAGGGGTCGTTGGTGGGGCTGCCGTAGGAGCGGAGGGAGGAGAAGAGGCGGGTCCAGTTGTCCTGGAAGCTGCGCCACGGTTGGTTGACGTTGCTGATGGCATCACTGACGGAGGTACTGGCGCCAAGTGCCGGCAAATACCACGCCACCAACAAGGTAAACATCCCCACAATCAGGCTGGCACGCAAGAACGAGAGATTAATTCCTCGTTCAAAACGAACCGCCGCCATGCGCCACTCCTTCACATGGGAGACCAAATGCGTCTGCGACACATACAACAGGGCCAGGAGCAAATAAAAACCCAGGTAAAGGGCCAGCGGTTTGGGGCCGAGATAGAAGTAAACCACGCTGAGCAGCACGACCCCCGTGGGCAACACCACGCGCCACACACGTGGGTAGCGAAACGTAAACCAGGACGCCGTGTAGCCCAACAGCCAGAAAACGGCGGAAGTGTGCATAACAAAGATAATGCCATCACGGCTGCTGCCCTCGCCAAACGCCTTCCGCAACCAGATGATCTGGCGGCTGCCCATCTCCAGCACGCGGTCGCGCCACGGCAAGGAACCGGGCAAAACCAACCCAATGAAGTACGCCACAACGAAGAGGCCATAAATGAGGGAAAAAAGGTGCGCCGTACGGTCGCTGAAGCGGCTTTTAGCCAACAGCAGGCCCGCCATTAGCGCGACGGAACCGACCACGGGGATGATCTCTAACCCGTTGATCAGCTCGGTCTGCACCACGGCCAAACCCGCCGTGAAAATCATGGCCCAGACGAGAAAAAGCGTGAACCAACCTTCTTCAATTCTTATGCGACGGAGCATGTGTACCACCTTTGCCGGGGATGAGGGCGCGCTGCGTGCTCAATAAATGGTTACTCGTGACTATACAGGTCATCTGCCCAGATTGGACCAATTTGCTCTGGTTGAATCTTATTGATGTCTACAAAATTGGTCCAATCTCTCGGAGACGTGAATAGTTACGGTTACTCTTTGATTAGACGCGGAACCGGGCGATTTCTGGATAGTTATTGTGGTGGACGGTGATATGAAGATTATAACGTCACCGAATTGTCAGGGAAAGCACCCCATGAGGCCCCACGTCGCTTTCTGAGGAAACGTTCAGGGAAATAGTCAGGATTTTGCGAATGGCGCAGACGCCTGTTTTATCCACGCGCCGGCAGCGCTTCCAACACGGCCAACTCCATCTTCCTGGAAGCTGTTCTTGAGACGACTCTGGCCTGAGAGCGAGCTTCCCGGAAGGTTTGTCATCGCCTTAATCTTCCTGGGAGCTATTCTTGAGATGACTCTGGAACGATGCATCGAAGACCAGTTGTAGGACCGCGTCGGGGTTTTGGTCGAGAAGCTGATAGGCCAGGGGCGCGTCGCACCAGGAAAAGCGGTGCGTGATGAGGCTGGCGGCGGGGCGCAGTTCAGACAAGAATTCCCAGGCCACGGCCAGGCGGCGTTCCTTGCTCCAACGCGCCAGCCAGCGCGGGGCGAGGTGGCTCACCTGGCTGCTGATCAGGCGCAGGTGACGGCGGTGAAACGCGCCACCCAACGCCAGCGAGACGGGTTTTTGCCCATACCAGGAGCCGACCACGAGCCGCGCGCCAAAGCCGACGGCGGTGATGGCCTGGTTGAGGGCGGCAGGGCTACCGGATAGTTCGTAGCCGAGGTCGGCCCCGTCGGGGCCAAGCGCCGCGGCTAGATCAACGGCGGCATCGGGGGAGAAGGCGGCGTGCGCGCCCAGGGCCAGCGCGCGCGCCCGCCGCAAGGGGAGTGGGTCAATGGCGACGAGGGCTGCCAGGGGGAAGCGTGACAATATGGCGGTGGTGAGCAAGCCGATGACGCCCTGTCCCCAGACGGCAACCCGCTCGCCGATGACGGGCTGACCGTCCATGACGAGGCTGACGGCGGTCTCCACAAAAGGCAGGAAGGCGGCATCATGCGGGGAAAGGTCGGCGGGGACGGCTACGAGTTCGCGCGGCGCGGCGACGAAGTGGCTCTGATGGGGCACGAAGGCAAAGACCCGCCGCCCTGACCAATCGGCGTCCACCCCCGCGCCGACGGCGATCACTTCCCCGACCGCCGCGTAGCCATAGGGGGTGGGATAGTGGAAGGGTTGGGACATGCCGGCAATTGTCTCATCCAACGGCACATTAACCGGCATTTCCCCACGGTAGGCGAGCATTTCCGTGCCGGCACTGACAGCGGAAACCAACGTGCGCACCAACACTTGCCCCGCGCCCGGCGGCGGCAACGGCTCCGTGCGCACAACCACCTCACGCGGAGCCGTGAAATACACCACCTGGCGCGAGGTCGTCATGGGGCGGCAAAGGGCGCAAAGATCGGATTGCCGTCTTGCGTCAGGGGCTTATCGCCGCCATCGGGATAATTGAACTCCCCCGCCGGATCATCGTCCCGAATCAAAGCGGCATACAGCGTGGGCGTGACGGCGGCGGCATCCACGGAAACGGCCACATCCCAGGCCATGCCCGCAGGCAGGCGCACACGCCCAATCACCGCGCCGGGCCGACCGTCGACGTCCGCCTGGATCACCAGCCACGTATCCACATTGGCGGCCACCAGCGGCACAATCGCCGTATCCGTGACCACCTGGTCGCGGGTGAGGAGAAAATTGCCCTGATCGATGCGGAACGAAAAGAGCGGCAACCGTCCGTCGGCGTCCGTCAGCGGCGGGTCGGCGGCGGGGAAATCGAACGCGCCCACTTCGCCCGTGTCCGCGTGCAGGCGCACATGCAGAATCGCCGTCACCGCGCCGGCGGCGACGGGCACGACCACACGCTCATTGACGCCATCGGCCAGCGACGCGTAGCCAATGATGTTACCCGGCTGCCCGTCGTCGTTGAAATAGACGACGACCCACCCCGGCCCCTCGCTGACCACGCGCTCAATCACAATCTGGTCGTTTATCACGGGCTGATCAAAGACGTACACGTCCAGCGGCAGAACGGTGTGGAAAGAGGCGGCGACGGGCCGACCATCGACCAGCACGGGCGGATCGTCCGCTTCAAAGCGGGTGGCCGTTCCCTGGTCCTGGTACAACGTCACCAGCAGGTCGGGGGTGGCCTGCCGCCAGTTGATGCGCACGGGCACATCGGTGTGCGTGCCGCGGCCGACGGGAAAGAATCCCAGAAGTTGCCCGGCGGCATTGGAGACGGCCACAAAGCCCGGTGCGGCGGCAATGACCTGGTCAATGTGCAACAGGCCATCGGCGGCCACCGTCTGGTTGCTGACGATGATGCCGGGCAAGGCCACGGTCACGGTTACGGGAAAGAGATTGGCGACGATTTCGCCCTGGTAGGTGAGGGGCAGATCGGTTTGCGAATCGAAGGAGCCGAGGGGAGCGGCGTCGGCGTGGAGGACGGCGGAGATCTGGTTGCTGACGGCCAGGGGGTCAATGGTGAGGGTGATGGCGTTGCTGCTGCCGGCATTTACCAACGTGCGCGCCAAAACAGGACCATCCGTATCGCCATCGTGCAAAACCAGCCACCCCCCATCTGGCGCGAAGACGGAAGCGATGACCACAAGGCCATCGTCTCCCACCTCCTGCGCGCCGGCGCGGATGAGGGGCTGCGGCACGAGGGTGGCCGTGGGCGTGGGGGAAGGCAGCGGCGTGGGAGGCGTCGTCGGCGCGGGCGTGGCGGCGGCGATGGCGGTGGTGGGCGTGGGTGTTGGCGTGGGCGGCGATTGCCGGCATCCCACGATCACCCATACAAGCAAAAGTAAACTGACGAAACGATAAATACGCAAGGGAAATCCTTTGGGAGTTGGTAGAGGGGAGTTGGCGGCGAGCAAACAGTACCTGTCAACTGTCAACTATCAACTATCAACTTCCGTCACTTCCAGGCCTGCCACCACATGGCCGCGCCGTCGCTGATGAGTTCGATGCTGCCCAGTTGATCGGTGCGCAGGATGGGGGCGCCAATGCCGGCAATCCGCGTCAACACATCCTGCTGCGGATCGCCAAAACGATTGTCGCCCGCCACGGAAATGACGGCAACCTGGGGATGCACGGCGCGCAAGAAGCCCGTGGACGTGGCATTTTTGCCCCCCTGCCGCCCGATGAGCTGCACCAGTGATTGCATGGGACGGTCGGCTTCTACCATCGCCTGCTCGGCAATCGTCCCCGCCGCGCCCGCCAGCATCACAGTCAGGTTGTCATAAACCAGCCGCAGCGACACCGTTTCATCCCCGTCCGTGTTGGGGGACGGCCCCAACACTTCCAGGCGCACCCCATCCCCCACGGAGATCATTTCACCGGCGGCGGCCAGATGCAGCGGCACTTCCTGCCCCTGCGCCACGTCCAGCAGCGTGGCGTAGGCGGCCAGCGTGGACGGCAACTCGCTGCCGTCGGCGGCGCTGCCCGTAACCAACTGATCCACCTGGTACCGTTCCAGCACACCGGGCAGCCCCGTGGCGTAGCTGCCGGCCATGTTCGTGCTGATGACCATGTCCAGTTGGCGATCCCAGAAGGGCATCATGCGCCCCAGGGCGGTGTTCAACAGCGTGGGCGAGGGACCGCCATCAACGAGGATTTGCCGCCCGCTGGGGGTCTGGATGAAGGTGGCGCTGCCCTGCCCCACGTCGAAGAAGACGACGTGCAGGTGGCCATCGGGCTGGGTGCGGCCCCAGGCAAACACGAGAATGGCGACGAGCAAGGCAAAGCCAATGACGATCTGCTGGTTGACGTAGGGGCGTGCTTTGTTCAACATATTTTCGCGGCGGGGGCGCGGCTGGAAGGCGATCCAGGTGACGCCGCCGATGAGGAGGTAGAGGAGAACGACGACGGTGAGGCTGATTTGCACGGGCAGGGCGGCAAAGGGGATGCGCGCCAGCAGCCGCACGAGGAAGATGGCGTAGGAGAGGAAGAGCCAGGCGAGCCAGGCGATGGGTTGGGCGAGGAGGGGGGAAAGGAGACCGACGATCACGGCCAATCCACCGGAGAGCATGAGGCCGGGGAGTGCCGGCAAAATCAAAGGATTGGCGACCAGGTTGACAATGGCGATCTGGTTAAAATAGAACATCGCCAGGGGCAGCGTTGCCACCTGCGCCGCCACCGTGACCATCACCAGGTCCGTCACCGGTCCCACGTACCCGTTGACGACGCGCGCGGACAGGCGTCGCAGCAGCAGCCGCCGCGCCCAACGGCTAAACCGGTCCGCGTAGAGCATCAGGCCCAGCGTGGCGGAGAAGCTGAACTGGAAGGCCACGTCCCACAAAATGGCGGGTCGCCACAGTGTCATGATGACGCCGGCGGCAAACAGGGAGCCAAACGCGAAACGAGGCCGCCCCAAAACCTTTGTGCCGATGAGGTACATGCTGCTCATGATGGCCGCGCGCACGACGGACGCGCCCGCGCCGACCATGATGGTGTAGAAGATGATGCCCAGGAGGACGAACCAGGGGGAGCGTTTTTCGCCGACGAGGGGCGTGAAGAGGCCGACTAACATGCCGGCAAGAATGGAAAGGTGGAAGCCGGATATGGCGATGACGTGGGCCATGCCGGTGCGGCGGAAGTCGGCGCGCACGGCGTCGTCGAGGCCGGCGCGGTTGCCGAGGAGGATGCTGTTCAGGAGGGCGGCTTGCGGGTCGGTGATGAGGCGGTTGACGATGGATTGGGCACGGGTTTTGAAGGCGAGAATGCCGGCATACACCGGATTGCCCACATTCTCCTCCACCACCTCAATTTCCGGCAGGAGCATGACGCTGTGGAACCCCTGCCGCGCCAGATACTCGCGGTAATCGAACGTATCAAAGACGGGCGGCTCGTCCAGACGGCCAATGACGAGGATGCGTGCCCCATAGGGGATGAGGGGAAAGCGTGCGGCATTGACGAGGACGCGCCCGGAGACGGGGCGCGTGGCGCCGCCGGCGATGGTCAGCGATTCGACGCGCAGGTCGAGGCGCAGGGTGGTGTCGCGCAGTTCTGGCTCGTCGTTGACCACGCCGGTGAGGACGACGTCCGTGCCATTGTAAAAGGCGACGTGACCGGTATCAATGGCGGGAATGGAGAGGATGTAGCGCGCGCCGCCCAACCCCATCGCGGCCAGGACGAGGAAGGGCAGGCGGATAGATGGGCGGCGGAGGGAAAGGAGAATGCCGGCAACAGCCAACCCCACCGCGCCCAACCAGACAGGCAAGGGAAAGGGAAAGAGACTGGCCATGACCAGCCCAACAAACCAGGCAAGAGCGGCGTAGACAACGATCATTTTGTCTATCGGTCAAAGAAATGGTTGATCGGTGAATTCGTGAACATTGGTGACTGCTAACCCAGATTGGACCGATTTTCTCTGATGAAATGGGGCATTGCCGGCATCACGGATAACCATCCAACCATGCAACAGTTCAACCATCAATTATTCCCTACGGATACATCCACTTCAGCGTGCGCGGGTAGGGGCTGGTTTCGCGCACGTGATGAATGCCGCAAATCCAGGCCACAGTGCGCTCCAGGCCGAGACCAAAACCACTGTGCGGCACACTACCAAAGCGGCGCAATTCCACATACCACTGATACGGCTCCATCGGCAGTTGATGCCGCTCAATTGCCGCCGTCAGCAGGTCGGGATCGCTCATGCGCTCGCTACCGCCGACGATTTCGCCGTACCCTTCGGGAGCCAACAAGTCCACGCTCTTGCACACTTCGGGCCGCCCCGGCCACGGCTCCATGTAAAACGCCTTCACCGCGGAGGGATAGCCGTAGACAAACACGGGGCGGTCAAACTGCTTCGTCAGTTCCGTTTCGTGCGGCGAGCCAAAATCATCCCCCCATTCCAGCGCCAACTGCGCCTTCAATTCCTCATCTTCCGTGGCCGCGCGGATAGCCTGGATGCGCGCCACGGCCTCATCGTAGCTGATGCGCGGGAAGGGCGCCTGCACGCGGCGCAGCGCGTCCAGGTCGCGTTCCAGCAGCGTCAACTCCGGTTCGCACTTTTGCAGCACCGTCTGCACGATGGCGCTGACAAATTGCTCCTCCAGGTCCATCAGGCCATCCAGATCGCAGAAGGCGATTTCCGGCTCCACCATCCAGAACTCCGCCAGATGGCGGCGCGTCTTCGACTTTTCCGCGCGGAAGGTGGGGCCAAAGCAGTAGACGCGGCTGAAGGCCATGATGTTGGCCTCGTTGTAGAGCTGGCCCGTTTGCGCCAGGTAAGCGTCTTCTTCAAAATAATCCACCGTGAAGAGGGTGCTGGTTCCTTCGGCGGCGGAGGGGGTGATGATGGGGGTGTCGATGTTGAGGAAGCCGTGGCTGTCGAGGAAGTCGATGATGGCGCGTTTGACGACGGCGCGCACGCGCAGGATGGCCCACTGCTGGCTGGAGCGAATCCACAGGTGGCGGTTTTGCATCAGGAATTCAACACCGTGGTCTTTGGGGGTGATGGGGTAGCCGCTAACGTTTTGCAGCACTTCCACGTCGCTGATGCTCAGCTCATAGCCGCCGGGAACGCCGGGGGCGCGCTCGTCCTGGCGCACTTTTCCGGTGACGATGAGGGAGGATTCCTGCCCCAGTTCCTTGATGAGGTTGAATTTTTCTTCCCCCAGTTCAGGGCGAAAGGCGACGGCCTGGACGATGCCGCTACCGTCGCGCAGGCGCAAGAATTGCAGTTTGCCTTTGCCGGTTTTGGCGTAGAGCCATCCTTTGAGGCGCACGGTCTGGTCTACATAGTGAGCGATGTCTTGAATGTTGATGTCTATGGGCATGAGGTTCCTGAATGGTAGCTGCTGGGCCAGATTGGACCAGTTTTCTCTGGTGAAATTGGTCCAATCTCCAGAGAGCGTTATAGTTACCCTGAATGAAAGGGGTCGGTGGTTGGCGGTTAGGAGTGACGATGAGATAAAGCAAGGAATTGCATCGTCAGTTTGAAGGAACGGTAAGAAAACAACTTCGTCGTCTTGTTTTGTTTCCGTTCCTTGATTGTTCGACCGTTATTCTAGCCGTTGCTGGCGGTAGGGCAAATGCCGGCAAACTCCTTCAAGTGGGACGGCGCAGACCAAAGAGCTGCCAGCGCAGGTCGGGGCGGCGCAGGTAGGCGATGTTGTGGCGCAGGGCGTGGGGATGGAAGCCGAAATGAAAGCGCACGGCATCGAGGTCGGTGATGTCGGGGGTGGTGAAGCGGTCCATCCAGAAGCGGCTGACGGGTGGGTGTCGCCACCAGCTAAAGAGGAGGCTGACCAGGGGGCGCACGAGGAGAGGATGGGGGCGGAAGGGGATGCCGGCAATGCCGGCACTTTCCAAAGCCACCCGCACAATTTCCGCGTAACGAAGCTGCTCTCCCCCGCCCACGGAAATCGTCTCCCCCACCAGATTGTCGCGGGACAGCGTCAGCAGCAGACAGCGCACCAGGTCCTCCACCCACAGCGGCTGCATCGCCACCTGGCCGCCGCCGGGCAGCCAGATCAGGGGCCAACTCCACTGCGCCAGCCCCACGATGTTGTTGAGAAAGCGGTCGTGGCGGCCAAAAAGGGTGGCGGAGCGAATGATGGTGTAGGGCAGGTTGCCGCGACGAACGATTTCCTCCTGCTCTCCTTTGGCGCGCAGCAACGGGTGCATGGCGTGGGCGTCGGCGTGCAGGCGGCTGAGGATGAGGAGGCGGCGGATGGGGACGTGCCGGCATTCTTCCAACAACCGCGCCGTCCCCTCCACATCAACATGCTGCAAGGCGCGCGCGCGACCACGGCTCTCCGCGCCGGCCAGGTGAATGACGGTGTCCACGTTGCTGAGTTCGACGCGCAAGGCATAGGGATCGTTGATGCGGCCGGTGTACGGTTTTGCCGGCATTTCTCGCTCCGCCAGCGCCCGCATCACCGACCTGCCCACAAATCCACCAGCCCCCGTCACCAAAATCATTCAACCGTCCTTCTACCTTCTGCCTTCTGCCTTCTGCCTTCTACCTTCATTATACTGTCAAACCAGATTATAATCCCCCCATGCGTTTGGCAATTATCGGTCCCACTTACCCTTATCGCGGCGGGATTGCCCATTACACGACGCTGCTGGCGCGAGAATGCCGGCAGCGGCACACCGTCCGCCTCATCTCCTTCTCCCGCCAGTATCCCCGCTGGCTCTTCCCCGGCCAGAGCGACCGCGATCCCAGCCAGCACCCCCTGCAAACGGACGCCGAATACTGGCTAGACGGCCTCAACCCGCTCACCTGGCGGCAAACCGCGCGGCGGCTGCGCGCCTGGCAGCCAGAGGCCGTCATCATCTCCTGGTGGGTTCCCTACTGGGCGCCCGCCTGGGCCGCGCTGACCTGGCTACTGCGGCGCGCCCCCCATCCCCCCCGCCTCCTCTTCATCTGCCACAACGTCCTGCCGCATGAATCCGGTCCCCTAGACCGGGCCGCCGCGCGCCTGGCCCTGGGGCGCGCCGATGGCTTCCTGGCGCATTCGCAGGCGGACGCCGCCCTGCTGCGGCAGATGTTCCCCCATGCCCGCGTCATCGCCACCGCGCTGCCCACCTACGCCGACCTGGGGCAGACCGCCGCGCCCGCCACCCTCCCCATCGAATTGCCATCGGATCGCCCCCTGCTCCTCTTCTTTGGCTTCGTCCGCCCCTACAAAGGGCTGGACGTGCTGCTGCGGGCGCTGCCCGCCGTGCTGGCGCAACAGCCCGTTCACCTGCTGGTGGTGGGCGAGTTCTGGCAGGGCGAGGCGGCGTATCAGGCATTGATTGAGCGGATGGGTGTGGCGGAAGCAGTGACGCTGTGGAACCAGTACGTGCCCGATGAGCAGCTTGTGGCCTGCGTGCGGCGGGCGGATGCCGCCGTGCTGCCGTATCGCAGCGCCACGCAGAGCGCGGTGGCGCAGGTCGCCTTTGGGCAGGGCACGCCCGTGATCACCACCAATGTGGGCGGGCTGGCGGAAGCGGTGCAGGATGGGCGCACGGGGCTGGTTGTGCCCCCGGACGATCCGGCGGCGCTGGCGGCGGCCATCAATCGCTTCCTGGGCGAAAAACTGGGGCCAACCATGCGCGCCCACATCGCCGCCGACCAGGATCGCTTCTCCTGGGGCAATTTGGTGCGCGCGCTAGAAGATTTGTGCGCCTGAGAGACGGAACACTCCGCAGGGTGAGTCGCTAAGAGTTGATGGTTGGCAGTTAGTGGTGTTTGCGGCTCCGCCAGTACGTGGATACACACAATAATCTGCGTAATCTGCGTAATCTGCGTAATCTGTGATTGCCCTTATCCCATGAAAAACCCTTCACCGCGGATTCTAGCGTTACTGAATTTGCGTCACATAAATTTGCAATGCCGCCGGCCAGGGGCGCAGCCAACCGGTGGTGTGATGGCTGGCGGCAGCCTCCATATCCGGGCGCGGGGCCAGGTGAGGGAAATGCGCGGAGGACACGGGCAGCAAATCAGTGGACACATCCGCCAGGCGCAGAATCTCGGCGGCGAGGTGGAAACGACTCACGGGCGGGCCGCTGTTGACCAGATGCCGCACGCCGTCGTCCCCGCGCAGCAGCAGCCGCTCCAGTCCCACCGCCAGGTCGTCGGTGAACGTAGGCGAGCCAATCTTGTCGTCTACGACCGTCAGACGTTGTCGCTGTCGCGCCAGCTCGATGATCTTGCCCACGAATTTTTTATCCGCCGCGCCGCCGCCAAACAGCCAGCCGCTGCGCACGATGAGGTGGCGCGGCAAGGTGGCGACGAGGCGTTCCGCTCGCCATTTGCTGTCTCCGTAGACGTTGACGGGCGCGGGCGGGTCGTCTTCCAGGTAGGGGGTGGGCTTGTGCCCATCGAAGACGGCGATGCTGCTCATGAACAGCAGCGGCAGGTTGAGGTCCCGGCAGATGGCGACGAGGTTGGCGGTGGCGGCGGTGTTGACCTGGTAGGCGAGGTCGGGCTGCCGCTGGCAAAGGTCTACGTCGGTGAGGGCGGCCAGGTGTAGCACCCGGTCGGGTTGGGCCTGAGCGATCTGGCGGCGCACGGCGTGGTGGTCGCGGATGTCGAGCGCGGCGCGGGCAGGGGTGATCAGTTGGTGGGCGGCGGGAAAATGCCGGCATACACTCCGCCCCAACATCCCCTCGCCACCGGTCACAAAAATCTTCATCCGCCAATCTCACCTGTTACCAAACATCCAGGACACCGCCCCACCCCGGTTGTTTGCTATAATACCGACAGAATGCCACCTTAAAAGAGGCCGTTCATGATTATAATGCCCCCCAGAATTACTTACTACACACGAATTCTGTTCACATTTTCAGGAGGACTTAAATGGGAGAAGGAAAAGCAAACCCTAAACTATGGGCTATAGTGACATTGGGAGCTGCAGTGGTGCTTTGTTTAGGTACTATTCTTGGGGCAATTATGAATGGCCCAATAGCCGAACGTTTACTCAATGATTTTGAGCCGACGAAAACGAATACGCCTATGATTCTTGTAGTTACTGCAACAGTAATACCAAAAACAGACACCAATAATAGGCCAGGGGATCCGGTAGAAACTGTTCCCTATGTGAGTACTCAATCTCCTTTGCCTATTCCGGGAAATACCCTTGTAGGCACATATTACTTCTTGGGCTACGATCAAAATGATCTTGCATATAAGGCAACTGTAGCCGATTGCTCTGATTGTAACGTGGTATTTTTAACAAATGCGTATGATTTACCGGATGATTGGAGGCAATATACGGCTAATGTCGCATCGGCAAGCGCAAATCTATCAGACGGGTGTAGAACTAAAGAAGAGTTAATCAATCTAAGCGTTCTTTACATGACAGCAAATAACTGGACGCCTTGCCCCTGACGACGGTCAACGGGAGCAGAAATTCACAAGTAGGTCACTAAGACTGTCGCCGTTTGGGAAACTGCGCCAGTCTGGAAACAGTCATGATAACCATTATCATCCCCAGCCTCAACTCCCCCCTGATTGACCGCGTGCTGGCGGCTATCTGGCAGCAGCCAGAAGCCGACCGGGAAGTGGCGGAAGTGTTGGTGGTGGGCAAGGATGAGGCGGGCTTGCTGCCCGCGCACCCACGCGCGCGGCTGCTGGATACGGGGCGACCCGTGCCGCCGGGGACGGCGCGCAACCTGGGCATTGCCGCCGCGCAATCTGATTGGCTCCTGTTTTTGGACAGTGACTGCCTGCCGCAACCGGGTTGGCTGGCGGGGCATCTGGCGGCGCACGCGGCGGGGCACGCCGTGGTGGGGGGTGGGGTGCTGCCCACGGGCAACGGCTACTGGCATCTGACCTACAATCTCACTCTGTTCCACGAGTTCTTCAGCACCAGCCCGCCTGGGCCGCGCCCCTACCTGCCAACGCTTAATTTGTCGGTGGCGCGGGAGGTCATAGAATATGCCGGCATGTTGGACGACAATCTGCGGCGCGGGCAAGACGTAGAATGGACCACGCGCATGAGGCAGGCGGGATTTTCGCCGTACTTTTGGCCGGCTGCCGCCGTGCGCCACGAGCATAACCGCCAAACGTTCGCCGCGGTGTGGCGGGATTGCGCCCGTTCTGGCTTTTTTATGCGCCAGGTGCGGTTGCAGCACCCGGATTGGCTGGCCGCGCCGGGGCTGTTGCGCCATCGCCGGCTGGTGCTGCTGCTGTCGCCGGCGATTGCCTTGTGGGCATCGCTGGGCATCTGGCGACGACAGCCGTTGACGTGGCGGAAATATGGGCGGACAATGCCGGCACTCTACCTCACAAAAATCGCCTGGTGCTATGGCGCCAGCCGGGCTACCGAACCATGACGACCGTCCTGGCCATCGTCGTCAACTGGCGGCAACCAGACCTGACCATCGCCTGCGTCCAGGCGTTGCGCCAGATGGACCACCCCGACCTGCACATCCTGGTTATTGACAACGGGTCAGGGGACGGGTCGGCGCGGCGATTGGCGGATGCCTTGCCGGAAGAGCGGCATCTGGCTTTGCCTCATAATCTGGGGTTTGCGGGGGGGTATAATGCCGGCATCCGCCACGCCCTGAGCGAACAATTCGACTACGCCCTCATGCTCAACAACGACGCCTTCGCCGCCCCCGACATGCTGCGCCACCTCCTGGCCGAAACTGCACCCGACATCGGCCTCCTCTCCCCCAAAATCCTCTACGATAGCCAGCAGGACC
The DNA here is from genome assembly GCA_020634515.1 of Ardenticatenales bacterium. Classification (NCBI taxonomy): domain Bacteria; kingdom Bacillati; phylum Chloroflexota; class Ardenticatenia; order Ardenticatenales; species Ardenticatenales bacterium. Next base: position 1,030,544 of record JACKBL010000001.1, on the reverse strand, counting down.
GCCTCTGGTTTGGCGGCGCACGCCGGCACAAGCACCTGCTGGAAATCCGCGACCGGCATCAGGGCGCACCCGATGGTCCCGCGTGGGCGCGCTCCCGCGACGTCGATTACTTGCTGGGAACCTGCTTGCTCGTTAATATGGACGCCGCGCGCCGGGTCGGCCTGCTGGATGAAGCCTTCTTCATGTACTACGAAGACCTGGACTGGTCCATCCGTATGCGCCAGGCGGGGTATCGGCTGCGTTTTGTCGCACCCGCCCGCCTTTACCACCGCGTGGCCGTCAGCAGCGGCGGCAGCGACGCGCCACAGTATCGCTACTACCTGGCGCGCGGCAGCGTCATTTTCTTCCGCCGCTATGCCCACCTGGGGCAGCCGGGGGCCATTTTCCTCTACCGCCTGGGCAGCGCCATCAAACTATTAACCCACCTCGCCCTCACCCGCCAGTGGTCCGCCGCCCGCGCTTACCTGCGCGGCCTGCGGGATGGGTGGATGGAGAAGGCAAAAAAAGAGTATGGATAGACGAGAGCAGTTGGCGGCCATGCCGTCGTGGTTGCGCAAACGAATCGAGGTCAATCGGTATGAGTCGCTGCGGTTGCTGGAGCAGGCACAGGCGCAAATTCCCGCGGGCGCGCGCGTCCTGGACGCCGGTTCAGGCGAAGGTCGCTACAAGGATTACTTCACGCACACATGCTACACGGGGTTGGACCTGGCCGTGGGGGACACCGCCTGGGATTATACCGGGCTGGACGTGGTGGGGGATTTGCGCCGGCTGCCGTTTGCCGACCACACCTTCGACGCCGCCGTTTGCATCCAGACCATGGAACACGTCAATGAGCCAATGCGCGTGATCAACGAGATTGGCCGCGTCCTCAAACCGGGCGGGCGCTTCTACCTCTCCGCACCCATGTCCTGGCATCAGCACCAGAAACCGCACGATTATTTCCGCTACACCTCCTTCGGCTTCACCTATTTGTTGGCACAAAGCGGCATGCGCGTAGTGGAAATGCGCCCCATGGGGGGGTATTTCTGGTTCCTCTCCTTCAATTTACAGATGCTCCATTACTGGCTCTTCCCCCGCCCACGGTCTCGCTGGCTGCGCTGGCTGCAAGCGCCCTTCAAACTGGCGACGCAGTTTGTATTCTTCTTGCTGCTGCCCCTCCTTCTTTATTATCTCGACCGGCTAGACAAAGTGAAGGACCACACGCTGGGGTGGGTGTGCATTGGCGAAAAGATAGACAACGCGCCTCCGATGTAGCGTCCCTCGTATGAACAATCTGCAACGATTGGCAAGCAATACCACGCTGGCCTTCATCAGCAACATCGTCGTCAAGGCCAGCAGCGCGCTGCTTTTTATCCTGGTGGGGCGCACGTTGGGGGCGGCGGAGGCGGGCATCTTCAATCTGGGCGTGACCTACTTCACGATTGTGTTGGCGTTGTCCGCCTGGGGGCTACATGAGTTGATTGTGCGGGAGGTGGCCCCGCGCCGGGGAGAGAGTCGGCAGTATCTGCTGCATTACCTGGGGCTGCGGCTACTGCTGGCGCTGGGGGCATATGGGCTGCTCCTGCTGTTGCTGCGCCTGAATCTACCCTACACGCCGCACGCGAAGCAAGTGATTCAGGTCTTCGCCCTGGCGATGTTTCCCGAGGCGATTTTTGTGCTGCTGCAAGGGGTTTTCGCCGCCCACGAACGGCTGCTGGTTCCTACGATTGCCGCCGCCGTCAATGGGGGGTTGAAACTGGGCATTGGTTTGTGGGTATTGGGGCACAATGGGGATGCCGTGGGGTTGGCGTGGGCGATGGTTGTGGGTAGTGGGGTGAGTTTGGTGGTTTTTATGCCGGCACTTCTCCACCTCTTCCGCCACATTCCCCAACAGCCCGCCCGCCTCAGCAGCCGATTCGCCCTCAGTCAACTCCGCCTCACGCCCGGCTTCATCGTCATCGGCTTCTTCACCACCATTGATTACCAACTGGATGCCTTTCTCATTTCGCTTTTCCTCAGCGAAGCGGAATTGGGCTGGTACGGCGCGGCGCAAACAGTGATGTTGGCCTTTTGGATGATGCCCACGGCGCTGCGCACGGCGCTCTACCCGCTGATGGCGCGATATTATCACGAGTCGCCGGAGCGGCTGCCCGCGCTTTATCGTCGTGCCAATCGGTATATTTTGGTGGGGGCGCTGCCGATTTGTGCCGGCATTTCCCTCATCGCCCCCAGCATCATCCCCCTCATCTTCGACAGCGGCTTTCAACCCGCCATCCCCGCCTTACAAATCATCATCTGGGCCGTCCTCCCCTCCTTCCTCATGGTCCCCAGCGCCCGCCTCCTCCTCGTCTACAACCGCCAGAGCGAAGCCGGCTGGTTCACCGCCCTCAGCATGGCCGCCAACCTCCTCCTCAACCTCTGGCTCATCCCCCGCTGGGGCATCACCGGCGCGGCCATTGCCCGCGTCCTGGCAACCAGCTTCTTTTTTGTTGCCCTCTACCTGTACGTGCAGCGCCGTCTGCTGCGCGACAGCCTGCTGCCCTTGCTGCTCCGCCCCATCCTGGCCACGCTGCTCATGTGCGCCGCCGTCTGGCCGTTGCGTCATTTATTTATCGTCTGGCCGATAAGTGCCGGCATCCTCGTCTACCCCCTCGCCCTCCTCCTCCTCCGCGCCATCCCCCCCGAAGACCAACGCCTCCTCTACCAATTCCTCAAACGCTCCCCCAACTGACAAAACGTGCGGCAAAATTCCTTGTCCGACAAAGGCAAGCCGGTACTGTCCAAGACAAACACAAACCGGGCAATTGCGCTACAATACACGGCAGTATGAATGAAGAATCCAACACCAAACCACGCAAATTGCTCGTCATTGGCCTGGACGGCGCGCCGTATCCGTTGATAAAGGCGTGGGCCGCCGATGGCACGTTGCCCAACCTGGCGCGCCTGATCGCCAACGGCAGCTTTGGCGTCCTGCGCTCCACCATCCCCGTCCACTCCCCCACCGCCTGGGCCTCCTTCATCACCGGGCTTAATCCGGGCAAGCATGGCGTATTCGATTTTGTGCGACGCGACACGGACAGTTACCAGCTTCGCTACCAACGCGCCGACCAGATCGCCGGGGCCTCCGTGTGGCATCTCCTCGGCCAACATGGTCGCCAGGTAGGCGTCATGAACGTGCCCATGACCTACCCCCCCGAACAAGTTAACGGCTTCCTCATCACCGGCCTGGGCACGCCCAGCTACGTCACCTACACTTATCCCCCCGAACTGACGGAGACGCTCAACCAGCAAGGGTATCGCGTCAATAAGGACGCCTTCTATCAGCCCGGCCAGGAAGATGCGTGGCTGGCGGACATCTACGACACCAGCGAACGCCGCGCGCGCATGACCATCCAACTTATGCGCGAAGAAGCGTGGGACTTCTTCATGATGGTGTTTCGCAACACGGACGAAATCTGCCATTTCTTCTGGCGCTTCATGGACGAAACCCACCCGGAGCATGACCCCGACGCCCCCGGACGTTTCCAGACCGCCATCCGCGACTACTATCAACGTATTGACGGCTGGGTTGGCGACATCCTGGCACAGGCGGGTGCGGATACCAACGTGATCGTCATGTCCGACCACGGCGCCGGTCCGCTGTACAAAGACGTTTTCCTCAACGAATGGCTGTGGCAACAAGGATGGCTGCACTTCCGGGAGACCGGCAAGACCGAACAAGCCCGGCACAGCCTGGCACGCCGCCTCGGCCTGACGCGCAAAAACATTTCCGATACACTGACACGGCTGCATTTGCACCGCCTGGAAGTGCTGATCAAGCAAGCCCTGGGGGATCGCATTCAGGTGCTGCCGCGAGACGAACGCCCGGAGTTCACGACGGCCATTGACTGGCAGCGCACCCAGGCGTACAGCTTCGGCTACTACGGCCAGATTTTCATCAACTTGCAGGGGCGGGAGCCGGAGGGCATCGTTTCGCCCGGCCCGGCCTATGAAACGTTGCGCCAGGAAATCGCGCGGCGACTGCGGGAACTGGTCGATCCCGCCGATGGGCTGCCCGTTGTGGACGACATCTTCTTCAAGGAAGATTTGTACCACGGACCACACCTGGCGGAAGCGCCGGACATCCTCTGCCTGATGCGCGGTCTAACCTATATCACCCGTAAGGGTTATGAATTCGCCGCCGAGCGAGGCGTCCTCTTCCGCGCGCCATATACGCATGAATCGGGCAGCCATCGCCTGGAGGGCATCCTCATTGCCGCCGGCCCGGACATCGCGCCCCGGCAAGATTTGCCCGAACACCCCATCCACGACCTGACGCCGACGATATTGCACCTGATGGACTGCCCCGTACCCACGATCATGGATGGGCAGGTGGTCACGGAGATGCTCACCCCCGCTTTCCAGACGGCGCATCCGGTTCGCTTTAGCGAGGAAATGGGACAGCGGCAAGCGGCGGAGGCCGCGGCCTGGGACGAGGCGGCGGAAGCGGAGATCACGGAGCGGTTGAAGAGCCTCGGTTATCTCAATTGACGACGGGCCATTGCATAATCCGAGCGAGATGAAAAGCCCTATTCACCACCACTTTCCCAGCATACGAGATGCTTTTGGCCTGAAGTTGAGCTTCCGCTAAGCCCCTTTTTCGCCGGACGGTTCGGGAGCAACGCTTCTAACCACTATTTTCGGGATAATAACCCTGGAAATACTCCAAAAGGATTATTGACGCTATCATTGGCGGACGATATGCTTGAGCAAAATTCGACACTATCTTTGTCTTGGAGGTTACTACTATGCGTAAGTTTTCAGCTTTTATGATTCTCATCCTGTTGTTCGTGGGGGCCACGATGGTCGCCGCGGACACAAACGCGCTGCCTGGCAGCGGCTGGACGTCGGGGCAACAGGTGCAGAATATCGGTGACAGTGATGCCACCGTTGTCTTGACTGCCTACAACCAAAACGGCGATTCCTATGACTGTGGTTCGCAATCACTGGCTCCGGGCGGTTCTTACACGTATCTACCGGACAATGACTGCCTGACAATGCCGGCAGGCTTCCTCGGGTCAGCAGTCGTGAGCGCGGATGGTCCCATTGCCGCCGTCGTCAACGTCAACAACAAACCCGCCAACGGCGCGGCCTCCGGCCAATACACAGGCACGAGCGGCAATGACGTGACCACCACCCTCAACTTCCCCCTGGCCAAGAGCGACCACTCCGGCCGTACCACCACGTTCTACATCCAGAACGCCAGCAACAACAGCAACGACATCACTGCCGAGTTCGTCATCAACGGCACCACCTACATCAAAGAGTTCGACAGCGTGCCGCCGAACGCCATGGTCGTCTTGACCCCCTCTGACGCGGGCGTCCCCACGGGCACGGGCAACTTCGGTGGCCTCACCGTCACCGGCACGCAGCCGCTGGCCGGCAGCTCCCTGGAATATCCCACCAGCGACGCCCTGCCGCCAAACCTGCAAGCCTCCCGCGGCTTCACCCCCGGCGACTATGACACTGATCTCTACTGCCCACTTGTGCGTAACGCCTACGGCGGCAAGAAAGTGACCTCCGGTCTGCAAGTACAAAACGTGGGCAGCACCACGGAAACGATCCAGGTCACCTACGCCGTCGTCTCCGGCCCCAGTGGCGCCGGCACGGTCATCGGCCCCATTTCCGTTAGCAACGTTGCTCCCGGCGCTTCCGCCAACTTCCTGCAATCAAACGACCTGCAAGCGGGCGACCTCGCTTCCGCTACCGTCACGACCGCCAGCGGCAATGGTCTCCTGGCCGCCGTGGTCAATGAAAAAGCAACCGCTTCCGATCCGCAGCGTCTGACCACCTACGCCTGCTTCTCTGGCTCGCTGGCCACTTCCACCATCAGCCTGCCGCTGGTGAAAGAAGACTTCGGCGGCTCGGTCGTGAATACGACCGGCGTCCAGGTACAGAACGTGGGCACCACGGCCACCACCGTGACCCTCACTTACTCCTGGTCTGATGCCACGGGCAGCAATAGCGGCGTCGTCTCCTTCACGCACACCGACACCATCGCCCCGGGCGCCAGCAAGACCTTCTACCGCGTCGCCAACGGCGGTACATCCAGTCTGCAGGTTATCACAGGCAGCCTGTCCACCCTGAACAAAACCAACAGCGGCGTGGTCGTCACCAGCAACAATGGACAGCCCGTTGTCGCCATTGGTAACGAATCCTCGCTCACGGGCAACTTGCAAGACACCAAGAATTACGAAGGATTTAACCTCGCCGGCAACTAATCTTTTCGCCTGATTCTACAAGGTTTGAGAGAAGCCACCTCTTTGGGGTGGCTTCTCTTTGTATCCGGTACAAGTACCGACACATCGCCCATCTCGCCCGCGGAGCCACGAGCAACAGCCTTATCCGCATAACCATTGTGAGCAACCACCATGAATTTCCATGATCTGATAAACAATTGGCGACCGCATCTCCTCCGCCTGGTTTCTTTCCTGGTGTTCGTTGGGGCGCTGGCCGCCTGCGGTCCCACCGACCAGACACCAACGCCCGCGCCAACCAATGATTCCCGCCCGGCGGTTTCCACGCTCCCCTCCGACGGCAGTGATGCGTATCCGGCGCCACTTGCCAGCCCTACCACAGGCCCCTATCCACCACCGGCAACCGCCGCGCCCCCTACGGCAAATCCCTATCCGGGACCGGAGAGCACGCCTGTTGCGCTGGATGCGCCACGCTTTGCCTTCGATTCGGCGCTTTATGCGGGAGACACCGTTGTAACCGGGCAAGCGCCGCCAAATCTGTCGCTGGCCATCTCTGACGTGACATTTGGCAGCGTGCCACTAGGTGTGGGACGAAGTGACGCACAAGGGCGCTTCTCCATACCAGTTTCACCGCTACCGGAGGGACACCGCATTGGACTCACTTTTGCCGACCTGGAACCGGGCAAGAGTTTTGAAGATATGGTGCAAGAACTGGACAAATATCGTGGGGAAGCGTTCATGAGCGTGCCAAACATCGGCGTCTTCTTTACGACAACGTTAGTACAACCCGCAAAGTAAGCGGCCACCTTCCCGGAAGCGGTTTGGGCTTCCGGGGAGGTTTCTTGGTGCAAGAGGATTCGGCGCCGTTCCATCCCTATGCCGAATCATTCCAAATCAAGCATGGCGGAATCCCGCTCCATTCAGTTGCCGGGAATGTGAAATAAAGTACAATGAAGGCCAGCATTGCTCCTCGCAATGCTCTTTTTGTGTGACCGCGTCGGCGGGCCTGACACACCTTCACAGCGTACCATCGCTCTAGCGTCGCAGTTATACGAATGTACGGTATCCGCGGGTGGGCTGAGCGCCGGCCTGAGGAAACAGATGGCAAGTAGGTAGGAAGGCAACTATCAGCCCCTTGAGCAAGACATGTCAGATTTCATCTACGCCCATGACTGGCTCCTGAATAATCGTGACAGGTTGGTCTGAAAGATTGCGAAAGAAGTAGTAAGGAAGAAATGATGATTCAAACAAAAAACAAGCTCATAACACCTTATGGCGGCGAACTCGTCAATCTGCTTGTGCCCGCCGCGGAGGCGGCGAAACTGGCGGATTATGCCAAGCGGCTGCCGTCCGTGCGTTTGTCGGAGAGAGCCGCCTGCGATCTGGAACTGTTGGCGGTAGGGGCTTTTTCTCCCCTGGATCGCTTTATGGGGCAGGCCGACCACCAGCGCGTACTGGACGAGATGCGTCTCGCTGATGGCACGCTCTTCCCCATGCCCATTACGCTCCCCGTTGGTCCCGAACTCAACTTCAAGGTGGGCGACGATGTGGCTTTGCGAGACATTCGTAATGAATTGCTGGCAGTGATGACGGTGGAAGAAATTTATAAGTGGGATCGCGAGGAAGTGTCCCTGAAGGCGTTTGGTTCGCTCGATCTGCGCCACCCCATTGTCGCGGAGATGCACAACTGGGGGCCGTACAACATCTCGGGACCCATGAAGGTACTGCAACTGCCGGCAAATTATGATTTCAAATCGCTGCGTCTGACACCGGCGCAAACCCGGGCCAAACTGGAAACATTTGGTCACGAGAATGTGGTCGCCTTCCAGACACGCAACCCCCTGCATCGCGTTCATGAAGAATTGACCAAACGCGCCACGCAAGAGGTGGATGGCGTACTGCTGTTGCACCCCGTCGTGGGCATGACCAAGCCTGGCGACGTGGATCATTACACCCGCGTTCGTACGTACAAGGCGCTGGCCAGCCGTTACTACGATCCGGACCGCATCTTGTTGTCACTGCTGCCTCTGGCTATGCGCATGGGCGGCCCACGCGAGGCATTGTGGCACGCGATCATTCGCCGTAACTATGGGGCCAACCATTTGATTGTGGGACGCGATCATGCGGGACCGGGCAAGGATTCCGACGGTCAACCGTTTTATGGCCCGTATGACGCGCAGACGCTGGTGGAGCAATACGGTGACGAGATTGGCGTGAAGGTGATTCCTTTCCGCATGTTGGTTTACCTGCCAGATGAAGAGCGTTATGAGGAAGTGACGAAAGTGCCGGCATCTAGCCGCACCGCCTCCATCTCTGGCACACAAGTCCGCGAAGATTACCTGCAAAATGGCCGCCAGCTCCCCGACTGGTTCACCCGCCCCGAAGTCGCCGAAATCCTGGCCGAAGCGTATCCCCCTCGTCACCGCCAGGGCGCCTGCATCTGGCTTACCGGATTGGCCGGCTCCGGCAAATCCACCAACGCTTACGTTCTCACCTCCCGCCTGCAAGAGTATGGCCGCCAGGTGACCCTGCTGGACGGTGACGTCGTCCGCACCCACTTCTCGCAAGAACTGGGCTTCTCCAAAGAAGACCGCGACATGAACGTGCGCCGCATGGGATTCGTGGCGGCGGAAATTGTGCGCCACGGCGGCATCGCCGTTTGCGCCGCCGTCAGCCCTTACCGCGCCACGCGCAACTTCATCCGCAGCATGGTTGGCGACAACTACGTGGAAGTCTTCGTGGACACACCCATCAAGGTGTGCGAGCAACGGGATGCCAAAGGGCTTTATGCGCGCGCCCGTCGTGGTGAAATCACCGGGTTCACGGGCGTGGACGCGCCCTATGAAGCGCCGCAGCACCCAGAACTCGTATTGGACACCGTCGACCACACCGCTGAGGAAAATGCCCACCGCATTATTGATTTTCTGTTCGAGCGCGGCTTCTTGCGCGATGAACAGCCGTATGACGTTGAAAACTAGTAGTGAGGATTATTGATCTATGACGCAACAAGGTTTCGTCCTGTGGATGACAGGACTGTCCGGCGCGGGTAAAACCACTATCGCCCTGATTTTGGAAAAAGAACTGCGCCAGCGCGGTGTGAAGATTGAACGGCTGGATGGGGACGTCGTCCGCGAAAGCCTGACCCGCGACCTCGGTTTCACGGCGGAGGACCGCAAGAAAAACATCGAACGAGTGACGTTTGTCGCCAAGCTGCTCTCGCGTAATGGTGTCGGCTGCGTTTGCTCTTTCATCTCCCCTTATCAGTCCGTGCGCGACCATGTGCGCGAGCAGACAACGAACTTCCTGGAAGTGTTCATTGACGCGCCGCTGGAGGTAGTGATTCAGCGAGACGTCAAGGGGTTGTATGAAAAGGCCATTGCGGGAGAAATTCCGAACTTCACGGGGATCTCCGATCCGTTTGAAGCGCCGGCCGCCCCAGACATCCACATTCGCACAGACCAGGAAACGCCGGAAGAAAGTGCCGGCAAAATCATCTCCTACCTGGAAAACGCCAGTCTCATTTAACCTGACGCCTGCCGCGGGTGGTGGGCGGCGTCCGTCCACCACCCCTTATCCCCCCTTCCCATGATAGACATCCAATCCACGTTGGCTGACGCCCAGGTCGCCCTCTCGCACTCCGCGACCCCGGTCATTGACGCCCGCCTGCTCCTCAGCCACGTGTTGGGCGTCCCACACAGCTACCTCCTCGCCCACGGCGAACAACCCCTCACACCGGCGCAACAAGCTCACTTCCAGGACTTGCTGGCGCGGGCCTCTCGGCAGATACCCATCCCGTACCTCCTGGAGCAGGCTCCGTTTTTCGATCTGACTTTCTATGTGACCCCCGCCGTCCTCATCCCTCGCCCGGAGACCGAGGAATTGGTGCAGTTCGCCCTCACCTGGTTACAAAGGCGCGAAAGCGTGCGAATCGTGGACGTGGGCACGGGCAGCGGCTGCATCGCCGTCACCCTGGCGCGCCATCTCCCGGCCGGCCATGCTATCGCCGCCGTGGACATTTCCGCGGATGCCCTGGAAGTGGCCCGCGAAAATGCACGAAGACACGGCGTATCCGAGCGCATTCAATTTCTGCAAGGAAATCTGCTTGCGCCTCTCCCCTGGTCCCCCGACTTGATCATCGCCAATCTGCCCTACGTCACGGATACCGAGTGGACGATGCTTTCCGATGGGGTAAAATTATACGAGCCGCCGCTGGCGTTAATAGGCGGGGTAGATGGGCTGGACATTGTCCGTAATCTGCTGCGACAAGCCAGCAGCAGAATCGCTGATGGCGGCGCGATTTTGCTGGAGATTGGGTGGCGGCAAGGCGAGGCTGCACGTCAGGCTGCGCTGTCCACATTTCCGCGAGGGGACGTGAGCCTGCGGTCCGACCTGGCCGGACATGATCGGTTCCTCTTCATCCAGTAATCCGCCGCCAGATACTTTTCATCTTGTGGAGAACACCATTTTGACCAGCCTTTTGGCGCAGGAAGAAATCATCACCCGATGCCTGCCGGCGGACGATGCCGGGGCGGTTGCGCTGGCGGCCGCGGCGTTGAATGCCGGCAATCTGGTTGTTTTCCCCACGGATACGGTCTACGGCGTGGGGGCCGATCCTTTCTCGGAAGCGGCTATTGCCCGTCTCTACATGGCAAAACAGCGCCCGGCGGATAAAGGGATTCCCGTTTTGATTGCTGATCTGGCTGATTTGGCGCGGGTGGTGGCGGAAATGCCGGCATTCATCCCCCCCCTCATCGCCCAATTCTGGCCCGGACCGCTCACCCTCGTGCTGCCCAAAAAACCAGGACTCCCCCCTAACCTCTCCCCCACCGACACCATCGCCGTGCGTATGCCCGACCACCCCGCTGCTCGCGCCTTTATCCGCGCCGCCGGCGGAGCCATCGCCGCCAGCAGCGCCAATCGCTCTACGCATCCCCCGGCGCGCTCCGCCGCCGCCGCCCTGGCCGCCTTCAACCACCTCGCCGCCATCATCCTGGATGGCGGCCCCTCCCCGCAAGAAATCGCCTCCACCATCATTGACTGCACCACCGTTCCGCCGCGATTGTTGCGTCAGGGACCCATCTCCACGGAAACAATCATGCCCTTCCTCTCCGATGCGCCCGCCTCATGACCGACCTGATCCTGCCCCTCCTCCTCACCTTTATCGGTCTGATTGTGGCCCTGAGCGCCTTTAGCGGCATTCGCCGCGGCGGCGCGCGCTTCTACACCCTGGAACGGGAGGCGTTGCTGCGACGGGCAGGCTTTACGCTGCTCGCCAGTGTTTTCTTCTTTCTCGGCGCCATTGGCCTGCTGATCTACAACCGGCAACAGCTTATCGTAGAACAGGCCATTCAAGCGGGCGAAGTGCGCGAAAACGCGCCCACTATCACGCCCACCGTGGCGATTTTCCCCCCGACGGCGCAACCAACCGCAACCATCGATCTTTCTATCCCGACCATCACGCCAACACCTATTTTACGCCGGGGCGTGATTGAGGGAACAGGCGGCAGCGGTGCCTATTTGCGCGAAACGCCCGGAGGTGTGGAACTGGAGATTTTGCCCGATGGCGACATCGTCACCCTGCTGGACGAACCGCCACAGCAAGCCAATGGGTTCACCTGGCTGAAGGTGCGGACGGTCGTGGGCACGGAAGGATGGGTGGCCGAAGATTTCTTGATCGCCCGCGACCGCTGATGGCGGCGGTATGGGGCCATACGTGTTGTGATGATCATTGGCATTGACGCCAGCCGCGCTACTCCGACACAACGCACCGGCACGGAAGCGTACGCCCGCTTTCTGCTCCAGGCCGTCATTCCCCTGGCGCTGACCGCCGGACACGAAATCCGGTTGTATTTCAATCAGTCTCCTCCACCCGGATTATTCCCGGCACAAACCGGTGTGGTTCCGGTTCATATTCCGCTGCGCCGCCTGTGGACGCATCTGCGCCTGGGGCGCGAATTACGCCATCATCCCCCAGACGTGTTCTTCACGCCCGCGCACGTTATTCCGCTGGCGTACCGAGGCCCCAGCGTGGCGACGGTCCACGATCTGGGCTATCACTATTTTCCGCGGGCGCATCCGCGGTGGCAGCTTGCCTATTTGCGCTGGAGTACGCGGCACAATGCCCACCGCGGCCGGTTGGTCATCGCCGATTCGGAAGCAACAAAGACCGACCTCGTGCGTTTTTATGGCGTCGATGCCAGTAAAGTGCGCGTCGTCTATCCGGGGCGCGATCCGGGATTGGCACGGGTGACTGACACGACGACGCTGGCGACGGTGCAGGCGCGCTACGGGATTACGCCCCCTTATTTGCTTTATCTGGGCACGCTGCAACCGCGCAAGAATCTGGCGCGGCTGGTGCAGGCGTTCGCGCAGTTGCCGGCACAAACGCACCAACTCGTTCTCGCCGGAAAGCCGGGGTGGTTGACGCAGCCGATTTTGACACAGATCGCGGCGATGCCGGCAGAAATAACCGGGCGTATTCTATTGACAGGCTACATCCCTGACGCGGACAAGGCCGCCTTGATTTCCGGAGCCACCGCCCTCCTCTACCCATCACTATACGAAGGGTTCGGCTTCCCCGTGCTGGAAGGGCAGGTATGCGGCGTGCCCGTGCTCACCGCCGCCAACAGCTCCATGCCGGAAGTGGCCGGAGCGGGCGCGTTGCAGGTTCGCGCCGAGCGAGCAGGCGAAATCGCCGACGGTATCATGCGCCTGATCATAGACGAGGATTTGCGCCGACGGTTGATCGCCGCCGGAGAGGCCAATGCCGCCCACTTCACCTGGGAACGAGCCGCCACCCAGGTTTTGGAAACGCTGCAACAGGCGGCGATAGGGAGTAAGGCAGCGTGATGGGGGAACAATGCCGGCATTAACCACCACACGCATTCTGGACATCCCCATTCACCACCTGACCGTGGCGGAAACCCTGGCGCGCGTGGAAGCCTTCATGGCCGAGCCGCGACTGCACCAACTGGCAACGGCCAATCCTGAATTTGTGATGACGGCGCAGCGGGATGACGCTTTTCGCGCCGTTTTGCAACAAGCAGATCTGTGCGTGGCGGATGGGATTGGCCTGGTGTGGGCTTCTCGCTGGTACGGCCGGCCGCTACCACAGCGGGTGGCCGGGTCGGAATTGGTGTATCATCTGGCGGCTGCGTGCGCGACGCATGGTTGGCGACTATTCCTATTGGGGGCGGCTCCGGGCGTGGCGGCGGAGGCGGGCGAGATTCTGCGGAAACGGTATGCGGGATTGGAAATTGCCGGCACTTTCCCCGGCAGCCCCCATCTCCACGAAAACGAAGCCATCGTCCGCCGCATCAACGATAGCCAGGCCGACGTCCTCTTCGTCGCCTACGGCGCGCCTAACCAGGACAAATGGATCGCCCGCAACCGGGATACATTGGCAACCGTACGCCTGGCGCTAGGCGTGGGCGGGGCGCTGGATTTCATCACCGGGCGAGCCGTACGCGCTCCCCATTGGATACAACAACTGGGGCTAGAGTGGCTGCACCGCCTGCTGCGCGAGCCGTGGCGCTGGCGACGCATGTTGGCCCTGCCGCGCTTCGCCTGGGCCGCCTGGCGCGAAAGCCGACGCTTGCAGCCAAATGGACGCCCTCGTCAACCGTAGATTCCACGCCGTGCGCCAGGGGAATTCGCGCTGTTTCACCCGTGTATCATATTGATTCCAAATTGAGAATTGCCGCGGAAAATTCTTGTATTTTGTCCGGTTTCATTTATACTGCCATTTGTCACGTTCTAGCATATAGTCCTACTATGTGGCATTGTGCCTTCTATTTCGAGTAGTCGCGGTTTTTGGGTATCTCGCGGGGTTAAAACCCTTTCATGCGGAACAAAGTGGAGCGTCCTGCTGGTATCAGGAATCTTCGCGCCGTTGAGAATAACAGCACTTCGCCAGAAGCCGAAGATCGTGGACAGTACCAGATTGGACCAATTTCACCAGAGAAAACGGGGCCAATCTGGCTTAGCCGTTACTGTGGACAATCCATTCTCATCTTTTCGGGGGTTCGGTCAGGGGGAACTTCCTCCTCAATCGAACAAGATCGCTGATTATTCAACAAGCGTATTTGCTTCGGACCGCGGCCTTTTCCGGCTCTATGGTATCTCAAGGGGTTCACGATTTGTCCTACTGAACGACGTGACGCATCCGGGAAATAGGGATTCTTCGCGCCGCTGAGAGTGACAACGCCCCACCACATCCTAAAGCCTTCATTTTCTTGACGAAATTGGCCGGTTGCGGTTTCCAAGCAGCCGTAGATTTTTTATTATGCCGCGTGCGAGGAGTATCACATGGCTTCGTTTTCGCTTCTCTCCTGGCGCTGGCGTCTGGCGACGCTGGCGTGTCTCACCTTTTTTGGTTTGTTAATCGGGCTTTCTCGTTCCGCGACGTTTGCCCAACAACCGGTTTCCGTCAGCATCGCGCCGGCCCGCGGCGGTGATGTGGCTATCGAAACGGACGTGTTGGTGGTTACCAATTTGACCGGTTTTGATGGCAACGTGGCCAATTATACGTATCAATGGTATCGCAGCGCCGACCAGGCGGCGGGGAATTATCAACCATCGCAGGACAACGATGCCGGCACGGGGCCTGACCGCTACAACCTCAACCTCAACGGCGCCAACGACGTCGGCCACCGCTTCTACCTGCAAGTCACCGATGGCAGCGGCAACACGGCCGGCTCCAACGTCTTTGCCGTCGGTCCTAGCCGTTTGCCCCAACTGCTGCATCCCCGGGCTAATGAAGAGATCCGCGTCAACCAGGTCTACTTCAATGTCCAGAATGTACAACACGATGGGCACACCCCCCCCAACCCGGACGGCAGCTACACCTACGAAATACAGGTCGCCACGGACAACACTTTCAACAACATCGTGGCAACCAACAACAACGTGGCCGAGCGCACGGGCAACAACAACGTCACTTACTGGCAATCCGCGGCCATCAATGGAACCCTGTTCTGGCGCGCGCGGGCCAAAATGGCAGACGCCCCAGGCAACTGGAGCAATCCCGTCCCATTCACGATTGCCAACGTCTGGTCCGCCGACGGCAACGCCTGGCACTGGCCGCTCGACAACGCGGCCGTGCGCGTTTCCGGCACGTTCGCCGAAGGCTATTACCACAGCGGCTATTTGGGAACGCGCCTGCACGGCGGCATTGACCTCAGCGGCGCAGATGGCTGTGGCGATGACGTACGCGCAACCCGCAGCGGTGTCATTTCCGCGCCCGTAGGCAGCGGCAGCGCCATCACCCTGGACCACCAAGACTTAAAAAGCAGCTATTTGCACATGAACAACCGTACGACACTGCCGCGCGGCACGTACGTTAACCAGGGTTCGGTCATTGGCAGCATGGACACAGTCGGTACGTCGCAGTGCCATTTGCATTTCGACGTTCTCGCCCGTGACAACGCCACCTATTACAATCCCCTGGCTTATGTGTCCTGGAATGACGCGGCCACCCCCGTCGTGCCCCACTCTTACCTGCGCTCCGATCGTTTGTTGAGCGCAAATGCCACGGGCATTGCCGGCACAACCTACATCATTGCCGAAACCCGTGACCAGGAAGGCGGCAACCGCCTCGCCCCCTACCGCGTGCAGTTCTCCGTCAACGGCACCGAAATCCGCAACATCCAGTTCAACTCCTTTACAAACGCCGACAACGAGACGGATTTCTACGGCTACCAGACAGCCGCGCGCGGGGCAAATCCACCCTACTTGCTGTTTGCCGAATGGAATACGGGCGCGCTGGCCGATAATGCCGGCCCGCAAACCATCCGCATGGTCTCCCACGACTACAACGGCCACAACGACAATCGGGAAATGGTCATCGGCCCGGATATGACCGCCTCCCCCACCTCCGTGACCATTGACCGCTGCCGCCCACAGCAAAAGACCGTCACCCTGACGATCAACAACCGCAATAACAACATCGAAGGGCAAAACAACGACACTTATCAGCTTACATTGCAGCCCGGCGGCGTCTCCGCCAGCCTCAGCCAGAACAGCATCACCGTCAACAACGGGGCCAGCGGCACGGTCACGCTGCGCATTTCCGGCACGACTGGCGGAACCGTCAAAGTGATCGCCGCGTCCGGCATCGTCACGGACGTGAAAGATTCCGTCAGCGTCAGCGTAAACGTCATTGACGGCCCTGGCTGCGACCATTCCGACGACAACCTTTCCGCCGCCAGCCCGCAAAACCTGGCCCCCGTGCCCCTGGACGAAGAGCCAACCCGCGTGGCCGTCCTCTTCAATGGGTTTGCCCCCGATGCGTCCGGTTTCATCAACGCCCTGCGGGAGCCGAATACGCTGGTGGACACCGATTTCTCCCCGGACATCGTCGCCGATTACCCCGTGCTGGTAATCCCCTCCGGTGGCCTCTATGGTCTGGAGAATTCCGCGTTTTTCCGCGCCCGGTTGGAAGAATACGCCAACCGTGGCGGCACGATCATCGTGTTTGACCAGCAGCGGGGCGACGAGTACTCGGTGCTGCCCGGCGGCGGCCTGAATGGGTATGGCTGGTCGCAGGACAACTCCTGTAATCTTTCCTCGCTGTACATTCGCAACTACGATCAGGTGCTTTCCGGCTTCAGCGACGCCATTCTGGATTCAAATGTAGACGGGTACTTCACCGATTTGCCGGCAGACACGGACATCCTCCTCTGGCGCGCCAAAAACGGGCAGCCGGCCATGGTGCGCTACGACTATGGCGCGGGCAAAGTGATTGCCACCACCGCCTACGATGACTGGGGCCTGACCAACTGGCAAACCACCTCCGACGCCTACATCCTCAACCGCGACCTGCTGGCGTGGGCCGTTGATCCCGCCCTGTTGCCGGAGTACGATCCCAACGATCCCATTTCCCTACCTGTCGTGGTCAGCAACGCCGGCACGGTGGATGCGGCGGCGGTGCGCCTGACGCTGCTGGCGCCGGGCAAGGACGTGATCGGCGAAACCACGCAGGCGGTCAGCATTGCCGCAAACACCAGCGCCACGCTCACCTACACGGGCACGGCGACCACACCACTGGGCATCTGGCGCGTGGATTATACGCTGCTGGATGACCAGGGGGCGGTGATTCAGGCACGGCAACCGGGAGAGCGGTTTGTGGTGAAGAATCCCAGCCCGCTGTCGCAACCGTTGAAAGAGGTAGCTTTTAGTGTCAATGCGCCGACGGAACGGTTTATTGCCGGCACAAACGGCGAGTTCACCTTCACGCTCTACAACAACAGCGACATCACCCGCACCCTACAAGTGCGCTACGGCCTGCCCCACCACACCTGGGAAACAGGCGACCGCGCCACTTACGGCAACTTCAGCGACCTCTCGCGCACCGTGGACGTGGGGCCAAATAGCCAGAGCCAGTTTGTACACGTCTTCCCCATGCGCACCAACGACCGTCTTTTCGCCTACCTGTATGAGAACGGCGCGCAGAAGGACCAGACCTGGTTCCAGACGCGCAAAGCGACGGCCGTCGCCAGCGCCACCGTGACCACGGATCAGGCACAGTATGCCCGCGGCCAAAACGTGACCATCACCGGCAGCGTCACCAATCTGGCCGATCTGGCCGTCAACTTTGAGCTGCGCCTGCGCGTGACCGCCCCGGACAACAGCTTGCTCTACAGCGCGGAAACGCCGCTTTCCCTGGCCGCGGGCATCACCCAGGATGAGGTTCTCAGCTTCACGGTCCCGCTCTCCGCCACCAACGGCACGTACCGCGTGCAGGCGGATGTGTACCAGGAGGATTTGCTTGTCAGCGGCGCGGTGGGCGCATTGACGCTGCCACAGAGTCCGGCCGTGTTTGGCGTGACGCTGCCCGCGGCGCTCCCGCCCACCGCCGCCGATCCCCTGCGTGTCACGGTTGCCAATCCCCATGCCTACCTGCCGTTGGCCGGTGTGCTGAATGGAGTGGTGACGGATCCTGCCGGCATTACCACCACCCTCCCCGCGCAAACCTACAACCTGGCTGCCGGCGACAACGTGACCATTGACTACGACTTGACCGGCCTGCCCGCACAATACGGCAGCTACCGCTTCGACTTCACCGCCGCCGACCAATACAGCGAACGCGCCTGGACCGAAACGCGCCAGGTTGCCATCGCCACCAATCTCGCCTTTGACCAGGCCAGCTACAAAGTACGCCAGACCCTCGGACTTACCGTCACCCTGGGCAACAGCGACTTCGACCTCACGCCATTGCTCACCCTCTCCATTCCCGATTTGGGTTACACCCATGTCCAGACACTCCCCCTCGCCACCGGACAGACGGCAGCACTGACCTTCGCCCTGCCGCTGACGCCCACGCTCGGCCCCGGCTATCATGCCGCGGACCTCTCCGTGGCCCTCGCGGACGTCGTCACGGATACCAACCGCTTCCTCGTGCCACCTTCGCGGGTGACCGCTTTCGTGCCACAAACAGATTTCCCGGCGGGCGCGGCCATCCCCATCGAATTCCGCAACCTGGGCGGCGTAGACGCGCCGGTGACGGCAACGATGAACCTCGTGGACCAGTACGACATCTCCGTTGTTACGGACACGGTCACGGTCACGGTACTCGCCGGTCAGATCAGTACCGTCACCCTGCCCATTCCGGCGGGTGCGGCCTCGGGCACCTATTACCTGAACGTTAACGGGCAGAACGGGGCCACGGGCGCAGCGGTGCAGCAGCAAGCCGGCATTCATGTGGATGGCGTCTCCGCTTCCCTCTTTGTGCAAACAGAGCAGCCCGCCTACTTCAGCACCGATGCCATCACCACCATGGCCCAGATTCTCATGAATTCGGGCGCGCTCACGGGCGAAGACCTCAGCCTGCGCATTTGCTCCGACAACAGCAGCAACGGCACGGCAGACACCTCGCTACCGGAGCCTTCCTACGAGAGCCAGGTCGTGCCCATTGACTGGATTGACATTGCCGCCGGCGGCGCAGTCGTGGCCCCGTCCAACGACACCTACACGCTGGTGGACATTGGCTTCCCGTTCACATTCTATGACAACACCTACACGCAAATGTACGTCAGCTCCAACGGCTTCATCAGCTTTGGCGCGGGCTACACCAACTACGCCAACGGCCCCATCCCCAGCCTGGCAACGCCAAACAACGCCATTTACGCCCTTTGGGATGACCTCTACCCCATTGGCGGCGATTACGGCAGCGTGTTTGTGCAGCAAATCGACGCCACGCGCACGGTGGTGCAGTGGCAAGAGGTGAGCCACTGCTGCAACACCAGTTCCCCGGAAACCTTCCAGATCATCCTGGACGGCAGCGATAACAGCATCACCTTGCAGTATCTGGACGTGACCCTCACGAACAGCGCCACGGTAGGCGTAGAAGACATCACCGGCTCCCTCGGCGTGCAGATCGCTTACAACGAAGCGGGCGTGATTGACGACAATGTGGCCTTTAAGCTGAATCCGGGGCAGACAGTTGTCGATCAAATCATGTACGACGCCACGAATGTGCCCCTCAACTGGGTGGACATAGCCGGGGACGGCATGGTCGTCTCCGTCTCCAACAACACATCCACGCTGGTAAACATCGGTTTCCCCTTCACGTTCTATGGCAACACCTATTCGCAGATGTACGTGAACTCCGATGGGTACATCATGTTTGGCTCCTCCTATAACACAGGCAGCAACGGGCCAATCCCCAGCGTGAGCAATCCGAACAATGCCATTTATGCCCTCTGGGATGACCTCTACCCCATCGGCGGCGACTACGGCAACGTATACGTGCAGCAGATCAGCCCCACGCTCACCGTCGTGCAGTGGGAACGAGTGATGCACTGCTGCAACACCGGCTCGCCGGAAACGTTCCAGGTGCTGCTGGACGGCTCGGACAACAGCATCACGCTGCAATATCTGGATGTATCCTACACGGGCAGCGCCACCGTCGGCGTGGAAAATGCCAACGGCTACTACGGCATCCAGGTTGTTTATAACCAGGACGGCGTGATCACCGATGGCACGGCCATTCACTTCGCGCCACAGCAAGAGTCCATCCCCGACGTCAACTACAACAACACCGCGGTCCCCCTGAACTGGGTGGACATCGCCGCGGAAGGCACGGTTGTGTCCGTCGCTAATGACACATCCACGTTGGTGGACATCGGCTTCCCCTTTGAATTCTACGGCAATAGCTACACACAGATGTACGTCAATTCCAACGGGTACATCACGTTTGGCTCTTCCTACAATTACAGTAGCAATGGTCCCATCCCCAGCGTGAGTTATCCGAATAACGCCATCTATGCCCTCTGGGATGATCTCTACCCCATTGGCGGCGATTATGGCGTCGTCTACGTGCAACAGATCAGCCCCACGCTGACGATTGTGCAATGGGAGCGGGTCGCGCACTGTTGCGACCCCAGTTTCCCGGAGACGTTCCAGGTGCTGCTGGATGGCAGTGACCACAGCATCACGCTGCAATACCTGGATGTGTCCTACACGAGCAGTGCCACCGTGGGTGTGGAGAATGCCACCGGTTACTATGGCATTCAGGTGGCATACAACCAGGATGGGATCATCACGGATGGCACGGCCATTCACTTCGCGCCACAGGAGCAGGTGATTGAAGACGCCGTCTACGACAGCACGCCGGTAGCCATGGATTGGGTGGATATTGCCGCGGGCGGTACGGTGGTGGCCGCGGACAATGATACGTATAGCCTGGTGGACATCGGCTTCCCGTTCGAGTTTTTTGGCAACACGTACACGGAGATGTACGTGGACAGCAATGGGTACATTACGTTTGACCCGCCGTACTACTCGAATCCGTACAATGAGCCGCTGCCAAACCCGAATTTCCCCAACAACGCGATTTATGCGTTGTGGGATGACTTGTATCCGGTGGGCGGAGATGCCGGCACAATCTTCACGCAACAAATCAGCCCCACCCGCATGATCGTCCAATGGGAAGGCGTCACACACTGCTGTAATGCCGGCACGCCCGAAACCTTCCAGATCATCCTCGACGGCAGCGACAACACCGTCACCCTGCAATACCTGGAAGTCACCGCCCCTGATTTCGCCGTCGTAGGCGTGGAAAACAACACCGGCAGCCTGGCCATCCAACACAACATCACGCAAACGGGCGTCATCACCAACGGCCTCGCCCTACAGTTCCAGCCCGTGCCCCAGCTTGTGGAGCAGTTCAACTACGACAGCGCCGACGTTACCATGAACTGGCAGGACATCTCCGCCACCGGGGCCATCGTCGCCGAAGGAGACGACACCTACACCCTGTTCAACATCGGTTTCCCCTTCGAGTTTTACGGCAACACCTACACCGACCTCTACGTCGGCTCCAATGGCTACGTCAGCTTCGGCAACGGCTACTACGAGTATTACAACGAACCCATCCCCTCCCCCTACGAGCCGAACAATGCCATCTACGGTCTGTGGACCGACCTCTACCCCGTCGGCGGCGACTACGGCAACGTCTACGCGGAGCAAGTAGACGCCACGCACACCATCATCCAATGGCAGGAGTCGGCGCACTGCTGTGGCCTGGGAGAGCCGGAGACCTTCCAGATCATCCTCGATGGCTCCGACAACTCCATCACCCTGCAATATCTCCAGCTTACCCTGCCCCAGTACGCCACCGTCGGCGTGGAAAACGCCAGCGGAACCGTCGCCACGCAATTGGCGGACGGCGGCTTTGGCGGCGGCGGCGGCGCAGCGGCCCCGCTGATGCTCACCGCCGTGATCACGGATGGCGCGGCCTACAAACTGATGCCCGTCACCCAAACCGTCACCGTCACCTCTTACCTGCTCTCCAGCGTACCCATCAGTTGGACAGACGTCGCCCCGCCCGATGGCACACACGTAGTGGCCATGGGGTACAACAACACCACACCGGTGGACCTGGGCTTCCCCTTCAAATTCTATGGCAACACCTACGACCAGATGTACGTGGCCTCTAACGGCTTCGTCAGCTTTGGCGCGGGCTACACCAACAGCGGCAACGGCACTATCCCCTACACGGGCACGCCAAACAATGCGATTTACGGCCTCTGGGATTATCTCTATCCCATTGGGGGAACCTATGGCGCGATCTACACGCGCCAGATCAGTCCCACGGTCTACGTGGTGCAGTACGATGGCGTCGTCCACTGCTGCAACGACAGCCAACCGGAGACGTTCCAGATCGTCCTCGACGGCTCCGATGACTCCATCACACTGCAATACCAGGATGTGACCTATGTCAACAGCGCCACCGTCGGCGTGGAGAATGACACGGGTACGAAAGCAACGCAGTTGTCCTACAACCAGAGCGGCATCATCGTTGATGGCGCGGCGTTCAAACTGGCTCCCGTCACCCAATACATCACCATTCCCTCCTACATCCAGAGCAGCCCGCCTCTGGCCTGGACGGAAATCGCCCCGCCCGACGACACCAACGTGGTGTCCGTAGGCACAAACACCTACACGCAGGTAGACCTGGGCTTCCCGTTTGACTTCTATGGCAACAGCTACGACCAGATGTACGTGGCCTCCAACGGCTTCGTCAGCTTTGGCGCGGGCTACACCAACAGCGGCAACGGCGCTATCCCCTCTACGGGCACGCCAAACAACGCCATCTACGGCCTCTGGGACTACCTCTACCCCATCGGCGGCGCTTACGGCGTCATTTACACACGCCAGATCAGTCCCACGATGTACGTGGTGCAGTACGATGGCGTCACCCACTGTTGCAGCAGCACCCAGCCGGAAACGTTCCAGATTGTGTTGGACGGCACGGACAACTCCATCTTGCTGCAATACCAGGACGTGACCTACGTCAACAGCGCCACCGTCGGCGTGGAAAACAACACGGGCACAAAAGCAACGCAGTTGTCCTACAACCAGAGCGGCATCATCGTCGATGGTGCGGCGTTCAAACTGGCCCCCGTCACCCAGTACATCACCATTCCTTCCTACATCCAAAGCAGCATGCCTATCACCTGGCAGGAGATCGCCCCCTCGGACGATACACAGGTGGTGGCCGTGAGCAATGACACCTATTCGCAGGTGAATCTGGGCTTCCCGTTTGACTTCTATGGCAACACCTACAACCAGATGTACGTCGGCTCAAACGGGTTCGTCAGCTTTGGCACGGGCTACACCAACTATGCCAATGGAGTTATCCCCAACCTGAGTACGCCCAACAACGCCATTTACGGCCTCTGGGACGATCTCTACCCCATTGGCGGACTGTACGGGGCAGTGTATACGCGCCAAATCAGCCCCACGCTGTACGTGGTGCAGTGGGAGAAGGTAACGCACTGCTGTAGCACCTCGTCGCCAGAAACGTTCCAGATACTCCTGGATGGCGCGGACAACTCCATTACGCTGCAATATGAGGACGTGACGGCCACCAGCAGCGCCACGGTGGGGGTGGAGAATGAAATTGGCAACTACGGCACGCAGCTTGTCTACAACCAGGCAGGCGTGATCGTGGATGGGCTGGCGTACAGGCTAACGCCGTTTACGCAGGCGATTACCGTACCCACGTACCTGACGGCAACCGTTCCGATTACGTGGCAGGATGTGGCCCCGCCTGCCGGCACAAACGTGGTCGCCCTGGCCGATAACACCTTCACGCAGGTAGACCTGGGCTTCCCCTTCGAGCTGTATGGCACGCCTTACACACAGATGTACGTCGGCTCCAACGGCTTCGTCAGCTTCGGCAACGGCTTCACGCACAACGCCAACGGCGCGCTGCCCAACCCGAACACCCCGAACAACGCCATCTACGGCCTGTGGGACGACCTGTATCCGATTGGCGGCAACTATGGCCAGATTTACACGCGCCAGATTAGCCCCACGCTGTACGTCGTGCAGTGGGAGAAGGTGACGCACTGCTGCAGCACCGCCTCGCCGGAAACGTTCCAGATTCTCCTGGATGGCGCGGATAACACCTTCACCTTGCAATACGAGGATGTGACAGCCACCAACAGCGCCACCGTCGGCGTGGAAAACATCAACGGCACGAAAGCGACACAGACCGTGTACAACCAGGCAGGCGTGATTGTGGATGGCCTGGCCCTGCACTACACGCCCATCATCGAAGAGCCGCCGCCACCGCAAATCTGCGACCCACAGCAGGTACAGCCGCTGAATGTGATGCTGGTGATTGACCGGTCCGGTTCCATGGGCGGCCAACCGATCATTGACGCCAAAGCCGCAGCCATCACCTTTGTCGACCTGATGAACCTGGATATTGACCAGGTGGGACTGGCTTCCTTTGCCACCACTGCCTCGCTCAACTATCCACTCACCCAGGATGGCGATGCCGTGAAAGCGGCGATTAACGCTCTGGTTGCCAGTGGCTCCACGGCCATCGGTGATGGCCTGGCCGTGGGACAGGCAGAGTTGGCAGCCAACGCAGACCCGTCCGTCGCTCCCGTGATGATCTTGCTCTCCGACGGTTATAACAACGCGGGGCAGGATCCGATCAACGCCGCCAACAACGCCAAGGCCGCGGGCACGCACATCGTCACCATCGGCCTGGGATCGGGGGTGGACACCGCCTTGATGCAGGCGATTGCTTCTTCGCCGCAAGACTTCTACTACGCGCCCAGTTCCGCGGACTTGCCGGAAATCTTCGCCTCCATTGCGGGCGGATTCTGCCGGCAACCGCTGCCCTACGCGGATGGTTGTGGTTTCGTCCTCTGGGAAGAGACCGTCCCCGTCACCACCACCAACACTCTGGACGTCACTCGCCTGGCGGGACCGCTGAACGTCAGTGGTCGCCTGAAGCTGGATGGGCGCGTCTTCGCGGAAACGGGGCAGCTTCTGGACCAGGACCAGTACCCGTTCTATCTCTACGATGCCACCACCGCCCTCACCCTGGACACGGACCAGGACATCTACCGTCCGGGCGACACGATCCAGATGAGCGGCAACGTCACCAACACCAGCGCCCTGGTAGAAGACATGGTGCTGCGCCTGTACCATGATAGCGACTTGCTGTTGTCGCAGGCGCTTTCTCTCTCGCCGGGCCAGGGGTATGCGTATCAAGTGGTCCTGACGGCGACAGCGCCGCTTAGTTCCACCAACTTCAATCTGGCGGCCACGGCCAATGGACGGGCAGTGTTCAAGACGGTGACAGTGGCGGAGCCGCAGGTGGTGGCGCAGTTGGCCGCGCCCGCGGTGGCCGGACGCGCGCCGTTCTCGGCGACGCTGACGCTGACGAATACGGGCGTCGTGCCGGCATACGTCACAGCCGCCATCGCCAACGTCACCAACAGCAGCACCTTCGCCCTCACCCCCGGGCAGGTCGCCCGCCTGGAAGGCAGCCTCAGCATCACCCAGGACACCCTCATCAGCGCCCCGCTCACCGGCGACCGCAACGACACCCTGACGACAACCGTCCTCTTCGGCGAAGCGGCCACGATTGCCGTCACGCCGCAATCCGTCTACCCCGTGGGCCAGGTGAACGTTCCCTACCAACTCACCAACACAGGCATCCTGCCCACCGCTTTCGACGCCACGTTCACGCTGCAAAACAGCGACGGCGCGGACGTCGCCATCCTCGTCATTCCCACGGACCTGCCCGTGGGCGAGAGCCAGGCAGGGCTGTTGCCCTTCGGCTACCTGCCCGCGGACACCTACACCATCCAGTTTGCGATGCCCTTTGACAACGGCGTGGTGGATTTCCTCGTCGTCACGCAGCGGGAAGCGCACCTGGATGCCGTGGCCGGGCTTGCCGCCGCGGCCACCGTGCCCGTCACGGCCACCGTGAGCAACACGGGTCTGGAAACGTTCGACGGCCAGGTGACCTTGCAGACGGACTTCTTCGCCGCCAGCGCCCCGGTGGTCGGCCTGGCTTCTGGCGGCAGCGTGGACCTGCCGCTGCCCGTGGACGTCAGCGCCGCCCAGGCGGGCGATTACCCGGCGCACCTGCGCCTGCTGGATCAGGCGGGGAACGAGGTGGACCAGGCGGACGTCACCCTCACGGTGACGGGGCCTGACCTCGTACTCACCAGCCTGCCTACTAATCTGACGCTGCCCGTCAGCACGACGGTGACGATGACGTTTGGCGTCGCCAACCAGGGAGCCGCCGCCGGCCAGGGGACCATGAGTTTCGTCTTCAGCGATTATGTGGACGAAGTCCAGCAGTTCTGGCTGGCCGGCGACCAGGAGGGCACGGTCAACTTCACCTTCTTCGTGCCCCCAGACATCGAAGCCAAGGTGTATCCCGCCCCGTACACATTCAACGACGAGCCGGGTGTCCTTCTGTTGACGGTGGAGGGGATTGACATTGGTGTGACGCCTTCGCTGGATAAAGTAGGCTACTATGAGGGAGAGACGGCGCAGTTGACGCTGCACGTGAGCGAACTGGCGGACCGGGCTACGATACCGCTGTACGCGCTGGTGCGGTTCAATGATTACAGTGAGCGGCAGTCGTTTGCGTTGCCGGCATTGGGCAGCACCAATCTCACCTTCAGCGTCCCGGTCTCTTTCCTCGGCGACGAGAAAGTGTTCTACGGCATCTACGCCGAAGCCTCCGACGCCAGCATCCATCTGAACACCATCTACCTGCCCCAGTTGTACCCTGACGTGTCCATCTTCACGGATAAGCAGGTGTATGAACCGGGCGAGACCGTGATGGCGACGGTGGTGACCACGGCCACGGGGCAATTGGATGTGACGGCTCCTGGATTTGCCGGCATCATCCCCCTCCCCGGCCACGACACCACGTTCACCTTCACCCTGCCGCTGGAGATCGTACGCGGCACGTACAGCATTGACAGCATCCCACAAGACTGCAACTGCCTGCATGAGAACGAAACGCTGCGCACCCCGTTCGACGTAGCCGCCGCCGAAGTGCGTGTGGTCGATGCCAGCCTGGACACGCCCACCTGCGAGGATGGCGCGGCCAACCGGCTCCACCTGACCATTGCCTCCGACGAAGCAGTCACGGGGCTGCTGCGCGTCTGGTTGGAGCAGCCGGACGGCACAAAATCGCAACTGGCGGAAGAGACGATCAGCCTGGAGGCCCAGCCCGCCAATATGATCACAGTTCCCTTCACGCCCGTCAGCGACCAGAGCGGCGTTCATCGCATCAGCTACGAGCTGCTACACCTGGCGGCGGATGACCTGTACTACGCGGTGGGCGCGGAAGCGTGCGACGCGGGGCAGGCCATTCTCGTGGGCGTCGTTACCGATAAGGCCGTCTACGACGCAGGCGAATCGGTGCTGGCAACGGTGACGTTGTACGCCTTGCAGCCAGGCGCGGGCGAGTTAACCCTGTCTGTTGACGGGGCGTTTGCGGCAGCGCAAACGGTTGACCTCGCCGGCGGCTTCCAGACAGTCACGTTCGACCTGGGCAGTGGCTTTGCCGCGGGCGACCATGACGTGCAGGCGTTGCTGGCACAGGCCGGGCTGCGCAGCGCGGCGACGACCGACTTCGTCTATGGTGTCAACCTGCCTGACCTGGTCATGTCGCCGCCGTTTGTGTTGAGCAGCGGCACGCTGGAGCGTACGGCGGAGTTG
Source organism: Ardenticatenales bacterium (assembly GCA_020634515.1). Classification (NCBI taxonomy): domain Bacteria; kingdom Bacillati; phylum Chloroflexota; class Ardenticatenia; order Ardenticatenales; species Ardenticatenales bacterium. The sequence goes on along the minus strand of JACKBL010000001.1, from coordinate 1,002,834 downwards.
TTTGTGGTGAATGCCGGCATTTCCGCCGCCCCCGCCACCACCATTGACCTCTACCTGGGCGACCCGGACAACGGCGGGCAGTTGGTGGGAACGGCGACTGTGCCAACCCTGGCCGCGGGCCAGAGCCATACCGCCCGCCTCACCTACTCCGTCGCCGGCGTCACCGATCCCACTTACACCCTCTACGACCGCGTCGATCCCACCAACGCCATCCCCGAACGGCGCGAGGACAACAACCAGGCACAAACGGAAAGCCGGATGCCACCGACGGTGGAAGCCGGTCCGGATCAGACCATCCATGAAAGCGAGACCGTCAGCCTCAGCGGCGCGTTCTACACGGGTCCCGACCCACTGGACAGCTACAGCGCCACCCTCTTCTGGGAGTACCAGGATGAGGTGATCACGCCCACCATGCCCACGGTGGTCATCAGCGGCACACAAGCCCTGATGTACGGCTCATACACCTACGCCAGCGACAACCCGTACCCCGTGGTGGTCGCGGTCTGTGATCCGACAGGGGTGTGCGCGCAGGATAGCTTCCTGGTGACGGTGCTGAATCTGCCGCCTGTGGTAGAGGCTGGCCCGAACCAGACGGCGGACGCGGGCGACAATGTGGGATTGGCTCCGGCGACGTTCACGGATGCCGGCATCTACGACGTCCACGCCGCAACAATTGATTGGGGTGATGGCACCGTTGAGGCCGGTGAGGTCAACGATCTCGACGGCGTGGGCAGCGGCAGCGTTGGCGGCACGCACATCTACATCAGCGGGGCCACCTACACCGTCACCGTGAGCGTCTGCGACGAAAGCGGCGACTGCGGCAGCGACTTCTTCCTCGTGGCCATCACGGGCAACATCGGCAACAGCGACCCCGTAGCCGTGGATGACACAGCCACAACCACGGAAAGCGTCCCCGTCAATGTAGCTGTGCTGGACAACGACAGCGACGAAGACGGCGATGAGCTGATGGTCATTGACGTGACCACCCCCGCCCACGGCATCGCCACCATCAACCCGGATAAGACTATCCGGTACACGCCGGACGCGGACTTTGTCGGCAGCGATAGCTTTGACTACACCATCAGCGACGGTCAGGGTGGTTTCGCCACGGCCACGGTGACGGTAACGGTCACCAACGTGCCGCCGACGGTGGACGTGGGACCGGATGTGATAATCTTTGAAGGGCAATGGCTGCAAGTGACCGGCTCCTTCACCGATCCGGGGCAGAATCAGTGGACGGCCACGGTTGATTATGGCCTGGGCGATGGGGAGGAACCGCTGCCACTTGATGAGGACAAGCACTTCGATCTGGCACGCCAATACTTAAGCCTGGGCACGTACACGGTGACGGTGACGGTGGCCGATAATCACGGCGGCGTAGGCAGCGATTCGTTGCAGGTGACGGTGCTACATGGGTTCGCGCAGTTCTGCGTGTATGCCGGCATCGAACACGGCGTTCACGTCTACGAAGACACAGTGATTGACTGCAACGTGGGCAGCGCGGAGAAGGTGGAAATCAAACAGCGCGCCGTCATCAACGGCTACATCTTCAGCTTCAACGACAAAGTGGACCTGGCCCAGGACACGGAAGTGAATGGAGACATCACCGCCGCTGGCAAGGTCACTCTGCACGACCGCGGCGTGGTCAACGGCAGTGTACGCTCCGGCGACGACATTGATCTGAAGAAGGATAGTCTGATTACCGGCGACGCGACGGCCAGCGAGGAAGTGAAGCTGGCCAACGGGGCCGCGGTCCATGGCGTCATCACGGAAGATGCGCCGCCGCCCGTTATGCCGCCGTTAACGCTGGTGCAAGTGGTGGTAAATGCCGGCACAACCGACATCACCATCCCCAAGAACGCCACCCAAACCCTGCCCCCCGGCGCATACCACAAACTCAAGGTAGAAGAAGGGGCCACCCTCATCTTCCTCGATGGCCAATACGCCTTCGAAACCATCGAAGTCGCCAAGCACGTCACTCTGCACTTCGACCTCTCTGGCGGCAGCCACACAATCGTCGTGGACGTAGAGAAGGACATTGACCTGCAAGAGTACACCGAGATGACGACCAGCGGGCAGGCCAGCGACATTCTCTTCCGCATCCCAGAAGGGCATGTACACCTGCACCAAAACAGCGTCTATCTAGGCACGTTCCTGGCTCTCGACGGACATATCGAACTGCACGAAGACTCGCTGCTCACAGGGGCACTGTTTGGTGACGAAGTAGACATCAAGCAGCGCACCCATGTCATTGGCGCGCCGGCTCTGGATCTGCTGATCGAGTGGTTCCTGCCATAACATCACATTCGCGGGTGGAAAGGGGCGATGCACGCCGTAGACCGTGCCTCGCCCCATATCGCCCGCCGGATCAAAGCCGCTTGATAAACGGCTTGTCGAAATGCCATTGAGTTATTACTCTGTTGAGTGGTAGAATTCATCGGGCTGTTCACAAACCCTGTGTTTCAATCATTAGGCGGTTTGTACCAGTTACAAGCCGCCTTTTGTGTTGCGATTTTTCGGTATCTTGTGCGGTTCAAAACCCGTTTTCTGAGCGAAGGGTGCTACCGCAAAACAAAGGATGGATCATGCGCATATTGATTACCGGCTCCAGCGGCCAGATCGGCACAAACCTGGGTCTGCATTTGCAGCGACAGGGACACACTGTTTTCGGCGTGGACAAGCGCCCCAATACCTGGACCAACGAGATTGAAACGCTGCTGCAAGACCTGAGCGTGCCCTATCGCCATTTTGAGCAGGGAATCGGGGCGGCGGAGTACCCCCCAGGCCTGGACGCCGTGGTCCATCTGGCGGCGCACGCCAAAGTCCACCAACTGGTGCGGCAACCGGACCGGGCGCTGGAGAATATCACGATGGTGTATAATGTGCTGGAGTTTTGCCGGCACAACAACCTCCCCCTCATCTTCAGCAGCTCCCGCGAAGTCTACGGCGACATCTACCGCTACATCACCGACGAAACCCACGCCGACTTCGCCTTCACCGAAAGCCCCTACTCCGCCAGCAAAATCGCCGGCGAGGCCCTCGTCTACTCCTACGCCCAATGCTACGGGCTGCGCTACCTCGTCTTCCGCTTCAGCAACGTCTATGGCCGCTATGACAACGACCTGGAGCGCATGGAGCGGGTGATCCCCCTCTTCATTCGCAAGATCAAAAACGGCGAGCCTATCGTGGTCTACGGCGAGGACAAGGTGCTGGATTTTACGTATGTGGATGATTGCGTTGCCGGCATTTCCAGCGGTCTGGAACGCCTCGTCTCCGCGCAAATCAGCAACCACACCATCAACCTCGCCTACGGGCAGGGCAACTCCCTCGTCAACATGGCCCGCTACATCGCCGCCGAACTCGGCGTCACCCCCAACATGACCGTCGCCCCCGCCCGCGTCGGCGAAGTCACCCACTACGTCGCCGACATCACCAAAGCCGGCCAACTCCTCGACTACCATCCCACCACCCCCCTGCGCGAAGGCATCCACAAAGCCGTCGCCTGGTCGCTGGACTGGTGGGCCAGCCATTCATGATCTACATTGACATCTCCGCCGCCGTCCACAGCCGCGCCGGGCTAGGGCGCTACAGCCAAAAACTCGCCCGCGCCCTGCTGTCCCACGACCCGGATCGCTACGCCCTCTTCTACAACCAGGGCAAAGAGGGGCGCGTCCCCCCCGAATTCCGCCACACCCCCCGGCGGCGCGTCCCATGGGGCTACAAACCGTGGCGCATGGCCGTGCTGTTGGGCCAAATAGGGCGCGTCCCCTTTAACCGCCTCGTGCCCGGCGCGGACCTCTTCCACAGCACCGAACACCTCCTCCTCCCCCTGCGCGGCGTCCCCACCGTCCTCACCGTCCACGACCTCATCTACAAGCTCTTCCCCGCCTACCACAAAAAACTCAACTACTGGTATCTCAACCTGGCCATGCCCCTCTACTGCCGCCGCGCCACGGCCATCATCGCCGTTTCAGAGGCCAGCAAGCGGGATGTCGTCGCCGCCTACGGCCTCGATCCGGCTAAAATTCATGTCGTCTATGAGGCCGCCGCCGACCATTTTCGCCCCCCATCCGCCGCCAAACTGGACCAGGTGCAGCGCGATTACGGTCTGCCCGACCATTTCCTATTGCACCTGTCCACCATTGAGCCGCGCAAGAACCTGAACCGGCTGCTGGACGCATTCAAACTGCTGCGGCGCGACTTTCCCCACTTACATTTGCTCCTGGCCGGCAGCAAAGGCTGGCTCTACGACGCCTTCTTCGCCCAAATCGCCGCCGATGGCCTGGGCGACGTGGTCAAACCCCTGGGCTGGGTTCCCGACGAAGACCTGCCCGCGATCATCGCCGCCGCCAGCCTGGCCGTGCAGCCCAGCCTCTACGAAGGCTTTGGCCTGCCCATTTTGGAGCATATGGCCTGCGGGCAGGTGGTGGCCGCCAGCCGGAGCAGCAGCCACCCGGAAGTGGGGGGCGAGGCCGCCGCCTACTTTGACCCCGTCAACGTGGCCGAGATGGCCGACGTCATCCATCGCCTCCTCACCGACCGCGGCGAATACGAGCATCGCCGCCAGGCAGGGTTGCTCCAGGCCCGGCAGTTCAGTTGGCGCCAGGCAGCAAAAGAAACGTCCGCCATCTACGAGCAACTCCTATCGCATAACACGAGCAAAGGAAATTCGTGAAAAGTCGCGCCATTCGTGTCAAGGAATCTTTATCCCTGGTTTCCCCCCTGCTGCTCCTCCTCCTGCTCCTGCCGCTGCTCTATCTGCTCACGCTGGCGCGCGGGCTGGTGCTGGGCGACCCCACTGAGTATACTTTCGTCGCCAATCTGCTGGGCATCGCCCATCCCCCCGGTTATGCCTTTATCACCCTTGCCGGCAAATTGTTCCAAAGCCTGATCCCACTGGGCGACATCCCCTGGCGCATGCACCTGCTCTCGGCCACAGCAGCCACGGTCGCCGCCGCCGGCGTCTACGGAACGGTCACGGCTATTGCCGGCAAATACCTCCCCCAACCCACGCACATTTCCCGCTACTGGCCGCCCGCCGCCGCGCTCCTGGCCGCCCTCAGCGTGGGCGTAGGCGCGGACTTCTGGCAGCACGCCATTCACGCCAATCCCCACATCATCACCGCCGCCTTCCTGGCCGTCAATCTACTCTTGCTCACGCGCTGGTGGGCGGGCGGCGGGGATCGTTACCTGGTGGCGTTTGCGTTAAATGCCGGCATGGGCGTCACCCACCACCCCTTAACCGTCTTCGCCTTCCCCGCCTACGCCCTCTTCATCCTCTACACCCACCCGCGCATCTGGCGCGAATGGCGCACCCTACTGGCAATGGTCGGCGCGGCACTGCTGGGCCTGAGCATCTGGCTCTACTTCCCCATCCGTAGCCCCATGCAACCCATTTTCGGACCCCACGACCTGAACACGCTTGACGGCTTCCTCAACGTCGTCCTGGCGCGTGGCCTGCGCGTCAACCTGTTTCACTTCGGCCTGGCGGACCAACCCGATCGGGCGCTGGTGTTCTGGAGCCTGCTGCGGCTGCAATACGGGCTGCCCATGATCACCCTGGTCGCGTTGGGCGTGGCCTGGCTGGCGCGGCGGCGGGCGCGTTGGCCGCTGCTGCTGCTCTACGGTCTGGCCTTCGTCGCCGATTACCTGTTCGTCATCAACACCGTGCAGGACGTGATGGCCTACCTGTTGGGGCCATTCCTCATCGTGGGGCTGTGCGGCGGCATTGGCCTGCTGGCCTTACTGCGCCTCATTCAGGCCCGCGTCCACTTCCCGCAGGCCCGCCCGCTGCTGCTACTGGCCGGCGCACTGCTGCTGCTGGGACCGGCGCTACAAATCGCGCGCAATTTCTCCCGTATTTCGCTGGCGAATTACAACGACGGGGACGCCTACGTACAGGCGGTGTTTGACCAGTTCGCGGGCACGGGGGCGCGCGCCGTCCTGCTCAACGATTGGGAACACATGACGCCGCTGTGGTACAGCCAGTTTGTGGCCCATAGATGGCCCGATCCCGCCGACGTGCGCCCGGAATTCGTCTCCACGGCGCGCCCCTGGTTGGAAAGCGTGTTTGACTATTTGTCGGGAGGTCCCGTGTACCTCAGCGGCTACCGCCGCGAGATCGTGGACGCGGGCTTTCGGCTACGCCCCGTGGGACCGTTCTATCAGGTGGTGGAGCCGGGGGCGCGGGATGTCCCCGCGAACTTGACGCCGCTGCCGGACAATGAGGACGTGGCGGCGGTCGTGGGCTACGATCTGCCACAGCGAAACGTGACGGCGGGCGATTACGTGCCGCTGACGCTGGCGCTGCGCGCGCCCATCACCCCCACGGATTATTTCGTGCCCGTGCTGCGCGTGGGCCACCTGACGTACACCTTCACCACGGACAGCCACCTGATTTCGCCGCTGTGGCAGGCGGGAGAAGTGGTTGTGGAGCGGTTCGATTTCGCGCTGCCCCATGATCTGGCGGCGGGCGACTATGCGGTGTCCGTGGCGCTGCGCAACCTGAGCGCCAACCGCAGCGGACCGGCGGCGGCGTTGGGGCAGCTCTCGGTGGCGGCCCAATCGCCCCCCGTAAGCACGGCGGGGTTGTTGGCGAATTTCCGGCAGCGGGTGGGGCTGGTTTCGGCCAGGGCGCGGCGTGGGCTGGCGGGACGGGGGGCGGTGTGGACGGAGCCGCTGACGGCGCGGCCCGGCGACGTGGTGCATCTGACGTTAGAGTGGGCGTGCCTGGCCCCGGCGGAGGAGAGTTACACGGTTTTTGTGCATCTGATTGATGGGGCGGATCGTCCGCTGGCGACGTTAGATTATACGCCGCTGGGGGGGGCGGCTCCGACTTATTTGTGGATTCCCAAATGGCTGCCGGGGCAGCGGCTGCTTGACCCTTATCGGCTGCGAATTCCGGCGGAAATGCCGGCAGGCACTTACTACATCGAAGTGGGTCTGTACGAGATGACCAGTGGACGACGACTGCATATGGCGGATAATGCCGGCAACCTCATCGGCGACCGCCTCATCCTCGGCAGCATCCTCGTCCAACCCTGAAACAAGAGCTGTACGGGCCTTGCAGGTCTACCAGAAGTTCCCCCAAAGTGCGGCAAACAAAAAGTAGTCCGAACATCTTGTTCGGACAATCGAACAGGATGCTCGCCCCACCTTTTTTCACAAGCTTTCCCCACCATGAATGAAAATGATAGGCCGTCGTAGCCCGATTTTCCAAATCGGGCGGGCGATTTAGAAAATCGCCCTACATTTTCACAGGCGTTCCCCATGAGCGAGGCGCACTACGATGGATGAAAATAATCGTCTGGACTCTGGCGTTTATGGAATGGCGGCTTCAATCGGTCCACATATGGGGGTTGACCCGGCTGAAGCCTCGACTCCGATCACCATATGTGTAATTCCCCCAACTCCAGTCATCATGATGTCATGGATGACGCAGATCCATCTTGATGATAGTTGAAATGTGCTTCTGACCACTGCCCACTATCCACTGACCACTATTCTCAAAGAAGTTTTGCACGTCATCTGGCTCGTTGAAGTTCCTACGACAACGCACCCCGCCGCAGCGCATAAATTTGTTCCACGGATCGCCGCCCCTTCACCTGCACCGGCGGCAGCGCCTCCACCGCCGCCCACGCACGCACCAGCGCATACACCTGGCTAGAAATCAGCACCTGCCCCGGCTGCGCCAGCTCTTGCAGCCGCTTTGCCAGGTTCACCGCGTCCCCAATCGCCGTGTAATCCTGGCGGAAATCGCCCCCTACATTCCCCACCACCGCCTCGCCGGTGTGAATGCCAATACCAAAATGCAGCCGATGCGCCTCAGGAATACGCGCATGATAGGCCGTCAGCGCCTCCTGCATAGCCAGCGCCGCCCGGACCGCCCTTTCCGCGTGGTTGGCCTGCGGATTCAGCGGTGTGTTAAATAAAACCATCACGGCATCGCCCAAAAACTTGTCAATCACGCCCTCGTATGCGTGCAGCGCACGCGCCGCCACCGTAAAATAGCCGTTGATGATCTCCACCAACTGCTCCGGCGGCAGCCACTCGCCAAACGCGCTGAACCCGCGCACGTCGGCAAACATAATACTCAACGTTTGCCGTTGTGGGCGCTGCGCCGCCGTCAGGTCATGTACGCGATCCACCAGACCGGGGGGCAGATAGCGGCGCACACCCTCCAGTCGCTTCTTCTCCGTGACGTCGTCCAGCACAATCACCACCCCCAATGTCTCCTGCCGCGCATCCCGCAGGGGTGAGCAGTTCAGCACCAGCGAAGTTTTGCCCCCGCCATGAGAGGATGCCTTCTCTATTTCCGCGTAGCGCGTGCCGCCGTGCCGCTTGACCTGGTCCACCATCACCGCCACGACATGCCCGATGCTCGCCAGGGCCTCGTGGTAGGGGTGGTTCAGGACTTGATGCGGGGAGATGCCCAGCATTCGTTCGGCGGCATGGTTGAAAAGCGAGATCCGGTCCGCCATGTCAATAGTGATCACCCCGCTGGCAATGGAGGCAAATACGTCATCCATGAGAAACTTCATCGCCGTGATGTCGGCGAGTTGATCACTTATCTGGCGAAAAAGGCGCGCGTTTTCAATCACACTGGCAGCCTGGTTGGCGAAAGCAGCCAGCAGATTGCGGTCCGCCTCCACGAAAACATTGGTGATGGCGCGACTGTCGGCGTAGATCACACCAAACGTCACCTCTTTGATGCGCAGGGGCACGCAAAGGATGGAGCGCAAACTAAAGTTGATGATGCTCTCTTGCAGCGAAAAGCGGGGGTCGGAACTGGCATTGGTCGTGACGACGGACACGCCGGTGTCAAAAACGGCGTTGACAATGCTGCGGCTGATGTCGAAAGTGGCCTGTTCTATCGTTTCCCGATTGATGTTGCGGGCTACCTGCACTTCCAGCCGGCCGGTCTCATCGTCACGGAGCATGAGCAAGGCGCGTTCGGCGTTGAGCAGGCTGACAATGCTGTCCATCACCAGGTTGAGGACTTCGGCAATGTCCAGCGATGAGTTGATGACGCTGCTGATCTCTTGCAGGCGACGAAGCTGGTTCACCTCCTCCTGGCGCAGTTGCCGCTCCTCATCCAGCGCCACGACAACCTGGCGCAGACGCGCATAAAGACGAATGAGAGCGGTGTTGCCGGGTATCCAGGCCAGCGCGCGGTGCGTTTTGAGCAACTGGCGCTGCTGCTCCAGGGCCGCGCCCAGCTCATCCAGCAGGCCGGGCCATGTTTCCGCGGCGGGCGTGGACGATTCGGGGGAGAGATCAGGCAAATTGGCCTCCATGCGCCACAACAAAGTCCCGTTCTTCTGGGGTTTCCGCGTTCATGGGTAGACGACCGGGGCGAAATAGACGCACGCATCCGCCGTGACTACGGCTACTTGAGCAAGACCTGCCAGGTTTTGTTGACAGGGCTGCCTCTTAAGCAAATCTGACAGGTGTAGGTAAACGTTATCTGCCGCTTTTTAATGCTTGCGCGGTCCCGCGGCGGATTCTTTGTTAACAAAGTAGATGTAGCCGAAGCCCAGCATGAGGGAAAAGGTGAACCATTGCAGGGCATAGCTGAGGTGAGGACCATCCGAGAGATCAATCTCCGGGGCAATGCGATATGGAAGGTCCTCGATGACCAGATTATTGTTGGTTTCGGGGGCTTGTAGGATGTAGAAGGGGAGCAAGGCGTAGGGAACCTGGGCCTGGATGGCCTCAACATCCACGCGGAACCACTCTTTTTGCGGATTATCGGGGGAAGGTAAAGAAGCGTCTCGTTGTCCAGAAAGGGTTTCGGTTGGCTGGATGAATCCTTTGATGACAACTTCGCCAGAAACGGGGAAATCAGGCCATTCGGGACTGTTGTCGTCGCCGCCGGGAATCCAACCGCGATCAATGAGGACGGCCTGGTTTGTGCCGGCAATTTGCAGAGGCGCGATCAAATGTTGACCGAGACGTTCGTTATAACGCTGCTGCACCAGAAACACCTGCCGCGAAATGTCCAACGTCCCCGTCACAACCACTTCGCGGTAGCGCGCGCCATGTTCCGCTTCCGTGGGTGGCGTGGTGTTCAGGTCCAACGGCGGCGCGCTCAGTTGCGCCTCAATCAGCACGTTGTCGGCGCGGCGTTGCTCCAGGCGGTCAAGCTGCCAGAAACCCAACCACGCCAGCAGGATTATGCCGGCAATGACCAATAATGTCGTCCACCACCAGCGACGACTCAACAGAGGCGATAGCGAAAAAAGAGCACGTTTCATGACCTCACCGAGTCATGCGTAGCCGGTCAGCTATGTCCCGCCTGACCAGGACGCCGGGGCGCGGAACGGGTTCGACCGCCCGCACGGGCGCGGCTTTGCGCCAGCCAGGCAGCCAGCGCCAAAACCACGGCAACTGCCGCGAAAACAGGCCAGCCGACATTCGCGGCGGGCAGCACGTCCGCGGCAAAGGTAGCCATGCCACTACCTGCCGGGCCTTCCACCTCAAAACGAAACTGCCAGACACCTGCCGCGGGCAGATCAAAATCCGTTTCATAGTACAGTTTGTTCAGCGAGACGCCTGTTGTCGCTTCACTTGCGATGGCCGGTCCACCAGATGCCGGCATTGCCACCACCCGCACCGACGCATCCAACACCGGCTCCCCAGCCTGCGTGGGGTCGTCAGCGGCGGGCTGGGAAACCGCCACCGTCACGTGCAAACGCCCAACGCGCAGCACATCCGTCTGCGTCCAGACAGAGACGAGGTAGGGACCGGCGGGGGCGTTGGAAAGTTGCAGCGCGCCACCGCCATGCGCGTGGGCTATTTTGCTGCCCAACAGGATGAGCAGCAAAGCCAGGAAGCGGGTCGGGCGTTTCATGATTTTCCCTTGAGGCCCGGCGCAGCGAGCGCGGAAGGCGGCTGCCACCGCGGGGGATGGGAGCTGCGCTCTTCTTGTTGCAGCAAGCGGAAGACAAGGACGAGCGCGGCGATGACGTACATCATGCTGCCGGGAACCCACATGAGCTGGCCGCCAAGCTGTTGGTCGTAGAGGGGAGAGAGGCCAAACAAGCGGGGGACGGAAAGGTAATGGGTGTAGATGATGGATTCGGAAAAGGCGATGAAAATGCCGGCAATCATGTTCGGCGGCACGGCGGCAATAGCAAGAATGACGCGGGCCAGGGTGGAGAGGCGACGGCCCAAGATGGGAGCCGCGCCGGTCAATCGCCACCAATAGAGCATGGACGCGCCAAAGAAGCTGAGATGTTCCAGGTCATGGACCCAGTTTAGCCGCAGTGCGGCGTCGTAGGCGTGGGGATCATGCCAGCCCCAGAGGACGGCGACGTACAGTATCCAGACGATCCCCGGAGAGGCGAGTTGTTGCAGGAGGGCGCGGAAGCGGGAATTTTTGTTGAATGCGCGGATGATGAGGGGGCGGGTGAATGCCGGCATTCCCCAAACCCCCACCGGAAACGGCTCCCCCAACCACAACAGCGGCGGCGCGACCATCATCAACAGCAAATGCTGCAGCATGTGGAACAAAAACAACTGCTCGCCCAGCACATCGATTGGCGACATCAAGGCCACGCCAACCACAACCAGGCCCAGCAGATAGGACGCCAGCCGCCATCCATTTGCCAGAAAATGTCGCTTTTGCCTTAGCTGCCACCACCCCCGTGTATAAAACAATCCGGCCAGCAAAAGGACCAGAAGGACGTCAGCACGCCACCCCCAGGAGCGGAGCAGCGCGCTGCCAATAGGACTCATATTACTCAACATTGGCAACAACCCAATGGGCTTGCCGCAAACAGAACAGCTCTAAAAGTGAATGGCGCGGCCTATCAGGTAGAGCGCCGGGTAGAAAAACACCCAGACAACATCAACGTAGTGCCAGTACACGGCGCAGGCTTCCACACCCCAATGCTGTTCCGCATTGAAATGCCCACGACGACCATTATTCCAAACGATCAGGATCAGAATGATACCACTGAGGACGTGAATCGCGTGTATGCCCGTCATACCATAGAAAATCGCCCCAAACGCCCCGTCCGTGACCTTCAAATGCCCAAACAACTCCAGGCCGAACAGATTCGCTTCCAGGCCAAACACGTTCCATTCCATCACGACAACGCCAACGAAAAAGATCAGCCCCAGAACCACCGTCATCATCAGACTACGCAAAAAAGTGGGGCGATCATCGTGGCTGATGGCGGTTTCGGCGCGCGCCATAAAGAAACTGCTGAGCAGCAGCACCGACGTGGTGATAAAGCCTAACCCTTGCGACAGCGCGGGGCGTGTATTGCCCCAGAGAGCAAACCGCGCCGCCAGCAGCGCGCCAAACAGGAACAGTTCCGAAAAACAGAAGAGCCACAGCCCCAGGCGATTGGCCCGCAGCGCCACGGCATAAGGGACCTCGTGATGGTCGTGGGCGGCATGTTCGTGTGAGACGGCAACGTTCATTAGTGACTCTCCTCACGCCACAGGCGATATATGTGCATGAAATAGTTCACGATCAGGCCCGTCTTGAGCAGGGCAATAATGAACAGCAAGGAAGCAGAACCATCCGTGGCACTGCTAACGACAAATTCCAGAATCGTCAAGGCAGCCAACGCAATGAGTACGTATATTCCCTGGCGATATGCGACCTTTTTTAGTTCCACAATCATGTCCTCAAGAAAAAGTAGGTTGGTAGCTGGCGAACGATCTGCGGAGATGGCGCGCCAGCCACGCGATTCGGCGAATACGCTCAGCGGATCGGACCTAATCTCCGGCGGCGGGAACCGTACTGGTTTTGACGTAAACGGAACCGGGCAAGCCGTAGTCATAGGGTTCGCCGACGACCTCAATGGGGGTGTCGTAGTTCAGTTCGGGAATGGGCGTGGGCGTCTGCCACTCGGGGGAGCGGGAACCCCACGGATTTGGCGCGGCGACTTCCTGGCGGCGGGCGCTGACGACGAGGTTATACACCATGATCAAGACTGACCAGGCGATAATCAGAGCGGAAAAGGTGACGAGCGTTTGCGTGAATGTAATGCCCAATGCGGGATCGTAATCAGCGATACGGCGGCGCATACCCATCAAGCCCATGCGCATCTGGCCCAGACTCATCAACCAGAACCCTGGCGTCATCAAATAGAAGTGTAGTTTGCCCAATTTCTCATTGTACATGCGCCCCGTTATCTTTGGATACCAATAGTAGAGGGCGGCGAAGAAGGGGAAAACGAACCCGCCAAACATGGTGGCGTGGAAGTGCCCCACGACCCAGTAGCTGTCGTGCAGGTGCATGTCGGTGGGGACGGTCGCCAAAATAGGGCCGGTGAGGCCGCCGATGAGGAAGACGGAGATCGCGCCGAGGACGAAGAGCATGGGGGTGGGGAAGATCATTTTCCCTCCCCAGACCGTTCCGATCCAACTGAAGAACTTGACGCCGGTGGGGACGGCGACGAACATGGTGGAGACCATGAAGACGCGCTGCAAGGAGTCGCTCATGCCGGAGACGAACATGTGGTGCGCCCACACGAGGAAGCCGACGAAGGCGATGCCCAGGCTGGCGAGGGCGATGGCTTTGTAGCCAAAGAGCGGCTTGCGCGTGAAGACGGGCAGTAGTTCGCTGATGACGCCGAGGCCGGGCAGGACGAACAGGTAGACGACGGGGTGGGAGTAGAACCAGAAAAGGTGCTGGTAGAGGAGGGGGTTGCCGCCGGGAATGCCGGCAGGCGCCGCCGGATCGAAGAAGCCTAACCCCATGAGGCGCTGGGTGATTACCATGAGGAGGGCCAGGCCAACGGTTTGGGTCACGGAGAATTGAATGAGCGCGGCGGAAATGGCCCCCCAGACAAAGATGGGCATTTTGAACAGACTCATCCCCGGCGCGCGCATGGTGGCGACGGTGACGAGGACGTTGATGGCTCCGGCGATGGAAGAGAAGCCGTTGATCCAGAAGCCAAGCAAGAAGAGGGAGACGCCGATGTTGGGGGTGGTGGTGCTGTGCGGGGGGTAGGCGACCCAACCTGTGTCCCAGCCGCCAATGAAAATGCCGGCAATCAGCAACAAAGCTGCCGGCACGCCCACCCAGTAGCTAAAGGCATTCAGACGCGGGAAAGCCATGTCCGACGCGCCGATCATCAAGGGAACCAGGTAGTTGACCATCGCCCCGACGCCCAGCAAAATACTGGCGATCATGATGATGCCGTGCGCACTGAACAGGGTGTTGTAGGTATCCAATTGCAAGAACTGCATCCCCGGATAGGAAAGCTCCAGGCGGAAGATAATCGCCAACAAGCCGCCCACAAGCAACACAATAACGCCCGTGACCCCATATTGAATGCCAATGACTTTGTGATTGTAATCAACGCTAAAATAGCGGGTCCAGACGGGCGCGTGTTCGGGGGGACCATGACGCATGGGGGTTTTGCGCCCCATGATCCAACGGATCCAGTCGTTGAGAACGCCACAGGCCAGCAAAAAGGTGAGGACGCCAATGATGGCTCCAATGACGAGCGCGGCCTCAAAATCTGCCGGCATCCCCGCGGCGCTGCGAATGCCGGCAACCAGAGCCATGCCTAGCAGCGTACCTACAACCTGCCCCGCGATTCCGCGAATCAGTCCCAATCTAAGCACATTTCTCATACCCTACTCTCCTTCACGACGAGTCATGGACGCAGTGCGCCACGCGGGAGAACAACCTGCGCGCGGCCATTAACTGCTGAACGCTTTATGGCGGCGTCAATGTCTTAATAAACTCGATGATGTTGGCAACGTCCTGATCAGACAGGGTGCTCTGATAATTCTGCGGCATCAGGTTGGGTTGGAACCCGGCCACAATCTGTGAATTTGGATCGTAAATCGATTGTTTAATGTAGGCATCATCCACCGTCACCGTCGTACCATCGGCAAGTTCAACCGGTTCGCCATAGATGCCTTGCCAGGTCGGACCGACCACGGTGCTACCATCCACGCTGTGGCACGAGGCGCAGTTGTTTTCCCACAAGCGCTGTCCTTGCTCCGCCGGTGGCAGGCTGGCAACCGCCAATATATCGCTCCGCCAACTGGCATAATCCTCCGCCGAGAGGACGCGCACATCCGCCAGCATATAGGCGTGGCGCTGACCACAAATCTCGGCGCAGCGCACCTTGTAGGTTCCGGCCACGGTGGGCGTGATGCGCAGGACGGTTTTGCGCCCCGGCATCAAGTCCTTCTTTACGCGAAATTCAGGAACCCAGAAGGAATGCAACACATCGCGCGACTCCATTTCCAGGCGGATGGGTGTATTGACGGGAACCACCAGGTCGGGAGTATTGGCGTATTCGCCCAGTTCGGGATAGTGGAACTGCCACTGCCACTTCTGCCCATATACCTCCACGACGATTTCGTTCGGGTGTTGGGCTGTCACTTCGTCAAGCACATTCCAACCCCAGACGCCAAATCCGACCACCAGGAAGAGGGGGATAACCGTCCAGGCTACTTCCAGGGAGTTGCTGCCGTGGATGTATTCGCCATCCGTGTCGTCGCCGGGACGGCGGCGGAACACCACCAGGCTGTATCCCATAAAGACTACGACGAGCGCAAAGAGGAAGGAAATAAGGATGAAATGGCCGCGGAATAACTGGTCAATGACAACCGCCTGGGCGCTGTCCTCCGGGGGGAGTTGGTAAATAGCACTCAAAACAAAGTAGGTGAGCACACTAACGACAGGGACTAGAAAAGAGGCTATAGCAAGATGTTTCTTGTGGTTCATAGATTTGTCCTGGCTGTTTACCGACTTTCACAACAAACAGCGGGCATTATACCCGATGTGGTTGCTGTTTGAGAAATGGTTGGGGACATTGGGTGGCACTGACATAAGACATATGTCAGTTGCCGATGTGCAGTTTTTTGCCTATCAGGCACCACGGTCGGAAGGCAATGCGACGGTAACGCAATGTGCATTTTATCACAAGCGCAGTGCGCGGCAAATGGGCAAACAAAAACGTGAACCGGCGCGGATGGGTGTCTCCGCCCTGGTTCACGCCAACTAATGGGGTGTTGCCGGCATCTTCCAGAGTCGATGCCGGCATTTTTCAGCTACGCCGCGCTATAAAGAAGAAGGGACCGGGGCGGTGCGACGGGCCAGCAAGCGCCACAGCAACACCACGCCGGTGAGAGAGAGCAGTGAACCAACGGCAGCGCCCACCATGACCAAGCGGTTCGTGGTCGGCGCGGCAGCAGGATCGGCAGGAGGGTATTGCAGCAGTTCCTGCTTGAGCTGCTGTATGAATAGGGTGCGCGGCTCCACGGGAACAAGCGTCTTCTTCAAAAGACGGCTGAGTTGCAGCAATGCCGGCAAATCAGGAAATGACGCCGCATATCGCAAAACCAGATGCTCCGTCGTGTCCACGCCCCGGTTCAAATCATCCACATGTGCAGCCAGGAGTTCTTCCAATTCCCGCACCATCTTACCCCCTGTCGCCGCGCGACTCTATGGTTGCATGTCACCGCCAACGCGCCATCCGTCCGACGCGCGCCAAAAACACCTATTCAGGAATAGCCACCAATCCCAACGTGCCCGGTCCCAGGTTAATCGCCACCGCCACGCACAGGTCCACCGTCAACTCTTCCGTAGAATTGAAAGCGGGACCGGCCAGCGCCTGCAACGCCGCCGCGCCCTCCGCCGTGTTCGCATGAATGTAGGCGAGTTTCACGGGCTGGTCGCCAACCTGGCTCTTCACGAAGTCAATCATGAACTGCATCGCCTTCTTGTGCGTGCGCACTTTCCCCGCCTCCACAATCTCGCCCTGCTTCAACTGCATCACGGGCTTGATGTTCAGCAGCGAGGCCATGGTGGAGCGCAGCGCGCTGACGCGGCCCCCCTTCACGGCAAATTCCAGGCTGTGAATAAGAAAAGCAATCGCCTGCTTTTCGCGCATGTATTCCAGCCGTTTGAGGATGTCCGCGTAGCTGGCCCCCGCCTCGCTCATGCGCGCCGCTTCCAGCGCCATGAAGCCCTGCCCAATGGAGCCGGACATGGAGTCGAAGACGTGAACGGTGGCCTCGTCGCCGAGTTCATTGGCGGCGGCGATGGCCGAAGCGTAGGTTTTGCTTAGTTTCTCGCTGACGGTGATGACGAGGATTTCGTTGTCACCTTCGGCCAGGATCGCGCGGTACGCTTCGCTAAATTGATACGGGTTGGGTTGGGAGGTTTTGGGGAAGTTGGCGCTGCTGACGGTTTCCACTTTGCGGTAGAATGCCGGCAAATCCATCTCCACCCCCGACAAAAATTCCTCCGTGCCAAAATGAATATTCACGGGAACTACAACAATCTTGTGCTTTGCGACCAGTTCCGCCGGAATGTCGCCAGCGTCATCCATTACGATTCTCATGTGCCTTCCTCTCACTAGCTATACACAACCATCATCTTCAGATCAAAGGATTCACACACAGTGAACTTTCGATTTTTCCACCGCATCCGTCATCACCAAACACATCGTAACCACTAACGCTCTGTGGAGATTGGACCATCTTCGCCAGAAAAAACAGGCGTCTTTTCTTTACGCCACAGACGATCAGCCAGGGAATACCACTTCGTGCTCGCCTCAGCGCCTTGCGGCTGCTGCTGTAGATCATCTCGTAGGGCCAGCAGCGTGCGATGATAGAGGGACTTGATGGCCCCCTCGCTGCGCCCCATGATCTCGCCAATTTCCGCGTTAGGAAGCTGTTCCAGAAATTTCAACAACAGTAATTCCTGTCGTTCTGCCGGCAAACGGCGCACCGCCGCCAACAGCACTTCCCGCTCCGCCACCCGTTCCGCCTTGAATTCCGGCCCGTCCTCATTCGCCTGCCACTGCGCAAAATCCTCCAGCGAGAAAATCTGGCGACGACTGCGGTCACGGTGCCAGTTCGCAACCATGTTGTGGGCAATTCGATAAAGCCAGGCGGAAAAGGGCACACCCTTATCCTGGTAATTACCAATATGCTGCATCGCTCGCTCAAAAACGCGCGCCGTCAGGTCTTCGGCGTCGGCCACGCTCCCCGTGCGATAGTAGACATAATTGTAGATGCGGTCTACGTAGATTTCGTAGAGTTGACCGAATGCCTCTCTGTCAACTTTCGCACGGGCTATCAAGGCTGATTCATCCATGCCAATATCCATTGCAGTTGGTGTGAAGAGATCAGAGACAACGAGGCCGGCAAGAAGCCGCTGGCTATCTCCACTGCCTTCAGACCAGATGTGGCGTGGACGTGTTACAGTAAAAAACACGTCACGCTGTCATTCGTTGCGAATTAAGGCCGCTTTCCCACAGCCACCCACAAACCAGCGCGGTTTTGTCACCGCGGGCGATTGGGCAACAATGATGACTGGCGCGCGCCAACCGGGTATAGGGTTCCTGTTCAGATTTCGGGAATCGCCCGCCTTCATGAAAATGCGCCACAAGAAAGCCCAACCCGTACGGACGGGTTGGTCGCGGCAGCAGTGAGGGAGTATGCAGCACCGGCGAGCGTGTGATTGATTGCTATCCAAAATTAATCCGGCGCGGCAAAGACAACCTGTCTTTATTGCGCCAGACGACAATTGAGTATATCAGAGGTAGATAAGGATGCCACTAGCAAACTTGACCACGTTCATGGCCTCAGTTATTCTCCATCAAAAGCACCGCGATAGGGCGCGTTTCTCACGCGCCCGAAAGAAGTTGGCGGTTGGTAGTAAACAGTTGATAGTCAGCGGTTGGCGGAAGCACCGCAATCCGCGTCTTCCGCGCACTCTGTGACTGTCTTCATCCCTCGCAGTTTCGGCGCGAGCTCCGCCGAACGGCGCGTCTCGCGCACCCGGCGCAAGCTCTGGATTTACGTTTATGACACGGACGCGCTCCTCCCGTTTACCGCAACAATCAAGCCCGGATGCCATCGGCTGCGTGGGCACCATTCTTTTGCTTGGCTGCGTCATTATCTTGCTCACGGCCATGTTTGGCAAAGACAAGGGCCACCTTGTTTCCGTGGAGGCGCAAGATACGAGTGGGCCAACAACGGCTTCCCTGGCAGTTGTCTCCGACACGCCGCGCCCCACGCGCACGCTGCCGCCGCTGCCCACGGCCACCAGCACGGGAACGGCGACGCCCACAGCTACCTGGACGCCCACGGCAACCTGGCTCCCCACGAACACGTGGACGCCTACCGCCGCGCCGCCGACGGAAGAGCCACCGACAGTAGACCTGACGGCCCTGCTACCCACGGCCACGTACACGCCCAGGCCACTGCCCACGCCCGTGGGCACGATAAGTTGGACGCTGCGCGCGCCTATCCTCATGTACCATTACATTAGCTCGCCACCGGAAGACGCGGATGAGTATCGCCTGGATCTGTCGGTGGAGCCGGAGGCGTTCCGGGCACAAATGGCTTACCTGGCGGAAAACGGCTATACGACGGTCGATCTATACGACCTGTCGCTGGCAATTGTGGACAAGAAGCCGCTGCCGGAGAAGGCGGTGATCATCACGGTGGATGATGGTTACGTGGATATTTACGAGAATGCGTTTCCGGTGCTGCAAGCGTATGGACTGAAGGCGACGTTTTTCATTATTACAGATTATGTGGACCGGGGGGCGGCTCCGTATGCGACGTGGGCGATGTTGGAAGAGATGGCAAATGCCGGCATGCGCCTCGAACCCCACACCAAAACCCACCCCGACCTGCGCGACCGCGACCAGAACTTCCTCGTTTGGGAAATCCTCGGCTCGCAAGAAACCCTTGCCGCCCACATCGGCTACACCCCCCGTTACTTCGCCTACCCTGCTGGTCGCTACGATGACCTCGTCCTGCAAATCGTGGAACAACTTGACTTTTGGGGCGCGGTGACGACGGCCGGCGGATGGTGGCAAGGGTTCGATAACCGATACGAGTGGAAGCGGCTGCGTGTGCGTCACACCACCACCATGCCGGAATTCATTGACCTGTTGGAAGGTGGACAGTAGCGGTAGCGACCAGATGGACAAGATTCTCGTCTCCGACCTGTGCGTGCGCGGCCTGATTGGCATTGAGCCAGCAGAACGCGAGCAGCCACAGAACATCATCATCAACATCACCGCCTATGCCAGCACGCGCCCCGCCGCGCTCTCCGACGACATCACCGCGGCGGTGAACTACGCGGAAATGGCGGAGCAGGTGCGTCGCCATGTAGAAGCAGGCCACCCGCGGTTGGTTGAGCGTCTGGCGGAAGAGATTGCCGGCATTCTCCTCACCCAATTTCCCGTGAACAAAGTGCGCGTGCGCGTCGAAAAACCGGACGCCCTGCCACATGCGCGCGCCGTCGGCGTGGAGATCGTCCGTCGCCGCAAAAAGGGGGGATCATTCTTGACATCGTCGCCGCAAATGTGATATAGTTGACAAGTCAACAATTGCTTGCGCAACAAAATTCTTCGTGTGTATCTTTCCCTTTTTCACACCACAACCAACCGCACTTTTCCACCTAGAAGGTCAGCGCGCACAACAGCGATTACTTGTCACCACGGAGGGGGGGCGCAGACTTCACCAATTTGAAGAGTCATCACGATTTACTTGTTAATCGCTGCCGGCAATTGCATAATAGTCACCAACATTGTCGTCTGCCAACCCCGGCCTCTACGCGCCCATTAGGAGACGACAAATGTCTGACCGAATAGGGGCGAGATCTCCGAATGAACGAGACCCCAAAGTAGCACCCGTCCCCTGCACCCATCGCCCACCTGCCCCTCGTGGCATCCTGGCACTGGTTAGCTGGAGACCGCACCGCCCCTGGCCGTTTTAACCGCCTTGCTTGAGGCATGGCAGGTCGTCAGGCAGAATGCCACGCCGGGCAAACGACGTGCAATTCTGTTGACGAGGAGGTAGCGTATTAGCGAGAAAATCTCACACGCGACACCTTTTTGGGCAGTTAATGCCGGCATCTCAATGTTGTTGTATCTCATTACCCAAACCAACGGTAACTACTCAACCAGTTGCCCGAACCTGTCGATAGCAAGACAGGCTTCAATAGGCAGCCCTGAGAGGAACAGTAGTTACAACCAAATTTCAAATTGAGGAGAAATGATGAACAAGAAGTTACTCACCCTATTGGCCGCGCTGCTGCTGGTTGGCATCCTTGCGCTGACCGCCTGCGGTGGCGGCACAGCCGAACCCACCGAAGCGCCCCAACCCACCGAAGCCGTGGTCGAACCCACCGAAGCGCCGATGGAAGAGCCGACCGAAGCGCCGATGGAAGAGCCGACCGAAGCGCCAATGGAAGAACCGACCGAAGCGCCGATGGAAGAACCCACCGAAGCGCCGGCAGTGGAACCGGAAGTCTCCATCCGCGTTTGGGCGGACGACACCCGCGCTCCCATCCTGGTTGAATTGGGCGACGCCTTCGCCGCCGAGTATGGCGTTGGCCTGATTGTGGAACAGGTCGCCGACATCCGTGATCAGTTCGTGATCGCCGCCCCTGCCGGCGAAGGCCCGGACATCATCATCGGCGCGCACGACTGGATCGGCCAGCTCGTCGCCAGCGGTTTGCTCGCTCCCATGGACCTGGGAACCAAGAACGACCAGTTCTTGCCCGCGTCCCTGAGCGCCTTCACCTACGACGGCGTTCTCTACGGGATGCCCTACGCCATTGAAAACCTGGCCTTCTTCCGCAACAGTGACCTGGTCCCCGATGCACCGGCGACCTGGGACGACGTCGTCACCATTGGCACGCAACTGCAAGCGGATGGTAAGACCACCTACGGCTTCGCACTGACAGGCACCACCTACGATGCTTTCCCGCTGCAAACCGCTTTTGGCGGCTACATCTTTGGCCGCGACGACAACGGCAACTATAACCCCAACGATCTCGGTGTTGACAGCCCCGGTATGGTGGCCGCCGCGGACTGGATCGCCCAGAACGTGGCCGATGGTTTCATGCCGGATAGCACCGATTGGGACACCGCGCATGTGCTGTTCGAGACCGGCGAAGTGCCGTTCTTGATGGCTGGCCCCTGGGCTTTGGACCGCATCCGCGAATCTGGCATTCCTTATGCTATCAGCGACTTCCCGGACAACGGGCAACCCTTCCTGGGCGTCCAGGGCTTCATGGTGAACGCCCTCAGCGACAATGTGCTGCTGGCGCAGGCGTTCCTCACGGAATTTGTGGCGACCCCCGAGGTCATGCAAGCATTGGAAGATGCCGGCAATCGTCCCTCCGCTTACCTCCCCGTATTTGATGCCATTACCGATCCTGACCTGCTCGCGTTTGGTGAAGCGGGAACAAATGCCATCCCGATGCCGGCAATCCCCGAAATGGGCACCGTTTGGGGTTCCTGGGGCGACGCCTTCACCCTGATCATCAACGGCGACGACACCCCCGATAACGCCCTGGCCACCGCCGCCGCCCAGATTCGCAGCCTCATCGGCGGCGCCATGGCCGGCATGGTCAACGTCCCCGGTTCCTGGCAGGCCGCCGCCGGCTGCCCCGGTGACTGGCAGCCCGACTGCGAACTCACCGCCCTCACCGACAACGGTGACGGAACTTACTCCGGCACCTTCACCGTCCCCGCCGGCGACTACGAAGCCAAAGTGGCGCTCGATGGCAGTTGGGCGCTCAACTACGGCGTCGACGGCAAGCAAGACGGCGACAACTACACCTTCTCCGTCAGCGCCGACGGCCCCGTGACCTTCACGTACGACTCCAGCACCAACATCCTCACCATCGAAGCTCCGTAATTCCACGGTCAGCAAAAGAGGACAGGGGCGTGCCCCTGTCCTCTTTTTTTACAAGATTCCCCGCACGGGGCACACCCCATCACCCCGAAGCCACGAGGAATGAAGAGAGTCAGGATTTCGCACATGACGCAGATTTTGTTTATCCGCGTTGGCCGCGTCCATCCGTATGCCCAGATTGGACCAATTTGCACTGGTTAAACCCTATCAATGTCTACAAAATTGGTCTAATCTCTCGGAGACGTAAATAGTTACACCTGTTTCTCAAGAGAGGCGAGTCGAAAACGCGCGCTACAAAGTGTTTTCGCGGAGGAATGACAACCAATCCGCCTCCATTGTGTTATAAAAACCAGCAAGCGTTTCTTGCGCCATCAGGGGGATGGGGTCCACAATCAAAATTGCCTCCCAGGCAATATCAGGCAAATGTAGGCATCCCGACTTCCGCGGCGACGCCTACATCCGCATTGGAACGAGGAGGGATTATGAGTGTCTTTGATGTCGCCAAGACCAAAAATCGAGCATCCTCTGAGCGCCCATCTACCACCAGCACTCTCATTCGCATTCTGATTACGCTGGCCGTAGACGTAGGGGCCGGCTGGCTGGCTCTCAATTTCTGGTCCAATGGCGTTCCCTACCTGGCCGCCGTCATAGCTGCCATCGCCGTCCTCTGGACATGGGTATTACTGCGAAAAGAAGCATACCCTATCCGCTGGATGGTGATCGGCCTGACGATGATGATCCTATTCGCCATCTACCCCATTTTCTTCACCATTTACGTAGCCTTCACGAACTTCGGCGATGGTCATTTGCTCGCCAAAGACCAGGCAATCGTCCAAATAGAAAAGGAAACCTACCTTCCCGAAGGGAAAGCGGCCTTCACCTGGACCGCCTTCCGCGCCGCCGATGGCAGCTTTGCGCTCTGGCTACAACAAGACAGCAACCCAGGAATGTTGGCAAAGCCAGACGAACCCATCACGACCCCCAATCCAGGTGACCAGGGAGTGGGAGAATTCGACGAAAACGGCATTCCGGTCAGCATCGAGGGGTATGATCGTCTGAATAAGCTCACCGTGTTGCGGTACATGAACGATCTGGGCAATTTACGCTTTGGCGTAGATGAACAGATTGTACAGATCACGTCCACGGAAGCCGCCAGTGAACGGGAGCCGCTGTACCGGTACGACGCGGAGCAGGATCGGCTGGTGAATCAGGAAACGGGTGAGATTTTTGTGCCCATTGAAGGCACGTTCACCGGGCAAACCAGCGGCAAAGAACTGATTCCGGGCTTCCAGACTACGGTCGGCTTTGGCAACTTCCAGCGATTCTTCACCAGCCCCGCGTTGCGTGGTCCTTTGCTGCGCATCATTCTGTGGAACTTTGCTTTCGCTTTTCTCAGCGTGGTGATGACGTTTGCATTGGGGCTGGCTATTGCCTACCTGTTCAACGATCCGGAATTTCCGGGCAAGAAGATCATCCAGTCCTTGTTGCTCATTCCCTACACAATTCCCAGTCTAATCACGATCCTGATCTGGCGCGGCTTGATGAACCCGGACGTAGGTATAATCAACCGTACGCTGAGCGGTTTGATCGGCTTCTCCCCGCCCTGGTTCACGGATCAGTGGTGGGCCAAGATGGCTATCCTCATTGTAAACTTGTGGCTGGGCTATCCCTACTTCATGCTCATTTGCAGCGGCGCGCTGCAGGCCATTCCGCAGGATATTTATGCCGCGGCGGAAGTAGATGGGGCAAATGGCTGGCAACGGTTCCGCCTGATCACGCTGCCGCTGCTGTTGGTCGCGGTTGGCCCGTTGATGGTAGCTTCCTTCACGTTCAACTTTAACAACTTCAATCTGATTTATCTCTTTATCAGTGGGGGTCCGCCAATTGCCGGCACTATCAGCCGCGCCGGCCACACAGACATCCTCATCAGCTACGTCTACAACCTGGCCTTTGCCGGCGGGCGAGGCGCGGACTACGGCCTTGCCTCCGCCATCACCATCGTCATCTTCGTCATTGTTGCCGCCATCACCCTGGCGCAGTTCCGTTGGACCCGCATGTGGGAGGAGGTAAGTGAAAATGTCTAGCACCGTCGTTCGTGGCTCCAACATGACCATGAAGCAGCGCAAGCAAACAGGCATCATCATCCGCTGGATAGTGGCCCTGATCCTCATCTTCTTCGCCGTCTTCCCCGTCATCTTCACCCTGTCCGCCTCCTTCAACCCTTCCGACTCCCTGGCAACGCAAACGCTCCTCCCGCGCAACGCCTCCCTGGACAACTACCGCGAGTTGTTGACCAACCCCGTCTTCCCCTACTGGCGCTGGTACTTCAACTCCTTGAAGATTGCCCTCATCTCCACCATCCTCTCCGTCTCCATCACCACCCTGGCCGCCTACGCCTTCTCGCGCCTTCGCTTCACGGGGCGCGTCAACCTGCTGAAGATGATCCTCCTCATCCAGGTCTTTCCGGGCATCCTGGCCATCGTCGCCATCTTCCTCCTCGTCTCCCAAATTGGTGATGTCATTTCCACGCTGGGATTGAACACCCACGCCGGCCTGATCCTCGTCTACATGGGTGGGGCCATGGGCGTAAACATCTGGCTCATGAAAGGGTTTTTCGACTCTATCCCCCGCGACATTGACGAATCCGCCATGGTGGACGGAGCCACGCACTGGCAGACGTTCACCATGCTGCTGCTGCCTCTGCTGCGCCCCATCCTCATCGTCGTCGCCATCCTCACCTTCATCGGCACGTATGGAGACTTCCTCCTCGCCCGCGTCCTCTTGAAAAGCACCGAGCAGTACACGATCATGGTCGGTCTGCAAATCTTCACCTCCGGCCAGTTCTCGCAAAAGTGGGGCCAGTTCACGGCAGGCGCCCTGCTAGCCGCCCTGCCCATCATGCTCATCTACCTCGTCCTGCAAGACCGCATCGTCGGTGGCCTGACACAGGGCGCGGTTAAGGGCTAAACGCTCGATCTTTGTTTCCCGTCTACGCCAACGCCTGATGCAGCCGCAACCGGTGCATCAGGCGTTGTTATTACCGGTTTCCAATATGCGACGATTTGCTCTCCTCTTCCTGGCTGTGCTGTTTCTCGTGGCGTGCAACAATGCCCCGCCGCCTTCCCCCACCGTGACCAGCGCCCCCATCGGCCCACCCGCGACGTTCACATCCCCGCCACCAACACCCCCGCCCCCACCTCTGCCTACGGCCATCCCCAGCCTCCTCGTCCAGGGAACCGACGGACTCCCCTGGTGGAACGATACCGTCTTCTACGAAGTTTTCGTCCGCAGTTTCTACGATTCCAATGGCGACGGCATCGGCGACCTCAACGGCCTGATAGAAAAACTCGACTACCTCAACGATGGCGATCCCACCACCACCACCGACCTGGGCATCACGGGCATCTGGCTCATGCCCATCATGAAGGCCACCAGTTACCACGGCTACGACGTCGAAGACTACTACCAGGTGTCGCCAGAATACGGCAGTAACGACGATTTCCGCCGCCTTATGGAAGAAGCGCACGCTCGCGGTATTCGCGTCATCGTCGATCTCGTCCTCAATCACACGTCCGTGGAAAATCCCTGGTTCATTGCCGCCAAAGACCCCAACTCAGACAAACGCGACTGGTACATCTGGTCGGACACCGATCCCGGCTATCGCGGCCCGGATGGGCAGATTGTCTGGCACAGGTCGGCCTCCGGTTACTATTACGGCGTTTTCTGGTCGGGCATGCCTGACCTGAACTATGAAAATCTGGACGTGACGGCGCAAATGGAGGACGCAACCCGCTTCTGGCTGGAAGATATGCGGGTGGATGGCTTCCGCCTGGATGCGATCAAGCATATGGTGGAACAGGGGAAAGCGCAAGAAAACACGCCCGCCACCCATGATTGGTTACAGGCATACCACAGCTTCTACAAAAGCATCCGCGCCGATGCCTTCACCGTGGGCGAGGCGTGGACATCCACGCAGCAGGTGCTGAAGTACACCGGGGATGAAGTGGACATCGCCTTTCAGTTCGATCTGGCGCTGGCGGCGCTGAACAGCGCGGACAGTGGGTTTGGCATCCAGGTGGGCAAAGAACAGCAGGCGGTTGTTTCCTCATTCCCGCCCGGCCAATACGCCATTTTCCTGGCGAACCACGACCAGAATCGCCTTCTCACGCAATTGGATGGGGACGAGAACAAGGGGCGCGTGGCCGCGTCGTGGCTGCTCACGTCGCCTGGTGTGCCTTTTCTCTATTATGGCGAGGAGATTGGGATGCAGGGGAAGAAGCCGGACGAGGATATTCGCCGCCCTATGCAGTGGGATGGGAGCAGCTACCGGGCAGGATTCACGACGGGGAGGCCCTGGCGCGTGCCGGCAAATGACTACCCCGAACGCAATGTCGCCCAACAAAACGACAACCCCGGCTCCCTGCTCAACCACTACCGCCGCCTGATCCAGCTTCGCCACGAACACCCCGCGCTGCGTGTCGGCGACTGGCAGCCCGTGGACACCAACTCCCCGCGCGTCTATGCCTTTGTACGCCAGTCGGCGGCGGAAGCGGTACTCGTGATCATCAACTTCGGCGACGACGCGGACGAGAAGTACCGCCTCACACTGGAATCAGGGACACTCCCGCCCACCGCCAGCCTCACCCTCCTCATGGGCGAACCGGACCCCGCCCCTCTGACCATCCATGCGCAGGGAGGATTCGACGAATACCAGCCCTACGCCAGTTTGCCATCCTTCAGCACCACCATCATCCAGCTCACACCCTGAGGCCATCATGCAAGAATTCATCTTTGGCCCCCTCTCCAATGACATTCAGCGCCAGGCACACGAGCGCACCCAACGACTGGGCGTGCGCCACGATCAGCCCACGCCACCGCCGCCTGACGTAACCTTGCCCATCACCGTCACCGTTGCTTTGCCGCGGGCTGTGGAAAAGGTTCTCTGCCATCTGGCGCAGCCCGACGAGGCCATCATCCCCTTGCAATGGACGCGCACCGAATGGGACCTGGCAAACTGGCAGTATCGGCAGGTGTGGGAAGGGGTGATGCCGGCATTCCCCCACAACACCATCGTCCGCTACACCATTCACGCCTACCCCGCCGACGGCAGCGCCCCCATTCCCGCCAACGAGGGTGAACGCTACTCCTACCAGGTGGGTCAACCGCAGCCGCCAGAATGGAGCCGCGCCGCCATTATCTACCAGGTCTTTCCCGACCGCTTTTCCCCCGGAGAGGGGCGCGATTGGAACCCCACGCAAAACCTCGGCGACATCTACGGCGGCACACTGCGCGGCATCATCGAAAAGCTGGACTACATCGCCGATCTCGGCTGCAATTGCATCTGGCTCAACCCCTTCTTCCCGGACACAACCCACCACGGCTACCACGCCACCGACTACTTTCAAGTCAACCCGCGCCTGGGCACCATGGCCGACATTCGGGAACTGGTGGATGGGGCACACCAACGCGGCATGCGCGTGCTGCTCGATTTTGTCGCCAACCACTGGGGCAGCGGGCACGACACATTCCAACAAGCGCAAACAGACCCCGACAGCCCCTACATCAACTGGTACCACTGGCACGAATGGCCCCACGACTACAAAACCTTTTTCGGCGTGAAGGATTTGCCCCAGGTCAACGTAAACGATCCGGGCGCGCGCGACTATTTGTTGGATGCCGCCCGCTTCTGGCTGACAGACGTTCATTTTGATGGGTATCGCCTGGACTACGCCTGCGGCCCCTCGCACGATTTCTGGGTTGACTTTCGCGCCACGGTGAAGGCCGCCAATCCCGACGCCTGGATATTTGGAGAGGTCATCGAATCCCCCATGCTGCTGCTCTCCTATGGCGGTCGGCTGGACGGCTGCCTCGATTTCCTACTGTTGCAGGCGCTGCGGGACACCTTTGCCTTCCAATCCATGAGTCTGGCGCAGTTTGATGGCTTTTTACGGCAGCATGAGGCGTTCTTCCCCGATTCCTACAGCCGCCCCAGCTTCCTGGACAACCACGACATGAACCGGTTCCTCTGGCTGGCGCGGGGCGACACGCGCAAGTTGAAGCTGGCCGCGCTGTGCCAGTTCACGCTCTCCGGTGCGCCAATTGTCTATTACGGCACGGAAACCGGGCTATCGCAAAACGAGGACCTGCTAAAACCAGATGGGCGGGTCATTATGGAAGAATGTCGCCTGCCCATGGTCTGGGGAGAGGCGCAAGATGCCGACCTGCTCGCTTATTATCGCTGGCTGATTCATTTCCGCCGCCGCCATCCCGCCTTGTGGCAGGGGGTGCGGCAAACGGTCTACCTGGATGAGGGCGTGTATGCCTACACGCGCAGCGATGAGCAGGAGACAATCCTGGTTACGCTTAATCGGAGTGAGGCGGCGCGTGAGGTGACAATTGCCGGCATTTCTCTCACCCTGGAGCCATGGACAGGCGATGTCCGCGTCATGCGCTGATCGAATCCCAAATATGCGCGAATATATTGCCATATTTGGGTAGTCGGCTTATGATCAGGGACTAATTTTGTGCCAAATGTCGGTCCTTATCAGCTTCAGGCCGTAGTTCGAGTTGTTGTACAACAAACATACACAAATTGTTCATGCACAGAGTGCGACACGTAAAAGGCAAACGATCACGGATGGCGTGATTAAGGTCGCTTGTTCGCGTCCGTTTGCTCTCGTTTGCGTCCTGTCCGCGGAACAAATCGTAGCGCGTGCCCTGCACCATAGCGTATCCCCTTCGCCTGGGGCTTATGTTCCTGCGCGAACCCGGCAGCGTTTTTCCCATCAGCCACATCATCCCAGATGGGGGACGCCCCCTGGCGCACGGCGCGGACCAACAACCACCTACGCCCGGCAAGCATATTGACGGACCGCATTGGCACGTCTTTGACTTTTGTTGTCATTGGTTTCAAAAAAAATAGGAGGCATTTTGTGAAAGCTAAGCATTTACGTCTGTTCCTGCTGCTCGGGCTTCTCTTTGGACTCGCGCGCACCACTTCCGCCGCTTCCCCGGCAAACGCCATCATCTCCGCTCCTCCCTATACCGAAGTCCACACCCCCACCGGCACAAACGTCTGCGGAACCATCATCCATCACACCTTTTGGACTATTGATCAAAGTCCTTACATCATCACCTGCGACGTCGTCGTCATCAACGACGTGATCCTCACCATCGATCCCGGCGTCGTCGTCAAGGCAGACAGCGCCGACGACGACCTGCACATCTACGGCTCCCTCGTTGCCGATGGCGCGCCCGGTCAGCCTGTGGTTTTCACCTCCTACAAAGACGACAGCTTTGGCGGCGACAGCAATGGCGACGGCAATGCAACCTCCCCCGCGCCGGGCGACTGGGGCGGCATTTACATGCACTCGGGCACATACGGCAACACCATCGACAACGGCATCTTCCGTTTCGGCGGCAGCAATGCAGCCCAGGGCGCGGCTGCGCTGTTCCGCGTGGACAATGACGACCTGGTTATCAGCAGCAGCACGTTCCAGTTCTCCGCGGCCTACGGGGTATACGCCCTGGCAACCACGGCGCCGATCAACGTGAGTCTGAATGGCAATACGTTCAACAACAACAACGGCAACGGCTACTATGGCCTCACGTCCGCCATGAGCAGCAGCACGACGTTGACGAACAATAACTTCCAGAACAATGCCGGCAGCGGCGCGAAACTCTTCCTCAACGACGCCAACGGCAGCCTCACCCTTGCCGGCAACAGCGGCACAGGCAACACCCTCAACGGCGTCGAACTGAACGGCGGCATCAACGGCCCCTTCACCCTCAACGGCTCCGCGCAAACCAGCTTTGTGGCCGCGCTCGCCAGCGACTTCACCATCAAAGCGGGCGCAACCCTCACCGTCGCCGCCAACACCGCCATCAAATCCAGCGGTGGGGCCACGGACCTGCACGTCTACGGCACACTGGTCTCCGAGGGCACACCCGGCTCCCCCGTCACCTTCACGTCCATCAATGACAACGCCGTCGCCGGCATCACCGGCGACGCCAACATCAACGCCGCGCCTGGCGACTGGGGCGGTATCTACTTCCATGTCGGCAGCAGTGGCAACGTCCTCAGCAACCTGGACGTGGCCTACGGCGGCAGCAACGCAGCGCAAGGCGCCAACGCCAACCTGCGCAGCGACAACGTGGACCTGGCTATCAGCGCCAGCACCTTCCGCAACAGCGCCCTGGACGGCATCTACTTCGTCAGCAACAGCGGCAGCCGCACGCTGGATATTTCCGGCAGCACGTTTGCCAACAATGCCGGCAAAGGCCTCAACATGCTGGACACCAACGCCAGCCTCACCGCCAATCTCACCGGCAACACGTTCGACAGCAACAACACGGCGGCGAAACTGCTCCTCAGCAGCGGCAACGGCACGCTCACGCTGGACAGCAACGTCGTCAGCAACAACGGCCTGAACGGCACGGATTTGTCCGGTAATCTTGCCGGCACGCTCACCCTGGACAACACCAACCAGACCGATTTCCCCTTCGTCCTCAGCAGCGACATCAGCGTGCCCCTGGGCAGCACCCTCGCCCTCTCCGCCAACACCATCATCAAAGCCGGCAGCGCCAGCTCCGACCTGCAAGTGTTTGGAACCCTCACCGCCGCCGGACAACCCGGTCAGATAATCGCCTTCACGTCACTCAAAGACGACTCCGTGGGTGGCGACACGAACAACGACGGCGCGGCCACCACGCCCGCCCCCGGCGACTGGGGCGGCATTTACTTCCACGATGGCAGTACGGGCAGCGCCCTCAGCCGCTGCGTCATCGCCTATGGGGGCAGCAACGCCGCGCAAGGAACCAACGCCAACCTGCGCAGCGACAACGCCAGCCTCACCGTCTCCGTCTGCTCCTCCCGCGCCTCCGCCACGGACGGCGCATACCTGATCAGCAACGGCGGCGGACGCACCTTCACGCTGAACAACAACACGTTCCAGAGCAACGGCGACAGTGGCCTGGAAATGCTCTCCTCCGACGCCGACCTCACCGCCGCGCTCACCGGCAACGCCTTCCTGGCAAACCAAAGCGCGGGCGCGCGTCTGGTCCTGAACAATGGTCGGGGCACAGTTACGCTAAATGGAAACACGGCGGCGGGCAATGCGGTCAATGGTCTCTCCCTCTCCGGTTCGGTGGTGGGGACGTTGACGCTGGATAATAGCGCGCAAACGAATTTCGCCACGGTTTTATCGAGCGATGTCGTGGTAAATGCCGGCAGCACCCTGGCACTCTCTCCCGGAACCGTCGTCAAAGGAAAGGACGCCACCACTGACTTGCATTTGTACGGTACGCTTTCCGCCAATGGCTCGCAGACATCCCCCATCACCTTCACCTCTTTCCGCGACGACACCAGTGGCGGGGACAGCAACAATGATGGCGGCGCCACAACCCCGGCGGCTGGCGACTGGGGCGGACTCTACTTCCACCAGGGCAGTGCCGGCAACACCCTCAACCGCTGCTTCATTGCCTACGGCGGCAGCAGCGCCGCGCAAGGGGCCAACGCTAACCTGCGCAGCGACAACGCCACGCTCACCGTGAACAATTGCGTCCTCCGGGCCTCCGCCTCGGATGGTATGTACGCCGTCTTCGCCGCTGCTAACGGTGGCCTCACCCTGCAAAACAGCGCCTTCCGCAACAATGTGGGCGCCGGCGTGAACAGCCTCGTCTCCAGCCGTACGGCCAACGTCTACCTGAAAACCAACGCTTTCGAGAACAACACAGGCCCAGCCGCAAAACTACGCCTGATCAACGGCAGCGGTCAGCTCATTCTCGATGGCAACACGACCACCAACAACAGCCTCAACGGTGTTGACATCTCCGGCGGCGTCTCCGGCAACTTCACCGTTTCCAGCGCCAACCAGAGCAACTTCCCCCTGGTGATGACGGATGATCTCGTCGTCGTCAGTGGTGGAACGCTGACGCTCTCGCCCAATACCATTGTCAAGGCACAATCTCCGGCGATCGACCTGCACGTCTTCGGCGAACTGATCGCCGACGGCACGCCCACCCAGCCCATCATCTTCACGGCGCTGGAAGACGATGGTCCCGGCGGCGACACGAACAACGATGGCGGCGCCACCACCGGCACGCCCGGCGATTGGGGCGGCATCTACCTGCACGACAACGCCCCAGGCGGAACGTTGGATAACTGCGTCATCCGCTACGGCGGCAGCGTCTCGCAAGATGGCGCCAACGCCAACCTGCGCAGCAAGGCGGACACCCTCTCCGTCACCCGCTGCAGCATCACCAACAGCCTCCAGGATGGCATTTACCTGAATCATGCCGATTCCGGACCGGTTATCTTCCTCAATAACATCAGCGGCAACGGCATCTATGGCCTCTTCAACGGCGGCGCGGTAGCTATCTCCGCCCGCAACAACTGGTGGGGCGATGCAACCGGCCCATACCATCCCACGTTCAACCCCACGGGGCTGGGTGACGAAGTCAGCAACAACGTGGGCTACCAGCCGTGGCTGCCTTCCTACCTGATCTCCTCCGTCATTGACTACAACTATCAGTGGAACACCGGAACGACCGGCTCCAGCACCTGGGTGCTGTTCACGTCTGGCAGCTTCGTTGACGCGGCAGGCAATGGCGGCTCCTGGGTCTACCAGCAGGGCAACAACCAGATCTTCTTCAGCTACTCCGGCGCGCCCTGTAACGCCCTGTTCGTCGGCAGTTACACGGGTCCGGGCATCCTCGCGGGGCAGATGTTCTGCCGCGGCGGGGCCAGCAACTACGGGGTCTGGTCTGGCGTGGTCGCTACGTTCCTGACTTCGCCCGGCGCGGGTGGCAGCATCAAGTATTAGTTCTGTGGGCGATTGGGGCAGTCGTCAAGATTGACCAATCTTGCCAGTCCGTTCTCAAGCCCTTCCCCGTTGGGGAAGGGCTTTTTTGTAATTTGTGTCTCTCGTGGGCCGGCGGAAACCTCCAGCCAAAATACCCCGTCATTTGTGAGCAAGAACGGGATGGGGCGATGATTGCCGGCAAAACACATCTCCTTTTGGGGGCATTGACCATTGCGCCCTCATCTTTGTCGTAACAAAAAAGCCGGACTTCGGCTGAAGTCCGGCTTTTTGCTGCGCTGCCGCCGGGGACGGCGCGTTTACAGAAAGGTGAGGTTACTTGATTTGCACGTTGAGGTCGGCAAAAATGCCGGCAGCAATCGTAGACGTCCACACCCCTTTCACACCGGAACCATCACGGCAAGCGCGGTAACCATTCACAATGTTGCCACCGGGGAACATGCCAATGGAAAGCGCGTTGCACTGTGAATTCTGGTGCAGCATGTACAGGCGGTGCGGGTTGGGCTGTTCAACCCAAACGCCGCCGCCGCCCGCGCTGTCGGTAAACGTACCACCCTGATAGAGGTAATACGTACCGCTGCCCGTCTGGCCGTTGTTCATGGAGTACTGATAGTTGAGGATCAAGTATGCCTGGCTATCCGTCACGTTCATGGATACGGCCACGTCGCCAAAGGGACGCGCGGGGTCGTTGCTCTGGATGCGCACAGTGCCGGTGTACAGCCCGTTCTGGGAGATAGGCGGCTGGGCGCTGAAGGTGAGGGTGACGTCGGTATGACCACCACCGGGGATGGTGCCGCTGGTCACGTTCGCGGAGAGCCAGGGGATTTCCGGCGGAGCCAGGTAGTCGAGGATGGCTTCCAGGGATTGCTGACCGTTGCCGGCATTTGCATTCTGAATACCCTCCCACATAAACGGGAAGAAGACGGCGGTGTCGGAGTAAATGCCGGCATTGTTCCCATTATTCCCCAGGAAACTCACCTGCGCATTCGCGTTCGGCGTCACCGGGTCGGAATAATCCGTCCCCGGATAGCTCAACGTATACGGCCCCAAACCCGCAAAATCATTCTGGCCCGTCACACTCGTGTAATTACCGTTGTCATTCGACATACTGCCGACGCCCAGGTAATTCTGCATGAACGACGTCAGACCACGATCATAGTAATAATCCTGGCTGCTCAAGAACAGACGCCCACCCCCATTCAGGTAAGTCGCCAATTCCACTTCATCCGTTGCCGTGGGGCCAGCTTCCGCGGGCGTACCAAACTGGTCGCCGGAGAACCATACGACCACATCGTACGCGCTCATCGCCGCCGCCGTCGGACCGTTGCCGGACCCGCCGCCCACGTCAAACACATTATAGCTGATGCCCAGCGCCGTCAACGCCGCCTCATAGTAAGGACGAACGTTCGGGGAGTTATCATCATCGTCCACCAACAGCACCGACACGATCTGCGTAGCCGGTGGCTCATAGCCACCGTTGATCTCCTTCAACTGCCACGTCAACGGCAGATTGCCCAGGTTATCAATGCGAAGCGTCTGCTGCGACGTTTCCCCCAAAGCTAATTGGGCAGTAACCGCGGGGGGTAATCCCAACCCCGACGTAGGGTCGAGTTGGATGTCCAGCGGCGTCACATTGCCATCCGTTACGGTCACATCAGTCACCGTCGCGTCCAGATGGTAATCCGCGCTAGCCTGGATGATCCAGGTTCCCTGCGGCAATGAGAGCGAATAGAAACCCGTGACCGGGTCACTGGTCGTGGAGATACCCAGGTTGGGTTCCATCACCGTTCCGGCCAAAGGCTCTCCCGTGAGCGAATCGGTGAGATAGCCGTCCACGGAACCTTCGTTGCCACCCAACACGTGCAGGAAGACAGCGCTCATCGGTCCCCAATTGTTGGCCGCGTCGCGCCCACGCACGTAGATAAGGTGCTGCCCACCGGCGAGACCAGACGTATCCACGCTGGCGATAATGCCCTCGTTGGGGCTGTTGAAGTTGCCATCGGATGGCTGCATAGCGATGGGCGTACCGCCATTCCACGGCGGCGTGTCCACATAATACTCCGCCGCGGCGATGTTCTGCGTCGGTTCCGTGCCATTGGCGCTGCTGAAGCGCGTGTCGTTTGCCACGCCCGTGAGCGTGACGGGGTCGCCCGGATTGATCAAACCGTCGGACACGGCCACGTTCAATGTTTCCGGACCGGCGGGGGTCATATAGGGCGTACGCGGAACCTTCATGGCATAAAGGAGCGCGCTCATATTTGCCGGCAAAATCTGGTTCTCAAACGTCGAGCAGCTCTGGAAGAAAGAGGTGCCGATCTCAAACGTGTAAGCAGACACGCCCAGATCGCCATAGAAGAAGTCATCCGTCGTGCCATCTGTCGGATAGAGACCGATGGACTGCTCAGGATAGTGACCGTTGTAATAGGCGAACTTGCGCCCCAACGTTTGCAGCGCGGTTCCATTGCCCGTCGGCGTGGCCGTAAAGCCCCAGGGCCAGAGAACCAATTCGCCATAGCTGTGTACGTCAATGTAGAGGCCGGTCGCGTCCGTAGGCGCGGGTTCGGGCAGGGGGTCGCCACGCTGATCGGGGAAGATGCTGCGAGCGTAGGTTTGCACGGCCTGTACTTCCGGCTCGGAGGCAGGCGACGCGCCGCGGTAGGTTTCGCTGCACTGGCTGCCACTGGAACCGCCGCAGCAGCCCCACTGGAACTCGAAGTTACGGTTGAGGTCCGCGCCGCGCGAATTGGTGTTGGCGCAGTAGTTATTGTTCGTGTTCTTGCGCCAGGAGAGGCCCGTCTCCGCCATCTTGCGCCCATCCGGGTTGGTTTGCAGCATGAGGTGAACCTCATGGTTGTCCAATACCCAGGTCACATCGGGATCAACGTTGTAGTTAGCAATGAGGTACTCGGCAAAGCGGGTCATCAATTCGGCGGTGGCGTATTCACGGGCATGAATGGCAGACGTGATAAACATGACGGGCTTGGGACCGGGAATGGCATTGTTCGTCAGTTTCAAGACCATCATATCGTAGCCGGCATTACCGCCGGGCGTCACCTTTTCCCAACTATCGCCTACATCAATCCAGGTTGCCAGGTTAGGATAATTGGCCGCCAGTTGGGCTGCCGTTGCATAGGTTTCTTCCACCGTGCGGTAGCATGGATAACCGGGAATGGTGTTAATGTCCTGTCCGGGAAGCGGGACATTGGGACGGCTGAATTGCGCCGTGAGGTCCGCGTCCAGTTCCACGTCAAAACCGGTGACAATCAGGTACTCATACTGGCTGCGCGTCACGCCCAGGACAACGTAACCACGGTCGTAGTTTACTTCCCATGGTTCGGTCCAGGTGGAGAGATCGGCAACCATTTGCGGGTCGCTGAAATAAGCGCGTACCACGAGCAGACGGGATTCCGTCGCTTCGCGGAAGTCGCCCGCCGGCGCTGAGCGGGTGGTGCTGGCCAGCAGCGCACCCAATCCCAGCATAAAGATCAACAAAAGCAAGGGGGTTTTTCTCATTGGTTTTCTCCTACTACTACAATGTGGGAACATGAAAGTATGCCGCAAGAATAGTACCTCATTTGTGTTGAGTGACAAACGTTTGCGCCGGACGCCAGCTCTCATGTTATGGCGCGATCTGGATGGGAACCTGGTAGGGATTGTGGAAATTGCCATCCCATCCCACCAGAACCAGGCGGATGACGTAGTCGCCTGCCGGCATTTCTCCCGCGTACAACACCTCCAACACCCCATCACTAACCGGCTGTGTATGCGTAGACCCAAACGTCACCCAGGCTGTCGGGTTCGCGCCCCGGCCGATCTCCAACTTGTAATACTGCACCTGCGCCGAATTGAACATGGCGCTGCCCCAGATCGAAACCGGCCCACGCACCTGCTGGCCCGGCAGCGGCGACGTAATCACATAGCTGGCGCTGTCGGACGTGCCGCCGCCGTGGTCAACACGGCTGCTATCGCTTCCACCACTGCCACCGGAGACATTGGCGCGGGCCACACCCACAGGGCAGGCCGTGGCCGGCGCCATCTGGTAGCCGCTGCCCCGCGCCCACAACCGTGCCCGCACTTCGTCAGGATAAAATGGCGGCACCGGCAGCAGCAACCGGGCCGCCGCGCTCCCCGCGCTCCGGCTGCCCGTGACCACGCAAGTGGACGGCAGCGGCGGGCGCGCACCATCAGTCAACGCCGGCTGCGACTGCCAGACGGACTGCGCCCCCGCCGCGTCCATTCCCGCCGTCACCAACGTCCACGCCCCCGGATTACTGGTCACGTCCGGGGCGTACCCCAGGCGAGCCACGGCATGGACGGCCTCGCCGATCAGGAAAAGGTCGGGGCGCGAGGCAGCGCAAACGCTGCCCCCCGTGCCCGCGGGCAGGCAAACGGCGCGCTCTTCGATGCCGTTGGGACGGGGGAACTCGGTGGGCGGCATTTGCCCGTTCACCGCGAGTTGCCGCCGCATTTGTTCATCGGCGTAAACACCCTGCATGATGCGGTTCCAGATGGGGGCCGCGCCAGACAGCCCGGACGTATCGCGCATGGGGTGGTTGTCGGTGTTGCCGGACCAGACGCCCACGACCAGGCCGGGGGTGTAGCCCATCGTCCAGTTGTCGCGGTAGTCGTTGGTGGTTCCCGTTTTCACGGCGGCGGGGAAGGGGAGGCGCAGCGGGCTGTTCGCGCCCATGGCGGGCGTGCGGGCGCGGTTGTCGCTGAGGATGTCGGTGAGGATGTAGGCAATGCGGGGGTCCAGGGCGTTAGATGCCGGCACACGATCCCGCTGCTGATCGTAAATCACATTGCCAAAACTATCCACAATACGCAACACACTCACCAGTCGCGGGCGTCGGCCCTGGTTCGCCAGCGTCGCATACGCCTGCGTCAACTCCAACAGCGGCACCTCCCCACCCCCCAACGTCAGCGCCAGCCCATAGTAGCCCGGCGGCTGCCGCAGCGATGCCACGCCCAACGTCTGCGCCATGCCGATAACGGCGGGGAGACCTACATCGCGGGCCAACTGAATCGGCGGAATGTTGTAGCTATTCGCCAGCGCATCCCGCAGCAGCAGCGGACCATGATACCGCCCATCATAGTTGCGCGGTTGCATTGTCTGGCCACCGCCGAGGTCCAACACAATAGGCACATCCCACAGCACATCCCCCGTGGTCCACCCCCGCTGCATGGCCGCCGCATACGTAATCGGCTTAAAACTGCTCCCCGGCTGGCGCGCTTGCAGCGTCATATTAAACTGCCCGTCAATCGCCTCGTCAAAATAATCCAGGCTGCCCACCATGCTCAGGATTTCTCCGGTAGCCGGTTTGAGAACGACCACCGCCGCATTACGGACGTCATGCGCCGCCGCCCGCGCCGCCACGACTTCCCGCGCCGCCGTTTCCGCCAGGCGCTGTATGTTCAAGTCGAGGCTGGTGGTCACCTGCCAGCCGTTGCGCGTGAAAGCGTCGGGACCATAGCGCCGCTCCAATTCCTGCTGCACATACAGCACAAAATGGGGCGTATCCAGATGCGTGGCGGCGGCGCGCTGCGCCACGGGAATGAGCGGGGCCAGAGATAAGGAACGCGCTTTTTCCGCCTCCGCCGTCGGCGCATCAATGAACCTCTCCTCCACCATCAGGTCGAGAATGTTCTCCTGACGCGCCTTGGCCCCGTCGAAATTGGTGTATGGGTCCCAATCGAGGGGAGCCTGCGGCAGTCCGGCCAGGAAAGTCGCCTCCGCCAGCGTCAGGTCGGCGGCAGACTTGCCGAAGTAGGTCTGCGCCGCCGCCGCCGCGCCATACGCCAGGTTGCCGTAGTAAATCTCGTTCAGGTACATCGTGAGGATGTCCTGCTTGCTGCGCTGCTGCGTGAGAATAAAGGCGTAGAAGATTTCCAGCGCCTTGCGCTGGTAGCTGGGCGTGACCCGTTCCTCGTAGGAAAAGGCGATGTGGCGCACCAACTGCTGCGTGATGGTGCTGGCTCCCACGGGGCGGCCTTCCTGATGGCGCAGATTGCTGATGATGGCGGCGACGATGGCCGGCGGATCAAAGCCCGGATTGCGCCAGAACGTATCGTCTTCGACGGCAATGGTGGCGTTTTTCAGGGCATCCGGTAACTGTTCATAGGTCAGCCAACTCCGTTTTTCCACGGGGGGCTGTTCATAGAGCAGTGTGCCGTTACGGTCGAAGATGCGCGGCGTGCCACCGACGCCGCTGCCCTGGTAGTTGACGATTTGCTGGATCGTCCCCGCCAACTGGCGGCTGAAGTAGATGTAGCTGCCAAAAAACAACAGCCCGGCCAAAATGATGCCCACTAATCCCCACTGGAACAGGAAAAGCAGCAGGCGCAGGCAGCCGGGAAGCCGGCGCGCGGGTTTTTCAGGAGGGGGTGGCGGCTGGTACGGCCGCAAATACTTGAATTCGTAATTGCCCATGCCGCAATGGTAGCATAGAGTCCGCGGGGACCGAAGACGCACCCATGAGAAAAAAGGCGGAGGGCGCGTATTTTCTTCTCGTCTACGCGATTGCCACCGCTGGCAATGACGAGAATGCCTGGCCTGACTGTTTGCCGCGGAAAACGAGGGATTTGGCGATCTGGGCTACGGTGCAGCCAATGGCATTGACCGCTTCCTGGGTGGTGCGGGTGGAGTCGGGCAGTTCGATGACCTGGCAGGCGAAGCCATGTTCAGCGAGGATGTCTTGGACTTTTTGGGCGCTGTGGCGAAGGGGCATGGGGT
Source organism: Ardenticatenales bacterium (assembly GCA_020634515.1). Taxonomy (NCBI): domain Bacteria; kingdom Bacillati; phylum Chloroflexota; class Ardenticatenia; order Ardenticatenales; species Ardenticatenales bacterium. The sequence continues at coordinate 962,625 of JACKBL010000001.1, read as the reverse complement.
TTGAGATAGTTGGCGCTTGATAGTTGGCAGTGGATAGTTGGTTGATGGCTGTCAATGGGTGATTTTTCGGTTATTATACGCAGGATGGCGTGACGCACATACGCGGAGATTGCACGCTTTGTGATTGTTCAGAGACAGGTTGGCGATTTGCCCATGAGTTTTTTCGCGGATAACGCCCACATTTTCACCCGACTGGTTGAGATCATCCTCTTTTTCTTCCTGGCCTGGGTGCTGCATCGTCTCTCCGGGCGATTGGCGCGGCGCGTGGTGCGGTTGGGTCGGCTGGCAGGGCCGGAATCGGGGATGCGGCGGCAGCGGCAGCATACGTTGCAAAGCCTGATTGCCAGCGGGATCACGTTGTTGGGGTTTATCAGTGCCGGCATTCTCTCTCTCGGGCTATTCATACAGGCGGACACCCTCATCTGGATCATCGGCCTGTTCAGCGCCGCCTTTGGCCTCGGCGCGCGCCCGTTGATCAGCGACTTCCTCACCGGCCTCAGCTTTATCTTTGAAGACACCTTCGACGTGGGGGAAAAAGTGGAGATATTAGGCGTGGAAGGCGTCGTAGAAGAAGTTAACCTGCGCACGACGAAGCTGCGCGCTCCGGGTGGCGAAGTATTCATTATGCCCAATGGCGAAGTGCGCGTGGTGCGCAATTTTAGCCGCGGGCGCTTCTCTTTGGTGAAAGTGCAATTGAAGTTGGATGCGGCGGAGTTGGGGGTGGCTTTGCCGGCATTAGAAGCCATGCGTGAAGAGGCCATGACCGCCCTGCCCAACCTATTAGAACCATGGCGCATCATCAGCGAAACCGGCACACTGGGAGAACACGCCGAACTCACCCTCGTCGCCAAAGCTCGCTTTGGTAAAGCCGCCGATATGCGCCCCCGCCTGCTCGCCTTCCTACAAGAACAACTGGCCGACATAGACATCTCCCCGGTTGACTAAGTCCTATCCGCAAAGGGTCTCCCATCTTTAGATTAGTTCATTCTTGGAGAATGCACCAATCTTCAAACGTTGCCCACCTGAGTTTGTGCCCAAACCGGCAAACTCGCTATAATCCCACCAATGAGTTTTCCGAACTGGACTTTATGGGGCATGGGCCTGTCCGCCGTGGGCGCGCTCATCGCCATCACCCTCTCCTTGGTGGCGCAATCCCCGCGCCTGGCCCGCCGTTTTAATCTGTACGACGCGCGCCTGGGTGAGCGCGTACGCGCGCTCACGGGATACGCTCTGGCGCTCCTTTTGCTGACGTTTGGTTTTTTCCTGGCGGGCGTTCCTTTGGATTCGCGAAATGCCGGCAATGCCGGCACACCCATCGTCATCGTCGTCACCGCCACCCCCGCCCAAAGCGTGGCAAACGCCACCTTCACCCTCACCGTCCCCTTGCCCACGAATACGCCGGGCACACCCGTGAGCGGCGCGTTTGACGCCCCCCTGCCACGCCCGGCCACCGTCACCCCCACGTTTGACGCCACCCAGTCGGCCAGCGCCACCAACCGCCCCCCCTCTGTCACCCCCACGCCGCTGCCGTCCGCCACTGCCAATGCGTTGGGTACGCCCGCACCCTCGGCCACAAGCACCCCCACACCCACAGCCACGCACACGGCCACCGCCACCGCATCCCCTACGCCTACAACCAGCCCCACGCCCACCATCACCCCCACCCCCTCGCTAACGCCCACGCCCATAAGCGGGCAAACGGCGACCGTGGAGACGCGCGGCAGCACGCTGTGGCTGCGCCGCACGCCGGGCGGTACGCCGCTGGTCATTTTGCAGGATCAAGACACGGTGCTGGTGCTGCCCGGCCACGCGAACCAGACGGGCGCCCTCTGGCAGGAGATCAGCACGTTGGACGGAACCACCGGTTGGGTGCGGTTGGCGTATCTGGTTATCACACCGTGAGGCGTTTCTATTTTTCCATGAGGTAGGCTTCGAGGGCATCGGTATTTGCCGGCATCGCCCGCGGTAACGAAGCTTGAGCCAACGCCGTGTCCGGGTCCTTCAACCCATGCCCCGTGAGCACGCACACCGCCGTCTTGCCCGTCGGATCAATCTCTCCCCTGGCAATTTGCTGCTTCAATGCCGCCACCCCCGTGGCCGAAGCAGGCTCCACGAACACCCCTTCCAGACGCGCCAACAACCGCCAGCTTTCCAGTATGTCCGCGTCGCTGACAGCCGTGATCTGACCATCGGATTCGTCCAGCGCCGCCAATGCCTGCTGCCAGCGTGCGGGATTGCCAATGCGAATGGCCGTCGCAATCGTCTCCGGATTAGCGACGACGTGCCCGCGCACAATGGGCGCAGCCCCTTCTGCCTGTCCCCCCAGAAGGCGTGGCCAGCCCCGGTCATACTGTTTGTAACCCATCCAGTAGGCGGAGATGTTGCCGGCATTCCCCACCGGCAAACAGTGCCAATCCGGCGCCCGCCCCCCCAACTGATCGCAAATCTCAAACGCGCCCGTCTTCTGCCCCTCCAACCGCCACGGATTGATGGAATTCACCAACGCAATCGGCTGCCGCTCCGCAATCTCCCGCACCATCGTCAAGCCATCATCAAAAGACCCGGCGATGCTGACTACCTCCGCCCCATAAGCCAGACACGCCGCCAGCTTCCCCAGGGCAATCTTCCCCTCAGGAACCAACACCACACAGCGCAAACCGGCACGCGCCGCATACGCCGCGGCGCTGGCCGCCGTGTTCCCCGTGCTGGCGCAAATAACCGCCCGCGCGCCCTCATGCACAGCCTGCGTAATCGCCGCCGTCATCCCTCGATCCTTGAAGGATCCCGTAGGATTGACCCCCTCATACTTCAAAAACAGCCGCATCCCCGCCCCTGGAGCCAGCGTCCGCGCCAGGTTCCGCGCCTCAATAAGTGGCGTGTTCCCCTCATGCAGCGTCACGATACGCACATCGTCGGCAAACGGCAGCAATGGTCGGTACGCTTCTAATACACCTTGCCAGACCATACACACCTCTGAGTAATGGCTTTCCGCGTCGGAAAGCCATTACCGGACAGTTTCAAACCTTCCCGGAAGCGTGCAGCTTCCGGGAAGATAAATGACATTAGTTCCCACCTGGAATCACCAGTTCCTGCCCTGGATAAATCACGTAAGGAGCCGTAATGTTGTTCTTCTCCGCAATCGTCGTCCACACGACGCCATAACGCAGTGAGATCAAAAACAGCGTTTCGCCCGGCTCCACTTTGTGCACAAACTCAGGGGCAATGCCGGGAGCGTTGGCGGGGATTTTCAGAACCTGCCCCACCACGATCTGGTTCGGATTCACAATTCCGTTGGCTTCGGCAATCTGCACCCAGCTAATGCCGTATGCCAGCCCTATGCGGAAAAGGTTGTCACCCGCCTGAACCGTGTACGTGGTCTCTTCCAGAGTCGGCGCGGCCGGCTCATTAAGCGGCGGGATGCGCAGCACCTGACCCGCTTCAATACGATTGGCATTAGGCAAGTTGTTGTACTGCGCCAAAACCACCCAGGACAATCCATATTTCAGCCCGATCTGGTAAAGACTCTCACCCTGAGCCACGGTATGCGTCTCGGGGCGGGCAGTTGGAGCGGCAACGGCTTCACCCTCGGCGGGCGCGGCTTCACCCTCGGCGGGCGCGGCTTCACCCTCGGCGGGCGCGGCTTCGCCTTCGGCGGGCGCGGCTTCACCCTCGGCGGGCGCGGCTTCACCCTCGGCGGGCGCGGCTTCGCCTTCGGCGGGCGCGGCTTCGCCCTCGGCGGGCGCGGCTTCGCCCTCGGCGGGCGCGGCTTCACCCTCGGCGGGCGCGGCTTCGCCTTCGGCGGGCGCGGCTTCGTCGCCAGGACGCGGAGATTCACCGGCAGCTTCCCCTTCGGCGGGCGCGGCCTCACCCTCGGCGGGCGCGACTTCCCCTTCAGCCGGAGCAACTTCGCCTGCCGCTTCTTCTCCGGCGGCAGGCGCGGCTACTTCTTCGCCTGCCTGCTCACCGGTCGTTTCGCTCGTGGGCGCAACATCCGTCGGGGTGCTGGGCTGCTGCAACGGACGCTCACACGCCACCAGCACCAACATGAGGATAACAAACAGTGCAAACAGCTTCTTCAAAAAAGGATGTGACATCTCTACCTCGCCTCCTACGTTCAAGGATAACTCGACGGTTCAGGAACATAGTTCCTTCATGGCAATCCACACGTCTGCTGTGTCATCACGGTTGGTCCAATTTACCGGAAAATAACCGGGTATTCCGTAAATGGCTGCTTCATCTTCAACACCCGATCAGATTCTAAAAATGCCCATCTGTTATTGGATCAACGACATAAAATTGCTCACCCTGCTCAAGAGTTGACCATAATATAGCACGGATTGATTTTTACGTAAAGCAGGACATTTTGGCAGGGTGCACGGCATTCTTGTTAAGGACTGACGAAAAATAAAGCAGGGAATTGCGTCGTCAGTTAGAAGGAACGGTAAGGAAACAACTTCGCCGTCTTCTTTCGTTTCCGTTCCTAACGGCGTGCCATGCTGTATTTCCGCGCCTGGCAAGGAATTCCAACCATGTGTACAGAAAATCGTCGTCGGGCTTCCTCCAATGGGTCACTTTCACGACCACCTTCCCGGAAGTTGTTTTGATGCTAGATGATTGGGAGATTGGACCAATTTCACGCGCTCAATGTCTCAAAGAAGAATTTTTCCGATATTGTCCGCGGCGCGGGCTACAGCCAGAAGCGTCAGGCCAACCTTCGCATCCTTGTTTAGGAGGGCGGACAACGCGGCGGTGCCGTTGATCGGGTAAACCACGATGGCGCCTAGCTCGCCTTCAACCAGGAGCCGCTCAACGGCTCCGCGTCCCAGCCGCGCCAGCGTTGTCTCCCCCAGGGCAATGAGCGTGGCCGCCAGGGCGGCAATCTGTGGCATATTGGTGGCACCGCTCTCGTCGCCAAGTTCATAGGGATAAGCCGCCACGACGAACCCTTCGGAGCTGACAATGACGGCTCCCTGCAAACCAGGGACGTTTTCGATCAGCTCTTGCAGTCGTTCTTCAAGGATATTGACCCGATAGTAGGTACTCATAATTGGGCGAACGTGGTCAATTGCTGGTAGTTAATGGTCAATTGGTGGTTAGTCGTGGCTGGTTGGGATTGATTTAAGGTACGACCTCGCGTCTGGCGAAATCCATATAGGGTGAGCGGAATCGAGGCTTTAGCCGGGTCAAACCCCATATATGGGCCGGCTGAAGCCTCCACTCCAAGAACGCCAGAGTCCAGTACGACGTACGGGGAAAGTGCGTCACACCTGCTAATGGAGCATGGGAATTTTGACGCCGCGTTCGCGGGCGACTTCGATGGCTCTTTCGTAGCCGGCATCAACGTGGCGGGCGACCCCCATGCCGGGATCAACGGTGAGAACGCGCTGGAGGCGGGCGGCAGCGGCGGGTGTGCCATCCGCAACGATGACCTGGCCGGCGTGCAGGCTGTAGCCAATGCCGACGCCGCCGCCGTGGTGGAAGCTAACCCAGGTAGCCCCGCTGACGGCATTGACCAGGGCGTTGAGGATGGGCCAGTCGGCAATGGCGTCGGAGCCGTCGCGCATGCGTTCCGTTTCGCGGTTGGGGCTGGCGACGGAACCGGCGTCGAGGTGGTCGCGGCCAATGACGATGGGGGCTTTGACGACGCCGCTGGCAACCAGTTCGTTGAACTTCAGTCCGGCACGCGCGCGTTCACCGTATCCCAGCCAGCAAATTCGTGCCGGCAATCCCTGAAAATGCACCTGCTCTTGCGCCATCTTGATCCAGCGATGCAGCGGTTCATCGTCCGGGAAGAGTTCCAGAATAGCGCGGTCCGTGGCATAAATATCCTCCGGGTCGCCGCTGAGGGCTACCCAACGGAATGGCCCCTTGCCTTCGCAAAAGAGCGGACGAATGTAAGCGGGAATAAAGCCGGGGTAGCTAAATGCGTCGGCGACGCCATGATCAAACGCCCGCTGGCGCAGGTTATTGCCATAGTCAAACACAATCGCTCCGCGCCGCTGCATTTCCACCATTGCCGCGCACTGCTGCGCCATCGATTCCATGGAAAGCGCCTGAAAAGCGGCGGGATCGCGGTCACGCAATTCGCGCCCATCGGCAAAGGAAAGGTGGTGCGGGAAATAAGCGAGCGGATCGTGCGCCGAGGTCTGGTCGGTGACGATATCGGGAATGAGGTTGCGCCGCGCTAATTCGGGAAAGATCGTGGCGGCGTTGCCAATGAGGCCAATGGAGCGGGGCTGCCGGCATTCCACGTAATACTGCACCCGTTTCAGCGCCTCATCCAGGTCTTCGGCCACTTCGTCGATGTAGCGATGTTCCAGGCGGCGGTTGGCACGCCAATCGTCTACTTCCACAATCAGCCCCACGCCTTCGTTCATGGTCACGGCCAGGGGCTGCGCGCCGCCCATTTCCCCCAGTCCGGCAGTAAGAACCCATTTGCCGCGCAAGGAGGGCCAGCCCGCTTGCCGCGCCGCGGCGGCAAATGTTTCATATGTGCCTTGCAAAATACCCTGCGTGCCAATGTAAATCCAGCTTCCCGCCGTCATTTGCCCATACATGATCAGCCCTTCAGCTTCCCATTTATCGAAATTTTCCTGGGTAGCCCAGTGAGGCACAATGTTGGAGTTGGCAATGAGGACGCGAGGGGCATCGGCATGGGTGCGGAAAACGGCAACAGGCTTGCCGCTTTGCACGAGCAGCGTTTCATCATTCTCAAGTTGGCGCAGCGATTCAAGAATGGCGTCAAATGCATCCCAATTGCGGGCGGCGCGCCCCCGTCCGCCGTAGACGATGAGGTGTTCGGGGTCGCCGGCGACTTCGGGGTCGAGGTTGTTTTGCAACATGCGGTAGGCGGCCTCCTGCAACCATCCTTTGCAGTGCAGTTCGGTGCCAACCGGAGCGCGGACAATGCGTTTCATGTGATATTACTCCTTCGAAAATGTAGGGCGATTTTCCAAATCGCCCGCCCGATTTGGAAAATCGGGCTACGATGGCGCACCATTTTCATTCATGGTGGTCGGCGGCAGCCGGTGAAGTCTCCTGGAAGATTAGAAAGGCCGAATGACGAGGGACGAAAAACATCTTCATAATTCGTAACTCATGCTACATGTCAAGTATAGTATGGGCAGGGGACGTGTCAAGAAGGGGCGGTATGCTATAATTCGGCCGGCAGGGCACATTCGCGGCCCGTGATCTTTTATTTTTGCACGCCCCAGTAGACGGATGAGCAATGAGTTGATTTTGGTGATAGACGACAGCCGTGAGATCGTCAAACACCTGACGGAGCATTTGTTGCCGGCATTTGGCTACCGCTCCCTGGCTGCATTTGATGGACGCGCCGGGGTGGCGATGATCCAGCGCCATCAGCCTGATCTGGTGCTGCTCGACCTCAATCTGCCGGAAATGACCGGGCTGGACGTGTTGCAACGGCTGGCGCAGCTCTCCATTCGCGTGCCCGTGGTCTTGATGACAGGGTACGGGTCGGAAAAAAGCGCCATTACCGCATTCCGCCTGGGCGCGCGCGACTACCTGATCAAGCCATTTACGACAGACGAGGTGCGGGAAACGTTGCAACGGGTGTTGAGCCAGGCGCAGCCCGGCGCAGGCGAGGCGCAATTGACGCAACTGCGGCAGGCAAACGCGGAGATGAGCCAACGGCTGCAAGAGATGAAGCAGCTTCTGCGCATTGGGCAGGCGCTGGCGGGGCCGTTAGAGATGCAAGAGGTGATTCGGCGAGGATTGGCGGCGGCGGTGCATCTGACACAGGCGGAAGAGGGGGTGATGTGGCTGGTGGTGGGGAATGAAATGCCGGCATTCACCTACACAAACAGCCAGTTCACGGAAATGCCGGCACTCATCCAACCCACGCACGCCCCAAACCTGGCCGACGTGCTACAAGGAAAAACGTGGCGACAATCCGCCTTCTCCGGGACAGGCATCCTGCTCACCGAAGCTTACGCCGCGCGCGCCATCCTGGCCGTCCCCCTGGGAGAGACACCCGTCCTGGGCATTCTCGCCGTCGTCAACCGCACCACCCCACGCAGCTTCAGCGAACAACAACAATCCCTGCTGAAAATGCTGTCCGGATTCATCGTTGGCGCAATGCAGCAGACGCGCGCCAGAGCAGACCAGTCCACCCAACCGAGTACGGACCAGACGGAAGCCCGCACCCTGGCGGAATTAACCCGCGGCATCACCTCCTCGCTCGACCTGAAACAAGTGCTCCGGCAGGCCATCCACCGCGTCCATGCCTTGTGGGACATCGAAGCCTCCTCCATCTGGCTGCTAAACGAATCGCGCCGCTCGCTGCGGGTACTGGCCAGCGTCGGTGTGACCACGGGCCTCATGAGCAAGATCGAAGTCCCCCTCAACAAAGGACTCGTGGGCTACACGGTGCGCACGGGAAAGTGGATTTATACAAACGATGCCCGTAACCATCCGCTGCACCACCCCGCTATTGATGACATCACGGGGTTTTCTACCCGCTCCCTGCTCTGCGTTCCCCTGGTATTTCGGCAGCGGATCATTGGCGCTTTGGAACTCGTGAATAAGCGCTCTGCGCCTTTCCATACCCAAGATGTCGAACGGGCCATCTTCATCGCCACGGCGTTGGCCGTGGCCGTAGCCAATGCCCTGCTCTATAAACAGGCGCACTCGCGGCAGCGCCAATTAGCGGCTACCCTGGAATACAGCACCAGCCCGATCATGATCATTGACACCCGGCAGCGTGTTCTGCTGCTCAATCGAGAAGCGCGGGCGCGTCTGGACCTGACTTCCCAGGTAGTGGGGCAGCCGGTAGAACAAGTGGTGCATTTTGCGGAACTGGCCCAATTTATCGTACAGCCACTAACAGATGCCGGCAGTTGCCAGCTACAAATCGAAATGCCCGATGAAACCGTCTGGCTGTGCATGTTAGGCCCCATTCCCGGTTACGGGCGGGTACTCATCATGCAAGACATCACCACCCTGCACCACATTGCCACCATCAAATCAGACCTCTTCACCACCATTTCCCACGACATGCGCGCTCCCCTGGCATCGATCATTGAGTTTGCCAGCCTGTTGCGCGATTCCGGCCACCTTCCCGACGTTCAGCGACGATACGCGACCTACATTGGCAACGCATCCACCCACATGTTGACTATGCTCAATGACCTGCTCGACCTGGCGCGGATCAACGCACGCATCAACCAGGCGCGACAGTTGTGCCAGGTACACGACACATTGCGCGATGTGCTGGCGGATTTGCAAGGAAATGCTATCCTCAAGAACATCACGCTGCGCCTGAAGGCAGCGGAGATTATTCCACCCATTTCTGCCGATCCCATGCAATTGCGCCAGGCCATTGGCAACCTGGTGGACAACGCCATCAAATACTCTCCCGCCAATTCCGAAGTCATCATCCACGCCTATTCGGCCAATGGTGCGGTGTTGGTACAGGTGCAGGACAAGGGGATCGGCATTCCTCACTCTGATATGCCTTTCATTTTCGACCGCTTCTATCGCGTCCAAACGTCACATTCCGTAGAAGGCAACGGCCTGGGGCTGGCCATCGTGCGTTCGATTGCCGAAGCGCATGGGGGCCAGGTGTGGGTGGAAAGCGAGTTGGGCGCAGGATCGACTTTTACGTTGCAATTGCCGGCATCAACCCTCCCCCCCGCTCCCGACACGCAAACCGCTGTCCCAAGATGACGTCCACAACAAGGAACCCCCATTTGGAAGACATCACCACCCAAGCTCATGACCTGTTCGACCAACTAGACGACGACACACGCGCCATCGCCTTGTCCGTACTGCGCACGCTCAGCCAACCGCGCCAGGTCGTTACCGGCTCCTTTACCCAGGTCCTCGGCCTCGCCTACACCGCTATTGGCGACGGTCGTTGCAGTGCCACGCTGGAAGTCCAGCCCCATCTGCTCAACCCCCTGGGCATCGCGCACGGCGGCGTGGCTTTCGCGCTGGCGGACTCCACCTGCGGCGGTGCGGCGCTCTCCGCATTGGGCGAACGCCGCCTGGTTACGCAGGACATGCAAATAAGGTATCACGCTCCCGCCCGTGCCGGCACGCTCGTCGCCCACGCCGAAACCGTCCACAAAGGCAGCCGCACCATCACCACCCAATGCCGCATCACCCAAAACGACGTCCTCATCGCCAGCGTCACGGGAACCTTCGCCATCCTCTCCCCTGACGAAATAACCTCCATCAAGGAATCCCTCGCCAACTCATGAAAATCGAACAAGTTGACCTCTACCACATCAGCCAGGAACTCGTCTCCCCCTTTGTCACCAGCTTTGGCCGACAGCAGCAGCGCGACTGCCTCATCCTGCGCCTGCGCACCGGTGGCCTCACCGCCTGGGGCGAATGCGTCGCCACCAACGATCCCGGCTACTCCTACGAAACCGTCGTCACCGCCTGGCACGTCCTCAGCGATTTCCTCATCCCCGCTTTCCTACAAATGGACATCAATGAACCGGAGGAAGTCGCCCCCCGTCTCGAATTCGTGCGCGGCCATCCGCTGGCGAAGGCCGCCCTGGACCAGGCCGCATGGGACTTGCTGGCGCAACGGGATGGCCTCTCGCTGGCGCAAAAGCTGGCCCAACCGACCGGCGCACCACCCCGCTCCCGCGTCCGTGTCGGCGTGAGCGTCGGCATTCAGGCGGATGTACCCCACACCCTGGAAACTATCGCCGCTTATCTGGAGCAGGGCTATCGTCGGATTAAGCTCAAAATCAAGCCAGGGCACGACATCGCGCTTGCCGTCGCCGCCCGCCGCGCTTTCCCGGACCTGGCAATTATGTTGGATGCGAACTCGGCTTATCGGTTGGAAGATGCCGGCATCTTCCAGGCAATGGACGACCTGCATCTACTCATGCTAGAACAACCCCTCGACCACGACGACATCTACAACCACAGCCGCCTCCGCCCCCAAATCAAAACCCCCCTCTGCCTCGACGAAAGCATCACCACACCCGACCATGCCCGCGCCGCCCTCGCCCTCGGCGCGTGCGACATCATCAACATCAAACCCTCCCGCGTCGCCGGCTGGACCCGCGCCCGCGAAATCCACGACATCTGCCGCGCCGCCAATGTCCCCGTCTGGGTCGGCGGCATGCTGGAAACAGGCGTCGGGCGCGCCGCCCAGCTCGCACTCGCCTCCCTGCCCGGCTTCACCCTCCCCGGCGACATCTCCGCCACCAGCCGCTACTACGCCGCCGACATCGCCACCTCTTTCTTCCTCAACCAGGAAGACAGCACCATCACCGTCCCGGATGGACCCGGGCTGGGCATCGAAGTAGACGAAGGCCGCCTGCAAGCCGTCACCCGGCGGCAGGCCACCTTCACGCCCGCCTAAACGGAGCACCCCCTATGTTCAAAGACAAAACGATAGCCTTTATCGGCAGCGGCACGATGGCCGAAGCCATGATCCGCGGCCTGCTCAACCAAAACGTCGTCACGCCCGATCAGATCATCGCCTCCGGTCCCCGCCCGGAACGGGGCGAACAACTGCGCCAAAAACACGGCATCCGCATCACCACCAGCAACATGAACGCCGCGGAAGAAGGTCAGGTAGTCGTCCTCTCCATCAAGCCACAAATGATGGACCGCGTCATGCTCGAAGTCCGCGGCCATCTGCGTCGCCAGGACCTGCTCCTCTCCATCATCGCCGGCGCACCCATCAAAAAGCTGGCGGATGGCCTGGCGCACGCCTCCGTGGTGCGCGCCATGCCCAATACACCGGCGCAGATCGGGCAGGGCATCACCGTCTGGACGGCTACGGCGGAAGTAACGGAGGTGCAAAAGCAGCAGGCGCAAGCGGTGCTGGCCTCGTTTGGGCAGGAGATTTTCGTGGACGACGAAGAGTACCTGGACATGGCCACCGCCCTGAGCGGCTCTGGCCCCGGCTACGTCTTCATGGTCATGGAAGCCATGATTGACGCCGGCGTCCACCTGGGGTTCTCCCGCCGCGTGGCCACACAACTGGTCTTCCAGACCATGCGCGGCTCCGTTGAATACGCCGCCCGCTCCGACAAGCACGTAGCCGAACTACGCAACCAGGTCACCTCCCCTGGCGGCACAACGGCGGAGGCACTCTATCACATGGAAAAAGGAGGCCTGCGCACAGTCATCTCGCGGGGTATCTGGGCTGCCTATCAGCGATCCATTGCCCTGGGCCAGGGGCGCAAGCGCAGCGACGATCTGAAGCCATAAACGTACGCCACATCCCAGGCAAGGTAAGAACCAACTGATCGTCGCCGCCCAAACGCGGTCCGCGGCTGGAAGTTTCCCTAAAAACCACTATACTTTGCTACTCAGACCTGGCCGACACGTCACCCATTATCAACCGACGTGAAATTCATCACCACCTGGTTTTCCATGTTCATCCGCGTCCTATTTTTGACGGAGGTGAGTTAGAAACTCGCCCTACAAAGTGTTTTCAAAGGAGTATGAGTTGAAAGAGAATCGCATCATGTACAAACTGCTTTTGCTGTTGCTGCTGGCGGCAGGCCTGATGGTTGTGGCTTGTGGTCCGGCTCCTGAACCCGAATCCGGCACGACAGCCCAGACTGGCGAAAGCATCACGACCGATACCACGGATATGGCCGCGGGCGAAGCGACCCGCGCCCCCGTGGGCGAAATGATCACCACGGCCAGCGGCCTGCAATACGAGATCACCCAGGCGGGTGACGGGCCGGCGCTGCAAAAAGGGCAGCTCGCAGCTATTCACTACGTGGGCACGCTTGATGATGGAACCGTTTTTGACAGTTCCCGCGAGCGCAACGAGCCATTTTTGTTCCCCGTAGGCACAGGGCAGACAATCCCTGGCTGGGAAGAAGGCATCAGCCTGCTGCACGTTGGCGATCAAGCTCGCCTGATCATCCCGCCGGAACTGGCGTATGGCGAGACAGGCGCGGGCGGCGTGATCCCCCCGAATGCCACGCTCACGTTTGACGTAGAGGTGCTTTCCGTGCGCGATGGCGCGCCCGCGGCCCCCACCAAAGTCAATGACGCCGATTACACGACGACGGACAGCGGCTTGAAGTACTACGACTTTGTTGTCGGGGATGGGGCGCAGCCGGAGGTAGGCCAGACCGTGGTGGTGCATTACACGGGCTGGCTGGAAAATGGAACCATGTTTGACAGTTCGCTCAACCGTGGGCAAGCATTCCAGTTCGTTCTGGGTCAGGGGCAGGTCATCAGCGGTTGGGATGAAGGGTTGGCAAGCATGCACGTCGGCGGCAAGCGACAGTTGGTGCTGCCGCCGGAGTTGGGTTATGGCGAAACGGGCACGGGCCAGATTCCGCCCAACGCCACGCTGATTTTTGAGGTTGAGCTATTAGATGTGAAGTAGGCGGCTGTCGCCTGATCGGATGCGCCGCACCCTGCGTGCGGCGCATCTTTCTTCCTTGCCGCGAGTCTCCTTGATTCGTTACAACCCCGTTATGTCATCTTATCTTATTCCCGCCACGGAAACGCGCGTCGAGATACGGGTGTTGAATTCGCGTTTTATTGCCACGATTGTGCCGGCATTTTCGGTGGAAGAGGCCAGGCAGTTTGTGGCGCGGGTGCGGGAGGAGATGGGGGATGCGTCGCATCATGTGCCGGCATTTCTCATCGGACACGGCGCCACCGTCACAGCCCATTGCAGCGATGATGGCGAGCCATCGGGCACGGCGGGTCGCCCGGCCCTGGCCGTGCTGCAAGGCAGCGGGCTGGGGGATGTAGCCGTCGTCGTCACGCGCTACTTTGGCGGCACAAAACTGGGAACCGGCGGGCTGGTGCGCGCCTATGGGGATGCCGTGCGCGCCGTGTTGGACGCCGTGCCCCGCGCCGCCCGCGTGCCCACGCACACCGTCATGCTGGCCGTGCCCTACGCCTTCCTGGAGCGGGCGCGGCTGTTGATCGCCGCCCACAACGGGCGGACCGACGACGAAGATTTCGCCGCCGACGTCACCATCACCGCCCGCTTCGCCGTCCCCGATTTCCCCCCCTTCCAGGAAGCCCTCCAGGAAGCCTCCCACGGCTCCCTCGCCGCCGAAATTATCGAAACCGCCGACGTGATTATGGCGCAAAACGCCCCTTAAATGCCGTAACCTTACTATGGCTAAATAACGACGCCAATCTTAAACAGAACTCAAGCAGGCGTTGGCCACAGCCCCTGTTCCAAAGGCAACTGGTCCCAGGTGCGCCCCTCCAGTAATCGTCCCGTTTTTTTCTTGTTGTAACCACCCCATTGCTTGAAGAAAAACGGCGTTTGCGCACGGAGGCATTGATCACGGATGTCCGTCACCCAGTCAGACGCAATCGGGCGCGCGCCCGGTCCGGACTCGCCCCCCACAATCACCCAATCAATGTCCCGCAAATCGAGTTCGGGCAAGGGGCCTAATAAGGGTTCGAGGGATAAGAACTTGATGCCGGCATTCGTCCCCACAAGATAATCAATACGATATTGATACTTCTGGCTTTCAATACTCACGCCCATCCAAACATTGGGAGGCCAGGTAAGCTGGGGACTCAATTCGGCCAGGCGTTCCGCGCGTTTGGTGAGAATCTGGAATTTGTGCCAATGCGCGCGTTCCATCACCGCAAAAACACGCTGGATAAACGTCAGCGGGACCGCTTCATGAAAAAGGTCGCTCATGGAATTCACAAAGACAAGTTGCGGCTTGTGCCATGAAAGCGGGCGTTCCAGCATATGTTCGTGCAGCGTTACCTGAAATCCATGGGCATAATTTCGATTCCCCATGGCCTGTAGTCTCCTGGACATCCTCTCCGCATAACAATGCTTGCAACCCGGACTAATCTTGTCGCATCCGGTAACGGGATTCCAGGTCGCTTGTGTCCACTCAATACGTGACTGAGCCATCATCCACCTCCCAGGTTTGGGACAACACGAATTGAACAAGCGTACCACATAGAGAACGAATGTGCTAACGGTCCTATTTTTGCGGGCTGATGAGGGCGTCGCGCAGGATTTCGGCGGGATGGTAGGCGCGGCGGCCGGTGGCATGGGCGATTTGATGCCGGCAACTCGTCCCCGCCGCCGCCACAATCACATCCTCGCCCGCCTCGCGTACTGCCGGCATCAACCGCCTCTCCCCCATCGCCAACGACCAATCCAAATGCTCCGCCTCGTAGCCAAACGAACCCGCCATCCCGCAGCAGCCGGAATCCACCTCGCGCACTTCGTAATATGCCGGCAGACCCAACGCCAGACGACTCGGTTCCGTGCCCACCAGCGCCTTCTGGTGACAATGCCCATGCAGCAGCACCCGGCGCGCCGCCGTCGTAAACGTCAGATTGAGCGCGCCGGCCTCCGCCAGTCTCGCCACAAACTCCTCCAACAGCAGCGCCCGGTCCGCCACCTGCCGCGCCCGCGGGTCATCCGGCAGCAGCGTCAAGTACTCATCCCGCAGCGTCAGCAGACAACTTGGCTCCAACCCCACGATGGGAATGCCCTGGGCGGCAAAGGGCGCCAACCGCGCCACCGTCTCCCGCGCGGCGGCGCGCGCCGCATCCACCAGACCATGCGAAATCAGGGGGCGGCCACAGCATTTGTGACCGGGCAGCACCACGTTGTAGCCCGCCGCTTCCAACAGTTCCACGGCGGCGATAGCCACGTGCGGGTCGTTGTACGTGTTGAAGGTGTCGTTGAAAAGGACAACCTGGGGGCGAGAAGCGGGGCCGGGTTGACGATGTCGCCGGAACCAGTCCGTAAATGGATGGCGGGCAAACGGGGGCATCTCCCGCGCCTGGCTGATGCCCAATGAGTGCGCCAACGCGCGCCGCAGCGGCCCAAAACGGAGCGCACCATTGGCCAGAGGCGCGCGCCAACCGCTGCTGAGACGGCTAATGGCGGCGATGTGGGCGAAAAGGCGGCTGCGCAGGGGCGTGCCGTGGGCGTCGTGATATTGCGCCAAAAATTCAACCTTGATTTTCGCCATGTCCACGGAGGAGGGGCATTCCGCCCGGCACGCCTTGCAGCCGACGCACAATTCCATCACCTCGACCATGCGCTCGCCGGTGAATTCTGATGCCGGCAAACGGCCCGACAACGCCGCCCGCAAAGCATTCGCCCGCCCGCGCGTGCTGTGTTCCTCCTCCCGCGTCACCTGGAAGCTGGGGCACATCGTGTCCGCCGTGCGCTTGCGACAAACACCGGCCCCGTTGCACATTTCCACAGCGCGGTGGAAGCCGCCATCGCCGCTAAAGTCCATGTGCGCCCGCACGGGGATGACGTTGTAAGCAGGACCGTAGCGCAGGTTCTCTGTCATGGCGGGTGCGTCCACGATGTTACCCGGATTGAAGATGCCCTGGGGGTCGAAGGCGTGCTTTACCTGGCGGAAAAGGGCGTAGAGGTCTTTGCCATAAAATGCCTCGTTGAGCCAACTGCGGGCGCGACCATCCCCGTGTTCGCTGGAGAATGCGCCGCCATATTCGCCCAGCAACGCCACGGAAAAGCGCGTGATTCGCGGTAGTTTGTCCACTTCGCCGGCGACTTTGGCGTTAATCAGGGGGCGCACGTGCAGGCAACCGGCGCTGGCGTGGGCGTAGTAGGCGACGTTGGTTCCCAGGTCGTTGCAAAAGCGTTCGATGCGGGTGATGTAGTCGGCGAGGTGTTCGACGGGCACGGCGGCGTCTTCAATGAAGGGGATCGGTTTGTGGTCGCCTTTGATGCTCATGAGGAGGCCGAGGCCGACTTTGCGTACTTTCCAGACGTTGGCCTGGAGTTGGGGGGTGAATGCCGGCATTATCTCCCCACACGCCACCCCCTGACCCCGCAAATGCCGGCCCAATCCCGCCACCTTGCTCTGCAACGCCGCCTCACTCTCCCCATAAAACTCCGTAATCAAAACGCAGTTCGGCTCGCCCCGCAAAAACGTCGCCAACAAACGCGCATATGCCGGCACCTCGCGGCACAGCGTCAACCCCAAATTGTCGATCAACTCCACCGCCGACGGCTCCACTTCCAATATCACCGGAACCGCCTCCAACGCCTGCCGCAGGTTATCAAACGGCACAATCGCCAGCGCCGTCAGCGTGGGGCGGGGCACCAGATTCAACTTGATCTCCGTCATCACCGCCAGCGTCCCCTCCGCGCCGCACACCAGTTTCGCCAGATTAAAGCGCGAATCCCGCGGCCAGAGGAAGTTGGCCCCTGCTACGAAGCGGTCCAGATTATAGCCGCCGCAGCGCCGCCAATGGTGCGGCGTCCCCGCCAGAATTACGTCCGCCTGCTCCCGCCGCAGCGCCCCCACCTGGCGATAAACCGCCCCTTCCCGTCCGGGCCGAAGTTGGTAGTCCGCCAGCGATTCCTCCGCCACCGGACCAAACGTGGTCATCGAACCGTCGCTCAAAATAACGTTCGTCTCCAGCACATGGTCCGCCGTCATGCCATAGCGGATGGAGTGGCTACCCGTGGAGTTGTTGCTGACGATGCCGCCGAGGCAGGCGCGGTTGCTGCTGGCGGGGTCAGGACCAAACTGCAAGCCATACGGCTGCAAGTCCAGGTTCAGTTGATCCAGCACGATCCCCGGCTGCACGCGCACCCACTGCTCTTCCCGGTTCACTTCCAACACCTGGTCCAGGTAGCGGCTCATGTCAATCACCAGGGCTTCGTTGACGGCCTGCCCCGCCAGGCTGCTGCCGCCCGTGCGCGGCAAAATGGGCACGCCATACGCCGCGGCCAGTTCCACTGCCGCGTGGACGTCCGCCACGGTGCGCGGGATGAGGACGCCATAGGGCAGCACCTGGTAGATGCTGGCGTCGGTGCTGTAAAGGGTGCGGCTGTAGATGTCCGTGCGTAGGTCGCCGCTGACGCGCTTTTGCAGGGCGGCCATGAAGTCGGGAACGGCGGAATGGGAAAGGGGGGTGGATGGGGTCATGATGGCCTCACGGGGGTCTCAAGGAGTTGGTCCAGGTGAAAATCGCGGAAGTCGGGGATGACGCGGGTGGCGCCGGCGGCGAGCAGCGCCTGGGGATGTTGCCGGCCGACGCCGATGGGGAGAATGCCGGCATTCACCGCCGCCCGCACCCCCGCCACAGAATCCTCAAACACCAGGCAGCACCCCGGCGCAACGCCCAGATCACCCACCACCCGCAAATAAATGTCCGGCGCCGGCTTGCCCGCCGCCACCATATCCGCCGACACCACCGTGCGAAACAGCGGCAGCAAACCCAACCCCGCCAGCCCCTGCCGCACCTCCGCCGCAATCGCGCTCGTGCCCACCCCCAGCGGCACGCCCGCCGCCGCCAGCCGTCGCACAAACGCTCCCGCGCCCGGAATCTCCGCCATTTGCCCACCGGACAGATATTCAAAGAACCAGCGCTGCTTCAGCGCCACCCAGGCCGGCGCATCCGCCGCCCGCCCTTGCCGCGCCGCCAGCGCGCCAATAATCGCCTCGTCCGTCTGCCCCAGGAACTCGGCCGTATACTGCGCCGCCGTCAGCGTGAAGCCAAATCGAGCCGCCAACTGTTGATAGAGGCGCAGGTGCGTCGCCTCGCTGTCCACGAGCGTGCCATCGAAATCAAAAATCACGGCGGCAAAAGGTATGGCCATCACCTGATCTCCCATAAAAAACAGGAATGGCGTTCCTTTTAGGAACGCCATTCCTATTACAGCACGCGCGCCAGGGCGCTGAGCAGCAGCGTCACGTTTTCGGCGCGGCTGTTGAAGCCCATCAAGCCAATGCGCCACACCTGGCCCGCCAGTTCGCCCAGGCCGGCGGCGATTTCGATGTTGTACTCATCCAGCAGCCGCCGCGCCACCGCTTTGCCATCCACGCCATCGGGGATGCACACGGTGGTCAGGCTGGGCAGGCGGATGTCGTGCGCCACGTGGCAGGACAGGCCCATCGCTTCCAGCCCATCCCAGAGCAGTTCCGCGTTTGCCTGATGCCGCGCCCACCGCGCTGCCAACCCTTCTTCGGCCACCAGCCGCAGCGCCTCCCGCAACCCGTAGTTCATGTTGATGGGTGCGGTATGGTGGTAGGTGCGGGTGGGCCCCCAGTAGCGACTCACCAGGGACATATCCAGATACCAGTTGGCGACCTGGGAGTGGCGGGCGTTCAGCTTCGCCACCGCGCGCGGCCCCAACGTCAGCGGAGCGATGCCAGGGGGGCAACTCAGGCATTTCTGGCTGCCGCTGTAGGCCACGTCTACGCCCCAGTCGTCGAGAAACAAGGGGACGCCGCCCAGGCTGGTGACGGTATCCAGGAGGAGGAGGCAGTTAAACTCACGGCACAAATCCCCCACCCCCTCTAACGGTTGGCGCGCGCCCGTGGACGTTTCCGCATGTACCAGCGCCAACACGGCGGGACGATGCGTTTCCAGCCCCGCGCGCAGGTCGTCCAGGCTGAACGCCTCGCCCCACGGCCGGCGCAACTGGCGCACATCGCCGCCATACCGCCCGGCCATGTCCACGAGGCGGTGGCCGAAGTAGCCGTTGACGCCGACGAGGACCACGTCGCCCGGCTCAACGACATTCGCCAGCGACGCTTCCATGGCCGCGCTGCCCGTGCCGCTGACGGGAATGGTGAGGGCGTTGTCGGTCTGCCAGGCGTAGCGCAGCAGTTCTTGCACTTCGTTCATCAACTCGACGAAGCGGGGGTCAAGATGGCCGACCTGACGCATACCGAGGGCTTGTAGCACGCGCGGGTGGGCGTTCGACGGGCCTGGTCCGAGGAGCAGGCGCGGGGGCATATCCAGTTGGGGTGCATGGATACGGTGGGTGTCGTTGATGATGAATGTGGTCATGGAAGGAACTCCTTATATCGCAAAAGAGGGAAGCAACAGTTAATTGCTGAATTGTTGCACGGGGAATGGTTAATGGGGGGCGGGTGGTTCGGGAAACGATCTTGTGAACCGTTCACGAATTCACTTATTTGCCAATTAACTATTCTTCTGCTCTGATGATACGTCCGCCGCCGGGAAAACACAACCCGCCCGCGGCAGCGGATCAGCCAACGAAAATCTGCACGTGGGTTCCTGATTCGTCGTGGCTGTCCAGGAGGAGCGGCGCCTGGTTGGTGGATTGGCGCATGTCGGTGAGGAGAGTGCCGGCATTTTCCCACCGTACGCGCGCTGGCGGTACCACCAAAGACCCAAAGATTACACGTTGCCAGGTAAATACCATAAAGCAGGCAGTGACCAACATAGGCCATTCCGTTATACTAATTGGAGAAGTATGTGCGGAAACAATATGAAGCAAAAAATGAAAGGAGAACCTGTCAATGACATCCACGGCGATTATTACTTTAACTAAAATGATGGAAACTCTCCCTGAATTTGCACAGGAGCAAGCAGTAGAACATCTACGGGATTATATTGCGGAAATGCAAGATGAAATCCAATGGGATGCTTTGTTCAAGCAAACGCAAAAGCAATTAGTCGCTGCTGCCCGTACAGCTAGAGAGGAGATTGCGGCAGGGCGGGCAAAACCAATGGACTATGATCAGCTATGAAATCCGCCACCCTACCGTCCTTTTGGAGGGCATATGCGTCTCTTGACAAAACCATCAGGCCTAGAGCCAGAAACGCCTACCGCCTATGGGCGCAGAATCCCTTTCACCCATCTCTTCACTTCAAGTGTATCAATAGCGAAGAAAACATCTGGTCAGTGAGAGTTACGTTGGGGTATCGTGCCGTTGGCATTCTTGATGAAGATACGGTTACATGGTTCTGGATTGGGAATCATGATGAATATGAGCGTTTTTTCTCGTGAAACTTAAACGGGGTGCAGTGGCCTGCTGTTCCTAGACAGCGTGCTAAAAGCGCTAGACGTCAGGCAAAGTCAAGATTTGGGACTCAGGCAGAACGTAACTTGTATGTTTATCATGATGATAATCATAGCGGTTTCCCCAAGTCAACCGCAGAAGCATTCGTAATCTGTGTTGCCCGGTGCATGAAATCAGCCGACGTATATCTGCACGTGGACGCCGCTCTCATCATGGCTGTCCAGGAGGAGCGGCGCCTGGTTGGTGGATTGGCGCATGTCGGTGAGGAGAGTGCCGGCATTTTCCCACCGTACGCGCGCTGGCGGCACCACCAATCGCACCAACGTCACCACGCGCCCCACCATCCCTACGGGCACAGGCAGGCTCACCCGCAGCCGTCTGCCGTCTGGTTGCTCCACCCGCAGTTGCAGCCACTGCGCATGCCGGCTCCACACCGCCAGCAGCGCCAGCACGCCCGCGCCCACAAAGGCGGGCCAGGTAAACACCAGCGCCAGCGTCACCTGTCCCGCCGCATCCCGCGTCATGGTCACCAGCAGCGCGCCCAACACGACCACTCCCATGAGGCCAATGGCAAAAGGTATCCGCCACCACCGCCGGAACCGGTCGAAATCGGGAGGCTGCACGGTCAGGGGGTTGGGCAATTCCCGCAGACGAATGGCCGCCTCCAGGTCTTCCGCGGACGCCGCCTGCGCAGGCTGATCGGTCACGCCAGGGGAGGTGCTGCCGCCGTTTGTCACTGTCTGCAGCAGTTCCTGCGCCTGGCTGACGGTGATCTCGCCCGCGTGCAGCCGATCGAGAATTCGCATCCGCTCAGATTCCATCGTTACCTGTGAGAATCGTTGGTGGTTGACGGTTGTTAGTTGACGGCATCTGGCATTTGCCAGGCGCGCAGAGGCCGATGTTCTGCCCCTTGAAGTTGAGGCGAAACGGGTAGACGGTGTGGCCCTGGCTGACCGCATACGCTGCCAGGCTTTCCAGCCAGTGCGTGCCCGCGGGGGGGTAAAACGGCTCGTCAATGACGCAGCAAGGCAGCAGCACAAAACCGCTGCCATACGCTGCTGCCGCGTCAATGACGGCCACGTTGCAGCCATGGGCGTGCATGCCCACCAGCAGGTCATAATGCTGCGCCATCGGTCCGGCAAAACCGGCGTTGATGCGCGGCACGGTGGCATCCGGGGAAAGGCGGACGCGGCTGCCGCTGCCGATGTCTTTGTATTTGGGAGGCAGTGCCTGCGACACGGGATCGATGACGACCGCCTGCCAGCCGCTCTGCTGGAGCAGATAGGCGAGCAGACCCTTCCCGCCGGCGATGTCCGCGACGCGGCAGGGCGAAAAATGCGCCGTCAGCCAGCGGTGCAGAAGTTGGAAGCGAAACTGCTTCATCTTGCGCAATTCCCCCGCGGGCGCGACGGCGCTGACCGCAAATGTCGCCTGGTCAGGCGGGGGTGTGGTTATCTGGCACACGCGCTGGAAGAGCGCCTGGCTGAATTCTCGATCCTTGTGTTTCGCCATTTTCTTTCCCGTGGCCGCGAGAACATCCTTTCGCGCCCTATCAAGGAGTATTATACCCGGACGGACAGCCCGCTGTGTAGGTGTCACTGCCTCTGGGGGCGCAGGGTGCGCTGTTTGACTTTCAATTGCCCCATCAGGTAGAATCCGCTTGAGGTCGTGCGCCTTTTTTTACGCCTGATCAGGAAAAGTGAGTGTTCTATGCGAATCGTTGTTGATGCGATGGGAAGTGATGACTACCCACAGCCAGACGTGGCCGGGGCCGTTTTGGCCGCGCGCGAGTTTGGCGACGAGATAATTTTGGTCGGAGATGAGAGCCGCGTGCGGGCAGAGTTGGCGCGGCATGACGTGGCCGGGCTGCGTATTGCGGTGCATCATGCCGGCGAAGTAATTGAGATGACGGATAAGCCGTCGGCGGCTTCGCGGAGCAAGAAGGATTCCTCCATGCATGTGGGGCTGAATCTGGTGAAGGAGGGGTCGGCGGATGCGTTTGTGAGTGCCGGCAATACCGGGGCGATTCTGGCGGTGGCGATGCTGCAAACATTAAGGCGAATTGCCGGCATCAAACGCCCGGCCCTCGGCGTCACCTTCCCCACTCCCACCCGCCCCCTGCTCATCGACAACGGGGCCAACGCCGACTGCCAGCCCGACTACCTGCTGCAATTCGCCCTCATGGGCAGCCTGTTCGTGGAGCGCGTGCAAGGCATCCCCCGCCCGCGCGTCGCCCTCATCTCCAACGGCGAAGAGGAGGGCAAAGGCAACACCCTGATCAAAGAGACGCTGCCCTTGCTGGAAGCCAGCGGCCTCAACTTCATCGGCAACATCGAACCGAAAGAGTTCATGCAAGGCGCCACCGACGTAGCCGTCACCGATGGCTTCACCGGCAACATCATGATCAAAACTGCCGAAGCCGTGGCCGCGCATCTGCTGGGATTGGTGCGCACGGAGTTGATGTCCAGCACCCGGACGAAAATTGGCGGCCTGCTGGCAAAACCCGCCTTTCGCCGCGTGGGGCAGGCGCTCGACCCGGACGAAGTGGGCGGCGCACCGCTGCTGGGCGTCAACGGCGTGGTCATCGTGGCCCATGGGCGGTCCAATGCCTATGCCATCAAGCAGGCGGTTGGGCAGGCGCGTTTGTCCGTGCAGAATGACGTAGTGGGCGCTATCCGCGCCGGACTACAGGCAAAAGAGTGAGAACATGGAACCTATGTTGGACAGCCAGGGGCGGCAGCGCATTGTCATTACGGGCATGGGAGCGATGACCCCGCTGGGGCATTCCGTGCGGGAAAGCTGGCACAGCGCGCTAGAAGGGCGGTCGGGGATTGGTCCTATCACGCAGTTCGACGCCAGCGCGCTCCCCTGCCGAATTGCCGGGGAGGTGAAGAATTTCGAAGCCAGGGAGTTCATGAACATCAAAGAAGCGCGGCGCATGGCGCGCGGCTCGCAGTTGGCGATAGCGGCGGCGGTGATGGCCCTGGAAGATGCGCATATCTCCCTACCGTTGGCGCAGCCGGAGCGGGCGGGTGTGGTCGTGGGCACGGGCATGGGAGGATTTGAGCGGGCGGATGAGAATTTGCAGGTTTATCGGGAGAAGGGCCTGAGCAGAACCAGCCCCTTTGCCCTGATCAGTTCGCTGCCGAATATGCCCAGCCATCATGTCAGCTTTTTGGCGGGGACGCAAGGTCCCATTAACACGGTGGTGGCGGCGTGCGCCACGGGGACGCAGGCTATTGGCGAGGCGGCGGATATGATCCGGCGCGGGCGGGCGGATCTGATGCTGGCAGGGGGCGTGGAGGGGCTGGTGCATCAGGCGGCGATGGCCGGTTTTGCGGCGATGCGCGCTTTGTCTACTAATTTCAATGGGGAACCGGAGCGCGCCTGCCGTCCGTTTGATCGAGACCGGGATGGGTTCATTCTCAGCGAGGGGGCGGCGGTGGTGGTGCTGGAGCGTCTGGAAGATGCGTTGGCCCGCGGCGCGCACATTTACGCGGAGTATCTGGGGTATGCGTCTTCTTCGGATGCGTATCATGTGGCCGCGCCGGATCCGTCGGGGGCGGGGGCGATTCGGGCGATGCGGTGGGCTTTGGAAAATGCCGGCATTCCTCCCCACGCCATCGAATACATCAACGCCCATGGCTCCTCCACCCCCGTCAACGACCTCATCGAAACCCAGGCCATCAAAAACGTCTTCGGCGACCAGGCCTACAGCATCCCCGTCAGCAGCACCAAATCCGTCAGCGGCCACCTCATGGGTGGCGCGGGCGCCATCGAAGCCGTCTTCTGCGCGATGGCCTTGCACGAAGGCATCCTCCCCCCCACCTGGAACTACGACAACCCTGACCCAGAGTGCGACCTGGACTACGTGCCCAACGCCCCCCGGCAGACCAATCCCTATTACGCCATGAGCAACTCCTTCGGCCTGGGCGGGCAAAACGCCTGCATTGTGCTGGGCAAATACACGGCCAATGGGCAAGACAACCTAAACCTATCGTAACTGTTCAGCCTCCAGGGTATATGCTCCAAGAGATCTTCCCGCAAGCTCAATTTCAAGCCCAATACGCCTCATCATTCAATTCATTTGGCGTCAAAACAGCTTCCAGGAAGGTGGTCGTGAATAGTTACAACCTGTCGGATAAGGCGAGAAACAACCATTGAGCAAAACCACGGTCTCCAAAACACGTTTGACCATCTTCCGCGATGAGCGGCGCATCCAACGACTACGCCGCATCGGCCTCTACGTCGGCTTCGGCGGCATGTTAATCCTGATTGCCGGCTTCCTGGTGGGCATCTTCTACCAGGCGCAGCAAATCCTCCTTTACCAGGGGCTGGCGATGCTGCTAGGCTTGCCTATGTCCCAGGGCGGGCTATATCTCATTAACCGGTATGCGCGCGATCCACGCCCGGACCAACTGTTGGACCAGGGGCTGGGCAAAACGATTCCCAACGGGCGCATCTACCACTACCTGCTGCCCGCGCCACACGTTTTGCTAACGGAGAATGGCCCCGTGGTGTTTGTACTCAAATACCAGGGGGGCAAAATCAGCGCCAGCGGCGATACGTGGCATCAAAAGATTTTCTTCATGCGCAAGTTGTTTGGGACGGAAAGCCTGGGAAATCCAACGCGGGACGCGGAGCGGGCTGTCGGCAGTCTGAACGCTTATTTGCGGAAGCATGTGCCGGCATTGACAGCAAAGGAACTACCCATTCATGCAGTGATTGTGTTTACGACCAACATCAATGACCTGGACGTGAAGGATTCCCGTATCCCCGCTTTGCACTACACGAAGCTGCGCGGCTTCATGAAGCAGTTCATGGGCACACATGCGCTGATAGCCAAAGAGGATTACGCGGCGGTGCAGGTAGCTTTGGATATGGCGGCGGCAAAATTGCCGGCATCCTCCGCGGAAAACAACGCCGATTGACAGGCGCAAACAAAAAATAAATGTAACTGCCAGGCCAGATTGGACCAAATTTCTCTGATGAAATTGGTCCAATCTCCCGAAAGTGTTCGCAGTTTCAAATAGACCTTCAGTCGCCGCATCAATCTCTTGGAGTCAATATCATGGAAGTATTTCCCAATGTTCATTGGCTGGACCTGGGAGCCAGCAACGTCTATCTGCTTACCGGCCCGGATGGATTGACCCTGGTAGACACGGGCATGCCACGCCAGACCGGTAAAATTTTGGCCTACGCGGAGCAATTGGGGCACGCGCCCACCGATTTGCGCCGCATCCTGATCACCCACGCGGACATCGATCATGCCGGCAGCATGGCGGCGCTGGTGCAGGCGACGGGAGCCGAGGTGTACGCCAGCCGCGCCACTGCCGATCTGCTGCGCCAGGGTCGCAGCCCGGAGCATATGCCGCGCCTGATGCAGTTCCTCACCAACCATTTCTTCCGCTACAAGCCGGTGGCGCGGGTAACTGTGCTGGAAGATGGCGACGAACTCTCCTGCCTGGGCGGCACGCGCATCATCTACACGCCTGGGCACACGCTAGAGCATCACTCCTTCTACAGCCCTTCTACCGGCGTTCTCCTCGTAGGCGACGCCCTCAGCACGCGCGACGACCAGTTGAATCTCTCCCCCACCCGCGTGACGGCGGACATCGCACTGGCGCAGCAAACGGCACAGCATCTCCTCAGCCTGGCACCAAACCTCTTTGCCTGCGGGCATGGCAAACCGATGCGCGCGCCCTCGTCGGCGGAATTGGCGCGTTTCCAGCGCACATTGTCTTCGTAGCATCCTATATCTGAATACACACCGGGCGCGGGAGGCTGCCCATGAATTGGCGCTGCCGGCATTTCCCCGCCCCACCCGGAGGTAATATGCCCATTCACAACCGTTCGATCCTGGATTCCGAATTCAAGGAACTGCACGAGAACTTGTTACGCCTGAGCAACATGGTTGATGAAGCCATTAACCTCGGCGTTATCGCCTTCATGACGTGTGACACGGCATTGGCGCAGCGTGTCATTGACCACGATCGCCAGATCAATCTGCTGCGCTACGAGATCGAACAAAAGTGTTTGCAAATCCTGGCGACACAACAGCCGATGGCGAGTGATCTGCGACATGTTCTTGCCGGCATTTACATCACGATTGAACTGGAGCGGGTGGGGGACCATGCTGCCGGCATTGCCACACTGACCCAACGCCTGCAAAGCCGCGAAGAACTGCTCTCCGTCCACCAACTACCCAAGATGGCCGCCCGCGCCCGCAAAATGCTCAACGACAGCATCGACGCCTTCATGCACCGCGACGCGGCGGCGGCGGCGGCGATCATCAAATACGACGACAAACTCGACAAGAACTACACCAAGTTATTTCGCCACGCCATCCAGGACATGCAAAACGACGCCTACATCCGCTCCGCCACCTATCTCCTCTGGGCGGGACACGCCCTGGAGCGCATAGGCGACCGGGCCACCAACATCGCCGAGCGCGTCATCTTCATGGTCACCGGCAAATACGCCGAACTGGAAGCGTTCTATGCCTATGACCTGGAAGATACGACGGACGACGAGACGGATAACCAGGACATACCGTAGCTCCCCCCCCAAACGTTGAACCACCGGGCAGGCAAAGCCAGATCGCCTGCCCGGAGCCACCCCCCCACCGCCAGCCCCCACCTGTTACCCAGACAAGGTCAAATGTCCTACAAAAACCATGACATCCGTCATGGTCATCTTGCCGCATGGACAGTATAGTTACGCGCGAATTTTGGTAATTTTGTAGATATTTGCTAACTTTTAGGCAGATTTTTGCAACCTATCCACCGCCGACCCGCGGCACAGGAGCGGATGGACGGATGGACCTCAAGAGGAGACGCCATGCTACCAACAAGTTATCCGCCGCCCCGCCTCATTTTCTGGGAGACCACGGCGGGCTGCAATCTGGCCTGCATTCACTGCCGCCGTATCACCGTCGCCGACAAACTGCTGCCCCAAGACCTGACGACGGAAGAGGCGCGCGCCATGATTGACGAGATTGCCAGCTTCAGCCGACCCATTTTTGTGCTATCTGGCGGCGAACCGCTGTTCCGGCCCGATATTTTTGAGATTGCGCGTTATGCCAGCGACCGGGGGCTGATTGTCGCCCTGGCGACGAACGGCACGCTCATTGACGCGGATGTGGCCCACCACATCCGGCAGGCGGGCATTCGCCGCGTCAGCATCAGTTTTGACGGCGCGGACGCGGCCACGCACGACATTTTCCGCGGCGCGGGCGCGTTTGACCGCGCGCTGGCCGGCATGGCGCATTTGCAGGCGGTGGGCGTTCCCTACCAGATCAACACAACGGTAGCGCGGCACAATGTCGGACAAATGCCGGCAACCCTCGCCCTCGCCCGCCAGTTGAAAGCAGCCGCCCTGCACCTCTTTCTGCTGGTTCCGGTCGGCTGCGGCGTGGAGATCGCCGACGACCAACAAATCACGCCAACGGAGTACGAAGAGGTCCTTCACTGGATGTACGACGCGGAAATGGAGGGCGGCATCGAACTGAAAGCAACATGCGCCCCCCATTACTTCCGTATCGTACGCCAGCGGCAAGCGGAGGAAAGACGGCGCGGCATCTTCCGTGAGCGCCCACAAAGCCTGCACCGCCAGCGGCACGCAGGTCAGAATGGTCACGCGCAAGGGCATCCACCGGCAATGAATGCCATGACGAAGGGCTGCCTGGCGGGGACGGGTGTCTCTTTCATCAGCCACCGGGGTGAGGTGTTTCCGTGCGGGTATTTGCCGTTGAATGCCGGCAACATCCGCCAACAACCGTTCCGCGCCATCTGGGAAGACGCCCCCCTCTTTGCCAACCTGCGCCAACCCGACCTCCTGGGCGGCAAATGCGGCCTTTGCGAATTCAAGAAAGTGTGCAGCGGCTGCCGCGCCCGCGCCTACGGCATGACCCAGGATTACCTGGCAGAAGAACCCTTCTGCACCTACGAGCCACAGGCGCACATCCGCGAGCAGGAGGTCACCATCCAATGAGGCAACCCACGCACGTTGATGTCGCCATTATCGGCGGGGGGATCGCCGGGTTGAGTCTGGCCTGGTATTTGCAGCAACAAGCCCGGCCCATCAGCTATGCCCTACTGGAACAGACCGGTCGCTGGGGCGGCAAAATCCGCACCGAGACCGTCCACGGCTACGGCAACGCGCCCTTTGTCATCGAAGCCGGCCCCGATTCCTTCATCACGCAAAAACCATGGGGGCTACAACTCGCCCGCGCCCTGGGCTTGCATGATTCCCTGCTGCCGACCAATGACGACCAACGGCAAACCTTCGTTCTCCGCAAAGGTCGCCCCATCCCCCTCCCCGATGGCGTGATGCTGCTTGTCCCCACCAAATTCAAGCCCTTTGCCCTCTCCCCCCTTATCTCCCCTTGGGGCAAGCTGCGCATGGGGTTGGATTGGCTTATTCCCGCCAAACGGGATGATGAAGATGAAACACTGGCCGATTTTGTGCGCCGCCGCCTGGGGAACGAAGCCCTGGATAAGCTGGCCGAACCACTCCTTGCCGGCATCTACAACGCCGAAGCGGAAAAACAAAGCCTGATGGCTACTTTTCCCCGCTTTCGTCAGGTCGAACAGAAACACGGGAGCCTGATCAAGGGAATGATAGCCGCGCGTAACGCGGCGCATCGGCCATCCCCCTCACCCAACGGACACAAACCGCCATCCGTGTTCACCTCCTTGCGGCCAGGAATGCAACTTCTGGTGCAAACGCTATCCGACCAACTGACGGGGGATTGTCGCCTCGGCGCAGGGGTGACCTCCCTGCAAGCCCACAGCGACGGACGCTATCATCTGGCTTTGTCTGATGGGGGGCACATCATCGCTGCCACCGTCGTTTTCGCCGTACCCGCTTACGTCGCCGCGCAACTGCTGCGCCCGCTGGCCCCCGCGGCGGCCAATGACCTGGAAAGCATTCGCTACGTCAGCACCGGCACCATCTCCCTGGCCTACCGCCGCGCGGACATTCAACATCCGCTAAATGGCTTTGGGCTGGTCATCCCTCGCAGCGAAGACCGGGACATCAACGCCATCACCTGGACCTCGACGAAATTCTCCCGGCGCGCCCCGCAAGGGCACGCCCTGCTGCGCGTTTTCTTTGGCGGGTCACGCACCCCGCACATGATGGAACGGGTCGATGCGGAGCTGGTTGCCACGGTACGTCAGGAACTGCAAGCCCTGATGGGTATCACGGCGGAACCCATCTTCCACCGTACTTACCGCTGGTTCCGCGCGAACCCCCAATACGATGTCGGCCATCCGCAACGCGTCGCGCAGATTGAGGCAGCGCTGCCGCCGGGCCTGTTTGTTACCGGCAGCCCCTATCGTGGCGTGGGCATTCCTGATTGTGTACACCAGTCGCAGCAAACCGCCGCGGCGCTGACCAGCTACCTGGCGGGCATTACGCAGGTCTCCAATGCGCCGTGGCGCTAACCTCAAAGTCACCCATTACTTTTGCCGGATTGACGACGACTTTTCCGGTAAGTAGAATCTCACGAATGAGTATATTTGTGCAGATTTAGGCATTTTTATACATTTTACTGGCCAAGATTGGTCCAATCTTGAAGATTGGACCAATCTCAGCTCGTCAGGGCCGGCAAATCTGGTGGGTTTGCCGGCATCACGCTGTCGCAGAGGTTTTCATGACAATTGCCCCCGTGTTTTGCCTGGGTCTCAACCATCGTACGGCATCCGTTGCCTTGCGCGAAAAGCTGGCCTGTACACTGGATGAGATCTCCGCCAACCTCTCCCCATTTGCCACGATTGTCGAACTGGCGCTTGTGTCCACCTGCAATCGCCTGGAGCTGTACGCAACCGTGGATGATGACGCGGCGTCCGCGCGGCAGACGTTGGTAGCATTGCTGGCAACCATGCGTGGGATCGACGTGGCCGCGCTGAGGCCTCACCTCTATGTGCATGAAGGGATGGCGGTGGCAAATCACCTGTGCCGCGTGGCTGCCGGATTGGATTCATTGGTTCTGGGCGAACCGCAGATTTTAGGGCAGGTCACGGATGCTTATCAGGCGGCAGTGGACCGGGGCGCGCTGGGGCCGGTGTTGGACCAGATGTTTCGCGCGGCGATTTATGCCGGCAAGCGCAGCCGCAACGAAACCGCCATCAGTAACAACCCCGCCAGCATCAGCTCCATCGCCATCGCCCTGGCCCAGGAAAAACTCCCCGACATGGCCCGGCGCAGCTTCCTCATCATCGGCCTCGGCGAAATGGGCAAACTCACGCTAAAAGCCTTGCAAGCGCGCGGCATCCAACGGATCAGCCTGCTCAACCGCAACCACCAGCGCGCGCGGAGCATCGCCCAGGCCACCGGCTGCACCGCTTTCGCCTTGCACGAACTGCCGCGGGCGCTGGCACAAGCAGACATCGTCATCAGCGCCACGGCCGCCCCCCACTTCATTATCCACCGCGACCACCTCGCGGCCATCGCGCGGCAACTGCCCTCCCGCCCGCGCGTCCTGATTGACCTGGCCATCCCCCGCGACATTGACCCCGCCACGGCGGATCTCCCCGGCATCCACCTGTACGACCTGGACGCGCTGCGCGCCAACCTGGACACCGCCCTGGCCGCCCGCGGCCGCGAAATCCCCCTGGTGGAAGCAATTATCGACCAGGAACTGGCGATCCTGGAAGCAGCGTGGCACCAACTGGCGATTCGCCCCGTGATTAGCGACCTGCGACAAAAAGCGGAAGCCATTCGCCAGCAGGAACTCTCGCGCACCCTGCGCCACTTGCGAGAGGTAGACCCGCATACATTGTCCCAGATTCAGCATCTTTCCCGCGCGCTGGTCAACAAAATCCTGCACGAGCCGACCATTCGGCTGAAGCAGTGCGCGGCCAATGGGCAGGCCGACGATTATGCCGCCACAGTGCGCGAGCTTTTCGGGCTGGCCGTGCCACACATCGAATGAACATGACGCTTACCATGACGCTTACCATCGGAACCCGCACGTCGCAGTTGGCGCTATGGCAAACCAACTACGTGGCGGAACGATTACAGACAACCTGGCCTGACTTGAAATGCCGGCATCAACCCTTCATCACGCGCGGCGACAAAACGTTACACACGCCCCTGCCCCAGATTGGCGGCAAAGGTCTGTTCACGGCGGAGCTGGAGCAAGCCCTGCTCGACGGCCAGATTGACCTGGCGGTTCATTCCTTGAAAGATCTGCCCGTAGACAATCCCCCCGGCCTGATCATCGGCGCCATCCCCCAACGCGCCGCCGTCCAGGATGCCCTCGTCTCCGCCGCCGGTTGGACCCTGGAAACACTGCCACAAGGCGCAGTCGTCGGCACAAGCAGCATCCGCCGTCAGGCGCAGCTACTGGCCGTCCGCCCCGATCTGGAGATTCGCTCTATTCGCGGCAACGTGGACACGCGCATACGCAAAGCGCATACCGGCGAGTACGACGCCGTTGTCCTCGCCGCCGCCGGGCTGGCCCGATTAGGATTGGAGCAGGCCATCAGCCAACTGCTGCCTCTGAACGTGATGCTGCCGGCCCCCGGCCAGGGGGCGCTGGCCGTGCAATGCCGCGCCGATGATCAAGCCACGCGATGGCGACTGGCGGCCATCCACGAACCGGACGCTTTCGCGGCGGTGACGGCGGAGCGCGCCTTCCTGGCGGCATTGGGCGGCGGTTGCGCGGCTCCGGTGGCCGCCTACGCCACAATCATGAATGGTCGAATCCATTTGCGGGGCATGGTGGGCGCGGTGGATGGCGGACGTATCATCCGGGTGGCGGCGCAGGGGGAAGAGGCCGCGGTGCTGGGGCAGGTTTTGGCGCGGCAAGCCCTGGCGGCGGGGGCGAAGGAGATTCTGGCGAATGTCGGCTAGAGCGTTGCAAGGGCGACGCATTGTGGTGACGCGCAGCGTGGCGCAAGCTGCCTCGCTGTGCCGGCATTTATCAGCGTTGGGCGCGGAACCGATAGCGATTCCCACGATTGATTTTGTGCCCATGCCGACGGAACCACTCATAGCGACGCTGCGGCAAATCGACACGTATCGCTGGCTCATCTTCACCAGCGTCAACGCGGTAGAGTTCTTCTTCGCGGTCGTCGCCGCCCAACCGGAGTCGGTGGCGCTGCCCCCCGTGGCGGCAATTGGCTCCGCCACGACGCGCAGGCTGGCGGAGCAGGGCGTCACGCCTGATTTTGTGCCGGAGGTGTTTACGGGAGAGGCGTTGGCGACGGGTCTAGGCGACTTGCGCGGGCAGCGGGTGCTGCTGCCGCGCGCCCGTATTGGTCGCCCCCAAATCGTGACACAACTGGCAGCGCGGGGGGCGGTGGTGGACGATATTCCGCTTTATGACACAGTGCCGGCGGCGGTGGATGCCGGCATTCTCGCCCACCTCCAACACCCTATTGACGCCATCACCTTCACCAGCCCCTCCAGCGTGCGCAACTTCCTCAAAATCCTGGACGACGCCCACCTTGACGATGTCCGGCAACGCCTCCACCAGACACGTATCGCCTGCATTGGCCCCACCACCGCCGCCGAAGCAGACCGTTTCGGGCTGCCCGTTCACGCCATCCCCGAAGAATACACCATCGACGGACTGGCAGCCGCCCTGGTACACCTTTTCCAACCCCCGCCATCCTCCCCACAACAAACAACGAAGGAAAACGAGCAAGTATGACGATGAAAGAACCGTATGCGGCCCGGCCAACCTGGCAGCGCGCCGAACTGCCCTCCGCCCGCCCACGACGCCTGCGCATCTCTCCGCAAATGCGGGCGATGGTGCGAGAGACACACCTGCGCCCGGAAGATTTCGTTTACCCCCTGTTCGTCACGCATGGCCGTAGCGTGCGCCAGCCGGTCCATTCCATGCCGGGCGTTTATCAGTTGTCGGTAGACCAACTGGCGCAGGCGGCGGAAACCGTTGCCCAATTGGGTATTCCGGGCGTGATTTTGTTTGGATTGCCGGCATCCAAAGACCCCATCGGCCAGGAAAACTTCAACGCGGACGGCATCGTGCAACAAGCGGCGCGCGCCATCAAGCAAGCCGCGCCGGAACTGCTCATCATCACGGACGTCTGTCTCTGCGAATACACCGACCACGGCCACTGCGGCCTCCTCAACACGCCCCAGGCGCAGCACCACAACCCACGGCTCCCCGCGGGCTACGTCCTCAACGACCCCACGCTGGAGGTCCTGGCGCGCACCGCCATCTCCCACGCCGAGGCCGGCGCGGACATCGTCGCCCCCAGCGGGATGATAGACGGCATGGTCGCCGCCATTCGCCGCGGACTGGACACCGCCGACTTCCAGCACGTGCCCATCATGTCCTACGCGGTGAAATATGCCTCCGCCTTCTATGGCCCTTTCCGTGACGCCGCCAATGGTGCGCCCAAATCCGGCGACCGCAAGACACACCAAATGGATCCGGCCAACGTCCGCGAGGCGCTGCGCGAAGCCGCACAGGATGTATCCGAAGGCGCGGATTTCCTCATGGTCAAACCCGCCCTGCCCTATCTCGACGTGATCCGCCGCGTGCGCGACGCTTTCCCCGAACGGCCACTGGCGGCCTACAACGTGAGCGGCGAATACGCCATGCTCAAGGCCGCCGCCGCCAATGGCTGGCTCAACGAAAAGCAGGCGGTGCTGGAAACCCTGCTGGGGATCAAACGCGCGGGCGCGGACATCATCATCACCTATCATGCCCTCGACGCCGCCCGCTGGCTGGCAGCGTAACGAGGCTCTCCTTGAAAACGGATGGTTTTATGACTGACAACAATTCGCAACTCGTGGACATTAGCGAAAAAGGACGCCGGGCCAATGGACAGACCATCTCCAGCGACCGCCGCCTGTTCATGCAGTTCCTGGCCTTTGGCGACTGCACGCGGGTCGAGCCGCTGACCACGGCGCTGGAGAGCGAGAACATCCCCGGTGTCCTGTACGCGGACATCAACGATCCGCGCGGCATTGCGCTGCTCACCTTCAGCGAAAACCCCGACTATTTCCTGACAACGGTGCGCGCGTTCCTCAACCGCCCCCCTTTCAACGATTTGACGCCGAAACCGGAACATACCATGCTGGGACGCACCTATGCGCTGGGGTATGAGCCGGACCTGGAGGAGTCGTTGATTCGCCGCCCGCGCCAGCGCGTCACTTCTCCCATATGGCCCTGGGCAATCTGGTATCCGCTACGCCGCGCCGGTTCCTTCGAGCGGCTTTCCACCGAGGAGCAGCGCATCATTCTCATGGAACACGGCGGCGTGGGACGCGCTTATGGGCGCGCGGGCCTGGGCACGGATATTCGCCTGGCCTGCCACGGTCTGGATAAAAATGACAATGATTTTGTGGTCGGCTTGATTGGCCCCGAACTGTACCCCTTGTCTTCCATTGTGCAGCGAATGCGGAAGACGAAGCAGACTTCCCTGTATCTGGAACGGTTGGGGCCGTTTTTTGCCGGCAAAGCCATCTGGCAAAAAGACTGCCCCTCCACATAGACGGCATTACCAACCGCCATTTCGCGAAGGAACCCTCCATGACGATCACTGCTCCCGTAACCGCCGACATCCCGGAAACCCCTGCCCCGGAACCCACCGCCCCTTTCCTGCGCGCCTGCCACCGCCTGTCCACTGTCCATACGCCCGTCTGGCTGATGCGGCAGGCAGGCCGCTACATGGCCGAGTATCGCGCCATTCGCGCCCAACACAGTATGCTGGACGTTATCCAGACGCCAGAACTGGCCGCCGCCGTCACCATGCAGCCCATTGATGCGTTCAACCTGGACGCGGCCATCATCTTCGCCGACATCCTGCCCCCGTTGATAGGCATGGGATTGCAGCTTGAGTTCGTCAAAGGAGAAGGTCCCGTCATCCACAATCCCATCACCCGCGCCTACGACATTGACCGACTGGCAACGCCGCCCGCCGCGGAAACCATGCCCGCCACCCTGGAAGCAATCAGACTCGTCGCCGCCGAACTCGGGCCGCGCGACATCCCGCTCATTGGCTTCGCCGGCGCGCCATTCACGCTGGCGAGCTATGCCATTGAAGGGGGCAGTTCCAAAACGTACACGAAAGTCAAGTCCTTGATGTACAACGAGCCTGCTGCCTGGAAACGGCTGATGACCCGGCTGGTGACCGTGCAGGCGGACTACTTGAGGCAGCAGGCACAGGCCGGGGCGGCCGCGCTGCAACTGTTTGACTCCTGGGCCGGCCTGGCGCTGGGGATGCAAGATTATGTGCGCTACGTGCAGCCCTATAACACCACCCTCTTCCAGATGCTGCGACAAACAGGCGTGCCGCTGATCAATTTCAGCACCGGAACCGCCCCCTATCTGGCTCAGGTCGCTGCCTGCGGCGGCGACGTCATCGGTGTCGATTGGCGCATGCCGTTGGATTGGGCCTGGGCGCAAATTGGCGCGGAGCAGGCGATTCAAGGCAACCTCGATCCGGTGGCCTTGTTGTCTCCCTGGCGGGAACTGCGGGCGCGCATTGACGACGTACTGGACCGGGCGGCGAACCGTCCGGGGCATATTTTTAACCTGGGGCACGGCATCTTCCCCAATACACCGGTGGAGAACGTGCGGCGGCTGGTTGATTACGTCCACGAACGAACGGCAAGGAGGCCACATGAGTAACATCCATTATCCTCTGGGCGTGCTGGTTATGGCCTACGGCGGCCCTGACTCACTCGACGAAATCCCCGGCTATCTGGCCGATATTCGCGGCGGGCGTCCGACCACCTCCGCCGTCCTGGCGGAAATCAGCCACAATTACCAGCTAATAGGGGGCAAATCGCCGCTGCCGGGCATCTCCCGCCAACAGGTGGCGGCTCTGGCGGCGCGGCTTGACCCCGCTTTGTTCCGCTGCTACCTGGGGATGCGCCATTGGTCTCCCTGGATTGAGGACGTGGTGGGGCAGATGGTCGACGACGGCATCACTCATGCCGTCAGCCTGGTGCTGGCCCCGCACTACAGTCAATTGAGCGTGGCGAAGTACCAGGCCAAGATTGCCGATGGTCTGGAGATGTATCGCGGGCAGATAACGTTTGCCCACGTGACCAGTTACCATGACGCGCCGCTGCTGATAGAGGCGCTGGCGAATCGCGTGCAGGCGGGTCTGCGGCGCTGGCCGGAAGAGGAGCGGGAATCGGTTCACGTCATCTTCAGCGCGCATAGTTTGCCGGCACGTATCATGAAAATGGGCGATCCTTACGACAGCCAACTACGAGAAACGGCCCGATTGACGGCAGCGCGCGCGGGTGTGCCGGCATCTCGCTGGTCCTGGAGCTATCAATCAGCCGGGCGCAGTCCCGAACCGTGGCTGGGGCCGCAACTGCCGGACCATCTGGCGGCGCTGGCCGGGCAAGGCATCCAGAACGTGGTCGCCATTCCCGTGGGCTTCGTGGCGGACCACGTCGAAATCCTGTATGACATTGACATCCAGGCGCGGGAAGTGGCCCGCCGCCACGGCATCCGGCTGGAACGTCCACCAGCCTTGAACACCGATCCCCTGTTTATCGCCGCCCTGCTGGACCAGGTGCGGCAACGCGCCGCGCCCTGGCTGCCGGCAGCCGCCGTCGCGTGAGCGCCCACCCTACCGGAATCCGAGAAACATCTGATGCTACCTATTACCAAATCCATCGCCCTGTTCGCCGCCGCCCAGGAATGCCTGCCGGGTGGCGTCAACTCGCCTGTGCGCGCCTTTCGCGCCGTGGGTGGACAGCCTTTGTTCATCGACCACGGCGCGGGGGCCTATCTATTCGACGTGGATGGCAATCGCTACATTGATTACGTACTGTCCTGGGGGCCGCTCATTGCCGGTCACGCGCACCCGACCGTGGTGGCGGCGCTGCAAGCAGCCGTAACCCGCGGCACCAGCTACGGCGCGCCCAATGCCCAGGAGGTGACGCTGGCGCGCCTGGTGACGACGATGATGCCGCACATTGAAATGGTGCGCTTTGTAAATTCAGGAACGGAGGCAACGATGAGCGCGTTGCGGTTGGCGCGCGCGTTCACGGGGCGGCACAAGATTCTCAAGTTTGCCGGCAATTACCACGGCCACGCGGATTTGTTGTTGGTGCAGGCGGGGTCCGGCGTGGCAACATTGGGCCTGCCGGACAGCCCCGGCGTGCCACCGGCGACAACGGCGGACACGTTGGTCGCGCCCTACAACGACCTGGCGACAACGGAGCGGCTGGTTGAGCAGTTTGGCGACCAGCTTGCGGCCATCATTGTGGAGCCGGTGAGCGGTAACATGGGGCTGGTTCCGCCGCTGCCCGGTTTTTTGGGGGGTCTGCGGCAGTTGGCAACACAGGCGGGTGCGCTGCTCATTTTTGACGAGGTGATGACGGGCTTTCGCGTTCATCCCGGCGGCGCGCAAACGTTATATGGCGTGCGGCCAGACCTGACGGCGCTGGGAAAGGTGATCGGCGGTGGGCTGCCGGTAGGCGCGTATGGGGGACGGCGGGAGATCATGGAGATGGTGGCACCGGTGGGGCCGATGTATCAGGCGGGGACGTTATCCGGCAATCCCCTGGCGATGACGGCGGGATTGGCGACGTTGGGGATTTTGCGGCAGCCGGGGGTGTGGGCTGTCTTGGAGGAGATGGGGGAGATGCTGGTGGATGGATTGCGGGAGAGGGCGGAAGATGCCGGCATTCCCGTACGGATCAGCCGCGTAGGAACAATGTTTGGCCTGTTCTTCCACGACCAACCCGTCGTGGACTGGGAAACAGCGCGTCGCGCCAACACGGATCGCTTCAAAGCCTATTTCCAGGCCATGCTGGCGCAGGGCATCTACCTGGCTCCATCCCAATTTGAAGCCGGCTTCATCTCCACCGCACACGGCCCCGCCGAGATCGGCGCGACCCTGGACGCCGCCGCACACGCCTTTGCCCAACTGCCATAGCCAGGGAATGGCGTTCCTCGAAGGCGCGTCAATCCCCCATTGAGGATGTTTCAGTCTCAAAAAAGCGTGGCGCGATGCTCCCTGCCCGCGCTAAAATAGGAGGTGTCAATCGTCATCACCATACGGGCAAGGATCAAGCAGGATGGACACCCCCTTATCGCCAGCGAACATTACCCAGGCTCTAACAACCCGGTGGTTGGGGCATACGTGCTATTACTTCCCCCAGATTGATTCCACAAACCTGTGGCTGCGACAAGAAGCGAGCCTGCGCGAGGATATGTCACATGGCGCGCTGGCAATTACGGATTTTCAGACACGGGGGCGGGGGCGACTGGAGCGGCGCTGGGAAGCGCCGGCCAACAGCAATCTGCTCTTTTCCCTGTTTTTCCGCCCCAACTGGTCGCCGGCGCGGGCAAACTGGCTGACGATGTTGGCCGGGCTGGCCGCCGTGGAAGGGATCGCCCACGTCACGGGGCTACAAGTGTGTCTGAAGTGGCCGAATGATGTGGTTGTGCCCACGCCGGATGGGGGGTGGCGCAAACTGGGCGGCATTTTGCTGGAGGGGGTGTGGCGCGATGGGCGGCTGGCGCAGGCGGTGTTGGGGATCGGGTTGAACGTGAACGCGCCGCGGGCTGATCTGCCGGCATTTGCCATCCCCGCAACGAGCATTCTGGTGGAAACGGGACAGCCGGGCGACCGCTTGCGGCTACTGGCGCAGTTATTGGCGCGTCTGGAGGCGCGTTATGAGGCAGCGGATGCCGGGCAATCTCCACAACCGGCCTGGGAAGCCCGCCTTATTTTGCGCCGGCAGGAGGTGCGGATTCAGGATGGCGGGGAGACGGTGCTGCGGGGGATTTTTGCCGGCACGGATGATTGGGGGAACTTGCTACTGCGGGACAATGCCGGCAAACTGCACACCATTTCCGCCGGAGATGTCAGCCTGCACCGGCCTTGAGCGCAACTACCATGTGCCGCAAGTACGGTTGACAACCTGCCCCATTCCGAGTAGCCTTTACCCCATGCCGCGCCCGGTGTGCGCACACCCAGGCAGGCAAACCAGGAATAAATTTACCCAGATGGAGAGGCGCCCCATGGCAGACGAATTTGATTTCCTCAAGGATGAAAATGCCGGCAACGAACCGCTGCCCGATTGGCTGGAAGAGGCCAGCGAGAGCGAAGACGGGGAGATGGAAGATGAGTTTGATCGCCTGCGGGAGCGCACGGCGCTGGCCAGCGAAATGTATGAGGAGATGGAGGAACCCGCCACTCCCCGTTCCGGCGGCTTCTTCAGCAACCTCACGCCCGGCCAACGCCTGATCATCTCCCTCCTCATCCTCCTCAACGTCATCATCATTATTGTCGGCTTCCTCGTCGTCACCGGTCGCCTCGTTTTTTGAAATCTCTCGCGCGAACAAGAAAGGCCATCGTGTCTTTCATCATGCAGTTTGTTGC
Source organism: Ardenticatenales bacterium (assembly GCA_020634515.1). NCBI lineage: Bacteria > Bacillati > Chloroflexota > Ardenticatenia > Ardenticatenales > Ardenticatenales bacterium. Next base: position 922,553 of record JACKBL010000001.1, on the reverse strand, counting down.
ACGCCAGACGACCCAATCTGGACATTGGTCGTAACCATTCACGACCACCTCCCCGGAAGCTATACAGACTGGACACTGGCGTTTTTGGCGTGGCGGCTTCAGCCGGCCCACGTAGGGCGTTTGATCCGGCTAAAGCCGCCACTCCGGTCACCATTTTTACGGACGGTTACTGACAAGCTGTCCGCACATTTCCGCTAATTTAATTGCGGACAGCCACTAAGGACCTGGTTGCAGGACCAGGTGGTCTTGCACGGCTTGCTGCACGGCTTCCTCGCTAAACCGCATCGGGTGGTACTGCCCGTTGAGCCACAACGCAATTTCGTCGTCATAATGCTTATTGTACGGGTGGCCGCTCTGCCCGGTGGGGATCACGGAGAGGCTGTCGTCCAGGTTGCTCAGGTCCACAATCATGCGCATGGAGGGGTGCCAGGTGACGTGCGCGGGGTCGCCGTAACTCCAGCCGGTGGCGTTGACCAGGCTGCTGCCGCCATCCGCGGGGAAAGGGCCGCGGTTGACCATGCTCTCCAGCAGACTGATGCCGCTTTGCCCCAGGGGATCGCTGACAAACGTGGCGTCGTGGATGCGCCCCCAGGTCCAGTCGTTCATGCTGCCGCCCAGATTGTCCTGGAACCAGTCGATGGTCTCGCCCATTGCCTGCAAAATCACGTCGTCGCGGCTTTCCTGGCTGCCGGTGTTCACGTTGTCCCACCAGGGAGAGTCTGGCTCCTGCGCCAGTTTGTGGAAGAAGACGAAGCTGATGGCCGCGTCCGTGCGCCCATCGGTGATGTCGCCGCCAATGTCGTCCGCGATGGTGTCCCGCGCCAGGTTCATGAAGAAAATTTCAAACAGGGCTGCCGGCACGCTGTCCCGTCGTTCCTGTAAATCCCAGCCGCGCAGCCGCTCCAAAGCTGCCTGCACATCCGCGTCGCTGCTGCTCAAGCCTGTCAGCAGAGGCACGTAGGATTCGGCCAGGAGGGATTTGCTGTCCATGTGAATGCGGCCAAAGTCCTCGGCATTGATGGGGCGCGTGGCGATGACTTCCGCGATCATGTCCGTGATGCGCTGGGCGCGGTCGCCGTTGGCCCACGTTTTTTCAATCAGGTAGGGGTAGTCGGGACCGACGACGGCGTTGTTGGCGGTGACGATGAAGCCGGAATCGGGGTTGTAAAGGGCGGGGAGCGCCTCGTAGGGAATCCAGCCATCCCATTCGTATTCGCCGGTCCAACCGGGGACGGGGACCGTGCCGTCGCCTGCTTTACGCAAAGGGACGCGCCCAGGCATCTGGTAGGCGATGTTGCCTTCCACGTCGGCGTAGACGGTGTTCTGCGCCGCCGTGTCCCAATACTGCATGGCGTCGCGGAATTCCTCGTAATCCTGCGCCTGGTTCAGCCCGAGGATAGCCAATAGCAGGCGGGAGGGTTCGGCGGTGGCCCATTGCAAGGCAAGGGGGTTGCTCAGTTCATCCACAACGTCGTTCATGAGGGGACCGTGGCGGGTGAGACGCACGTTTACGGTGACGTCGTCGCCGCCGTTGACGCGGATGACTTCGGGGATGATGGTCATGTCTTGCCATTCGCCCTCGAATTCGTACTGATCCGGGTTGTCCGGGTTGAGTTTTTCTATGAAGAGGTCTTGCACGTCGGGGCCGACGTTGGTGACGCCCCAGGCGATTTTGTTGTTATGGCCGATGATGACGCCGGGCGTGCCGGCAAAAGAGAAGCCCACCACATCCCAACCAGGCGCATGAAGCCCGACTTCGTACCAAATAGATGGCATCTGGATGCTCAGGTGCGGATCATCCGCCAGCAGGGGCATCCCCGTGGCTGTGTGTTCGCCACTGACGACCCAGTTGTTGCTGCCCACGAAAGGACCATTACCCAGGGCAAGGCCGTTTGCCGGCATTCCTGCCAAAACGCCCATATTCACCCGCGACCAATCGACCTGCTCCACCACTGCCGGCACGGGCAACCCGGCATTCCCTTTCGCATCCGGCGCAATTACGGGCCGATTTTCCGGGTAGAACGGGCGCAGTTCCGCCGTCTTCTCCGGTCCCAACTTCTGCAACAAATCGGCCCGCGCCAGTTCGCCCTGCCAGTTCCCGGACAAGTCCCAGGACATCACCGTGGCCCAACCAATCGTATCCAGCGGCGTCCACGGCTCAATCTCCCACGGCTCGCTTTGTAGCCCCAGCAGCGTCTGCGTCAGAGAAAAATCATCTTTGTGCTGCGCCAGGTACGCATTCACCCCCGCACTGTACGCTTCCAGGATGTGCAGCGCCTCGGGTTGATCCTGCTCATACATCGCCAGCGTGGCTTCGGAAATACGATTGAAGCCCACCGTGCGGATGAAGGTGTCCGTATCCAGCGTCGCGTCCCCCACCATTTCGGAGAGGCGGCCAAAGGCAATGTGCCGCCAGAACTCCATCTGCCAGAAGCGATCCTGCGCGTGTACGTACCCTTCGGCAAAGAAAAGGTCATCCGCATTTTGGGCGTAGATGTGTGGGATGCCGTACTCGTCGCGGTAGATGTTGACTTCCGCCTGCAACCCGGTTACAGTGATGTTACCATTAGTTTTGGGGAAGGGGCGGCGCACGGTATAGATGAGAATGCCGGCAACCACGACCACAACGGCCAGGAGCAGCGAAACCAAAATGAGTAAAACCCGTGCCAGACGATTCATACTTTCCTCCTGATGTAGGTGATGAGAAGCGAGGGGGTCACGAGTGCAAGCACTCGCCCTTGGGCGCTCATTTTAGCACGGGTTCATAGAATAATGGTAACTGCTAAGCCAGATAGGACCAATTTTCTCTGGTGAAAATGACCATTGCGTGCGTGAAATTGGTCCAATCTCCAGAGAGCGTTAGTAGTTACCATGGAGAAACTTCCGATGAAAAAGTCACTTCCCTTCTTCTTGTTTCTTTTCCTCCTCAGCGGTTACGCGGCGCTGGCGTCGGCGGACAACGCCGCCACGCACGCGCCCGCCGAACCACGCCCCTTGCAAGTCAGCGACGACGTTTCCGCCTGCACGGGCGAGAATCTCGGCCCCAATTTGCTGCAAAACCCTTCGTTTGAAGGGCCATACAGCGCCTATATTCCTCCCGACGGGCATCCTGACTGTCCTGCCGGCATTTGCACCACCGCACAAATGGCCGCCAACTGGACTCCCTGGTGGAAATCGGGCACGCCCCAAGACTACGACCGCAACCCGGAGTACAAACCAGCACAATTGTGGGACCAGGGCGCTACCGGACCGGGGGATCGGGTGCATTCTGGCGCGCAGGCGCAGCAGTATTTCTCCTTCTTCGGCACGCACATTGCCGGCATCTACCAACAAGTTCCCGTCATCCCCGGCTACACCTACCGCTTCTGCGTCTGGGGGCACTCCTGGTCCGCCGGTGAATGGGTAGACTACGAAAGCAATCCCCCCACCATCCCCGACACCGACTACGTCTCCGGTCCCCAATTCGGCGAAATGATGCAGCGCGTAGGCATCGACCCCTTCGGCGGGGACGAATGGCCCGTGGACGGCGTAGGGACCAACATCATCTGGGGACCCGCCCGCGAGCAGTACGACTACTGGGGCGAGTTCATCGTCGAAGCCGTGGCCCAAGCCGACACCCTCACCGTCTACACCTTCTCCGACCCCATGTGGGCCGTGCGCAACAACGACGTCTACTGGGACGACGCCCAACTCGTCCTGGTCACGGCGGAAATGAGTATCACCCCGCCTGGCGGCATAACCTTGCTCGCCAATTCAGGCAGTGCCGCCGCCACGCCGCGCAGCGTGCAAATCACTATCGTCCCCGACAATTACACCTGGTCCGCCGCCATCGCGCCGGGCGCAACCTTCACCCCCACGCTTTCAATGGCGCAAGGCAGCGCCGGAGATTTCCTCACCATCAATGCGGATACCGCCCTGCTTGCGCCAGGAACCTACACCGCCACACTCACAATCACCTCCGCCAACCCCGTCACCGACGGCAGCCCCGCCGACATCCCCCTCACGCTGCGCGTCCTGCCCGACATGCACCAGATTTTCCTCCCCTGGCTTGGTCGCAACGAATGACCCCCACTCAAATGGGTGAATGGTCAACATAGCGCCCCGTTTGTTATCCATTCACCCATTCAACAATTGTAACGACTAACACTCTTTGGAGATTGGACCAATTTCACGCGCGCAATGACCCTTTTCACCAGAGGAAATCGGTCCAATCTGGCTTGGCCGTTACTAATAATTAATTATTCCCCTCCCCCTGTCCTGGCGGCGTGTACAGATTCCGCAGCCGGTAGCTACGATACGCACTATACTCCCCTTGCAGCGTGTAGTCGATGCTCCCGTCCGGCAGCGCCTCGTCCGCAAAGCTGAAAAACAACGGCAATTGCGGTCGCAGCACAATGCCTGAACCAAAATGATAATTGCCGTTTAGCAGAACTTGCGCACTGCCCAGAGCCATCGAATACCGCCCCAGGTCAGCATTCGTCTCCAACGTGGCCGTCATCCCGTTTTCATCAAACGACCACACCTGGCCACGGCTGTTGCACGGCGACTGCGCCTCATGGCAGCGCGTGTTACCGTTGTCATACAACACAATTTGATTCTGCGCCGCGCCGATCAGATCGGCGTCATGTTGGTGCGAAAACCAGGGGGACGGATCGTCCGCCACCGGCACAAAATCCCCCTCCGCGCCCATGCGCCAGATGATGTCGCCGCTGCCGCCGCCATCAGCGTAGTCAATTTTCACCAACCAGTCCTGATGCCGCACGGAAAGCAGCAGATTCCCATCCACCGCCGAATAGCTGATAGCATTGGTGTGCATCCAATCGTTGGCAATGGGGGCCAATAGCACGGGGGGGCAGCCCGGCGCCTCGTTCAGGCAACGTTCGCCGAGCACCGCCATACGCGCCGTATCCATTTTCTCAAACGGGTCCCACACCCACTTCAACTGCCATTGCGGGTCCAACACGAGCACATAGTCGCCTAATACATCAACGGGTCCTTCTCCCTGCATATCCACCAGGATACGCTCCGTGCTGCCCAAAACCGCCGTGTCTCCGTTGGGCAGGCGAATCGCGTCGTGATGAAAACTGGTGGCGGGGAAGTACCCCAGGGCCACAAGCTGCTCACTGACGCGCCGCACCGTCGTTTCATGCACAATGCGACCCGCCAGGTCGCTCTCGCGCAGCACAAAGCCGCGCCGTTCGCCGTAGACGTCGTAGAGGCGATTGCCGCCGGGCAGCAGGCGCGTCAGGTTGGGTTGCAATTCGTAATCGGTGCTGTCGTACCAAATAACATCGCCCACGAGGTTGGTGGCGTACTGCAAACGCGGCACGGGCGCTTGCCCAAAGCTCGGCCCCGGTCCCACCAGCAACACGCCTTCCACCAGGCTGGTCTGGGCATCGGGCGGATTCTTGATCTGATGATTAGGAAAGGCGTAGGGCAGGCTGCCTGTCTGGAAAAAGCGCCACGGCCCGTACACGGTGTCCTGGTTGGGGCTGGTGATCTCGTGCATGATGACGTAGTTGGTGTTGGCCTTCATGCCGGCAACATAAAAATTCATCGAGTGCGTCCCCGTACACGGCTTTGCATTCGTGGCCATCACGGCCGCCCCACCCAAAGGCTTGAAGAACACACGCATCTCCCCGCCCACCACGCAGGCAGGCGCACTGTACAGAGCGATCAGTGGATGATCAATAGCCGTCACCACCGGCGTACTCGTCGCCCGCGGCAGCAGATCAAACGTCTGCGTCACCACCGTCACCTCGCCCGTGGCTAAATTGCGTACCGAGGCCTCCACCACATAAACCCCATCCTCCAGCGGCGCCCAGGGAAACACGTTCTTGTCGCTGTAATCCACCATCAACTGCATGGCCTCCCCTAATCGGCCAAAACGAAAGCAGTAATCCACCGGGTCGGCGATGTCATCCGTGACCGTCCAGGTGACCACCGTCCCCACCGGTTGCCCCGAAGGCAGATCCGCCGTCAAGGTGACAGTCTGGGGGGCGTTGACCTCCTGGCTTTGCGCATACGTCGCCGACGCAGCAAAAAACAACCCCAGCACGAGCAAAACAATCATCCACTTCTTCATGGTGATTCTCCTCAATTGTATGAGATTGGGCTGATGATTGGCCTACCCAACCCGCTCACTTGCCTGCGTCACAGTCGTCATGATACGGGCCGGCGCACCATTGCAGGGGAACAATGCCGCGCCGAGTTTGTTTATCCCCACCCAGTTGCCTACATCATAATATGTTCCGAGGCTAAATTCAACCACTTTTGCACGGCAGGGTGCGCGGGGTTTTTGTTGACACCGTCATTTTTGTGGGGCGAATACTGTTTCGCGCCCCGCGCGGAGAATTTTACGGGGCTTTTCCCTGGCGTCGCCAGGCGCGCAGCGCCGAGGTGACGCCCTCGACTCGGGCGGAAACAACTTGTGTACCCTCGTACTTCTGTGAGAGGCTACGGGCTTACGGGTTATCAACGAATGTTCCGCGCACCCTGCACGGCAGTAGAGGTGGATTTATGATGTTGGTTTGCCGGCATTCGCGCCAAGAGCCAGGTTGCCAACAAGAACGCCTGCGTTACAATCGGGCGCGAATCAGATGAACCCATTCACCAACCCGCCAAAACGCTTATGAAAGTCTTGCTCCACAGCATCGGCTGCCGCCTCAACCAGAGCGAAATCGAAACAATGGCCCGTCAACTGCTGGCGGCGGGGCATGAGATCGTCACCGACGCCACCGCGGCGGACAAAGTCGTCATCAACACCTGCGCCGTCACCGCCGAGGCCGCCCGCGACGCCCGCGGCCTCACGCGCCGCTTCCACCGCCAAAACGAAGCGGCGGAGATCATCCTCACCGGCTGCTACGCCACCCTTGCCCCGCGCGAACTGGCCCGCCTGCCCGGAACCGCCGCCATCGTCCCCAACCAGGACAAAAGCGACCTCGTGCCAATGTTGGCTCCCACAGCACGCATCGATTTACCCCTGTTTGAGCAGGAACCGGTGCTGCGCGAATTCCTGGCCGGAAGCAGCGGCAACACGCGCGCCTTCGTAAAAGTGCAGGATGGCTGCGACAACCACTGCACCTTCTGCGTCACCACCGTCGCCCGTGGCGTGGGGCAGAGCCGCCACCTGGGGGATGTGGTAGCCGAAATCCAGGCGTTGCGCGCGGCAGGCTACCAGGAAGCGGTGTTGACGGGCGTGCATCTGGGCAGCTATGGGCACGACCTGGGCGGTCCGGTTGGGCTGCGCGATCTGGTACAGGCCATTCTCACGCATACGGATATTCCTCGCCTGCGGCTTTCCTCGCTAGAGCCATGGGATATTGCGCCCGACTTCTTCGCATTGTGGCAAAATCCGCGCCTGATGCCCCACCTACATCTGCCCTTGCAGTCGGGCAGCGATGGCGTGCTGCGGCGCATGGCGCGGCGCACGCGGCGGGCCGGTTTCCGCGCGCTCACCGCCGCTGCACAGGCCGGCATTCCCCACCTCAATCTGACGACGGACATCATCGTGGGCTTCCCCGGCGAAACGGAAGCGGATTTTGCGCAAAGCCTGGATTTGGTGCGCGAAGTGGGCTTCTCCCGCCTGCATGTGTTCAGTTATAGCCGGCGTCCGGGGACGGCTGCTGCCGGCATGTCACACCAAATTCCCGCCGCCATCAAAAAAGAACGCAGCCGGCGCATGATCGCCCTCGGCCACGAACTAGGCCAGGCATTTCACCGCCAGTATGAGGGGGATGTGCGTCCCGTGTTGTGGGAAACGGTCGCGGGAGCGGATGACGATGGCCTGCGCTGGGTCGGCTACACAGACAATTACATTCGCGTGGTCGCCTATGGACCGGAAGACCTGGGCAATCGCGTCACGCCCACGCGCCTGCACAGCGCCCAGGCGGACGGGATGCAAGGCGCTACCAGCCTGGCAACGCAACCCGCGAAATGATTCAACGGCAATGAAGACAGGGCACAGAACGATGCAACATCGTCTGACTTGCCAGGCATGACCTACGGATTATGAGATTTTGCCGATCCGTGTTGACAGCATCCCGCACCTATGCCATAATCCCCGCTATCGTTAACATTGATTTGCAGGAAAACCTGTCCGCTATCCTAAAAAAAGAGGAGGTGGTGTGCATGTGTAGTCATTTAGCTAAACATGCCGTGGCACTATCTCCTCTGATGAGCAAATAGTGCCACGGCAAAAAGCAAAAACCGCCTGTGCGTCTTCTACGGAAGATTTCCACAGGCGGTTTTTGTTTTGGGGAGCAGCGCGGCTCATCAGGGTGTGAAATAGAGACGCGCGGCGCGGGTGTTGGAGAAGGAGAAGGGTGCGATTTTGCCGGCATTCTCCGTCCGTTGCATAATACCCCCCCGTGTGAGACCGTCACTCACCAGATTCAGATACGGAAGCATACACGTCTCCCCGTCTGTTCGCTTCCATTCGCACACAAGGACAAACAAAACGAATGAATGCTAAAGGTCTCAAAGTGGGGCTTATTGCCCTGATGGTCATCCTCCTCGCCATTCTCGGCCTCAGCGGCTGGATCCTGCTGCAAGACAACCGTGCCGGCAGCGAACCCACCGCCGCCCCAAACGACACCGCGCAACCCACCGCCATCGCCGCGCAGCCCACCACCGCCGCCACCCTGCCACCGCCCATCCTGGAGGTCCTGCCCACCAACACCCCCACGGAAACCCCCATCCCCACCGACACGCCGGAACCAACGGAAACGCCCCTCCCCACCGACACGCCGGAACCCACCCCCGCCCCCACCAACACCCCCGTCCCCGTCGTCGTTGTCCCGCCGCCCACCGCCGTGCCACCCACCGCCGTACCGCCCACCGCCGTACCGCCCACGCCCAAACCCGTGGACACCTTCGGCCTCACCGCCACCTACTTCGGCCTGCAAGATCGCTCCCAATTCTTCCCCGGCGGCGACGTCTGGTTTGAATTCCAAATAGCCAACACATTGGGCGCGCCCGTTTCCTTTGGCGCGCTGGGCGTCATGCCCAAAAAAGACGGCGTTGACCGTCCTGAATGGTATCAGCACAGTTGGGGCGGCAATAACGACGCCATCCCCGTCAACGGATTGGCGGCGGACGACCGCATCATCCTGAACGAGCGCGGCAATTACACCCTGCGGCTGGTCATCTGCTTCTCCGATTACAATAGCTGCCGCGCCGGCGGTCCCTGGATTTCGCTGTCCCCAGAAATTCCGATCACCATCAATTAACCTTACAGCGTAACGATGGACCCTCTCGCGGGCTGAGCTTGTCGAAGCCCTTGTTGCTTTCGACAGGCCCCGTCAACGGATTAAGTCGTTACCTTGCGGGAGTCAGATTGGAGCAGTCTTGTCACGCTTTTGGCGCGCGATGGCGACGAACGAACTGGAAGTTCGTTCTACAAACGAGGCAAACATGAAGGAAATTCCCGTTATTCTCTTTGGCGCGGGGGGCGTGGGGCAGGCGTTGCTGCGGCAAATTGTGGAGAGCCGCGCGCGTGTGGCGGCGCGCAACGGCTGCCGCTTCGACGTGGTAGCTGTTGTTGACAGCCGTGGTTGGCTCTGGCAGCCCGCCGGCCTCACCGAGGCGGAAATCGCCGCCGCGGTGGACGCGAAACGCGCCGCCAGCCGCCGTCCGGCCCCGGAAAAGGCCGGCGACACGCAAACGGCCCGGGAACATGCGCGCGCGCGCAAAGCCGTGGCAGGCGGCGAAATCGCGCCGCTGGGCGCGGAACGCCCCGACAACCTGGAGGTGCTGGCGGCAGCCGCGGCAGCGGGATTGGCAGGAGGGATTGTGGTGGATGTGACGGCGGCCGGGGGCATGGAACCCACCCTCACCGCCGCTCTGGAAATGGGATACGGCGTGGCCCTCGCCAACAAAAAGCCTCTCGCCGGTCCCTGGGAAACGGCGCGCCCTTTTTTCCATCACCCCCGCCTGCGCCATGAATCCACCGTCGGCGGCGGCCAGCCGGTGATCGCCACGCTGCGCTACTTACTGGACACGAATGACCCTATTCTGCGCATCGAAGGCCAGTTGAGCGGAACTTTGGGGTTCATTTGTCAGCGGATGGATGCCGGCATTTCCTTCTCCGCCGCCCTCGCCGCCGCCAAGGGGAAAGGGTACACCGAACCCGACCCCCGCGACGACCTCGGCGGGCGGGACGTGATGCGCAAGATCATGATCCTGGGGCGCATGGCCGGCTGGCCGCTGGAAGAGAAAGACATCGACGTGGAATCCCTCTACCCCTCCGCGCTGGCCCACCTGCCCGTCACCGAGTTCATGGCCGCCGCCGTAGCTATGGACGGCTCCATGCAGGATCGCGTCCACGCGGCGGCGGCGGCGGGCGAGGTGCTGCGCTACGTGGCCGAACTGGAAGACGGACGTGGCAGCGTGGGACTGAAGCCTGTGCCCGTGGAAAGCCCGCTGGCAAACCTGAAGTACATCAGCTTCCGCACGGGGCGTTATGATGATGAGCCGCTGTTGATTGCCGGCAAAGGCGCAGGACTGGAGATGACGGCGGCGGGCGTGTTAGGAGACATGATCGACCTGGCGCGGGAAATGGGCTGACCGGGTGCCGCATGTTCAAACTCCCGCCCATCCCCCGCGCCGATGGCGTCACGAATCGCCAGGTTTTTTTGGGGTTGGGCGCGCGCTTCTTCGACGAGCTGCTCAGTGGGCTGCCCGACGTCCTCATGCCTACGATGCGCGTCCTGCTCGGCCTCTCCTTCACCCAGATCAGCCTCCTGTCGCTGGTCCTCAACTACGTTGCCGCCATCGTTGAACCCATCAACGGCCTGCTGATTGACATGTGGCCGCGGCGCCGGCTGCTGGCCTGGGGAGCCTTTTTCATCGGCGTTTCCACCATGCTCGTGGGACTGGCCCCGACGTTCGCTCTCCTCGTCGTCGCTTATGGCGTCTATGGGTTGGGGTCGGGGCCGCTGGCGCACACGGGGGATGTGGTTCTGGTGGAAGCGCACCCCGCTGCGCCGGACCGCATTTTTGCCCGTGCCACGCTGCTGGACACGATGGGGGCGTTGTTGGGGCCGGCGCTGGTGACGTTCACCTTCTGGCTCCATTTTCCGTGGCGGTGGCTGCTGCTCAGTTTGGGCGCGTCCAGCCTCGTCTACGCTTTTTTTCTGCTGCGTACCCGGTTTCCCGTGGCTGCCGGCATTTCCCAGGAGACGGAGGATGGCCACGGCCACATGCTGGCGGGCATGCGCGCCAACCTGCGCACCGTACTCACCCATCCCGCCGCCCGCTACTGGCTACTCTTCTCCCTGGCCTTTGATTTGCTAGAAACCCCCTTCCACTTCCAGACCGTCTGGCTGGCGGAGGAAGTCGGCCTGTCGCAGGCGCTCGTAGGCGTGTTTCGCGTCCTGGAAATGGTTGTGGGCATGGTCAGCCTGCTGGCGCTGGACCGCTGGCGACAGCGGGCATCCGCGCGGCAAGTGCTGCGGCTGGCGGCGGCGGGCGTGGCGCTCCTGTTTCCCGCCTGGCTGTTCATCCCCGGCATCTGGCCCCGCTTCCTGCTGATGGTCCCCTTGATGTTCCTGCTCTCCATGTTCTGGCCCATTGTGCGCGCGCAGTCGCTGGCCTGCCTGCCCGGACGGGCGGGGGCCATGACGGCGGCGCTGTCGCTACTGGGGCTGCTCCCCTTGACGCTGCTGTTAGGGTTGCTGGCCGACCGCGCCAACTTGCCCACGGCCATGTTCACCGGCTTTGCCGTGGGCATGGCCAGTATTGTTCTGTTGCTGAGCCAGGGGGCAGGGAATCAGGCGGTATGGGCGGGGCAGGATGACGATAACGACGCGGGTTGATGGTGGCGGCGGGGCGGCAAATGCCGGCAAATGCCGGCACAACATCTCCCCCTCTTCCCTCATTCTTCACCAGAGCGCGCAAATCGCGCCCCTATTTTTGCGCCTCGAAGCGGTCCACCGACGGATTCGTGTACGCCCACTGGCACTGGCAGCCAATCAAGTTACACTCAATCGCCGCCGTACACTTGTGCGCCACCACCTGATACCCCAACGTATCCGGGACCATCTCCGCCGGAAAGCGGCGCAGTTCCTGAATCTCCGCCTCCCGCTGAATAATCTCGCAAAATTGCGAATCAATTGTTACCCATTTTTCAGCAGCCATTTTCATCTCCGCAATTGAAAACAAGACAGCACAAGGTTTATGACGACTGTAGTTTAGGCGTGGCGGATGTTTTCACCAAGTGCGCATTGTCACGCCATCGCCCGCGAAATGTCATCGGTGTGATGGAACATCCCATTAGGACTGGCGCTGAAATAAGGCTCGAATTGCCGCGCCAGTTTGAAGGAGCGGTAAGGAAACAACGCAGCCGCCGCTTTCCGCTAGAGGCGCAGTTCCAGGTGCTGCTGGTACAACTCGTCACGCATGGCCTGAATGTCGGGGTCGTTGACGTAATCTTCAAAGCGCATGGCGCGGTCGATTATGCCGGCAGGCGTGATTTCCACAATTCGGTTAGCGATAGTATCCACAAACTGGTAATCGTGGGAAGTGAAGAGAACCACGTCGGGGAACTTGATCAGGCCATCGTTGAGGGCCGTGATCGCCTCCAGGTCCAGATGATTGGTGGGTTCGTCCAGAATGAGGACGTTGGCCCCGCTGAGCATCATGCGCGACAACATGCAGCGCACCCGCTCGCCGCCGGAGAGGACGTTGGTTTTCTTCAAGGCTTCTTCGCCGGAGAAGAGCATTCGCCCCAGGAAGCCGCGCAGGAAGGATTCGCTGTCGTCGCTGGAGTATTGGCGCAGCCATTCGACAAGGGTGAGGCTGGTATCGAAGAAGCGTCCGTTTTCTTTGGGAAAGTAGGCGTAGGTGATGGTCACGCCCCAGTTGATTGTGCCGGCATCTGGTTCATCCTCCCCCGCCAGCAAATCAAACAACGTCGTCTTCACCAGGTCATTGGGACCAATGAAGGCGATCTTGTCCCCCGGATTCACCGTCAGGTTAAAATTGAACAACAGCGGCTCCCCATCAACCGTCTTGTACAGGTCCTCCACCTGCAAAACAGTGCGCCCGCAGGCGCGTTCCGGGCGGAAATCAACATAAGGGAAACGGCGCGAAGATGCCGGCAAATCATCCACCGTCAGCTTCTCAATCAACTTCTTGCGCGAGGTAGCCTGCCGCGACTTAGACGCATTCGCGCTAAAGCGGCGCACAAACTCCTGCAACTCCTTGATCTTATCCGTCCGTTTCCGCTGCAAATTCTTCTGCTGCTGCATCACCAACTGACTCGCGTGATACCAGAAATCATAGTTCCCCACGTACATCTGGATTTTGCCAAAATCAATATCCGCGATGTGCGTGCAAACGTTGTTCAGAAAATGGCGATCATGCGAAACCACAATGACCGTACTCTTGTAATCAATCAAGAAATCCTCCAGCCAGCGGATCGACTTCAAATCAAGCTGATTCGTCGGCTCGTCCAGCAGCAGAATGTCCGGGTTGCCAAACAACGCCTGCGCCAACAGCACGCGCACCTTCTGCGTCGCCTCCAACTCGTCCATTTGCCGGTCATGCAAATCCTCCGTGATGCCCAGACCACTGAGCAGCGCCGCCGCGTCCGCCTCCGCCTCGTAGCCGTTCATCTCCGCCACCTGCGCCTCCAGGTCCGCCGCGTGCAGGCCGTCTTCCTCCGAAAAATCCGGCTTCATGTAGATAGCGTCCCGCGCTTGCAAGACCTGGTGCAGCCGTCTGTGCCCCATGATCACCGTCTCCAGGACGGAATAGTCGTCAAAAGCGAACTGATCCTGCTGTAACATCGCCAGCCGTTCATTCGGGGCAATGATAATCTCGCCCGTGGATGGCTCAATTTCGCCGGCGATGATGCGCAGCAGCGTCGATTTGCCGGCCCCGTTGGCCCCAATCAAGCCATAACAGTTTCCGGGCAGAAACTTCAAATTGACGTCCTTAAACAAGGTCCGTTCGCCAAAAGAAAGAGAAATGTTGCTTAAAGTTAACACGTTTTATCCTGTTCCGCGCGCGGCGCGTTATGCCGGCACGCTACAATCTGTCCGCCGACTTCCTACTCGTTTGTCTCATTCGCGCCGTTGGTGAAAAATTGAAGCGATCTTCCCTGATTGTATGCGCTTGCAAGGATGACAGCAAGCACGCCCGTAAGTTTGCCCGACCGCGTGGCGTCAAAGTAAATGGAATTGTGCTATGATACTATCGTTGTCAGGCCCGGCGCCTGCTCATTCCCTGGAGGCACAACATGGCATCAGCCGACATAGGACTCATTGGACTGGCCGTCATGGGGCAAAACCTTGTCCTGAACATGAACGACCACGGCTTTACGGTCGCCGTCTACAACCGCACCACATCCGTCGTGGATGATTTTCTGGCGCAAGAAGCGCATGGCACAAACGTCATCGGCGCGCACAGCATCGAAGAACTCATCGGCCACCTCAAGCGCCCCCGCCGCGTCATGCTCATGATCAAAGCGGGCGCGCCCGTAGATGGCGTGATTGAGCAGCTTCTCCCTCACCTGGATGCGGGCGACATCGTCATCGACGGCGGCAACTCCAACTACCAGGACACCATGCGCCGCACCGCCTACCTGGAGGCGCGCGGCCTTTTGTTTATTGGCACGGGCATTTCCGGCGGCGAAGAGGGGGCGCGACATGGCCCCTCCATCATGCCCGGCGGGTCGCCCGCCGCCTGGCCGCACGTGCAGGCCATCTTGCAAAGCATTGCCGCCAAAGTAGCCGATGGGACACCTTGCTGCGACTGGGTGGGCGAAAATGGGGCCGGCCACTTCGTAAAAATGGTCCACAACGGCATCGAATACGGAGATATGCAGTTGATCAGCGAGGCGTATCACCTGCTCTCCACGGTTCTCAACCTCAGCCCGGAGGAGATGAGCCGGGTTTTTGCCCGCTGGAACGAGGGAAACCTGGACTCCTATCTGATTGAGATCACCGGCCACATTCTGGCCTTCACGGATGAAGACGGCGCGCCGTTGGTGAACAAAATCCTGGATACGGCAGGGCAAAAAGGGACGGGGAAATGGACGGCAAGCAATGCCCTGGAGTCCGGCATTCCCCTGACGCTGATCGCCGAGGCGGTGTTTGCCCGCTTTCTCTCCGCCCTCAAGGAGGAGCGCGTGGCCGCCGCAAAGCTGCTCGCGGGACCGCAAACGTCGTTCAGCGGGCAGCGGCAAGCGTTCATAGATGATCTGGGCGCGGCGCTGTATGCGGCGAAGATTGTCTCCTACACGCAAGGGTACATGCTCATGCGCGCGGCGGCGAAGGAGTACGGTTGGAATTTGAATTACGGGGGCGTGGCGCTGATGTGGCGCGAGGGGTGCATTATTCGTTCCGCCTTCCTGGGGAAGATTAAGGAGGCGTATGACCGGGACGCGGAATTGGTGAATTTGCTGCTAGACCCGTATTTTCGGGCGCAGGTGCAAGAGGCGCAGGCGGCCTGGCGGCGGGTGGTGGCGCAGGCGGTGGAAATGGGCGTGCCTGTGCCGGCATTATCCAGCGCCCTCGCCTTCTATGATGGGTATCGCCACGAACGATTGCCCGCCAATCTGCTACAAGCCCAACGCGACTACTTCGGCGCGCACACCTACGAGCGCGTAGACCGGCCCCGCGGCCAGTTCTTCCACACCGACTGGACCGGCCACGGCGGCGACGTCACCGCCGGCTCCTACACCGCCTGATTCCACCGGAAAAACATCATGAGCGAAAACAACCAACCCATCACCCTGATCATTTTTGGGGCCAGCGGCGACCTGACGCAACGGAAGTTGATCCCTTCCCTCTTCAGCCTCTATCGGCGTCAGCACCTCCCCCCCAACACGCGCATCGTTGGTTATGCCCGCCGCCCTTACGATGACGACAGCTTTCGCCAATTGTTGCGGGAGGGGGTGGCCGAATATGCCGGCAAACACTTCGACCCCGCCGCCTGGGAAACCTTCGCCCAAAGCATCTACTACAGCCGCGGCAACCTCAACGAAGACGAAGGCTACGATGCCCTCCAGACACGCCTCGCCGACCTGGAAAATGGTCCCGCCCACCGCATCTACTACCTGGCAACCGCCCCCGAATTCTTCCCCGTCGTCGTCACCTTCCTCGGCGAACGCAGCATGGGCGACGAAAGCGACGGATGGCGGCGGCTGATCGTGGAAAAACCATTCGGCGTCAATCTGGCATCCGCTCACGAGCTAAACCACGTACTCCAGGACGTATTCGCCGAGCGCCAAATCTACCGCATTGACCATTACCTGGGCAAAGAGACGGTGCAAAACATCCTCACCTTCCGCTTTGCCAACGCCATCTTCGAGCCGCTGTGGAATCGCACCTACGTGGACAACGTGCAAATCACCGCCTCGGAAACCGTCGGCGTGGAGCGGCGCGCCGGGTACTACGACCAGGCCGGCGTCGTGCGCGACATGTTCCAGAATCACTTACTGCAACTCGTCACCCTCACGGCGATGGAGCCGCCCGCCATATTCAACGCCAAAAGCCTGCGCGACGAAAAAGTCAAGGTGCTGCAATCCGTCTCCCCCATCCGCGTCAGTGATACGCTGCTGGGCCAATATCGGCGCTACCGGGATGAGCCGGGCGTGAAAGAGCGCTCTCGTACACCCACCTACCTGGCCATTAAACTCTTCGTGGATAACTGGCGTTGGCAGGGGGTCCCTTTCTACGTGCGCTCCGGCAAAGGGCTGGCCGCCAAGACCACGGAAATCACCCTCAGCTTCAAGAAGGTCCCACACCTGATGTTCCCCGGAAACGACGGACTCGTCTCCAACCGCCTCTCGCTTTGCATTCAACCGGACGAGGGGATTCATCTGCGCTTCGCCAGCAAAATCCCCGGCGGCGGCATGGCCAGTGAACCGGTGGATATGGCCTTCCATTTCAGCGACCGGTATGGTGACCTGGGTATTCCCGACGCCTACGAGCGGCTGCTGCTGGATGCCATCCAGGGAGATGCGTCCCTCTTTGCCCGTGGCGATGAAATTGAGCGCGCCTGGGAACTGGTGGACCCGGTGTTGCGGACGTGGGAGAATGCCGATGGCCCGGCCCTAGTTTTCTATGAAGAAGATACGTGGGGACCGGTGGAGGCGGATGATTTTCTGGCGCGGGATAGCCGCGTCTGGCAGTTGGGCTGCGGTCCACATTAGTAAGAAGATACGGGATGCGGGGGTGGCGAGCTAACAACGGGCAATCGTCAACAAAAGTAACTGCTAAGCCAGATTGGACCAATTTTCTCTGGTGAAAATGGCCATTAAACGTGTGAAATTGGTCCAATCTCCGGCGCGTGTTAGTAGTTACCAACAGAAAACTTTTACAGGAGCAAAACGATGAAGATAGGCATTTTAGGCGCAGGCAATGTGGGCGGCAGTTTGGGAAAAGCGTGGGCGCAGTGCGGACACGAGATCGTTTTCGGCGCGCGCGACCCACACGGTGAGCGGGCGCAGCAGGCAGTGGCCGGGGCAGGAAGCAACGCACGGGCGGATACGCTCGGCGCGGCGGTGGCAGCAACGGATGTGGTGGTGCTGGCGGTCCCCTGGGCGGCCGTGCCGGACGCATTGCGGGCGGCGGGCGACCTGAGCGGCAAGATTGTAATTGATACGACCAATGCGCTGCGTTGGGAGAATGGCCCTGTGAAGGGGGTGGATACGTCGGCGGCGGAGACGATCGCCGCCTGGCTGCCCGGTAGCCACGTGGTAAAGGCGTTTAATACGATTGGCGGGGAGCATATGGCTGATCCGCAATTTGGGGACGAGGCCGCCGACATGTTTATCTGCGGTGACGATGCGGCGGCGCGGGCGGTGGTGGCGGGGCTGGCAAACGAGATTGGTTTTGTGGCGCGAGATGCCGGCACGCTCCGCAACGCCCCTCTCCTGGAATCCCTGGCCATCCTCTGGATTCACATGGTCACCGTCGGCGGCCTGGGGCGCGACGTAGCTTTCAAGCTGTTGACCAAGAATTAGACCACTGCCGGTGGCCGGTCACAACAAAACAACACGCCCGCGTTGCGCGGGCGTGTTGTTGGTGATCAACTATTGAAATAATAGTGGAAGCCCCTAGTAGTGTGCTTCATTTTACCAAAAGTCGTGATCCTCTTGCGACAGCGTTACTATTTTAACGCCGCGCACAAGATTCGCGCTCAAAACAGTGCGACTGACCTGCATGAGATTCGCTGGCTGGTACTTCAGCCCTCGAAAATACCGACCAGTCCACCTGAATGTCAGGCGAACCGACTGTTCTGTGTTCCGCAAATTGGTTATCCAGATAAACCCTTATCTGCCCCTGATAACCAATAGTCTCGCGGGTTTCGTTTGGTAAAATAGCCGCTCATCTGCTTGGAGCTTCCAACCTCTTGAAAATAGTCCTTCATGGAAAGCTACTTTCTTGAGGTACGGTTATCGTACCAGAGAAGTCGGGCACTGTCATCTGACAAAAATCATGTCGAATGGTGACTTTTGTCAATTGTGCAACCGTCAGCCACCGACCATCCCCAATCTATCATGACCACGGATATGGACACGGATATGACCATTGTTGGAGCGGGAGCCGCCGGACTGATGGCCGCTATCTGGGCCGGACGCAGCGCGCCGGGGCGGCGCGTGGTGGTGTTGGACGGGGCACGCAAGCCAGGCGCGAAGATTTTGGTGGCGGGGGGCGGGCGCTGCAATGTCACGCATGAACGGGTTTCGGAACGGGATTATGCCGGCACTTCCCTCCCCACCATCCGCAATATCCTGCGCCGCTTCGACGTAGCCGCCACCATCGCCTTCTTCCACGAAATCGGCGTCGAGCTAAAACGCGAAGAAACCGGCAAACTCTTCCCCACCAGCGACAGCGCCCGCACCGTCCTCACCGCCCTGCTGCAAGCCACCCACGACGCCGGCGCGCGCATCCAGCACCCCCGCCGCGTGCAAACCATCACGCGCCAGCCCGACGGATTCCGCCTCGGCGGGGAATGGGGCCACCTGGATACCCACGCCCTGATCCTGGCCACCGGCGGACGCAGCCTGCCCAAAAGCGGCTCCGACGGCCACGGCTACACCCTGGCCCAATCGCTGGGGCACACCCTCACGCCGCGCATCTTTCCCGCACTGGTCCCGCTCACCCTGCCGCGCGACCATTTCCTGTGCGCCCTCAGCGGCATCAGCGCCCCCGCCACCCTGGAATTGTGGTCGGGCACGAACCGGCGACTGCACGCCATCACCGGGGACGTCCTCTGCGCCCATTTTGGCCTGTCCGGGCCGGCCGTGCTGGACATGAGCCGCCATTACATTGCCGCCACGCTGGACGATCCGCAAACCAGCCTGACCATCAACTGGCTGCCGCACACCACACCGGAAGCCTTCGCGCAAACGCTGCTGGCAGCGGGATCGACGAGTGCGCTGGCCTGTTTGCGCCCCTGGTTGCCAGAGCGGCTGGCGCGCGGCCTGTGCGCGGCGGCAGCGGTGGAGCCGACCACGCCCGCCGCGCAGCTCACGCGCGCCCAACGCAAAGGGCTAACGGCGCGAGTAACACGCCTGCGCCTGCCCATCACGGGCAATCGGGGATACAATTATGCGGAAGTGACGGCAGGCGGGGTTCCCTTGACGGAGTTGGACCCACGCCGAATGGCTTCGCGTGTGTGCCCCGACCTGTATTTGTGCGGCGAGATTTGCGACGTGGATGGGCGGATTGGCGGCTTCAACTTCCAGTGGGCGTGGTCGAGTGGGTACGTTGCCGGCATTTCCGCCGCCCAATCCCGACCTGCCACAACCCGGAAATCCCATGTCTCCAATACTGACTGAAATCCTCATCCTCTTTATCCTCATTCTGGCAAACGGGCTTTTCGCCATGTCCGAGATCGCCCTGATCTCCGCGCGCAAAGTGCGCCTACAACACGCCGCCTCCCTGGGCGACAAAGGGGCGCGAACAGCGCTGGAATTAGCCGAAGAGCCGGGGCGGTTTCTTTCCACCGTGCAAATTGGCATCACCCTGGTAGGCATCTTCACAGGAGCCTACAGCGGGGCCGTGCTGGCGGCGGAACTGGCCCAGGTGCTGCGCCGCATCCCCTGGCTGCAAGCCTACGGTGACAGCCTCAGCGTGGCGCTAACCGTCATCGCCGTCACCTATTTTTCCCTTGTGCTGGGCGAACTAGCGCCAAAGCGGTTGGGGTTAAGTCACGCAGAGCGAATTGCCGGCATCATGGCCCGCCCCATGAGTCTGCTGGCCCGTTTCGCCAACCCCATCGTACAATTCGTCAACCTGTCCACGGAGTTGGTGCTGCGACTGGTGGGCATCACGGCAGATGGCGAGCAATCCGTCACTGAAGAAGACGTGAAAATCTTGATCGGGCAAGGAACGCAGGTGGGCGTTTTTGAACCGATCGAGGAGCAGATGGTCGAGAAAGTTTTCCGCCTCAGTGACCGCACCGTCAGCGCCTTGATCACGCCACGACGCGAGGTGGTCTGGCTGGACGTGGAGGCTTCGCCGGAGGCGATCCGCGAAGCAGTTCTGGAAACGGCGTATTCGCGCTATCCTGTGGCCCACGGCAGCCTGGACGACGTCGTTGGCATTGTGTTGACGAAGGATTTGCTGGCGCAGAGCTTGCGCGGCGAAGCGTTGGATGTGCCGTCGGTGCTGCAACCGGTGATGTTTGTGCCGGAGGGATTGCCGGCATTTGACATGCTAGAACGATTTCGCGCCATGCGCGCGCAGATGGCGCTGGTAATTGACGAGTACGGCGTCCTGCAAGGGATTGTCACCATCAGCGACATCGTAGAAGCCATCGTTGGTGAACTGCCCGAAGCGGATGAGGCGTATGAACCGGAAGTAATGCAGCGGGAAGATGGCTCCTGGTTGGTGGACGGCATGTTGTCCGTGGAGGAGTTTCAGGAACTCTTCGACGTTAGGGAGATGCCCTCGGACACTGAAGGCTACTACCAAACCGTCGGCGGATTCGTCATGACCATGCTCGGGCGCGTCCCCAAAGAAGGCGACACCTTTTTCTGGCAACACCTGCGCCTGGAAGTCCTGGACATGGACGAACGGCGCGTCGATAAAATTCTCGTCCAGCGGGAAGCGCCGCCTGCCGCCGCCACATCAGATTAACCGACTGACCTCATGCTCTCAATCCTCCACATTCTTGCATTTCTCACCGGCCTGGCCCTCGTCCTGCTCACGCTGCTCTCCGCCGTGCGCACCTTTGTGTTGCCGCGCAGCGCCTCCGACAAGCTCACGGGGATTCTCTTCCTCACGATGGGCTTCTTCTTCAACCAGATTGCCCGCCGGCTGCCCACTTACGCGCAACAAGATCGGCTGCTGGCCTTTTACGCGCCCATCAGCCTTCTTTCGCTGCTCCCTTTCTGGCTGCTTCTCGTCGCCATCGGCTTCATGTTTATGTTTTGGGGCGCGGGCATATCCTCTCTCGCCGAAGCGTATGTGATGAGCGGCTCCTCTCTACTCACGCTCGGCTTCTCCCGCGGCAATAGCCTGGGGCATGCCACATTGGCCTTCGTTGAGGCCACTATCGGTCTGATTCTGGTCGCTCTCCTCATTGCTTACCTGCCCACCATGTACAGCGCCTTTTCCGAACGGGAGCGTTCCGTCTTGCTGCTGGAATCATATGCCGGCACGCCCCCTTCCGCCGTTGAGTTGGTGCTACGGATGCACCGCAACCGTCTACTGCAAGAACTGGGAGATTTCTGGACCAACTGGAGCAACTGGTTCGCGGCCATCTCCGAAAGCCATACCTCCCTGGCCGCACTGGTCTTCTTTCGCTCACCGCAACCAGACCATTCGTGGGTCAATGCCGCCGGCACGGTTCTGGACGCGGGCGCGCTTTATATGAGCGTATTGGACTTGCCCTGGGACGCGCGCGTCGCCCTCTGCCTGCGTTCCGGTTACCTGGCGCTGCGCGCCATCGCCAACTTCTTTCGCCTGCGATACAACCCCGATCCCCACTTTCCGGATGATGGCATTAGCATCTCGCGGGAGGAGTTTGACCAGGTATACGAGTTATTCGTCAGCGCGGGCGTGCCCGTAAAGGGGGACCGGGAACTGGCGTGGCTGGATTTTGCCGGCTGGCGCGTGAATTATGACACAGTGCTGCTTTCGTTGGCGGCGTTAACGCACGCTCCCCCTGCTCGTTGGTCCGGGAACCGCCCTCACCTCACGCGCACCGGCCGCCAACAAAATCGCATATCTCAAAACTAAGAATGGTTCATTCTTGGTTCACTGAAAAAACCGGGTTTTTTGATTGAGAGGGTTCATGTGTAAAAACTCGGTTTTTCTAAAAAAGTGGGCAACTGCCTACAGCGGCTTGCCATACAGCCACCAATACGTCGACTGTGGATAAGCGGATTGCCACGCATCGGGCCAGACAAACGGGCCTGGCTGGAAACGAGCGCGCAATTGTTTGTCCATCAGCGCGGTTTCGTCGGCGGCGTGCCGGTCGGGGCGGTACGGCGGCGTATCCAGGCGGGCCAGCAGCGCGGCGATCATGGCGCGAGTTTCCACGGCATTGCCATAATACGCAGCGGTTTTGGCCGACTCATCGCTACGGATGTCGCGCAGATATTCCGCCCATTGGCGCAGCCGCGCCTCCAGTTCCCGACCGATGCGCTGTTCCACGCGCACGGTCCATTCATTGGTAGCCGCCTCAAACGCATCCTCGGCTGCGTGTAATTTTTGTCGGTCTTCATCACTGAGCAAATGATGTAAGGCCAGCAGGCGGTGCTGTCGCATCAGGTATCCGCCCAGCGTCAGGCGGGGCAAGTCGCTGCGCCCCATGGGCCAAAACAGAACGTCGCTGCGAATGTAGCTGCTCATGTCGGCGGCCATCTCCTGCAAAACGTCCAGGTCGGTTAACAGTTTTTCATGATCTTCAGCCATCGTTGATCCTTTGGGGACTGTGTGTAGTGTATGTAAGACAATGGGTGTAGCAGACGCGCTGCGTGCGCGCAAGGATTAACGGTATAATAAGGGGGCTGATCTTTTCTGGCAAATAGCGCGCCACGAGAGACAAAAGCCGCGTTACAAATGGCCACCATAACGATTCACCACCATCTTCCCGGAAGTTACTCCCCAGGGCCATCATCTGTGACCAGGTGGCTGTCCGCCATTAAATTAGCGAAAATGTGCGGACAGCGGCTATCCAAGATAGCGGCTATCCAAGATAGCGGCTATCCACGATAGCGGCTATCCACGATAGCGGCTATCATGGATAACTTGGCAGTAACCATCCGTAAGCGTGTGCCGTTATTTTCGGACGGTTACTGAGTTTGCGGGAAGGTTTTTTTCAGAGGAGCATCACATGGATCCGATCAGACGCGCAATGATCCTGAAGCTGGGATCAACCGCATATGAAATGGGCCTGGACTCGTTCACCGGTGAACTACACCAGGATGAGGCGGGACGCTGGCATGTGGGGGGGCGAAGCCTGGAGGCGTGGCTGGAGGCGCACACGGGGCAGGAGGTGATGCTGGTGCTGGGGAGGCTGGCGGATGATCGCCCGGTGCAGACGCGCACCTGTCGCACCTGCGGGCGGGATTACACCGGCCTGGAGTGCCCGACGTGCCGCGCTAATCGGATTCGCCTGCGCGGGCGTCCGTGATGGAAAACGCAAGACGGGCGCGGTTTTGGGAATTGCGCCGGTCCCACTTGTAAAAGGAAGTTGACGTGAAACGATTGGGAATGATTCTTTTGCTATTTTGGCTGGCGGGGCTGGCAATGCCGGCACAAGCGCAGCAAGAGGCGACGACGATTGAGCAGTTGACGGTGGATTTGTGGCCGGACTTCGACCAACCTTCGGTATTGGTGCTGCTGACGGGAAAAATGCCGGCATCCACGCCCCTCCCCGCCACCGTCACCCTGCCCATACCCGCCGGGGCCACCCTGCACGCCGTGGCCCGCGTGTCCGGCGACGGAACCATGATCGACGACGTGCAGTACACGCTGGACACCACCACGCAAATGCTGCACATTACGCTACCCGACCTCGGTTTTCGCGTGGAGTATTACCAGCCCTACGAGCGAAACGACCTGGAACGGCATTTTACGTTTGCCTGGCAGATGCCGGCATCCGTACAACAACTACTGGTGAGCGTGCAACAGCCGGCGGCGGCCACCTCGTTGACAGTATCGCCGTCGCCCGTTTCCGTCACGCCGGGGAATAATGGGTTGCAGTATCACAATATGCCGGCAGCGACACTCTCCGCCGACCAACCCTACACCCTGGACGTGAACTACACCATGTCCAGCACCGCCCTCACCACCAGCCTGATCGACACATCCAACCCCATTGACGCGCCCGCCACCCTGCTGCCCACGTCCGGCGGCAATAGCAGCAGTGGCAGCGCCAACACCACGCTGCTGATCGGGGCCGGTTTCCTCGGTATACTGGTAATTGCCGGCATTATCTGGCTAATCACCAACCGAGACGCCCTCGCCGCGCCCGCGCCATCGCGTCGCCGCCGCGCGGCTCGTCCGGCAGCGCCCAGGCAACGCGCCACGCCCCCCCCGCGGACCACGGACGCCGGCCCCGCCGCGCCTCCTCCCGCGCGCGCCACCCGTTTTTGCCATGACTGCGGGCAACCCAGCACCCCGGACGACCGCTTCTGCCGCTATTGCGGCACAGAGCTTAAGCGCTAAGTGGCTGTCCGCAATTAAATTAGCGGAAATGTGCGGACAGCTTGTCAGTAACCGTCCGCAAAAAGTGCGAAGTTATTTTTGGGCGGTTACTAAGTGGCTGTCCGCAATTGAATTAGCGGAAATGTGCGGACAGCGGCCATCATGGATAGCTTGGCAGTAACCGTTCGTAAAAAGTGTGAAGTTGTATTCGGACGGTTTCTTGGGTAATCGCATCTGGAGACTCGTTCGCAGGCCAACTACCAAAAAGCCCAACCAGGTTCCTGGTTGGGCTTTTTGGTTATCCGTGACCGCCTCATGCGGCAGCGGGATCGTACGGGCTAGTTCCCCGTATGCTGCATAAGGTACGTAAGGAGGTCCGCCATATCTTGCGGCACTTCGCTCATGCGGTCGGCGAAGTTGTTGGGCATGGCGTTGGGGCAGTCGCCAGCCGGGCAGCCGGAGGCAATGAACGCGCCCGGGTTAAGGATGGACTCGTAGAGGTAGTCTTCCGCCGTGAAGTCAGGCTTGCGCGTGCCGGCATCCACGCCAATGCTACCCAGGTACGGCCCGACACTGTTGGAACCCGGTTGCCCCATCTGCCCGTGGCAGGCGGTGCAGCCGTAGGTCACTTCAAACAGCTCCTGGCCGCGTTCAGCATCGCCCGGATACGTCAACGGCAGGTTGATTACCAGGTCTTCTGGCACCGGGGTTTCCAGGTCTGCCGGCATTTCCGTCAACGCCAGCAATGCCTCCCAATTCTCCGGCCAGGGGAACACGAACGGCGGCACCGAGCACAACTCTTCCGATTCCCAATTAAGGACAAAATGGGCCACATCCTCTACCTCATTCGGTTGCAGTGGCCCACCAAAATCCTGGCTCCAGGTAGGCATACCCGCCCAGGGACGCCCCGCGGCAATCGTGCCTTGAATAAACGCCGTTTTTGAGCCTTGCCATTGCAAATCACTCATACGTTTGGATGGATCACCGCAAACCAGATTACGATTGTTCAATGGGCGACCCTGGCAACCAACTTGCTCACCGGTAGCCGCATCGTAACAAACTTCGGCCTTTCCATCGACGCCGTGACAGGTGGCGCAGTTGCCATCAAAGATGCGCGCTCCCGCTTCAATAGATCGTCCCAGCCCTGCATTTGTATAAGCCTGCATTCGCGCCGGTTCACGCAGAGCGGCAAAGCCGAGGAAGATCATGGTAAGCATAAAGGCGATGGTGCCAATAATGACTTTCACTTGCAACATCAGCAAATTTTCCTTTTGATATGCTGGTCAATGACCACGAGCGAAACGGTGGAAGTGCGTGCGCTAAGTGACCGTCTAAAACAACTTGCCATTTTGCAGGCTCAAAGGTCACTTCAAGCGCATCCAACAATTCCGCAATTCATCTTTGGATGCGCCCTAACAATCCTTATTCGCAAAGCGGCATTCTTCCTCATAGTTAGAATCCGCCTGGCGATATCCCGTATAATCGCTGCCGGAACCAATCAGCAGCACACCAGGATTTTCCGGATCGGTAACTTCGTAATGCAAGGTGACACGAATCAAGGATTCCTGAACCTGCTCAATCCGCATTTCCGCGTAAGGATCAGGCATGGCATTCTTGGCCAGCGACGTCGAATAGCGCACGCCCACCAATTCGCCCGTGTCAGGATTGACATTCCTCTCCACCCGGCATTCCCGTTCCCAGCGTCCGCTGTCGTTGATGTAGCAGCTATGCCACTGCATAGATGCCTCGAACTCTTCTAGCGCCGCCGTCAGGTACGGGTTGCCCTCAATCGTCTGTCCAGGCAAATACGTTCCCGGCGTCAGGTACTCATAGGGAACCGCCAACAACGTGCTGGCCCCTTCCACAGGCAAAACCTCCGAACTGACTTCCTGTTCGGGCGAGCTTTCCACGCGGTATTCGGGCGTGCCCATCCAGTTAGAAACGAGCATGATAGCGATGAACAGGCTGGCGACCGTCAACCCTACACGGCGGTCAGCATAGCGACGACTCTTCCCCACCTCAAAGTAAGGCATGACGATAAAGGCTACCAGCAACAGCGGAATAAAGCCGACGACGATAGTCTTATCGGCCAGCTTCAACCAACCCTGCGACCACGACAGATACCACGGCGCGACCACGTGCAGTGGCGTGACCAGGGGATTGGCGTGGTGCTCCAGCGGGGCATCCCAGAACCAAAGGGATCCCGCGGTGAGCAGCAAAACAACCAGTGCGCTCCACATCAACTCACTGGTGAGAATATCCGGCATAAAGTAGGTGCGTTCGTCTTTCGGCACCCGCTTGGCCGTGTCTTCCCCAATCTCCTCGCGGCCAGGGGGCAGCGACAGACCGTGCAGCACAACTTTGTAGTAGTGGACAAAGAAGAAAATGGCCGTGAGCAAGGGCAGCACCAGCACATGGAGCAAATACCAACGCAGCAAACCACCCGCGCCGAGGGAGGGCGCCCCCTGTAAAATGAGCATGATGTTTTCGTTGACAACGGCGGGGGCGGGAGCCGCCGCGCCGCCGCTGATAAACACCGTCAAAGCCCAGTAGGCCAACTGGTCCCAAGGGAGCAAATAGCCGCTAAAACTCAAGAAAAGGGTGAAAAGGAGAAGGATTATGCCCGTAGCCCAGGTAAACTGGCGCGGCTTTTTGTAACTGCCGGTGATAAACGTGCGCAGCATGTGCAGCGCCACAACAAGAACCATCACTTCCGCGCCGAGGCGGTGCATGTTGCGTACCAACTGCCCCAATGGAACATTGCCAAGAATATTCCACATGTCCCCATAGGCAATTCTAGGGGCGGGCGTGTAGAAGATCATCAAGAAGATACCCGTGAGCGTTTCCCACACAAACATAAAGGTGGACAACCAACCAAGACGGAAGGTGGGATAGATGTGGGTAACTTCTGTGTGATAGAAGCTGGGACGAATGTGGAACCAGAAGCCATCGGCATGAGGGCGCAAACGCGGATTGGGGCGACGCGGTTCGTCGCCACGAAGCATACCGCGAATGTCGTTGATGTTCATGCCCGCCGTCATGCGTTCCACGGCTTCGTCGGCCTTGGCGACAATGGTTTGCTTCAGTCCCATTTCGCGCATTTGGTCAAATATGGTTGCCATGTTTTCTACCTTCTCCTTAAAACAACCTCGTGGCCTGATGGGCTACCTGTGTGCATGGCGGCAAGCCGAATCAGGGGAGCAGCCAGACTGACGGCGGGAGATCCGTCAGCAAGGGTGAGTGCAAATTATGGGCAATTGCCGCGGAAACTGCACAGTAGCGGTTGAGAGGGACCTTGTTTACGCGCGCCTGTATCCACGCTGAGGGAAGCGGTGTTTGCCGGCAAAACCAGCGGGGTATAGAAGTTGTCTCCGCCAACATCCGCCGTTGCCAGGATATTGCCCGACTCATCAAGCGCGCTCAACTCAAACCGATCCAGCGAGCGAGGCGCGGGTGATTCAACGCGACGCCCATCCAGGCGATATTTGGAACCGTGGCAAGGACACTCAAAGCGGTCATTCGCCGTATTCCAGGCATAAATACAGCCCAAATGCGTACAAACCTTGTAAATGGCGGCTACACCGACGATAGGCTCGGTTTCATCCGGAGCCAGATACATTCGGCTGCTTCCTTCCGGATTGTTGGTATCCAGGTTGACAAGCCAAAAACGTCCGTCAGGAAAGTTGGCTGGCGGATCATTGGGTTTGGGCAAACTGTCAACCTTCACGGTGAATTTGCCGCCAAACTCGCCTTCGCGGAAGCGGGGAATGAGAAACCAGACCAGGAGACCCCCAAATTCCACGGTAAAAAGAGCCATGGAAGCGCCCCAGATGTAGAAAAGAAACTCACGCCTCGTCATGCCGCCAGCGTTCATCGTTGCTGTTGCCATAAAATCATTCTCCTGAATGGAAAATTGCGACTGTTCACCTAGACCTATCAGGTTTCTTCGAGAAACGATCTCTCATGAACAGGTGAAACCTGGCAGGTCTTGCGCAAAAACCGAACAGTCACGGAAAAATATTGTTGAAGTTTAATTTGCTGGGCCAACATTGCACGTTATGTTGGCATCTGGCCGCGTCTGTACTTTTTATCACAATCGCATTATAACAGAGTGAAAAAAGTCGGGCAAAAGCTGCGTCGATTTACAAACACGACCAGTTAGGGTCAGATCAAAGGCAAGAAATGGGGTGACTATACAGGTCATCTGCCCAGATTGGACCAATTTGCTCTGGTTGAATCTTATTGATGTCTACAAAATTGGTCCAATCTCTCGGAGACGTGAATAGTTACGAAATGGGTGTGTATGTGCGTCCTGCCCACGAATCAGACCAAGATTTGCGCAACAGGCACAAAAATTGACCAGCACACCAAGAAAATGTGCCGCGGGGGAGCCATCGTGAGCATCTATTTTCAGGAACCGACTTCATCGTGGCAACGGCGGCAATCTTGCGCCGTTGCCAGAAATGGATTGGAGATAGCCTGGCACGTACAGGTCAATTCTGTGGGCGCTGAGGGACTCGAACCCCCGACCCCTTCGGTGTAAACGAAGTGCTCTGACCAACTGAGCTAAGCGCCCGAGAGAACCGTGTCATTATATCTGCCACGCGGAAAAGTGCCAACGTGATATGATGGTCCTATTAGGCCTCTCCCCCTCGTAACTAACCACGTCGGTTCCGTGTTTTAGGGGTAGGCAGGTCACTTTTGCCATATCAACTGAGTTCTCTGGGCACGGCTGCCGGGGATCCCGGCTTCTGCCCGTCCATTTTTCCGTTGCCGGCACAGTCGGCGTCACTCACTTCGAGCATGCACTATGTCTGTATCCGTCATTTTGACTGTCAAAAACGAAGCCGCCACCCTTCCGCACCTGTTGGATTCCCTCATGCACCAGAGCCTGTGGCCGGATGAGATTGTGGTTTGTGATGGGGGATCCAGCGACGAGACGCTGGATATTCTCACCCTGTATCAGCAATGGCTGCCCATTAAGATTATTTCGGCTCCGGGAGCCAACATCAGCGAAGGGCGTAATCGGGCGATTGCGGCGGCGACTGGAGAGGTGATTGCCGGCACGGATGGCGGCGTCGTTCTTTCTCCAGATTGGCTGCGCGAATTGGTGCGCCCCATAGAGGAACGGAACGTTTCCGTCGTCAGCGGCTGGTTTGAAGCCGATCCCTACACGGATTTTGAAGTCGTCTTGGGCGCGACTGTGCTACCCGACCGCGACGACATCAACCCCACCGATTTTCTCCCGTCCAGCCGCTCCATTGCCTTCCAGAAAGCCGCCTGGGCCGCCGCGGGCGGCTACCCGGAATGGCTCGACTATTGCGAAGACCTGATTTTTGACCTGAATCTGCGCCAACTCTTTGGCAGTTTTGCCTTTGCCCCCAACGCTGTCGCCTATTACCGTCCTCGCCGCAGCCTGCGTGCATTTGCCCGGCAGTATTACCTGTACGCACGCGGCGATGGCAAGGCCAACCTGTGGGCCAAACGCCACCTGGTCCGCTACATGACTTATCTGCTGGCGCTGCCCTTCATTGGGCGGCTGCTCTGGCAGGGGCGGAAATGGGGTTGGCTGCTGCTCTGCGGCGGGGGAGCCGCCTACTGCCGCCGTCCCGCGGAGCGGCTGTGGCCGCTCACGGAAGGGTGGTCACCCGCGGCGCGCACACGCGCGTTCGCCCTCATCCCCATCGTGCGATTGGTAGGGGATGTCGCCAAAATGTTGGGCTATCCGGTGGGGCTGATCTGGCGTTGGCGGCAGCGCCAGGCTGCCCGCCACGACGCCAACCAGGATTCGTAGCCACGCGGGGCTGCTAGCGCAGCACAACGTACACCAGGGGACGGCGACCCGTCTCCGCGTACAGGTAGCGACCCAGTGCGTCTTCAATACGGGATGAGAGCCTGTCCTGACTGCTGCCGAACTGGCTGATAACGCGGGCTACCGTATCGACGGCCCCTTGCAGCAACTCCGGCGTTTCGTCCAGATTGGCGAATCCGCGTGAAATGAACTCCGGCTGGCCGATGAGCTTGTTTTCACGCCCCAGCGTGGCAACGGCCAGGAAGAAACCATTTTGCGCCAGTTGTTCCCGATCGCGCATCACGGAGCTTCCAATTTCGCCCACGCTGGCCCCGTCAACGAACACATAGCCGCCAGGGATGCGCGGTCCAACGGCGAGGGAGCGGTCGTCCAGTTCCAATACGGTTCCATTTTCTACCACGGCGATGTTTTCCGCGGGAATGCCCAGTTCCTGCGCCATTCTGGCGTGCTGGCGCAGGTGGCGCAGCTCGCCATGAATGGGCACGAAGAAGCGAGGGCGCACCAGGTTAATCATCAGCTTCATTTCTTCGCTGGCGGCATGCCCGGAGACATGCACCAGGGCGATGGCATCGTAGAGAACGTCCGCGCCGCGCTGCATCAGGCGATTGATGATCCGGTGGATCATCTCTTCGTTGCCCGGAATGGGATGGGCGGAAAGGACGACGGTATCCCCCTGCTGGACACGCAAAGTGCGATGGTCGCCCATGGCCAGCCGCCCCAGCACGGCGGTGGGTTCGCCCTGGGAGCCGGTAGCCATGATGGCGACCTGGTGCGCCGGGAGGCGGGCGGCGTCATTGATGTCGATAAGCAGGTCTTCGGGGATTTCCAGGTAGCCGAGACGGCGGGCCATTTTCGTGTTTTCGCGCATGGAGCGCCCCGTGATCGCCAGTTTGCGGCCATATTTTTGGGCCATGTCGGCGACGAGTTGGATACGTGAGATGAGGGAGGCAAAGGTGGCGATGATGATGCGCCCGCGAGCTTGTTGGAAGAGGCGGTCGAATGCCTCGGTGATCACGGTCTCGGAGGGAGTCCAGCCGGGACGTTCGGCGTTGGTGCTGTCGGCGAGGAGGCAGAGGACGCCGCGCATGGAGAACTCGGCCAGTTTGGCGAAGTCGGGCGGCCAGCCGTCGGAGGGGGTGTGGTCGAATTTGTAGTCGCCGGTGTGCACGACGATGCCCACGGGGGTGGTGATGCCAAAGCCCACGCAGTCGGGGATGCTGTGGGCAACATGGAAGGGTTCGATGAGGAAGGCGCCGATGGCGAAGGCGTCACCGGCTTGCATGGTGCGCAGGGTGACGTGGTGCAGCAGGTTGGCGCGGCGGAGTTTGACTTCGATGAGGCCGACGGTGAGGGGGGTGGCGTAGATGGGGGCGTCGATGTCGGCCATGAGGTGGCCAATGGCTCCGATGTGGTCTTCGTGCCCGTGGGTGATGAGGATGGCTTTGATTTTGTCGGCTTTGTCGAGGAGGTAGTTGTAGTCGGGGATGATGGCGTCAATGCCGAGCATGTCGTTTTCGGGAAACATGATGCCGGCATCTACCACCAAAATCTCGTCCTCATACTCCAAGACTGTCATGTTTTTGCCGATTTCGCCGCATCCTCCTAATGGGATTATGCGTAATTTTGAACTCATAAGGTGTACTCCTACATGGTTATAGGGGGCTGCCAACTATCAACAGTCAACTACAAACTGTCAACTGTCAAATGCCGGCACAAACCACAACAGACACAACCCAAATTCCCAAAAGCATGCGCTTTTCGGCTGGGTGTGCCACAAATTCAGGCGCAAAGCCTGATGTCAATTTTGCAGAAGAAGCCAGACAAGAAAGATGAGGACACTTTGCGCGAGGCACAGAAACGCGGTATACAACCAGAGAAAAGTCCGATTCGCGCCAGACTGCCCTTCATCCGCCGCCGGGTGCGTCTCGTCGGCGGGCGGCGCAACCAAAGGTTGCCGACGCATGGACTCCGGGCGAAACCGAATCACGGCGACGCTGATGTTATCTTCGCCGCCACGGTCATACGCCATGCGCAGCAGTTGCCGCGCGGCAGCGGCGGCATCTTGCGTCAGCGCCAACGTCGCCGCCATTTCCTCGTCCGCCACATGACGAATCAACCCATCGGAACAGAGCAGTAAAATATCTCCGTCTGCCAGAGGCACGGGAAACAGATCAATTCGCGGTTGGCGCTCGGAACCAAGGCTAAACAGAATAATGTTCTTGTGACGGTGGTTTTGCGCCTGTTCCGCCGTAATGGCCCCTTCTTCCACCAGACGAGCCACCAGGCTCTGATCTTTGGTAATCTGGCGGATCTCTCCCTGCCGCCAGAGGTAACCACGGCTGTCGCCCACGTTAGCGATGACGGCGTCGTGCTCGTGAATGAGCACGGCAACCATTGTTGTCGCCATGCCGCGGGCATTGCTGTTTTGGCTGGCCGCCATCGCCCGCAAATCCGTATTGGCGGCCTGCATCGCCTGGTAAAGTCGCTGTCCCCAGTCATTCTCATCTGCATGAGCCAGGAAATGGTGCAGGGTACGCTGCGAAGCATATTCGCTGGCGACTTCGCCCGCATCCGCGCCGCCGACGCCGTCGGCAACGATGTAGAGCCAACCGTTTGCTATTTCTTCCGTCGGGGTCGCGGGTTCTTGCGCGATGAAATAATCTTCGTTCAAGTCGCGCACCTGCCCTTTATCCGTCACCAGGAAGGCGTCAATCTGGCCCAGGTTGGTCATAATGGGGAGTGTAGTGTGTCCAGAGGTAAACGTCAAGAGAGTGGCACGGGGCGCGACCAACTACCGGGCACAGCCATCAACCATTCATTATCCCCAGAAATGTCTCGCAGGTGGCGGGGGAGAAGCCGGCGTAGTCGTTGTTGGCGAAAACGTAGACGGCGCGCATGTGTGGCAGGTGGGGCAGCATCTCCTGCCACCACCATTGCAGCCTGGGGGTGGTGTCTATCTGTTCGGCCACTTTGCGCGCATAGCTGCCATGCCGCCCCAGCAGGCGCAGGTAGACGAAATCCGCCGTGGCGTGGACCTGTCGCGGCATGTAGATGTAGTCGGTGGAGGTCCAGGCGACGCCGTACGTTTGCAGGAGTTCCGAGGTGCTGCGCTTGTACCAGGAGCGGTGACGAAATTCGACGGTGAAGCGCAGATCGGGGGGCAGGTAGGGCAAGAATCGGGCCAGGGCGTCCCCGTCTTCATGGGTAAAATCGGGAGGAAACTGCAGCAAAATGGGGCCGAGTTTTGCGCCAAAGAGGCGTACGGTTTGCAGGAAGATGTCCATCTGGGCGCGGGCCGCCTCATTCAGGCGCAGGTCGTGGGTGATGGTGCGCGGGGTTTTGGGGCAGAAGATGAAGTTGTCCGGGGTGAAGCTGGCCCAACGTTGGACGGAGGTGGCGCGGGGGATGCCGTAAAAGGTGTTGTCCATTTCCACGGCGTTGAAGCGTTGGCTGTAGTAGGCGAGGTAGTTTTGGCGGGGAATGCCGGCAGGATAGAACACCCCGTCGCGCCAATCTGGATAAGCGTACCCCATCGTGCCCACATAGTACACCGGGGTATTCATGCGCTCAATCTCCGCTCACGGTGCGCGCCACGCCGGCAGCCACAACAGGTTGGGGCGCGTCCGCGGCCAGCAGGGAGGCCGACGTGAGGACCAGCAGAATCCAGAGGGCGTCGGCCAGTAGCAGGTGCAGCATTTGCATCCAGACGGGAGCCAACAGGAGGACGTTAACGAACCCGGCGATGAGTTGGACGATAAAGGTGATCTGGACGGCACGAGTGAGCGCGCGCAGTTTGTTGCCCTGGAATTCGGCACGGAAAATGCCGGCAATCACCGCCAGATACAGCCCCACCACAATCGCCACCACCGGATGCCAGACACGCAGCCGCACCAGGAAATGCGCCGTTGCCGCAAAATCCTGTTGCAACCCTTCCGCCAGCGATCCGGCGGGGAAGAGCGTGTCCCCCAGCGCCGTAATCGCCCCGGACACCCCCAGGGCAAACATGCCCACCACGCCAATCACCAGTGTCCACAGCATCCCGCCGCGCCCACGCAGGCGCAACGGCTGACCGCCGGAAGCCCACCACGCCGTCAGGGCGAGGAAGGCGATTAAGATGAAGGTGTTGATCAGGTGAAGACTGACGGCATAGACGCGCGCCAGCGATTGATTGTGCGCCACCAGTTCAAAGAGAACCAGTCCCGCGCCCACCAATCCTTCGGTGAGGATGAAGATGGTGGAGAAGACGGCTCCACGGCGGACGACATGCCCCTTCTCATAGGCGCGGAAAGCCCAAACCAGCAGGATGAGAACAAAAACACCCGCCAGTGCGCTGCTCAAGCGATGGCTGTATTCCACCAGTGTCTCAATGCGCGCCGCGCGCGGCACGACGACGCCGTTGCACAGCGGCCAATGCTGCCCGCAGCCGGCACCCGATCCCGTGGCCCGCACGTACGCGCCCCACAAAACTACGGCCACGTTGAAGGCCAGAACAAACCAGGCGTATTTGGAGAAACGTGATTGTGTCATACGGATATTATAGGTTGTTCATTGACTCTTGCCAGTTTTTTGGAGGGCGGCGATTGGGCGCGGAAAAACAGACGCCCCGCGTCGTGAATGTCCGGTTCATCACTGTCGGCGAAAACCTGGACATCCGCAAACCCTTTCGCCGTCAAGGTCGCGGCTAAGTAGCCGTCCGAAAACAACTGCACACTTTTTACGGACGGTTAGTGCCAAGCTATCATAGATAGCCGCTGTCCGTACATTTCCGCTAACTTGATTTATGTGCCGGCATTTTCACGCTCCCCCCAATGCCAGAAAATCCTTCCCGTGCAATCGATCCTGAATACGGCCCCAGATAAGCTCCAGGTCCTGATCCCGCTGCACATAGTCCAGGTTATCCGTCTCCACCGTCAGCACCGGAGACAGCGTAAAACCCGTCACCCACTCCTCATACAACCGATTGAGTTGCGACAAATAAGCATCAGAAATGGATTGCTCATAACTGCGCCCGCGCTGCTGAATACGGCGGCGCAGCGTGGGTACGGACGCGCGCAGATAAACGACGAGATGGGGCGGCTGGAGCATCTGCGACAACGTCTGGTACAGTTCCAGGTAGTTTTGCCAGTCACGCCGGCTCATGTGCCCCTGCTCAAACAAGTTACGCGCGAATATCTCCGCATCTTCATAGACGCTGCGGTCTTGCAGCACGGAACCGCCCCGCTGCAACAGATGGTGGTGCTGCTGCAATCGGCGCGCCAGAAAGAAAATCTGCGAGTGGAAGCTCCAGCGGCTCATGTCTTCATAGAAATCCGCCAGGTAGGGATTTTCGGCAACGGCCTCAAACACGGGGTCCCAACCGAGCCGATCCGCCAGTCGTTGCGTGAGTGTGGATTTGCCGACGCCGACGTTGCCGGCAATCGTAATAAAGTATTTTCTCATCGTCCTAAATCGTGACTCTACTGAAAAAAGGCCAAAAACCGGGTTTTTACACATGAACCACTCTGGTTATTTCGGCCGGACACTCGAAAAACCCGGTTTTTTCAGTGAACTCAATCGTAATCGCAATAATCGCAGTCGGATGGCGCTCAAAACACCTTGCGCGGCTGCCATTCGCCGTCCGCGGCAGCCGCCAATCCCAAAAACGTCCCCACTTCGTCATAGACCCGCGCCAGCGGCGCTTCCGGCTGGCGCGGCAGGCGCGGCCAGCGACGGCCCTGGCGCAGGTGCGCCGCTTCCTCGGCGGAAAGCGTCATCTGGGGCAGGTGGCGCACGGCCACGTCGCCGGGCAGCAGGTAGTGGGGCAAGGTTTCCGGGTTGAGTGCGGCCAGGGGCGTGGCCTCGCCCACGGTGAACGGGCCAATGGCGGTGCGTCGCAGGGCAGTCACGTGCCCACCACAGCCCAGCGTTTGCCCCAGATCGTGCGCCAGACTACGAATGTATGTGCCGGCACTACACACCACCCGCAAGCGCACCTGAGGCAGTTCACAGGAGAGCAAATCCAATTCATAAATCGTCACCGGACGCGCGGGGCGGGCTACTTCGATGCCCCGGCGCGCCAGTTTGTACAGCGGCTGCCCATCCTTCTTCAAGGCGGAATACATCGGCGGAACCTGGGCTATGTCACCGCGAAAGGCGTGCAAAGCCGCGCTCACGTCCGCCGCGCTCACGGCAACAGGCCGTGTCGCCACGACAGTTCCGTCGGCGTCGTAGGTATCGGTTTCCAGACCCAGGTGAATGGTGGTTTCGTACGTTTTGCGCTGCTCCGCCACATATTCGATGAGGCGGGTGGCCCGACCCAGAAAAATGAGTAAAACACCGGTCGCCAGGGGGTCGAGCGTGCCGGCATGGCCCACCCGCCGCATATGGCCCACCCGCCGCACCTGGCTAACCACATCATGCGACGTCAGCCGTAACGGCTTGTCGATATTCAAGACACCCTCAAACGGGAGAGATGCGTCCGTCATGATTTCCACCGGGGCGTCGGCGGCCGCCGCGCCCACGTCATCCCGCGGCAGCCGCCCGCGCCACCTGCCGTTTAATCTCCGCCAGGCCGCGGGACACAATCAACTGCTCCGCCGCCGCCAACGGCCCCGAAATGGTACAGCCAGAGGCCAACGCATGACCGCCGCCGCCCAGGCTGGTCGCCAACTCTGACACGCTCCACGGCGGGCGACAGCGAAAACCCACGCTCACCCGCCCATCCGCCATCTCCATCAGCACCACGCCAAACGCCGCCTCGCTCGTGTTGCCCAACATGCTCACCAACCCAGCGCTGCTGGCCTGGTCATACCCCACCTCCTGCTGCTCCGCATAACTGACACACGTCCACAACAAGCCGTCGCGGAGCTGCATATTTGCCAGCCCTTTCTGATACATACGCAAAGTGGAAAGCGGTTTCAGGTTCAATGCCTGCATGGTGATCATCGTCAGGTCCGCGCCTGCTTCCATCAGGACGCTGGCGGCGCTGATGGTTTGCGCCGTCACGCCGGCAATGCGGAAGCCCAGCGTGTCCGTGACGATGCCCGTAAGCAGACTGCGGGCAATGTCCGGCGTGAGCGACACGCCCAAAACGGGGAGCAGATTGAAGAGGATTTCCGCCGTGGACGTGGTTGTGCCATCCACCAGGTTGGTGACGCCAAAGCAGGTGTTGGTGATGTGGTGGTCGATGTTCAGAATGGGCGGGCGTGGATTACCCAGCAGCGTCAGCGACTGCCCCATGCGCTCCTCATCACCACAATCCACCGCCACAATCAGGTCAAACGCCCCTTCGATTTGGGGCTGGCGCACGGCGTCCACGTCCGGCAAAAAACGCAGATGGTCGGGCACGGGATCGTCGCAAGCCAGTGTGACGTTTTTGCCCATCTGGCGCAGGATCAGGCCCATGCCCGTGAGGGAACCAATGGCGTCGCCATCAGGGGCGATGTGGGTAATGATCAGGATATTTTGGGCGGGGCGCAAAGTATCCAGAACGGCCGTGGTCGTTTCCGGGGGCACGCTTACTCCTCTTCGTCAGCGTCCAAGTCGCCGAGTTGGTCCAGTAGTTGGTGAATGTGTTCTGCCTGGAAAAGGGTGGGATCCCAGTGGAAATGCAGCATGGGCACGGTGCGCAAACGCAAGCTGTGGCCCAATTCGCGGCGCATGAAGCCGCTGGCGCTGTGCAGCCCGGCCATCACATCCTCTTCCCGCGCATCATCCCCCAGGGCGCCGACGTAGATGTCGGCGGACTGGAGTTCGCGGTCGATCTTCACTTCCGTGATGGTCACACCCTGGACGCGCGGGTCGCGCAGTTCGCGCAGGATCAGTTCGCTCAAGAGGGTGCGAATTTGCTCGGCGGTGCGCTGCTGTCGTATTTTACTCATAGCCGTATCCAAAGATGAACAGGACGGTCAGGCCGCGCGTTACACGATTTCTTTGCGTTGCGAGACGAAGAACTCAATGATGTCGCCCGGTTTGATGTCATTCCAGTTTGCCAGGGAAACGCCGAACTCAAAGCCGGCCCGCACTTCGCGCACGTTTTCTTGCAAATGTTTCAGACTGGAAACATTGCCGGCATGAAGCAGCGTGTTATTGCGAATGACGCGGGCGCTGGCGTTGCGGCGTGCCTCGCCGGTGCGCATGAAGCAGCCGGCCACCGTGCTGACGTTGCGAATGTGGAAGATCTGGCGCACCTCGGCGCGGCCAATGATGACCTCTTCGTATTGGGGCGCCAACATGCCGCGCATGGCTCGCTCAATATCTTCCAGCAAGTGATAGATGATACTATACAGCTTGATTTCCACCTCTTCGGTGCTGGCGGTAACGCGGGCTGCCGGGTCCACGGAAACGTTGAAGCCAAGAACAACGGCATCGGAGGCGGAAGCCAGCATGATGTCGTTTTCGGTGATGTCGCCGGTGGCAGCGCGCAAGATTTCCAGATTGACTTCATCCTGATTCAGTTTGTTCAGGGAAGTGACAATCGGTTCCAGGGAGCCTTGCACGTCGGCCTTGATGATCAGGTTCAGGGTTTTTGCTTCGCCCTCGAGCAGCCGGGCGAAGAAATCATCCAGGGTGGCGGCGCGTTTCTCCTTCACTTCCCGTCCGCGCTCCAGGGTCATTTCCGCCACGACCTTGCGCGCCGTTTTCTCGTTTTCCACGATGACGAACTGGTCGCCGGCCTGGGGAATACCGTTCAAGCCGGAGACAGACACGGGGGTGGAGGGGCCGGCTTTCTGCGTACGCTTGCCACGATAATCAAACATGGAGCGAATGCGGCCATAATGTTCGCCGATGAGCAGGGTGTCGCCAACTTTAAGCGTACCGTTTTGCACGAGCAAGGTCGTCATCGCGCCGCGCCCTTTTTCAATACGGGCTTCGAGGACGGTTCCGGTGGGGGAGGCGTTGGGGTTGGCCCGCGGACGCAAATCTTCGGCAATGAGCAAGATGGCTTCGATCAGGTCTTCGATGCCCCATTGTTCCCTGGCGGAGACTTCAATGACCATGGTGTCGCCGTCCCAATCATCGGGGACGAGGCCAATTTCGGCCAGTTGTTGTTTGACGCGGCTGGGGTTGGCAGCAGGGAGATCGATCTTGTTGAGGGCTACGATGATGGCGACGTGGGCGGCGCGGGCGTGGTCGGCAGCTTCGCGCGTCTGGGGCATGACGCCGTCGTCGGCGGCGACGACGAGGATGGCGATGTCGGTGGCCTGCGCGCCGCGGGCACGCATGGCGGTGAAGGCCTCGTGGCCGGGTGTGTCGAGGAAGGTGATAGTTTTGCCTTCGTGTTCGATCTGGTAAGCGCCAATGTGTTGGGTGATGCCGCCAACTTCACCGGCCTGGACGTTGGTGGAGCGAATAACGTCGAGGAGGGAGGTTTTGCCGTGGTCTACGTGCCCGAGCATGGTGATGACGGGGGGGCGCGGCACGAGGTTTTTCTCTTCCTCGTGCGCCAGGATTTGTCGCCATGCGGGACGGTCGGCTTCTTCCTCTTCTGCCGGCATTTCCTCCGCAAACGGCACCGCTTCAAACCCGAGTTCACCCGCGACGATAGCCGCCGTATCAAAATCAATCTGCTGATTGATATTTACCATGATACCGCTCGTCATCAACTCCTTGATGACGACAATTGGGCTAATATCCATCATCGTCGCCAGATCACGAACGGTTATGAAATCGGGCAGTTCAATTAATTTCTTTATTGGAGTCGTCATAGATTCTCCCTGCGCTGTAATACGGTCTACGCAAACCGGTTCTGTAAATGTTTTACTGTCAGCTTCGCGGTGTTTGACGGATTTGTGGCAACCGGGCCGTGTTGGACCGGGCGCGCAGGCGCGCAAAAAAAGATAGCCGACACCTTGTGAGGAAGGGTCAGGAACCTGTCCTCGCCAAAGCGCCGGCCACCTGGGTTGCTGCCGTGTTGAGCCAGTCGCACGCAGGGAAACTCAACGTGTCATTACATGATGTTCATCATTCCCTGTCTGTGACTGCTCACGGTCAACGGTGACCGGCTTATGTGCCGCGATTGACTGTTTTTCCGCGGTTGTCAACTCGCCGCCCAGTGCCCGATTCAGAATCGCGCTGCTGAGGGCTTTCTCCCAACAGGCGGGACGGTCGCACAAGTAGGCGCCGCGCCCGTTGCGTTTGCCGGTGGGGTCAACGACAACGCCCTCATCGGGCACGCGCACCAACCGGGTAAGGCGGCGCTTGTCGCTCTTTTGCCCACAGGCTATGCACGTACGTTGTGGTACGTGTTTGCGGCGTGGTTGCGTTTTTGCCGGCATTCTCGTCACGCTCATTCCGACACCAACGCAACAACGCCCGCGTCTTGGTCAGGTGCTGCTGGCCAGAACATGCTCAGGCTACCTGATGTCCATGATTAAAAATCTTCGAACTCGTCATAATCTTCCCAGCTTTCGCGGCGGCGACTGCCCTTCCGCTTCCGCTTCGTTACCACTTCGCCCGTCGATTCATTGTAGACCAGTTGCTTGCCCTTGTGTGGCTTTTTGGTGCCCGCGCGCGCGCCCGTCGTATCCGCAACCTGCTCCGTTTCTCCCGGCGCGGGTTCCGTAACCACGACAATCGTGGGCTTAGGCTTGGCCGGCTTCTTCGGCGCCACGGGTTCCACCAACGGTGCGGCCAGGTCGTCCAGCGGGGCCACGGGGGGCGCGACAACTTCCGCCTCCACCACCGGTTCCGGTTCCGCTTCCGCCTCGGCCACTTCTTCTTCTTCTTCTTCCTCTACTTCCGCCTCTTCCACGCTCACGGCGGCAGCCGCGACAACTTCCGGCGCGGCCTCTTCCTCTTCGGCTTCTTCCACCACCATGGTCGGGGCGGC
Organism: Ardenticatenales bacterium; assembly: GCA_020634515.1. NCBI lineage: Bacteria > Bacillati > Chloroflexota > Ardenticatenia > Ardenticatenales > Ardenticatenales bacterium. Next base: position 881,314 of record JACKBL010000001.1, on the reverse strand, counting down.
TTCTATTTCCACTTCTTCGATGATAGCGGCGACCGGTTCTGCCGGCATTACCACACCGGCATAATACGCTTCAATCGCTTCCTGGAGTGTCTCCAGCGACTTTTCGCCAAACCCTTTCAAATCAAGCAGGGCTTCATCACCCAGTTCAATCTGGAAAAGCACATCGCCAACGCTGGCGAGTTCATTTTCCTTCAGGAGGTTCATGACACGTGCCGGCAAATCCAACACATCAATCGACACCTCCCACGCTTCCTTCGGCACCTGCTTCCGTGCCTCCAACCGCTTCTTACGGCTCTCCTCCAACCGGTTTGCACGCTCACGCAGCACCCGCCCCAACGTACTGGCGACAAAACGATTCAAGAGATTGTAATCTTCCGCCGTAATCGGGCGCGACGCCTCTTTCTTCGCCAGCACCAACTGCACCTGCTCCAAAAGCTCCTTGTTGCGCGCCACATTCCGTTCCACCGCCGGGCTATCCAGCAGTTGCAGCGACTCCGCCGCCGCTTCCGTCAAACTCTTGATGTCGATACGCCAGCTCGTCAGCTTCGCCGCCAGGCGCGCGTTCTGTCCCTCGCGCCCAATCGCCAGCGAAAGCTGGTCATCCGGCACAATCACCACGGCCGTCTTCCCTTCCTCCGGGTGGTCTTCCAGGAAAACTTGCGAGACGCGCGCCGGACTCAACGCTTTGGCAATAAAAGCAGGTTGGTCCGCATCCCACTCGATGACGTCGATTTTCTCGTCGTTCAACTCGCGCACAATGCTCTGAATACGCACACCGCGCATCCCCACGCACGCCCCTACCGGGTCAACCCCCGGCTGCAAGGCCATCACGGCCACTTTGGAGCGCGCTCCCGCTTCCCGGGCAATGCTCTTAATTTCCACCTGCCCGTTGTAGATCTCCGGCACTTCCAATTCCAGGAGGCGGCGCAGCAAATTGCGGTGGTTGCGGCTGACGATAATCTGCGGACCGCGGCTGGTACGGCGCACTTCCAACACATAGACACGAATCTTGTCATGGGGGCGATACCGTTCGCCGCCCACCTGTTGGCTGCGCGGCAGCAGCGCCTCCGTGCGTCCCAGGCCTATCGTGATGTTTTGCCCGCTGATGCTTTGCACGGTTCCGTTGACAATTTCGCCTTCGCGGGCAGAGAAATCCTCATACAACTGTTCTCGCTCCGCTTCGCGCACGCGCTGCAAGATCACCTGCTTCGCCGTCTGCGCGGCAATGCGGCCAAAATGGGGTGGCGTGCTGTCCATCAGCACCATGTCACCCATTTGCACGTCCGCGTAGCCCGCCGCCCGCGCGTCCACAATACGCACTTCAGTGCGATCATCAATGATCGAATCCACCACTTCTTTTTCGGCATAAATCGTCGGTTCGCCAGTGTGTCGGTCAATTTCGACCGTAACCTGTTGGTTGCTGCTGGCATTCACGTTGCGCCGATAAGCCGAAACCAGCGCCGTCTTTAGCGCTTCGATGACGACTTCTTGTGGCAGGCCACGCGCCTGGCATATTTCATTAAATGCGAGAAGAAATTCACTTTTCACGGAGCCAACCCTACAGAGAATTGAGTGTGCCGCTTCCCAAAATCCGTTTTCCGTTTCGGGAAGCGATGTTCTTACCCTATAATAAAGCAAAAAAGTGGGGGCTGCCCACTTTAGGTGATGACAATCTACGCCTAAGTACAAAGATTATAGCATAGTTGGTTTTTAGCGGCAATGCGCGCCGAACGGCAAATTCCCGTTGCTGCGCAAGAATGGTCCAGGACAACCACAACGCGCTATAATCATGAAGGATTGCGCTCATGCCAGCGGTCCATTTTGTTTCTGAAGGACTGTGAACATGGAAAGCCCCCTCCTAAAACCGCGACGTGGGCTGCGCTATCAACCGACAACGACCAACTGACGACTCCCCACTCAACCACTATGTTTGCCGAACAGAAGCTGTCTGACATCCCCCTTGTTGTGCTGGATACCGAAACCACTGGATTGCGCCCAGAATTGGGGCATCGCGTCGTGGAAGTGGCCGCGGTGCGGCTGGAAAACTGGCAGAAAGTAGAAGAAGTAAGTCAACTCATCAACCCGGAACGGCCCATGGATCCGGAGGCCAGCAAGGTGAATGGCATTCGTGACGAGGATTTGCTTGGGCAACCGGTGTTTGGCCTGCTACAGCCACGGCTGATGGAGATAATGGACGGGGCGCTGCTGGTCGCGCACAATGCGGCTTTTGATGCGGGTTTCCTGGGCATGGAGTTTTATATTGCCGGCATTCACGCCTCCCCCGCCACACTGCCCAACCCCTGGCTCTGCACCCTGCAACTTGCCCGCCGCCACTTCTTCTTCGGCCGCAATAACCTCGGACACATCGCCAGCAAACTGGGCGTGCGCGTCGGGCGCGCCCATCGTGCCCTCAGCGATGTCTACACCACCGCTGCCGTCCTCAAAGAGATGGCGCGACTGCTGGCGCAGCGCCGTCTGGACACCGTGGGCGACTTGCTACACGCGCAGGGCGGCCCCATCTTTGCGCCCCCTCCGCCGCGATTCTCTCTCCCTGCTTCAATCGAAACGGCAATGGTAGAATGCCGGCAACTCAACATCATCTACCTCGACCAATACCAACGCACCGAACGCACCATCACCCCCCTCTACCCCACCCAATATGAAGGCGTCACCTATCTCGTCGCCTTCTGCCATCTACGGCAGGCGCAACGCACCTTCCGCCTTGACCGCATCCAATCCGCCGAAATAAGGAACGGAAATTAAATTAGATGACGAAGTCATTTCCTAACCGCTCCTGCAAACGGACGATGCAATTCCATCTCTAATTTCATCATCAGTCCTGAACCAATCCGCGCCATCGCCTGTGCGGCCCGCCCATCTCCAAACACAATTCAACGCATCACGCTCTTTCGTCACCCGGAATCCACCATGCTCGCAGCCACCACCTCCATTACTGATCGTCGTTCAGGTCGTTTAAGCTTGTTCGGCCTGCTCTATTTTGTACAAGGCGCGCTCTTCGCCTACGTCCTCGTCTTCAACAACCTCTACCTGCGCGCCTTCAACGCCTCCGCGCAGCAGTTAGCCTGGCTCAACGGCCTGCTCGTTATTCCCTTCATCCTCAAGATCGGCATTGGCCTCCTCAGCGACAAAGTGAGTCTGTTTGGGCGCGGGCATCGCCTTCCCTACATGATCAGCGGATTATGCATCACGGCCGGCAGCCTCTGCCTCGCCGCCTTCATCCCTCCCGTCACCTACTTCCCCCTATTCCTCGCCGTCTCCTTGCTCATCGCCCTCGGCGTCGCCCTCTACGATACCGTCACCGACGGCCTCGCCGTCGATGTCACCCCTCCCGAAGAAATGGGCCTGGTCCAGGGCAGCATGGTCATCGGGCGGTCACTGGGGCTGGTGATGCTGGCCGCCGCCTATGGCCGCGTCATCACGGAATTCGGATGGGGCGTCGTTTTCGTCGCCGCCACCTTCTTCTCCCTCACGCCTTTGCTTCTATTATGGCGCGTGCGCGAACCAGAAGAACGTCCCCCCACACGCACGTTTGATTGGAATGCCTTGCGCGCCCTCTGGCAGCCGCGCGTCCGCCTCCTGATGGTCTTCGGCATTCTCTACTCCTTCGTGGCCTACGGAGCCAATGCCATTGTCGCCCTCTTCGCCAACGAAGGTCTGGGGGCCAGCCTGGTACAGGTCGGCGACGCGGCGGCGTTGGGCGGCCTGGGCATGCTCATTGGCGGCGGCATCGTCATGGCCCTGGATCGCAAATTCACCATCTGGACGCGGGGCGTGGGCGTCACCGTCCTGATCTCGCTCACGCTGTTGGGCATCGCTCTCTTCACATCGCTGGAAAACGTGCTGACCATGACGCTCGTCTGGGGCATGTGCCTGGCGGCCGTGGAGCTGATCTTCGTCACCCTGGCGATGCTCAATGCGGACCCGCGGCTAGGCGCGGCCACCTTCGCCATCTTCATGGCTATCGGCAACGTGGGGACGGGGTTGGGGCAGGCCACGACTACGGGCTTGATTGACACAATCGACTTTCGCTGGCTCTTCGCCCTGCTCGGCGTAATGAACCTGACGCTGCTCCCCCTGCTCTACCGCTTGCGCCGGCTGGAATCCGCCCCCACGCCCTCATGAGGATGGGCCACGCCCTGAATGACAAGACCCCATCAAATCCCAAAGAGCCTACTGCGGGGCTTTGTCCAGCGGTGGGGCCACCGCCAGAAAATCCCGCGCGAAGCGGTCACCGTATTCCTGCAACAGATACTCAATGCGCCCCGCATCGTGCGAAGCCACAATCAACCCCGCGTGTTGCTTCTTGTGCAGGCGATAGACAATCTCCGCATCCTGATAAGCGGATAAATCGGGGTGTTCCTGTCGCGCCAGGCAGATGAGAATGCCGGCATAATCGGCGCGCACGGGTGGGAGTTCATACCGCTGCCCACGTAACTGGCACATGGTCATCCGCGCCCATTCACGCCACAAGTTCAGCCCCGTAGCATATTCCACGGTTTCCGCAATGTTCGCGCCGCCGACGCGCGCCGCCGTCTCCAGAAAATAAAAGCGACCATCGGCGTGGGCGCGAATGAACTCCGTGTGTGACACGCCATTCCGCATCCCCAAGGCACGCATAAGCTGCGCGTTTAGAGCGCGCAGCGTCGTCGCTTCTTCCCCTTCGCGGGGCAAGGTGCGCGTGATAAAGACGCCTCCCTGGTGCGCCACCTGCATCGGTGGGCGACCATATTTGTGCGCCACGGCAAAAATGACCTCCCCATCTCGAATGAGAGAATCCACGTGGTAAACATCACCCGGAATGAACTGCTCCAACAGGAAAAAGGATTGCTCATCCCCCAACTTCTCCAACAAAGGCCACAATTCCGCCTGGGCGTTGATCTTCTTGATGCCCATAGCCCCCGCTTCCGTGCGGGGCTTCAACACCCATGGCCCAGGAACGTGGTCCATGTATTGCTGCAACTGTCCGTGATTGAAGACACCCGAGAATGGCGGGACCAGCAGCCCCCCAGCCTGCGCCCCCATGCGCATTGCCAGCTTATCGCGGAAATAGCGCGTGACCGTGGCTCCCATGCCCGGCAAACGCAAATGCTCACGCAGATCGGCGGCAGTGGGCACGTCGTAATCATCAAGCGGCATCACCTGGTCAACGATACGGTGTCGCGCCAGATAACTGACGGCGTAGGTAATGTCCGGTTGCCTGGATAGGTTAGGCATGAAAAAGGCTTCGTCAATGGCATCCCAGGGCCATGCTTCGTCTTTCAAATTCTCTTTCGTGATGAGGATCACACGCGCGCCTTCCTCCTTGCACAGGCGCATGAAAGCTTCCCCCTTGAAAAAACTGGCTAGACAAATGATCGTTTTGGGTTCGGACATGAGCGGTCTCCTAAAAGAGAAGCAGTCGTTGGTGAATGGCCGCCAGCAGGCCGCCACCAACCGGGACAGCGGTCGGGAAACAACATCTGGCGCCGATTGTATACGTCCAGACTGGGTGCGGCGATTTCCGCGCGTGGCAATTGATTGTAGCAATTACGCGCCAAAAGGGTAGATAAAATGCAACTACTAACGCTCTCTGGAGATTGGACCAATTTCACACGCCCAATGTCCATTTTCACCAGAGAAAATGGGGCCAATCTGGCTTAGCAGTTACGATAAAATGAGGAATGGGCGCGCCGGGCAGGCGAGGGTTATAGGGAAAGAAAGAGGAGGAGCATGACGACAAACAAGGTCAAGGCCAGCATGACGATGACGAAGAGCAGAAGTCGCTCGCGGCTGTTGTTGGCCTGAACGATTTCCGGCTGTAGTTCGGTGACAACGCTGCGCCGTGGCGCGGTTTGCGGCGGTGGCAGTTCTTCGGGGGATACGGGTGATGGGGGAAGAGAGGCGGCAGAGGCTTCGTGATCCGGCGGCGGTGTCTCCGCGGCGGGGGGCGGCGCGGCGGACTCCGGTTCTGGGGCAGGAGCCGGCTCGTCGGGGGCGAGCCTGGTCAGGATGTCCGCCGTCAGCTCTATGTCTTCCTTGCTATCCATTGCTTTGGAGAGAAAAGTGAGCATCTCCTGATCAATGCGCGGGGGAAGGGCTTCTGCGTTACTGAATGAAAGGGTGGGGATTGCGTGGGCGTACTCGTCAGATTCAACTTGAGACATACCCATCTCGGCGCGCACTTCCGGGGGAGCCATTTGCTTGACCCAATAGGGAAGCTCGGAAACGGTTAGCCGGGTTGCGTCCGCGCGTTTCTTGACGTCGGCGAGAATGGAACTCAATTCTGAACGCGCCGCCGGACGGGGAGATGCCGGCATATTTTCTACATCCCGCGCAATCAAAAAATAACTTGCCGTCGTCGGATCAAACATCAAATGCCCACCCGCCCGCGCCCGCGTGTTTTCCATCAACGCGATATTCGTCGTCGTCCGCGGCGAGAGGCGGCAGCGCAGACGATACCCCTTCTCTACCAGATCAAACGTTACAACGCCATCATCCCCATCCGCCTGCCGCAAATGCTCCACGCGGCCAACAACAAACACCAGGCCCAGGGGAAGCTCCATGGGAACCTGCACGGCCATGCGACTATTCAAGTGACGAACTGAAATATCCATGTTTCTCGTCGAAGAAGGCAACGGAGGCTGAAGAGTTACCGAAACGAATGATACCGCCCGCGATAATATACGGCCACATTCCGACCGACACGGCACGTTGTCCCCATGCGCGCGACAAAAATCCCGTTTGTAAGTGCGTCGCCCCTCTGGGGTTGAGTAGCTACTTCCTCTTTATTATACGCCATGCGGCAAATTCGGAAATGCGACAAAAGGGGGAGAGTACCCCACCATCGTCGCCGGATTCCCCTTGACGTTAGGAAGAGACGCCTACCTCGCCCTATGCCCGCCCCGCGATGAGTAGGGTAAAATTCGCGCACGAAAGGCACGCACAGCATATGAATCCATTTCCGCCCGGCCACTCCTCACAGTCACGCGCCTCCCTCCGTTGGTGGAGCCAGGCGCTGCTGGTGCTTCTGTGGCTGGCGTTTGTCATTGCCGGTTTCTTTTGGGCGCACAAGCCCTTCAACACCCGGATGCTGCTCGCGTCTGGGCGAACAGGCGCGGCAATTCTGGTGACGGGGGGCATGGTCGCGCTGGGCGCGGGGTTGGGGCGGCGGCTGACCGGGCGACTGCTGGACGCGGAAACAGGGGCGTTACGCCTGGCGCTGCAAAGCAGTCTGGGGCTGGGCGTATTGGCGTTGTTGGTGCTGGGGTTGGGGGCGCTGCGACTCTTTCACCCGCTGGGGGCCTGGCTGTTGGTGCTGATTGTTGCCGGCATTTGCCTCCCCCACGCCAAAAGTATTCTCACAGACGCGCGCCATCTCCGCCGGCCGCCGGCGCAAACACCCTGGGAACGCGGGCTGCGCCTCTTCTCGCTCAGCATGTTGCTGCTGGCGCTTGGTCTGGCACTGGCACCCGACATCAGTTGGGACGCACACGTTTACCACCTCACCGAACCGCGCCTCTACCTCACCTGGGGCGGCATAGCACACCGGATCGATCTCCCCTACCTCGGCTTCCCCCAAAACGCAGAAATGTTGTACACGCTCGGCTTGTTGCTGGGCAACGCCCAGGTTCCACCCTTGCTGCACTTCTCATTTGGCCTTATGGGGCTGGCCATCACGGCTGACCTGGCACGGCGGTATTTCAATCGCCAGGTGGCCTGGGCAGCCGTGGCTTTGCTGCTCTCCGGGGCGACCTGCGTGCTGCTGATGACGCGCGCGTATGCGGAAATGGCCTTGTTCTGCTATTTCACGGCGACCATGTATGCGCTGTTGCGCTGGCGCGATGGCTGTCATGCCGGGCAGGAACGGCGCGGGTGGCTCTGGTTGGCGAGCGCGAGTGTTGGGCTGGCGGGTGGCGTCAAGTACACGGCGGTGGTGATGCCGCTGGCAATGGCCGCGATAGTGGTATGGACGACGCGGCGCGCGGGGTGGCGCGCCTGGGTGGGGAGATTGGCGGGCATGGGCGGCATTGCCGGCATTTTCGTCCTCCCCTGGCTGCTGAAAAACTGGCTCCTCACCGGCAATCCCATCTACCCCTTCTTCCTGAACCACGCCCTCTATTGGGATGCCTGGCGCGGCGCCTTCTATGATCGTGCCGGCAGCGGACTCTGGCCCAACCAACCCATGCGCCTCCTGCTGGCCCCGTTGGAAGCCACCATCCTGGGGAGCGAAGGCAGCAGCAGCTACGACGCTACCATCGGCCCATTTTTGTTGACGCTGCCGCTGCTGCTGCCCCTCGTCTGGCGAGCATTGCGGCGAGAAGAGCGGCGCGTGGTCCTTCTCTTGCTCATCTTCCTGGTCGTCAACGCCGCTTTTTGGCTGTTCGGATTGGCCCGCTCTGCTTTGCTGCTGCAAACGCGGCTGCTGCTGCCCATCTTTGCGCCGTCGGCCATCATGGGGGGGCTGGTTTTGGATCGCCTGGACACGCTGGCGCGCCCGTGGTTGCGGCTCGATTGGCTGGCGCGCGCCCTGGTCAACTTCGCCCTGGCGCTGCTGCTGCTCACCGCCGCGCGCGACTTCCTGTCGATCAATCCGCTGCCCGTCGTCGTGGGGTTGGAATCCGTGGACGGCTATTATGCGCGCCGCCTGGGACCATACGCAGCCGCAATGCAGGCGGTGAACGCGCTGCCGGGGGAGTCGCGGGTGCAGTTTCTCTGGGAACCGCGCAGCTATCTCTGCCGCCCAGACTGCCGCCCGGATGGGATTCTGGATACGTTTTTGCATTTGGCTCGGGGAGAGGGGTTGGATGCTGCCGGCATTGCCGCCCAATGGCGCGGTCAGGGCATCACACACGTCCTCTTCCATCAAGCGGGCTACGCCTTCATCCTGGCGGAGCAGTTCGACCCCGTGGGTCCGCGCGAACAGGCGGTGCTGGCGGATTTACAGGCGCGCTATTTGCAGCCTATAGTCACGATTGGCGACCAGGATTATGTGCTGTACCAATGGCTAGATGACGATTAGGCAACTGCCCTCTCCGCGTCGTTTGTGGCCGGCAATTCCGCTGCTGGCGGCCGTGCTGCGCGTGGTGAACCTGGGCGGCAGGGCGTTGTGGTATGATGAGGCGTTCAGCGTGTTGTTTGCGCAGCGGTCGGTGGGGGAGATGATTGCCGGCACGCTTGGCCCCCAGGCCGCCGCCGCCGAAGAACACCCCCTCCTCTACTACTTTACCCTGCACGGCTGGATGCGCCTCTTCGGCGAGACGCCCGCCGCCGTGCGCCTGCTGTCCGTCCTCGCCGGCGTCGCCACCGTCGCCGTCCTCTATCTGTTGGGCAAGCACCTGTTCGACCGGCGCGTGGCCGCCACAGCCGCCCTCTTCGCCGCCGTGGCCCCCTTCCCGCTCTACTATGCCCAGGAAACGCGCATGTACGCGCTGCTGGCCCTCTGCACAACTGCCGCGCTCGCCTTTTTTGCGCGCGCCTGGCAGGATAACAAGGGGTTCGACTGGGCGGCATACGCGCTCTGCGGCGCGGCGGCCCTCTACACGCACAATCTCGCCGCGCTTTTCCTGCTGGCGCTGGGCGGCTGGATTCTCTGGCGTTGGCTGCGCGGACGGCGGGTGGTCCATTGGCGCGGCGTCGTTGGCGCGCATCTGGGCATGTTGGCGTTATTCGCACCCTGGCTGTGGGTGCTGCCGCGCCAGCTTCAGGCGATTGCCACCAATTACTGGACGCAGCGTCCGGGCGCGCTGGCGTTGGTCCAGACGCTGTATGTGTTTCATTTTGCCGCTGACAATGAGGGGCTGCCGCCCTGGCTGCTTCCGTTTGCGCTTTTGTTCAGTCTGCTCATTCTGGTTTTGGTGGTGATGGAATGCCGGCATCCACGCCACGCCCCCGCCGCCGATCCCTTCCCCGACGCCATCAGCCTGCTTACCTGGTTAGCCTTTGGTCCCATCCTCCTCGCCTTCCTCATCTCCCAGGTCCGCCCCATCTACGTCCTGCGCGCCCTCCTGCCCTCCGCCTTCGTCTACCTGCTCCTCGCCGCCCGCCTGCTCCCCTGGGGACACGCCCCCCGCGCCATCAAAGGGGGCGTCCTGGGCGGGGCGCTGCTCGTCGTCATCGCCTCGCTGCTGTACCACTACCAGTACGCCACCTTCCCCCGCCCGCCGTTTCCACAAGCCGTCGCCTATCTGCGGCAAGAAGTTGCGCCCGGCGACCTGATCATTCACAGCAACAAGCTCACCTTCCTACCCACCTATTATTACGACCCTGACCTGCCGCAAACGTTCATCGCCGACCCACCCGGCAGTCCATCGGACACGCTCGACCCGGCCACGCAAGCCGCCCTCGGCGTGCGGGAGAGCGGCGACCTGCCCACGGCGGCCCAGGGACACCCGCGCATCTGGCTGGTGATTTTCCGCGAAGCGGCGCAAGAGGGCGCAGCGTTGCACCCGCATCTGGCCTGGCTGCAAGCGCATTACACATTGGCCGGGACGCAGGCGTTCCATGACTTGCTCATTTATGAGTTTCGGTGAATGCCCAGCCGCCATCATCCGGCGTGCTGCCAGGGAAAGGACGAATGCAGTACAATAGGCGCACGCAACCATGAAATTTGGCAACCTCATCAACAGGCATTAGCGCAGGCAAACGTATGCGAACTCCAGGCGTTGAGGAGTGGGGAGTGTCGTTGTGGGTTTGAAGATGCCGGCATTATCCCCGCGCGAGTGGGGAACAGCGGCAGGCGTGGCCGTAGCGGGCGCGGCGCTGCTCCTGTTGCCCTATCTGCTCGGCCACTGGCTGTCGCCGGCGGGCAGCATCTACACCGGCCTGCTGCAAAACGTCGAGGACGGAACCTATCTCTCCGCCATCGCCCAGGGACACGCGGGCGCATGGGTCTACCGCGATCTATTCACCCTGGAGCCACACACCCCCGTTTTTATTGAAGGCTTCTACCTCTTCCTGGGGCACGTCGGGCGCTGGTTGGGGTTGTCCGTGGTGGGAGCCTGGCATCTGGGGTTATTCGTGGGGGACGTGGCCGTCTTCCTGGCGACCTTCCTCTTCGCGGCCACGTTTTTGCGGCAGCGGGGGGCGCGCTGGATGGCGTATTTGTTGGCGTTGGGGGGCAGCGGGTGGGATGTGGTCCGTTTGCCCCAGGCGTGGGAATGGACCCGCGCCGCCGAAGCCGTCCCCCTGGACCTGAAGATGCCGGAGTCGCACCTGTTTTTTAGCGCGCTCACGTATCCGCATTTTGTTGCCGGCATCACCTTCATCCTCCTCTTTTTCCTCCTTCTGCTGTACGCCTGGGGCCAACCGCCTGGCCGCCGCCGCCGGCTGTTTCTGCTGGGCGCGGGCGCGGCCAACCTGGCCCTGGCCGTCATCTACCCCTTCCTCATCCTGCTCCTGGCCGCCGTGATGGGCGGCACGCTCCTCCTGCTCATGTTCCGGGCGCGGCGCATCCTCTGGCGCCAGGGAATAGAACTGACCGCCACCCTGCTCATTCCTCTGCCGCTGTACCTGTATTACTTCCGCGCCATCCAAACCAGCAGCGTCTACCGCGCCTGGAACGCGCAGGCGGTGACGCTTTCCCCGCATCCGCTGCACTACCTGCTCACCTATGCGCCGCTGCTGTTGTTGGCGCTGGCGGGCTGGCGCGCCTGGCGACGCATGGAGCCACCAGCGCAACTGGCCTTTGCCTTCCTGTGGGTCTGGGTGGGAGCGGCAGCGCTGCTGCTCTACCTACCCGTGCCGCCGCAGCGCCGCTTTGTGGAGGGGCTGCAAATCCCCCTGGCAACATTGGCCGCCTACGGGCTAACGACCGCCGTGCTGCCCTGGCTGCTGCGCGCCCGCCCGATAAAGGCGCTGCTGCGCCGCCCCCGCTACCGCCCCGCTGGCGTGCGCCGCCTGTTCCTGCTGCTGATCCTGCTCGGCAACAGCGTCATGAGCCTTTATTTGTATACGGGGGCGCTGGCAACGCTGGCGCTGATCCAACCATATCCCCTGTTCCGCCCCCAGGAGGAGATAGCGGCCATGACCTGGCTGCGTGATGCCAGCGGTCCCGGCGACCGTGTGCTGGCCTCCTACTGGACCGGAAGCTATTTACCGGCGTCCACGGGGGACGCCGTGTTTGTGGGACATCTATACGAAACCCTGGATTTTGCTACGCGCAAAGCCGAAGCCGAACAATTCTTCGCCGCCACAACCAGCGACGCCTGGCGGCGACGATTATTGGCGGAAAACGGGATTGACTACATCTTCTACGGTCCCGCCGAACGAAACCTGGGCAACTTCGACCCCGCCCGCGCCCCCTACTTGCACCCCATCTGGCAAAACGAACTCGTCACGCTCTATGTCCCATCCGCCCCGTAGGACAATTTGCCAAAATTGTCCCCTACCACAAGCGGACAATTCGGCGAATTGTCCTACAGTGAGGCGGATGGCGACGACAATTACTGGTGCAAAGCGGGTAGGACAATTTGCCAAAATTGTCCCGCGCCGCAAGCGGACAATTCGGCGAATTGTCCTACAGTGAGGCGGATGGCGACGACAATTACTGGTGCAAAGCGGGTAAGACAATTTGCCAAAATTGTCCCCTACCACAAGCGGACAATTCGGCGAATTGTCCTACAGTGAGGCGGATGGCGACGGTAATTGCTGGCGCAAAACGGGATAGACTACGTCTTTTACGGCCCCGCCGAACGGGACCTGGGTGATTTCGACCCTGCCCAAGCTGCCTTTTTGCAGCCTGTGTGGCAAAATGGGGTGGTTGCGGTTTACGCGCCGCGATAAGCTGTGGAACGCGGACGCGGGCGGGTTAGCAACCCGCCCTACAAGATAGGAGGTTTCGTATGAGACGAGCATGGTTATTGACGCTTGGTTTGTGTGGTTTGTTGTGGCTGGGGGGCGCGGGGGGTGCGAGCAAGGTCGCCGCCGAACGTGGGCGCACAGATGGCCCGTTTACCCATTTGCAGGTGGGCGAAAGCGCGACGGTGGATGTGCGCGCGGAAACAGAGTGGAACTGGAGTGGCCTGCTGCTGCTGCAAGGGGAGAGTTACGCGCTATCGGTCGATCCACAGGATTGGTGGCTGGACTGGTTTGTGGTTACCAACGCCGATGGGTTCACGCGCGAGAATATGGTGCCGTTTGAACCGTTTCGGCGCATGCCGGATGAGCAATGGTTTGCCCTCATTGGCGCCATCGGGCAGTCGTTGGATGATGCCTTTCTCATTGGCACGGAGGCGACGTACACGGTGACGACATCAGGACTCTTTTACAGTTTTGCCAATGATATGCCGGCATTCTACTTCAACAACCACGGGCACGTGCAGCTAACAATCACGCGCCTGGACTGACCCGTGGAAAGAGTTAATGGGTGAATTCGTGAATGGGTGAATGGTTAATGGGAGCGGCGCTGTGGGGATAACTTGTAGGACAATTTGCCCAAATTGTCCCCTCGTGACGGGGGGACAATTCAACCAATTATCCTACGGCGGCGGCCAACAAAAATGAAACGCCCCCAAATCATTCGCGGGCGTTTTCCGCCAGGCTGGCGAAATACTCCAGCAGCGAGCGATGCACAAAAACCCACCCGCCGCAGCAAGATGCGCTCGTGCATGGCGTCCAGGAAGGCGACCAGGCGGCTGTCGCGGAAGGGATACGGCAGCACCCGCGCCAGCAGCCACCGCAGCACATAATGCTGGATAACTGCCTCACCCCCGTACTCAATCAGCCCGACAAACAGCCCGACAAACAGCCCGCCAATCAGCCCGACAAACAGCCCGCCAATCAGCCCGAAAATCAGCCCGCCAATCAGCCCGCTCAATAGCGGGTAATAGTGATGCAGGCGACTGTTTTGCAGCCAGGTGGGTTGCAGGCGTTCAATGTAAAAAACGGATTGTTCGTGCCGCGCCATCCCTTGCGCCAGGTTAACCAGCCAGCGGGTGGCTTGGGCCTGGGTGTAAGGACTGTTTGCTGGCAACGAGCGCCTGGCAAACATGCGATGGGCGTAGTGGTCAAAGAGGTGGCGACGGCGGGCGGCATGGTTCCCCAGCGGTTGCAGGTCGGCAAGGGTTAGTCCGCGGTAAGCGAGGGCCATCAGGTTGAGCATGAGGGGGGCGCGGGCCAGGTCGCGCAGATCGGGGTCGTGCGCCAGGGTGGCCCGCGCCGCCTGTAGTTCCAGTCCTTCCTGCGCCAGGTAGGCGTCAACCTGGGCATCGCTCAATGGCTGAATCTGAATCGCCGTCCCCATGTGCAGCCGCTCTTGTAAGGCTTCGTACTCGGCGACGCGGCTGCAGACGACCATCTCCGCGGGGTGCTTTTCTTTGAAGGCATTGATCGCTGTCAGGCAGTCCGCGCGGGCATTGGCGGCCACTTCGTCCAGCCCGTCCAGCAAGTAAAGAAACTGATTTTGGACAATGGCGGCGTGGGTCAGGTTGCGAGCCAGGCCAAATTGCACAAATAGCTCCTCTGCCATCCACTCCGGCAACGGTTTTTGCGCCTGCGCCCAGGAGGAAAGGTTAAGGATGATGGGGACGGGCGCGGCGTCGTCCTCGCGGGCTGCTACAATCAACACCTCCGCCAGTTGCAGCATGGTGATCGTCTTGCCGCTGCCCGGCTCGCCCAGGATGAGCAGATTGCGTCCGCTGGCGGTGAACAAGTCCAGCAAAGAGTGGTCGGGGGATACAGGCGCGTCTGGCTGCCCTGGCTGCTGCAGCACTAACTGCCACGGACGTGGTCCGACAGCGTCCGGGCGGTGGTGGAGGGCGAGTTTGAGGACTTCGTAGTGCAGCGACTGCTTCAGGAAACCGTCAATCCAGGCTGTCTGCATCTGGTTTAGCAGGTTTTCGCGGCTGCGCGGCGACAGCGAGAGGGCTGTCGCCGGCGGAGCAACCAGTTCCCCTTCTCGCCTGAGCCAGCGGCACGCGGTCCACAACGCAGCCAGAAGTACGCCGACTGCCACGTAAATCGCTTCAAAGCCGCCGCCCTTCCGGTACCACTGCCACAGGCTGGCAGCGGCCATGACCACGGTAACTACGACCAGTAATTCGACTATTCGCGTCAGGCGGCGGCGCCATTCAGGTGTCAGTTTCAGGTTCATGCTTCATCCCCTGGAGTAATAAGTATTGGCTCAAGAGGCGTTTCATTTTGCGCGTACAGCAAGAATACGTCCTTCTAAAACAAGTCTTTTGGGATCTGGTAGTCCGCTGCCGCCAACTGTCCCATCCGGACGGTAGTATTGATGCACAACGGCTACCAGGCTGTTCTCTTGCGAGTAATAGTAAACAATTTGACTGTGGGTACAGACCGGTTCCCCAGGCGGCGGTTGATCAGGGTGAGAGTTTCTTTTCAAGTAAGAGATAAGAGATCCTGACTTTGCTTTCTCATAGTATTGACCGGTGTTAAAGTAATGTCTTATAATGTCTGCCGTCACCCATTCTACTGTGAGTTGACTGTCTGGAGGGTTTTCCCGCATGTTATCGTCCAAATTGAGAAGAAAAATCGTTCAATTTATCGAGAATGCTATTACCATTGAAGAACTCGAAGATTGGTACGTTGCCAGATTGCCTTTGCTGCTCATTGATCCCCATTCGACTGATTCTGATCTGGTTTCAGCGATTGAGCTTGGTTTGGCGGAGTTGAATGCCGGCATTCGCGACGAAAATAACTTGCGCCATTTTTTAGAAGAGGCTTTACGCCAGGCAGCCGTATCGGAAGCGATTTCTTTTTCCGAAACGGAGAAATCTGAAAAGCGTGTGGCTTACTGACGGGAATTCTTGAAATTGTAAACCTGCCAGATTTTCTCTGCAAAAAACCTGGCAGGCTGATCTGTAGGGGGGTGCCAACCCGCTCTACCCGTTTATGCCAGGCGCCATCCCGTTAACCATTCACCCATTCACGAATTCACCCAATTAATTATTCCTCACTTGCCCTGCCATTCCGCCTTGCGCTTGTTAATAAAGGCGTCCATGCCTTCTTTCTGGTCGGCGGTGGCGAAGAGCATGTAGAAGAGGCGGCGTTCGTAGGCCAGGCCGGTTTGCAGGGTGGTCTCGAAAGCGGCGTTGACGGCTTCTTTGCCCAGGCGCAGGGCGACGGGGGCGCGGGCGGCGATTTGGGCGGCGAAGCGGATGGCTTCTTCCAGGTAGGATTCGGCGGGCACGACTTTGTTCGCCAGGCCAAAGCGCACCGCTTCTTCCGCGCTGAGGAAGCGGCCATTGAGGACGATTTCCATAGCCAGGGCCTTGCCCACGGCGCGCGCCATGCGTTGCGTGCCCCCCGCGCCGGGGATGACGCCCAGGTTGATTTCCGGCTGGCCGAATTGGGCTGTCTCGCTGGCGATGATCATGTCGCAGGCCATGGCCAGCTCGCAGCCGCCACCGAGGGCGAACCCGGAGACGGCGGCGACGACCGGCTTGCTGATGCGGCGCAGGCGGTCCCAGTAGTCAATAAAGGGGTTGTCCAGCATGGTCACGGGGGTGGCTACGGCCATTTCCTTGATGTCCGCGCCGGCGGCGAAGGCGCGCTGGTTGCCCGTGATGACAATGCAGCCAATGGCCGCGTCCGCGTCAAACGCTTCCGCCGCGTCCATCACTTCGGCCATCATCTCCCGATTGAGGGCATTCAATGCTTTGGGGCGGTTAAACTGGATCACGCCCACGCGGTCGTGAGTTTGGGTGAGAATGAGTTCGTAGGTCATGCGAGTCTCCATCAATCATTATGTGGTGAATGGGCGAATTGTTGCATGGTTAATGAGGGCCGTCAGCAGCGGCACGTTGGTGGGGGCGGCCAGGTGGGATTGGAGTTGGGCGACGAGTTGGGGGAGTTGGGGCAGGTTGAACTGGCGTTTGCTGCTGACGATGTACGCCTGGCTGTCGCCGGGGCCGGATGCCTGCGCGAGAAAGGCGGCGACAACGGCGTGCAGCAGGGCGGCTTGCTCCGCCGAGGCGAGGTCGGCCAGGGCGGGTTGGAGGAAGTGGGCGCAAAGATGGTAACACGTTTCCGCCAGCACCCAGTCCGCGCCCTCGCGGTAGGGCCAGGGGGCGGATTCGCCGACGGCTTTGGGCGGGGGGAGGATGAAGGTGAGGGCGGCGGGGGTTGGGGTGAGGATGGCTTGCAGCGCGGGGTAGGCGAGGTTGGGGGTGAGGTGAATGCCGGCATCAAGCGGATGTCCCACAAGTCGCGCAAGGAAGGCAGGCAGTGGGCTGTCGTGGTGGATGGCGCGCAAATCCCGTAATGCTTCTTCCCAGGGGGCGGCATGGTCGGCCCAGAAAAAGGCGGCGATGGCCGTGTCCACGTAGAAATCGGCCAGCGCCTCCGTCCATTCCGCGGCGGCGAAGGTTGCGGGCAAGGGACCAGTGGGGGTAAACGTGGGCCAGGCGGCGTTCAGGGCGGCGGCGAACAGGTCGGCCACGGGAACACGCGCATCCAGGGCGGCGTTGGCAAGTTGAATAGCGGGATGCCGCGCATGGGCGGCGACAAACTGGCGTGTCCGTTTCGCCTGCGGATGAACGGCGTGGACGGTTTGCGCCTGTTCCATTTGCGGCCAGTGGCTGCCGGCCAGCACCGCGCCCACGAGGCGAACGCGATTGTCCAGGGTAACGACAAGTTCAGACACGATAATCCTCCTTCCGTTTGGGCCACAGCCGCCAGATAAGGATGGCCAAGAGGAAGCTGCTAACCAGGTAGAACTGGCTGTAGTATTTGGGATCGGCGGGGAGGCGGGGGACGAGAATATGCCAGGTGGTGAAGCTTTGCAGGGCCTGGATGACGACGGTGCCCAGGAGGCTGCCGGTGCGCAGGCGGATGAGGCCATAAAGGAAGCCCCAAACGAGGAAGAAGAGGAGGGGGAGCGCGCCGGTGAGGACGGATTCACCAAAGAGGAGACTGCCACTGAGGCCGAAGACGACGCCGGCGGCAAGTGTGCCGGTGAGGGGGCCGCGCCAGTCGGCGACGCCGCAGAAGAGGATGCCGAAGGTCCAGAGTTGGGTGCAGAGGCTTTCGAAGACGAGGAGGTAGAAGAAGGTGCGGCCGGCGTCGGCGTTGGTGAGTTGGGCGCTGGGGATGAGGAGGAAGCGGGCGGCGAGGAGGATTAACCAGCCGAGGGTGGCGAAGCCGATGCCGGCATACAACGGCCTCCTCCCACGCAATCCAACCCCCGCCAGACCATACCAGAACAGCGCCAACAGCCAACTCGTCAGGCCGATGCCACCGAGAACAAGCACGCCACGCGCGCGCGGGTCCGCGCCCGTGCGCGGCAGGCCAGACAGACCCGCGAGGAACGCGGCGACCAACAGGGGCAGCAGCAACGAGAGCAAAGCGCGCACAGGGGCGGATAAGGGAGGCGGTTTTCGAGTATTCATGGGCAAATTTTAACACTGAACCAGGGCAAGCGTAAGGCTTTTTCCGATTGGTTCTTTCCTGGTTTCCTGGAGTCACTCATCTGGTATTCATGGATTTATCCGAGGATTTGACAGGGGGGGGATTCTTTTTATAATCAGCCGCTGTTTTGCCCATGACGCATGGGCGTCGTGGCTTGATGCGAAAAATGAGGCTGGCAGGGGCTGTTGGTGTTTGTAAATGCCGGCATCTATTCAACGACAATCACAATGATTACCTCAAGGAGGTTACCATGCTGCAAAAACGATTCTTCAAGACCAAGGACGAATGCGAAGTCACCTTCCAATTTACGCCGGAAGACGCGGACCAGGTCGTCCTCGTCTGCGAACAAAACGGCTGGAATCCCATCCCCATGACCCAGAACAAGGCCGGGGCGTTCCGCGCCAAAGTCCGTCTGCCCAAGGGCGGCGAATACCAGTTCCGCTACCTGGTTGATGGCGTTTCCTGGTACAACGACGAAGCCGCCGATGCCTACCGTCCTAACGAGCATGGCGGCGACAACGGCGTCGTCTTCACCTATAGTAACTAACGCGTAACTATTCACGTCTCCGAGAGATTGGACCAATTTTGTAGACATCAATAAGATTCAACCAGAGCAAATTGGTCCAATCTGGGCAGATGACCTGTATAGTCACACTAACGCATTCATTGCGTGAAACCTTCCCCTACGTGAAGAGCGGTTCAGGTCATACCTGAGCCGCTCTTTTTTGTTTGCACGCCGCCGAAGTCTGTTTTTGCCGGCATATGTTATAATAAGCTCATGCGTTCTGCCGGCATATGCCGGCAACAACAAGATGGAGACCGTACCACATGGCCGGGTCCAAACCCTCCGCCAACAAACCATCCACCACGCCCCCCACTTCCACCTGGGACGAGCGATTGATCACCATGCTGTTGCCGTGGCGCATTGAACTGGTCGGGCTGCTCTGCGCCCTGGCCGGGCTGCTCATTCTGCTCAGCCTGCTGCACCTCACCCGCTCCGCGCCACTAAACTGGATCAGCGGCCAGCTTCGCCTGCTGGCCGGATGGGGAGCCTACCCATTGGCCTTAACCCTCATAGCCCTGGGCGTGCATATTGCCCTGCGCCAGGTCTCCCGCCCCTATCGCGTACGGCCAACGCAGGTCATTGGCACGGAACTGGTGCTGCTTTCCGCGCTGGCCCTGACGCACCAACTCAGCGGCGCGGGATTGGCGGGCGCGTTTGGGGGCAAAGGGGGCGGATTGATTGGTTGGGCGCTTTCGGAGCCACTGCTGGCGTTTCTCGGCCCCATTCTCACCGATGGGTTACAGGTGACGCTGCTGCTGGTAGGCGTCGCCCTGGTCGCCAGAGTGACCTGGAACGATGGCGTGCGCTGGCTGACGCTGGCCTCCACGCGGCTGCATGAGTGGGCGCGACAGTTAGAAGCACAGGCAGCGGCGATGCGCGCGGCAAAACAGGTGACGACGCCACCATCGGCGCAACCCGCGGAAGCGCCGCCGCCGGTGGTCGTTCCGCCACCACCGCCGCCGCGCCCGGCCATGCTGCCGCCACTGTCGCTGCTGCAAGTGGGTAAGGAAACGGCCGTCAGTCCACAGGAGATTACGCAGAAATCGCGCACTATTGAACAGACGCTGATGGATTTTGGTTTGCCGGCCAAAGTGACAACCGTGCGGCAAGGTCCGGCGGTGACGCAGTTTGGGGTCACGCCGGGCTATATCGAGCGCAACGGCCCGGATGGGGAGCCGCATCAGCAAAAGGTGCGCGTGGGACAGATTGCGGCGCTGAACAAGGACCTGGCGTTGGCGCTGAAAGTGCCACGGCTGCGCATTGAAGCGCCCGTGCCCGGGCGCAGCGTGGTCGGCATCGAAGTGCCGAACATGGACATCAGCGCGGTACGGCTGCGGGCGGTGCTGGAGTCGGATGCGTTTCGTCGGCTGAAGAGTCCGCTGGCGGTGGCGTTGGGGCGAGATGTGTCGGGGACGGCGGTAGCCACGGACCTGGGACGACTGCCACATTTGTTGATTGCCGGCACAACCGGCTCCGGCAAATCCGTCTGTCTGGGCAGCTTGATCAGCACCCTGGTCTTCAACAACCCGCCCGACCGCTTGAAGATCGTCCTCATCGACCCTAAAAAAGTCGAACTCTCCCGCTACAACGGCCTCCCCCACCTGTTGGGCAACGTCGAAACGGACCACGAGCGCGTCATCGGCGTCTTGCGCTGGCTGACGGCGGAAATGGATCAACGTTACCAGATGTTCGCGGAACTGGGCGCGCGCAACATCACCGTCTACAACGAGCGGGTCAGCCGCCGCCCGGACGTGCAGCCGCTGCCATACATGGCCGTTTTTATTGACGAATTGGCCGACCTGATGGCCATGTATCCCAGCGACGTGGAGCGCACCCTCTGTCGCCTGGCGCAAATGGCCCGCGCCACGGGCATCCATCTCGTCGTCGCCACGCAGCGCCCCTCCACGGACGTGATCACAGGCCTGATCAAGGCCAACTTCCCCGCCCGCATCGCCTTTTCCGTGGCCTCCACCACGGACTCGCGCGTGGTCTTAGACAGTGTAGGAGCAGAGCATCTGCTGGGGCGCGGTGACATGCTGTTCCTTTCCCCTGATGCCAGCGCGCCTCAGCGCATTCAGGGATGCTACGTAGCCGACGATGAGATTGATGCCATCGTGGCGCATTGGCGGCGGGTTCTGCCAGATTATGATGCGGGGACCGCGCCGTGGGAGGCTGTGCTGGCGCGGATGCAGGTGATTGGACAGACGGATGACTTGCTAGAACAGGCCGTGGCTTTCGCCCAGGAACACGATACGGTTTCCGCCTCGCTGTTGCAGCGCAAGTTGCGCGTGGGCTACCCGCGCGCGGCGCGTCTCATGGAAGCGTTGTATGAGATGGGAATGGTGGAAGACCCGAAACAGGGGGGACGCACGCGGCGAAGTCTCGTCAACGAAGACGACGGAGACGCCCTGGAGCGTTATCTGGAGGAGCAGTCGGATTAAGGCCAACCCAGAAAAATATCGATCCGGAAAAGGCGCGATTCTCTGGATTGGCCTGCGGCTTTTGCGGTATGGAATAGGACCATTCAAATTCCGAAAAAGCCTAAGTAAGGAGCGGAGACGGGCAATTGATTTCCGTTTCTCTCCCCCCTACTCTTTCCACCGCTATAGGAGTATAATAATTCCATGTACTTCGGAAAGGGTCGATGGGCAGGGTGTTTTCGGAAAGCACCCCGGTAGCAGGAATTAATCCTTTCTGCTACCGCTACGGCGTTTGAAGAAGTGTTCTGTGGCGCAAGCACATTTAGGTTTTTTTGAAGAATTCGGCACACAGCCATTTTTCACGGGGAGTTTGTTGCGCCAAAGTATGCAGTATATCCGCCCCAGGCACATTCCTGGTTTGTGCGGGGCAAACACGCCGCCTGCGCCTCAAACGTTGCCGTTTGAGGTCTGAGGCAACCTTCCTGACGACAGAACCTTAACGCGAAAACTAAGTCTTTGTGGATAGACTTTTCGATTAGAGAGTCTATGTCTGTCAGGCAGCGTTCCTTATTTATTCAGGCGAAATACCTTCGCGGCTCCTTCCACCTGATTATCCCCCAAATTCTGGGTGATCCGTGGCGGCAATCGAGCAACCGCAATTTCCCACAGACATTTGTTGCCGGCTCGTTCGCCCCCAATCCCCCGGTGGGTGTATCAACGGCACAAATGTCTAGTGGTCCCTTTCATTTTGACAAGTATTTTAGATATAAGGTGATACGTCTGGCTGACGATGGCTTCGACGAGCGAGTGTCTCCACGCCGCCAAAACGTCAGCAATCAAGCGCAGCGTCATGGCAAGAGCTTGTGCGGCGGCTGTTTGAGTGTGGGCAGAAATGCCGGCATTCTGCCGTGCCTCAAGTCATGTTGTGGAGACTGGTAAATCGGCAAGGATCGCATTGCCGGTCTCAAGGAGTGAGGGCAATGATTTCAGGAAAAGGATTGTATGTCTGGCGGGCGCACGAAGTGCTGCGGCGGATGAATATGAATGCTACGGAAGCGGCACGGACGGCGAAAAATGCCGGCATCGAACACATCATCATCAAAATAGCGGACGGGGGCGACCCCTTCCCCATCCCCGATCAGGACCCCGGCGGCCACCGCGAACGCGCCACCCAAGACCTGATCAACGCCCTAAAAGCCGAAAACATCACCGTCTGGGGCTTCTCCTTTGTCTACGGACAACGTACCATGCCCGAAGACCAGGCCCGCGTTTTCGCCGACCGCGCCAAACAGTTCGGACTCAAAGGCCTTGTCCTCAACGCGGAAAACATCGGCAACAACAAATGGTCCACGACCGAAGGCGGAAAACGCGCCAGCGCCCTCACCCGCAGCCTGCGCCAGGAAATGGGTGACGACGTCCTGCTCGCGCTCAGCACCTACCGCTTCCCCAAATTCCAACCCGGCTTCCCCTTTGACGCCTTCATGGAAGAGTGCGATATCGCCATGCCCCAAATCTACTGGGCAATGCTCGGCGGCAAAGAAGGAGACGCCATCACCAACCTCACCGAATCCTACGAAGACTACAAAGACCGCTTCCCCCGTAAGCTCTTCATCCCCACAGGCGCAGCCTATGGCGAAACTCAGGCGGATAACACCTACTGGAGCGCCACCCCACGCCAGATCGAACGCTTCCTGACGCAAGCCAAGACCCTGGCCCTGCCCGCCGTCAACTTCTGGAGCTGGGAACATGCCTTCAACGATCCGGGCAACACCCGCGTCGGAGGGACGGCTCTGTGGGACGCCATCGCCAACTTCCGTTACGATCCCACCAATCCAAGCGACAGCGGCCTCCCCTTTATCGAACAGGAAGAAGAGCTAGTTATCAACGTTGGCGAACCTGGCTACTTCGACGGCCTGCACACCCAATTCCCCAAAGCCGGATTCACACCCTTCACGCGCCTGGGCCAGAGCATGAAATTCGCCCGGAGCGTCGGCAGCACGCCCAGCAGCGTTTGGGCCATCTGGATGCCCGACATTACCACGTCTGGCAAATACAACGTCAGCGCCTGGATCCCTGGCCTGCACGCCACCACTCGCCGCGCCCGCTACTACGTCCACGGCGTCGTCGGTGAGAACCAGCCGGTCCCTGTGGACGTCAACCAACAGCGTTTCTCCGATGTCTGGGTGTCGCTGGGTATTTTTGAGCTGGACGCCAACAACCCATCCAGTGGCCAGGTGAATCTCACCAATTTTACGGGTGAAGAAGGGCGCGAGGTGGGTTTTGCCGGCATTCGCTGGCACAAAGTCGTGGAAGGCACACCCGGCGTCCTCCTCGCAGACGGATTCGACGCGCCCATCGGCACGGATGCCGAACGCCACGGTGCCCAGGTATGGCCAGGCATGTGGGTGGACGTCAATCCTTACGGTTCGCTCTACACACTGCGCGGCAAATCCGTGCTGCACACAGGCGCGGACCTCAATCTGAATCTCCCCGGCCACTTCGACGCCGACGCCCACGCGCCCGTTTTCGCCGTTGCCAGCGGGGAAGTCACATTTGCCGGATTCCGCGAGGCCTGGGGCAACCTCGTCGTCATCCGTCACGATCCCTTAACACCGGGTGGCCCGCGCGTCTATTCCCGCTCCGCCCACCTGGAGCGGATGGACGTGCAGACGGGTGATCGGGTGCGCCGCGGCCACGTCATTGGCCGCATTGGGCAAGGCGATCCACAAAATCCGGTCCCCTTCCATTTGCACTTCGACATCAGTCCCACCGAAGCTCTGTTTGTCAACCCAGGTGATTGGCCCGGCCTGGATCAGGGCCGAATTGACCGCGACTATGTCGATCCGCGGGCGTTTATTCGCCAAAATCGACCGCAATAACTGGTAATCTGGTCCGGCGACGGCTGCGCTCATGATCGGCCGCCGCCGACCATCGTTCTCTTGAGGATTTAGAAACATCATGCAACTAGAAATACCCCAATACCCGTTACCACAGTTAGCCGTCTTTATTGACTTCGAAAACCTGGCTATTTGGGCAAACGACGAATCGTTATCTTTCTATGTCAGTGATCTGCTCCGCTATTTGTCTCGCCGTGGTCAAATCGCCATCAAGCAGGCGTATGCCAACTGGAAGAACTTTGATGAGTATCGGTACGACATGACGCTGAACGCCATTGACCTGGTTCAGGTCTATAGCGTGGGGCAGGGTAAAAATCGCGCCGACATTCGCCTGGCTCTCGATGCGTTGGAAGTGGCGCTGCTGCACCCGCATATCACGACTTTCGTGATTGTGTCGGGGGATAGTGACTTTGGTCCCCTGGCCAGCAAGCTACACAAGTACGGCAAAAGAGTGCTGGGCATCGGCCCGCACGGCGACCGCTCGCACCGCCTGTTTGTGCGCGCCTGTGATGAGTTTGTGTATCTGAATCAGGTGCTGAACCTGCGCCCGCGCCGTGCGGAAAGCTATCGCCCCTATTCCCCGCCCGGAAATGGCGCACATACGCGCGATGACCGTGAAGAAGACGTCGAAGAGGCGCGCACGTATCTATCGTCTTCCGATTACGATGATGAAGGCGGAGACGGGGAAATCATTACGGAGTTGGTGACGCTGCCTTTGAACGACGCGGAGGCGTTGCGACCCATTTGGGAAGACATCGTCAGGCAAGAACTCCCCCCGAATGTGCCCATTTCCCCTATGGGTGCGCAGAAACTGGCAACGGAAGCGATGGAAGCGCGCAAGATTCAGCGGTTCGGTCGCTCGGTACGAAAGTTCTTGCAGGCGACGCGCGTGATGTGGGAAGCGATCCACGAAGAACACACGGAATCGGAGTTGACGGAACTGCGCTGGCTGATGGCTTCCTATGCTTCGGTGAAGGCCGGGCAGATGCTGAACCGGAAGGATTTTGAAGGCGCGCGTGACTATTATCTGGCGTTCTTTGCCTTGTTGAAGGCGACGGGGAATGTGCAGAATCGCGTGGAAGGGCTGATCAATCCGATGCTGACGTATTACTGGGGCAGCGCGTTTCGGGAAATGGGTATGCGGATGCCAACAGGGTATCAGGGACGGATGTTGATGCCGGCAGAAATTGGCATCAAAGCCCTCGATCACGAAGACCAGGAACTGCGCCAGAAGTGGCAGCAACTATCGGACCACCTGGGCGAAGTCAATCCCGAGCTACTGGCGGACGTGACCAACGAAATAGAGGAGCTGCGCCCCGAACCGACCGATTAGGCGCGCATCGCGTATCATTCATCCACATAAGCACGGCGTACACACCGGCCGCCCGGCCTGGTCTGTACGCCGTGCTTTTTGCTTCCCACCCGTCATGCGCGCGTAGGCAGTGCGTAGGGAAGGCGACAGGAAACTCAGGGAACGGCAGCCCCCATAGCGGCGTTATACGCCTAGACCGGAGCAGTTTTGGGAATTGCCCCAGCCAACGGTTAACAGTCAACCATCGTAACCACTAACGCTCTCTAGAGTGGACCAATTTCACCAAAGAAAATTGGTCCACTCTGGCTTAGTAACCGTCCGAAAACAACTTCACACTTTTCACGGACGGTTACTGACAAGCTATCCCGTTATCCAAACCGCGAACGGCCAACGACCAACCGCCAACTTTCCCCAAAGGAGTTTCCATGTACTACGATGATCCGACCCAGCCTGTGCAATATGTACGCGAAACGCGGCAGCCGCGGCGGCGTGGCTGCCTGGGAGGGTGTTTTAGCCGGCTGCTGCTGGTGGGGTTATTGGGTGTGGGGCTGTTGGTTTTTGCCGGCATCCTCATCGGCGGAACCCTCGTCTACAACCAACTCAACCAGGACATCGAACAAGGCATCGCCGCCCTCGACGCCGCCCGCACCCGCGACACCTTCGAAACCACCCGCATCTTTGACCGCAACGGCCAACTCCTGTGGGAATTCTTTGGCGAAGGCAACCGCACCCAAATCCCCCTCAGCCAGATACCCCAAAACCTCATTGACGCCACCATCGCCATCGAAGATGACTCCTTCTACGAAAACAACGGCCTCGACGCCCCCTCCCTCGTCGCCGCCATCATCGCCAACCTGCGCCACCCCGAAGGTCGCCCCATCGGCGGCAGCACCATCACGCAGCAGCTTGTGCGCCACGTCGCCTTCGACTACGACGAACGCACCGCCGTCAGCTACAACCGCAAAACAAAAGAGATCATTCTCGCCTGGATCATGAACCGCAAATACAGCAAGGATGAAATTCTGGAACTGTATTTGAACGAAATATATTACGGCAACCTGGCCTACGGCATTGAAGCCGCCGCGCAAACCTACTTCGAGATACCCGCCCGCGACCTCGACCTGGCACAGGCCGCCCTCCTCGCCGGACTACCGCAAAGCCCCATCGAACTCGACCCCCTCACCAACCCGGACGCGGCCAAAGAACGGCAGTGGCTCGTCCTCAGCCAGATGGTGCGCGACGACAAAATCAGCCAGGAAGAGGCCAACGCCGCCTACCTGGAACCCCTCACCTTTGCGCCACAAGAGGTCAGCCTGGTCGCGCCCCATTTTGCCGTCTACGTGCGGCAGCAGTTGGAGGCGCAGTTCGGCGCGGACGTGGTGGCCAACGGCGGCCTACAAGTGACCACCACCCTTGACCTGGATTACCAGCGGCTGGCGGAACTGCTGGCGCGGCAGCATGTGGCCGCACTAGCAGCGGACCACCATCTCACCAACGCGGCCCTGGTCGCCCTCAAACCGGGCACGGGGGAAATTCTGGCGATGTTAGGCAGCGTGGATTACAAGGACGAAACGATTGACGGCAACGTCAACGTGGCCCTTTCGCCACAACAGCCCGGCAGCGCCATCAAGCCCATTACCTACGCCGCCGCCCTGTCTCCCGACCCGAACACGGGCACGCCCACCTGGACAGCCGCAGACCTGCTGTGGGATGTGCCCGTCTCCTATCCACAGTTCGACGGCAGCACCTATAGTCCCGTCAACTACGATGGCCGCTTCCACGGCCCGGTGCGGCTGCGGGAGGCGCTGGCGAACAGCTACAATGTGCCCGCTGTGCTGCTGCTGCAAGATATTGGCATTTCCCGCTTTCTGGAGCTGGCGCGGCAAATGGGCGTCAGCAGTTTCGACGCCGACCCTAGTCGGTATGGCCTGGCGCTCACGCTGGGTGGCGGGGAAGTGACGCCGCTGGAACTGACCGCCGCTTACGCTGTCTTTGCCAACGGTGGGTTCCGCATTCCCCCGGTGAGCATTTTGCGCGTGAGCAAGACGGATGGCACGGTGCTGTATGAGGTCCAATCTCCCGAACCGGAACAGGTGCTGGATCCGCGCGTGGCTTACTTGATCAGTAATATCCTGGACGATGACGCGGCGCGCGTGCCGGCAATGGGGCGTAACAATCCCCTCGCTCTCCCCTTCCCCGCCGCCGCCAAAACAGGCACCACCAACGATTTCCGCGACAACTGGACCGTCGGCTACACGCCGGGGCTGGCAGTTGGCGTGTGGACGGGGAACACGGACAACAGCGAAATGATCAACGTGAGCGGCCTCACGGGAGCCGCGCCGCTGTGGTCGGCGTATATGCAAGCGGTGTACGCGGACTTCGATCTGGTGGCGCGGCTGGCGGGCGGCGGGGCGCAGCCGCCGACGGCGTTTGTGCAGCCGGCGGGGTTGGCGCAGAAACCATTGTGCGCGCTGTCGTCGGTGACGCCGGGGGCAGGGGATTGTGTTTATGCCGGCAACGAATGGTTCTTGCAACCAGACGTCGATGCCCCCACGCCCACGCCGACCGCGACGCAAGATCCCGCGGACGAGCGGGTGGTATGGGAAATGTTAGAGCCGGGGGTGTGGCGAATGCCGGCAATCCCCCTCCCCCCCAACATCATCACCACGGCAACCACAGACGACCAGGACGCATTGCCACCGCAGCCATTTTGCCAGTTCGCGCCGGGCGTAGAAGTAGCCCTGCTGCCCCCCAACGCACTGCCGCAGGTATTCCTCACCGCCCCGCGCAACCCGGAAAGTCTGAAAGGCGCGTATGCGTGGGCAGAAGCAAATGGGGTGGTTGTTATGCCGGCAGCCCCCTGCACCGACGAATTACTCGCCCAGGCCCGCGATCCCAACGCCCCCGCCGTCTGGCGCATCACCAGCCCCAGGGCCGGCGATGAAGTCAGCGGCATCCTGCCCATCATGGGCACGGCGGACTTCGATCCGGGCGTGGTGCAGTTTTACAAAGTGGAGGTGCGCCTGGGCGACAACTGGATTACGCTGGGTGACACGCACAACACGCCGGTCGTCAACGGGGTTCTGGAGAGTTTGCACGCGGATGGATTGCCGGCAGGCCCAACCGAAATCCGCCTGATCGTCATCCTCTGGGACGGCAACTACGTCGGCGAACCCTACACCGTCCCCATCACCATCGTCCGCCCTTGATTCGAAGCCACGGGAATTGTCGATGTAAAACACGGATAACGGAAAGTCGAACAAATGAACTGGCCTATGGTATAATCCGCTTCGTAAAAATGCTGTCTGTGAACATATCGCACCTGGAAGAAAAAGCAGAGAACAGACTTCTAGCAAGGAGATAATGGCTTATGGCATTTCATTACGAGCAGCAGCCCCTCCCTTTACTGGAATGGTCGCCTGAAATAGGCAAACTCGTTAACGCTGACGCTATTACTAATCATGATAATGTACTACAAACAATTGATAAACCATTTCATGATTGGTATCGTTTTGTTCTCTCCTTCCCGCCACATCTTGTTCGGGATTATCTTCGTGATTTTGACCTACAAGCGGGAAGTATTGTCCTGGACCCGTTCTGTGGGACCGGGACAACCCTTGTAGAAGCGAAATTAAACCAGATTCCTTCAATTGGCATTGAGGCAAACCCCTTTGCCCATTTTGCGTCCTGCGTCAAGACCAACTGGAACATCAATCCCCAATATCTTGAATCATTTGTAGAGGAAATCGCAGCAGAGACCTATACCACGCTTTTGCAGGAAGGAATAGATGACAGGGAATTGACGTGTGATCCAGCCGCGACCCTCTCCACATTGAAACCTCAGGCGATGCGGGCCATTATCAAGAATTCGATAAGTCCCCTTCCGTTACATAAAACCTTGACGCTGCTAGACAAATTGAATACACATCGTCAATCACCCGCTTATCAATATGGATTACTGGCATTAGGCAATGCACTAACAACGACCATTGGCAATCTCAGGTTTGGTCCAGAAGTAGGCGTGGGCAAAATCAAGTCCGATATACCCGTGGTCGCTGTCTGGCAACATGAAATGCAAAAAATGCTGCGCGACTTGCGCCATATAGAGGGTGCGGATTTCCCTACAGCCCAAGTTCATCTTGGGGACGCTCGCCAGGTAAGCGATCTTATCCCTCCAAATTCCATTGACGCCGTTATTACGTCGCCACCTTATCCCAATGAAAAGGATTATACTCGTACCACACGCCTTGAATCCGTCTTGCTTGGGTTTTTCACGGACATGGCACAACTACGAACTCACAAGAAACGACTTCTCAGGTCAAATACGCGCGGTGTGTACAAGTATGATAATGATGATGAGTGGATAAAGAAGAATCGTAGGATTCAGGCTATTGCGGAAGAAATCGAAAATCGAAGAATTGAACTTGGTAAGACATCGGGTTTTGAGAGACTCTATGCGCGCGTTGCCAGATTGTACTTTGGTGGTATGGCAAAACATCTTTCGAAACTAACCAAAGTGCTTAAGCCCAATGCCAGATTAGCTTATGTCGTAGGAGACCAGGCATCTTATCTGAGAGTCATGATCAGAACCGGTGAACTCCTTGCAGAGATTGCGTGCGAAATTGGCTATGAAGTAGAACGAATAGATCTTTTCAGAACAAGATTTGCCACTGCTACGCAAACTGAATTGCGCGAGGAGGTTGTCGTTTTACATTGGACGGGAGAATCAAAACATAGTTGATCGGAATTTCATTATGAGCAAATACGAGCAAATCATTGAGTGGATTTTCTCAAGAAACTACACACCGCATCGTGTCCTCGTGCCCTTTAATCGAGACGAATTAGCCCGCGCTTCAACGGCATTGGGATTTGCCCGCATTAAAAACCTTGGTGATATTCCGTACGCATTCCGGTTTCGCCGCGACTTGCCAGAAACAATTCAATCCACAGCACCGGCTGGCGCGGAGTGGATAATCGTGGGGATGGGCGTGGGTGAATACGCTTTTCGCCTGGCAAGCCCAGGGAAAATTGAGCCTGGTGCGCACTACTATCCGATCAAGCTGCCTGACGCAACACCAGAAATCGTACGACAATATGCTCCGGGGACCGATGAACAAGCGTTGTTGACACGTGCCCGATACAACCGCCTGGTTGACCTTTTTACCGGATTAACGTGCTACTCTATTCAAAATCATCTACGCACAACGGTCTCCTACATCGGGCAGGTGGAAGTGGATGAAATCTATGTGGGTATGAACAAACGAGGAACCCATTTTGTGCTACCTTGTCAGGCAAAGTCGCCTGGCGACAGATTTGGTATTGCCCAAGTTATGCAAGACATGGCGCTGTGTAAGGAACGGTATCCCGCGGCAATTTGCCGACCCATTGCCCTGCAATTTATGGACGAGAATAATGTTGCTCTATTGGAGTTGACAATCCGTGAAGAAAACGACGTCCTGATGCCAAATACGGTTGATGAAAAGCATTATCAACTTGTAAACCGTTCCCGGATAGCTGACGAGGAACTGATGGGGCTTAAAGAACAAGAAGGCCGCTACCTTGTGGATGGATCAGTCTAACAAGGCAGACTACCCTTGAGCGTGGGCAATGTTGCGAACACCGAACAACCCGGTTACGGGGCTTTGCGTGTGCTTTCGTCCGGGAAGAAGAAACCGGGGTTACGGTTTGAGGAAATCGAAACAAAGCTGGCGCAAGAAAACACAGGGGAATTTGACCTGGTTGAGTATTCATTTCAAGTGGTTTTAGCCACCTGAGGGCACATCCGTCAACAAGATTTGAATTGACGGATGCGCTGAAAGGGTTTTTACTTACCGGATAACCCAAAGTTCATTTTGCGCGAACCCTGAGAAAATGCCTGAAAGATGAGGCCACGGGGCATGTTGCGGCAACGCATCCGGTCATTCCCCGACGCGCCGGAGCTTCCAGTCGTCGAGGAACCAGCCGTTGTTGGGCACGGCCCAGCGCCCGCGAATGGCCGCGCCGACGGTGACGGGGTGCGCTTCGGTGATGCTGAAACGGTAGGTGAAGGTGTTTTTCTGGCCGAAGAGGGGCAGCCGCCAGCCATCGGTCCGGCCATCCGCCAGGAGTTGTACTTCACCTGACAGGGGATCGGGTGCCCAGATTTTGCCGCCCGCGGGGGTGTAATCCACGATCAGGTCGGGGAAAACGTTGATCTCTAGTTCGTATTGGCCGGGAGCCAGGTCAACGGTGGTGAGCAGGCGAAAGCTGATGGCGCCGTGTTCCTTGAAGATTTTGACGGTTTGGTTGCCGTCCCAGATGAAGAGGGGGTGTTCAAATGCCGGCAAAAACGCGCGCGACAACACCCTTGATTCTGGACGCACATACGCATTCCACGGGTCCGGGTCCAGTGGATTGGCCCCCGCCTCCCATTCCAGTCGCCACTGGTCCGGTACTTGCAGCTCAGGAATGCCATTGTGATTGTACCAGCCTGCCTCAAAAGAGCCGTTCGGTAGCAAATTGGGCGCGGCGGCGATCACGGGCGGCGTCGGCGAGGGGGGCGCGGACGTCGGCGGCGGGGGAACCGGTGTTGGTTGCGACGGATTGGTGGCCGTGGGCGGTGGCGTCGGTGATGGCGTGATGGTACGCGTGGGCCACGGCGTGGCTGTCGCGCGTGGCGTGCGGCTGGGGAGCGGCCCTCCCGTAGGCGCGATTTCCAGATGCAGCGGGTCGGGCGTCCACGTCGCGGGAACCGTCTCCGTCGCCAACGGCACGGACGTTGCCGTGACCACGTCCACCAGAGCGGCGGGGGTGGGTAAATTGGTAGCAGGCGCGCGGCAGGCAGCCAACAACAACCAGAGTAGCATCCCGCCCCCGCCGCGCAACCATGCACGCCAACGCATACCCGTTTTCATCGTGCCAATCAGTGTGGGGAAATGCCGGCAACTACAACCACGATAATTCAGCAACAGTGCGTTCGTTCTGGATGCTGCCCGTGTTCAACGTCGTTTTCGGTTCCAGCAACAAGACGTGTACCTCCTCCTCCGCCACGGGCAAATGCTCCACGCCACGAGGCACAATGCAAAACTCTCCCGGCTCCAACCAGACTTCACTGTCGCGGAAGCGCAGCAGCAGTCGCCCTTTCAACACCAGGAACAACTCATCTTCCTGCTCATGCTGATGCCAGACAAACGGTCCCCACAATCGGGCGATTTTGACATAACTCTCGTTTAACTCTCCTACGATTCTGGGATGCCAATAATCATCAAAGAGCGTGAATTTTTGCGCCAGGTTGACTTTGTTCATGGCAATGGCCTTTGGATAGAGTAACAACTACCTGTATGGGCAGTTTAGGAACGAAGTTCCTCAGAGGAACTTCGTTCCTGGCATGACTTCAAAACGGTTCAGGCGACGACCAGGGGCGTAAAGGCGAATTGGGTTACATCCACCAGCCCCAGGTCTGAGATGCGCAGTTCGGGGATGACGACCAGCGCCAACAGGCTCAACTGCATGTAGGCGTTATGGACATCGCAGCCACAGTCCTGCATGGCGCGCACCATTCCCGCCGCCTTGTCCGCGACGATTTCCGCTCGTTCATCCGACATCAGCCCGGCAATGGGCAGCTCGACCAGGGCGATTTCCGCTCCCTCCCGGTAAACCACCACCCCGCCCCCCACCTCACCAAGGCGATTGGCGGCGCGGGCCATGTCCGCCTTATCCGTGCCCACGACGATCATATGGTGGCTGTCGTGGGCCACAGTGGTGGCGACGGCGCAGGGCACGTTGAAACGAAAACCGTGGACAAAGCCATTGGTGACGCCACCCGTGGCGCGGTGGCGCTCCACCAGGGCAATCTGGCACACATCCTGCGCGGCGTCCATCTGGATCAGGCCTGATGAAACGGGCAAGGTATGCTGCAAGGCGCGTGTGGGGGCCTGATTTTCGACCACGCCAATGGTGCGCACCATCACTGTCGCGGCATCCGCGGGCGCGGGCACGTCAAAATCGGCGGCGGTCAATGTCTTGCCCAACTTCACCGTCCCTTTGGCAAAGGCGGGATAGTTGTAGGGAGGCAGCTCGGCGGTCAGGCGGCCATTTTCGGCGATGACGACGCCGTTGCTGATGACGATTTCGATGGGCAGGGTGGCCAGGTCGCTGCTGATGACGATGTCCGCGTAGCGCCCCGGCGTGATACTGCCGATGTCCTTCTCCACGCCAAAATGGAGCGCAGTGTTGAGCGTCGCCATCTGGATGGCGGTGATGGGGCGCAATCCCTGGGCAATGGCGTGACGCACGACGCGGTTCATGTGCCCTTCGTGGACGAGTGTGCCCGAATGGCTGTCGTCGGTGCAGAGGATGAAGTTGCGACTGTCTAGCCCCATTTCGGTGATGGCTTTGACCTGGCTGGCGACGTCGTACCAGGCGGAGCCGAGCCGGAGCATGGCTTTCATGCCCTGGCGCACGCGGGCGATGCCATCTTCCAGGCGCGTACCTTCGTGGTCGTCGGCGGGGCCACCGGCGACGTAGCCATGGAAGGGAAGGCCGAGGTCGAGTGATGCATAGTGGCCGCCAATGACTTTGCCGGCATTCATCGTCGCCGCCATCTCCGCATGCATCTTCTCATCACTCAGAAAAACGCCGGGGAAATTCATCATCTCCCCCAGGCCAATAATCCCCGGCCAGGACATCGCTTCCGCCACCTCCGCCGGGCCAATGCTTGCCCCTGGTGTCTCCAGGCCAGGCGCACTGGGCACGCAACTGGGCATCTGCACATAAACGTTGATGGGCAAAGAGGCCGCTTCATCGTGCATCAGGCGTACGCCGGGAAGGCCAAGAACATTGGCGATCTCGTGCGGGTCAATAAACATGCTGGTCGTGCCGTGGGGGATAACGGCGCGGGCAAACTCCGTTACCGTCACCATGCCACTTTCCACGTGCATGTGCGCGTCGCACAGGCCGGGGACGAGATACCGCCCATGCGCGGCAATGACGCGCGTGTGCGGGCCGATGGCGTGATCGGCGGCAGGTCCGACGTAGGCGATACGCCCGCCGGAAATGGCGACATCCGTACCGGGGATAATTTCACCGCTGTGGACGTTCACCCAACGACCATTGCAGATGACCATGTCAGCAGGCTTGCGCCCCATAGCCACATCCACCAGATCGCGGGCGATATCTTGCCATTTTTTTCGATTCATGAAGCCTCCTAGATAGTGGTCAGTTGGTGGTTAATAGCCGGTAGTTAGTGGCTGTCCGCAATTAAGTTAGCGGAAATGCGCGGACAGCGGCTATCATGGGTAGCTTGTCAGTGACCATCCGTAAAACGGGCCTCGACAAGCTCAGCCCCCGAGAGGGTTAGCCGTTACTTCGGTTGACCGTTGACTGTTGGCTGTTGCTTGTTCTGCTGCCGCGCGGTGGTGGGCAACCAAACGGTAAACGTGGAGCCGGTGTCAACGTGGCTGTCTACCTCAATGTTGCCCTGGTGACGATCAACAATCTCTTTGGCAATAGCCAGCCCCAGGCCAGAACCGCGAATGTGGGATTGGCTGGCGCGCCGCCCACGGTAGAAGCGTTGAAACAGGTGGGGCATATCTTCGGGAGGGATGCCCATACCTGTGTCGGCGACCCGGATGAAGGCTTGCTGCCTGCCGGCATCATATCCGGCGTGGACATGTATTTCACCCTGGGGCGTGTAGGCGATGGCATTGTTGATCAGGTGGCCGAGCATTTCCGCCAGCAAATTGGCGCTACCCCAAACGTTGATCGGGGTGGCGTCGATTTTCACCCGCAATGGCGCGTCAACGACATTCTTCTCCTCGAATTGTCGCGCAACTCTATCAGCCATTTCGGGCAAATTGACCCAGTCGAACGCCATCTCTCTATCCCGATCCAGGCGGGAAATCTGCAACACATCTTCCACCAGTTGGCTGAGGCGGAGCACCTGTTTTTGCAGCACAGACACATAATGCGCCCGTTTTTCCGGCGCGCCTTCCGCCAACAAATGCAGGTACAGCCCCAGATTGGAAATGGGCGTACGCAGTTCGTGGGAGACATCGTGGATGAACCGGGATTTCATGTGGTCTAATTCTTGCAGCCGTTCGTTGGCCTGGGCCAGTTCCTGTGTACGCGCGCGTACCCGCTCTTCCAACGTATCCAAAACGGCAGCGCGATGAAGGGCGCTGCCGGCAATTTCGGCCATTGCCATCAGCGATCTTTCATCATCCACGGAGAAAGGTTGATCACTATACCGCGCAATTAACATCACGCCAACAATGTTTTGTTCAATACGCAGCGGCGCGCAGATCATAGCCCGCTCGTCATTACCCAACAACGCCACCGCATCCGCCTGAGCCAATGGGTCTTGCAATAAGAAACCGGTGCGATAGGGTTGACCGGTCCGAAAAACCAGACCACAAATGGAACGCTCCAGGTAGATGGGCATATCCTTGAGCAACTCGAATACCCCCTGCGCGGCGACAATAGACATTGTCTGGGTCCCTTCTTGGGGATAGAAGATGGCCGCATCCTGCGCCTGGAAGAAAGCAACTGATTCATTCAGCACAATACGGCGGGTTTCGGCCAAAGAATGGGTCAGGCGCAAGGCGCGAGAAAAGGCTTCCAGGGCAACCATCTGCCCGGCGCGGCCCATTGCATCTTCATATAAGCGCATTTTTGAGACCGCCAGAGCCATGATCTCCGCCACCTGGCGCAGCAGTGGTAGTTGCTCATCTCGCCAGCCGTAAAGCCTGTCCCAGCCAATGTTCAATGATCCCAATACGTGGTTCTCTACGGTGAGGGGCAGGTTGATGCGTGAGCGAATGCCGACGGCGAAAAGCCCTTCTTCCACGACAAAATCCGTTTCGCGCGCGAGATCGGGCGTGAGATGAATCCGACCATTGAGAATGTCATTCCCGGCCGCCGAATCCCGCGCCAG
The DNA here is from genome assembly GCA_020634515.1 of Ardenticatenales bacterium. NCBI lineage: Bacteria > Bacillati > Chloroflexota > Ardenticatenia > Ardenticatenales > Ardenticatenales bacterium. The sequence continues at coordinate 844,842 of JACKBL010000001.1, read as the reverse complement.
AATTCGCGCGCCAAGTGTTTGTGCGTGGCTCTGAGCGTGGGTGATGAAGGTGACGCCCTGTTCATCATCGATAAGGGCGAGCGAGCCTACGGTGCAGCCCAGAATGGCGCTCAAATGGTCAAATATCTGGGGGAAGACAGCTTGTACGTGGGAGGCGGCGTTGAGCAGGCGCAATATCCGGCTAAGAAGGTGCTGTTCCGCGGCGCTTTGTTCGTCTGCCTGGCTCTGTGTTGCGTTTTCAATCGTTGTCATACATTGCCTCGAACCGGGTAAAGGGAATGAGGGGCTATTCACGAGGATGGGGTCTTTGGCGAACGGCAAACTTTCGTTCAAAAATCGACTTTGGACCCGCTAATGAATGCGCCCTTATGCCGGCATTTTCCGCGTCTGCTGAAATGCCGGCAACACAACCTGAAACAGCGCCCCTCGCCCGGGTTCACTCTGTACCTCAACGTATCCCCCGTGTTGTTGTACCACTTCTCGCACGATCGTCAACCCCAGCCCGGAACCAGGCGTATTCGACTGGCTCGCCTGCTCCCCGCGATAAAACCCCTCGAACAAGTGTGGGCGATCATGCGGCGAAATGCCGACACCCTCATCCTGCACTTGCAGGCATACGTGGGACTCCCCCATGCAAAACGTCTTCACCTGAATTTGGCCCCGAGACGAGTAATTCACGGCATTTGCCACCAGATTCGTCACCACGCTAACCAACCGCTCCACATTCCCATTCACGCGCGGCAAATTGTCATCCGCCTCAAATCGCAACGTCAGGCCCTTGTTCCGCGATGCCGGCAAATAACGATCCACAACCTGCCACACAATAGGATTCAGATCGAGCGGAGCCAGGTCCAGGCTGTCACCATCCAGGTTCAGTTGCGAAAAATTGAGAATCGGATCGATAATCTTCGTCAATCGCCGCGCCTCTTCCTGCAAAACAGAAAGGTAGCGATCCCGTTTTTCCACTGCGCCACGCTCCAACAAATCAAGATAAAGCAGCAAATTGGCAATCGGCGTCCGCAGTTCGTGCGACACATCCGCCACGAATTTCGACTTCAAACGGTCCATTTCCTGCAGACGCTCATTCGCCTGCGCCAACTCCTGCGTGCGCAAAGCCACGTAATACTCCAGCGTCTCCATGACCACGGCACGATAGATCGCGCTGCCCGCAATTTCCGCAATGGCCGTAAGGATGCGCAGTTCTTCCTTCGTAAACGTGTGCTCCATCTCCAACCCCAGGTGCATTACGCCGATAATTTCCGCCTCGGCGCGCAATGGCAGGCTGATCATCGTTACCAGACTACTCAGCGCCTGCACCTCTCCCGCGGACACGCGCAACAAAGGATCGCGGTGCAAGTCTTGCGTAATATGCACCTTGCCCGTGCGGGCTACGTATCCCGTAATTCCCTGGTTAATAGATTGGCGCAGCGCCATCGGGGGGAGGGTTTGCGGATGGCGCGCCCGCAGCACCAATTGATGGGTCTCTGGCTCAATGAGATAAATAGAACTCTGCGAGCCATTGATCAGGCTAATGGAGCGCGACACAATCACGGGCAAAATTTCATCCACGGTGCGCGCGGCGCGCAAGGCGGTGGAGATTTGCGTCAGGGCTTCTAGTTCGTTGGCGCGTCGCTGGGTTTCTCTGAGCAGACGCGCTTTCTCGATAACAACGGCCAACTGATCGGCGACGGCCGTAAGCAGGGCCAGGTCGCTCTCGTCAAAAGAATTGGACTGTAAATCGTCAATTTGCAGCACGCCAATGACCTGGTCGCCCGACTTCAATGGCAGGATGATTTGCGCGCCGCCACCGTCCGGCGTAGGCGCGGGTTGATTGATGCGAACGGGATTGCCACTGTGAAAAACGCGGCTGAGATTGTCCGACAGGTCATCAAGTGGGGCAATGGGGTAGTGCAAGGAAAGGGGTTGCAGGTGGGGCGCGTGAATGCCGGCAATCCCGCGCAAACACAAATCCCCCCGTTCTTCATCGACCAGATAAACCGCCGCCATCAAATACCCAAACGCATACACCAGGCGACCCGTCACCAATGTCGCGATCTCATCAACCCCCATCAGGCTGCTCGTCTCATGTGCCAAACCGTTCAGAATCGCCAGTTGGCGCGCACGATGATTCGTCTCCTCAAACAACCGCGCATTTTGCAGCGCCATTGACACCTGGTTCGCCATCGACTCCACAAACCGCTGATCCGCCAGCGTAAAAGCGTTAGGGCGAAATGATTGCAACGAAAAAGCCCCTATCACCCAATCACGCACAACCAGCGGGACGCCCAGCCAGGAGCGCACGGGGCGCCGAATGCGGCGCGGTTCGCGTGGTAGCAATGCCGTTTCCATATCCGCAACCAGCAGCGGTCGCTTCTGCTGCATCATCCAACCCGTCAATCCCCCCGCCGCCAGCGGCAACCGCCAACCCTGCCACTCATCAATAGGCGTCCCCTCCTCAACAGCGACGATGATCTCCAACTCCTCGCTGTTTTCCAGGTAAACGACGGCCAGAAAAATATCCGGGCTGAGCAGATCTCTGGCCTGTTCATATAGCCGCAAAAACAGCGCCTCCTGGCTGAGGACACCCCCGGTCGCCAGCGCCGTCTCATACAGTCCCGTCAGTTCCCGCATTTGCCGCTGTGTTTCCCCATAAAGCCGGGCATTGCGCATGGCAGCGCCCACCTGGTCCGCCAAAATCTCCAGCAAGGACGCATCCCCAGGCGTGAGGCCGTAAGCCTGATTGCTACTGACCGTGAGCAGGCCAATGCTCTGCCCTTGTACACGCAGGGGCACGCCCAAAACGGCGCGAATGTGGGGCAGGCGATAATAAGGCTCAAAATCTGGCAGCGTGTCCACATCCTGAATCAGCAGCGTCTTCCCCTCTTGCAGCGCTTCATTGTAAATGCTCTGCGCAATCAATGGGTTATTGTCAGAAATGAAGCCACCATCATCCGTATAACCACCATAACCGGCGCGAAAACAGAGCGTGTCTCCCTCAACTAAAGCAATGGCGGCGTTGTAGTAGTTCATCCTTTCCGCAAGCAGGCGCGCAACTTCGTTCATCAATTCGCCTTGATCCAGAATTGCGCTGACCTGTTTGCCCACTTCGTAAATAATGGCTAACTGCTGCGTCTGGTACCTTTCGCTGCTTTCGCGGCGCAGCCGTTCGATGGCGATGGCGAACTGGCTGGCCAGGGTAGCCAGAAGACGTTCGTCAGCAGCGGTGAAAGCGCCCAGAGCGGCGCTTTCGGCATTGATCACGCCCAGCACCCGCTGCCCGATTTTCAACGGCACGCACACTTCCGAGCGCGTGCGTCTATCGCCGCAAAGGTAGCTGGGAAATTGCGCCACGTCATCCAGGCGCAGGGATTCTCCCGTGAGGGCCACGGTTCCCGTAACGCCCTGCCCGATGGCGACCGTTTTCAGTTCATATTCCTCGCTCAGGCGATAGGAGGAATGCGTCCGCAGCAAACTGGCGTTTTCGTCCAGAAGCATAAACCCGAAATTGTCGGGGTAGAAGTTGTCGCCTATGATTTGCGTTACCTGTTCAATCAGGACGTTTTCGTCGTTAGCCTGGGCGCAAACGGTGGCGATAGTGTGCAGCACCGTCAGTTCTTCCGACTGTCGCTGCCGCGTGATTTCCAGCAGGCTTTCAATTTGGGTCTGCGCCTGGCGCAGGGCGTGCGTCAAGGTTTCCTGCCGTGTCAGCAAATGCCAGCAGGCCACGAGGTGGGTAAGCAGTGGAGGCAGCGCGGCACGATACAGGCCGCCGGAATCAGGCGGCAGGGAGGCGATCAGGGGGGTTTGTGCCGTGAGAACGTATCTTTCGATAGGGGGCGGTTCCGCCTGGGGGACGCCCAGGAGGATGAGGGGTTTGCGTGGTTGTTCGGCGGGCACGGGCCAGGCAGTGACCTCGGGCGACCAAAGGGCGGCGGCGGCGAGGACGGCGGCATATTCCTGCGCGTTTTGCCAGGCGGCAAGCGCGTTTGGTTCGGCGGCCACGGTTACGGTCCAACGAGATGCCGGCAGCGCCGCCACCACACCCGCCGCGACATCCTCCGCCGCAATCACAAGAACAGGGAATTTATCTGTGTCCATATCAGAACAAGAGAATAGTCTCGCGGCGTCCGGGAACACCAACTAAGTAACCGTCCGAAAATAACTTCACGCTTTTTGCGGACGGTTACTGCCAAACTATCATGATAGCCGCTATCATGGATAGCCGCTATCATGGATAGCCGCTGTCCGCACATTTCCGCTAATTTAATTACGGACAGCCACCAGGGAGCATCCGTATTTAAGATTGGAAATGACGGATGCGCGAGAGGGGGTCTTGCTTGTCGGATAGTCCGAAGTTAATTTTGCACGAACCTTAAGACTATTCAAGCGCGCCGCGCGAGGAACATGCGCCGTGCGAGGAAAGTGCGCCGAATGAGGAACGTGCGCCGAATCCATACAATGATACAGAGTTTATGCGCCAAACATCATTACGCTAATAGGAAAGCTGTCTCAGCTAAGGCTGTCGCCCACGGTTTGACGCACCAGGCGGGTCACAAGCGCCCGCACCTGTTCCACGTCCGCAGACGGGGGCAGGTTCGAGGTAAGCGACGAAGCGATGGTCTGGCTGCGCATGGTGGGGGCATGGTCCGTGCCGGCATGACAGACCCCACACACCGCGCAGAAAGCATCTGCCTCGCCGGGATGACTCAAACCCATCTGTCGCCGCTGCGCGAGCAGTTTCTCCACTTCGGCGGGGGGCAGAGGGTTGCGCACGCCCAATTGGGCCAGCATGAAGCCAATGCGCGCGTTTTGTTCTACGGTCTCCAGACGCATAAAAGCCTGCAAAGGCGTGTCGCCCACAGTGAGGGAACCGTGTCGCTGCAGAATAATAGCGTCGTGGTGGGCGATCAGGCGACGGATGGCACGGGCATTTTCCACGCTGGAAGGAGTAGCGTAGGCGGTGGTGGGGATGAGACCGAGGAAGACGATCACTTCGGGCAAAAGACAGTCGGTCATGGAAATGCCGGCAATCGACAAAGCTACGGAAATGGGCGGATGCGCATGAACCACCGCGCCAATCTCCGGGCGCTGGCGGTACGCCTCCAGGTGCATTGGCAATTCACTGGTCGGACGCAACCCGCGCGCCGCGCCATAGCGCGGTCCAACCACCGCGCCACTGTCGTCCACTAACAAAAGTTGGTCCGGTGATAGCAACCCCTTGTGCAGGCCGGAGGGCGTAATCAGCAGGCGATTGGGGGCCACGCGCGCGGAGATGTTGCCATCGCCGGCGACAATTAATCCTTTGCTGTACATCAACTGACCGACGCGCACAATCTCCTGGCGCAGTTCACCCTCATCCACGCGCATTTGCTTCCCCTTCCTCCTGCTGGCGGAACCGCTGCACCGCGCGCAACAGCGCCTTAGGGCTACCGCTGAACGCTTCCCGCTCCAGCTCGCCCCGCGCCAACCGCAGCAGCACGCTCGTCAGCGCCGCGTTGACGGGCGTGGGAATGCCCAGGGTTTTGCCCACCTGCGCCACAGCCCCATTGTGATAGAGGACTTCGTTGACGGTTTTGCCGGCATTCAAATCAATCTGAAAAGAAGGCAATTTATTCCCCCGCCCGGAACCAACCGCCCGCGCCAGCAGCGGTTGTAGCAGTTCACGGGGCAGATAACGTACGGCCCAGGCCAACTTCCGCGTAGGCGAGCCAGGCAGATCAATCGACCTGATCCCCTGCTTCTTCATCACGGCCAATGCCTCCTTTAGCATCGCCACTTCCAGCTCGAAAGTAGGCCGATAATCATAAACAATACGCGGATGCCTGTTGAGGATGGCCGCCGTAGCATTGCCTACCATGTTCAACAGCGCCTTGGACCACTTCAGTGTGCGATGATCCGGGGTGAGCACGCAGTTGATGCCCGCCGTTTGTAGCAGGTCGCGCCATTGACGCACGTCCTGCCCCTGCCGTACGGGAGCCACGGCCACGCCGCGGTCACTCCGCTCCGGCTTGATCACGTTGGCGGCCTGCAAATTCAGCGGGATTGTCACCGAACCCGCCACGACCCGCTGCGCGCCAAACTGGCCCATGAACTTTTCTTCAAGGCCAATGCCATTTTGCACGGTCAGCAGCCACGGGACCTGTGGATAAAAGGCAGCCAGTTCGTTGATCGCCGTATCCACGTCATATGACTTCATGGCCGGAATGACCAGATCGTATTGCGGTTCGGGCATCATTGCCTGCCGCAGCGAGGTGACTACGCGAGGATGGACCGCCACGGGCCGCTCCGCGTCCTTTGTGGGCATGATGGTCAGGCCATGATGGGTGATGGCTTCCGCCGCAAGGGGACGGCAAACCAGGGTGACGGCGTGGCCGGCTTCCATCAGTTTTGCGCCGAGGTAGCTTCCCACGGCGCCCGCGCCAAAAACGAGAATCTTCATCGCTTCATTCCAGGATACTGCCGGCAAAATCGGGATGACCGCGCAAAAAATCAGCCATGTCGGCGGGGCGTTTGCCGGCAAGCTGCACCTGATGCAGCGCCAATCCATCCACGCCCGTGCCCACAACGATGGTTCCGTCAATCAAACGCGCTTGCCCGGGAATGCCGGCAGGCACATCGGCGGCATTGACCATGCCGGCGCGCAGCACCTTCAGCAATTTGCCGCGCCAGGTGGTGAACGCCCCCGGCCACGGCGTCATGGCACGCACGCGCCGCTCCAGCATGATTGCCGGCTGCGCCCAATCCAGGCGACCATCTTCTTTCTTGATCATGGGCGCGTAGGCAATGCCGGCATCCGGCTGCGGCGTGGCCGCCAGCCGCCCGGCGAGGATGTCGCCCAGGTTGTCGGCCAGCATTTGCCCGCCCAACGCCGCCAACCGGTCGTGCAGGGTGGCCGCCGTCTCGTCCGGGGCAATGGGGATGGCCTTCTGCACGTATACCGGTCCCGTGTCCAGGCCCACGTCCATGCGCATGAGGCTGACGCCCGTCTGCGCGTCGCCGGCGAGGAGGGCGTGCTGAATGGGCGATGCGCCGCGCCAGCGGGGGAGGAGGGAGGCATGGACGTTGATGCAGCCCAACGGCGGCAAATCGAGAACGTGGGGGCGCAATAGCTGCCCAAAGGCGGCTACGACGATGGCGTCCGGCTGCCAGTCGCGTAGAGGGTGAGCCGCCGCTTCGGGGCGCAGCGATTTGGGCTGGTAGATGGGCACATCGGCGGCAAGGGCGGCCTGTTTGACGGGAGAGGGTTGCATGTGCTGGCCGCGTCCGGCAGGGCGGTCAGGCTGCGTGACGACGCCGACGACTTGCTGGGTAGCAAGAAGGGCTTGCAAGGCGGGCACGGCGAAGGCGGGCGTACCCATGAAGAGGATGCGGTAGGTGGTCATGCCGGCATTCTAACGCAGAACAACAGCCCCAGGCAAACGGAAAAACCATAGCCGCCCTATTTTAACAAATCCAGCAGCCTGTCCGGGTTGTCTGTGTTGATCCCGTCCACCGCCAAAGCCAGAATGCGTCGCATATCCTCCACCTCGTTGATCGTCCACGGCTGCACCGTCAGCCCGCGCCGCTGCGCCGCGGCCACAAACGCGGGCGTGAGGATGTGAATGTTGCCGCTGCGCTCCGGGACCTGGAACGAATAATAAGGAGGCGTTATCGTGTCGCTCAATCCCAGGCGAAACAACACGTAGAATAAGCGCACCTCACCCTCCGTCGCGGAGGTCGCCACCTCCGGGCACGTCGCGCGGAATGCGTCCATATTCTCCTGGCGGAAGCTGCTCACCAACACCTGGTCTTCCATCTCATATTGGCGAATGAGCGCGCAAAACCGCTGGGCCGTCGGCGTGGGATCCGTCTGTTTGATCTCAATGCCAAAGCGCATGTGCGGGTACGCCTGAAACAGCGCCTCCAGCGTAGGGACCGTCAGCCCTTGTCCGCGATAGGGAAAGGTCTGGCCGCCGTCCGTGCTAAAATTGTAGCCTGCGTCTAACTGTTCGATCTCCGCCAGCGTCATGTCGCGGATGGCCCCCGTGCCATTGGTGGTGCGGTCTACCGTCTCGTCGTGCATCAGCACCAGCACGCCATCCCGCGTCATGTGCATGTCGCTGTCCAGCACATCCACGCCCAGGGCGGCGGCTTGGTCAAAGGCGAACATGGTGTTGCTGGGCCAGAGGTTTTCGCCCCCCTGGTGGGCAAAGACGAGCGGATGGTGTTCGCCCGCGCGCGGGGTGAACCAGGGGTGGGCAGGCGCGGACCGCGCCAGAACGCGGGCGACCAGGTAGGCGAGGGAGAGTAGGACAATGAGTATGAGGAGAATGCGACCAAAGCGTTGTATGGCGGTTAGATTACGCATGGGGGGCCTCGTGGGTGGGAGGTGGGTGGTTGTCAGGGCCATTTTAGCGGAAAGGGTGGCCGGGGGACAATGCGCCTCATTGACGAATCGGATGGCCGCTTTTACAATTCGCACGCATGTGGTTTTGTTTTCATGACCATTTAGGACATGGTCCAACAAACCTTCCCGGAAACTCACTTTCAGGCGCAAATCGTCTCATTGTTCGAGTCATTGAGCATCAAAACAGCTTCCGGGAAGATGGTGGTGAATAGTTACTTGCTTTCATTGATGGGAAACGCGCAGGATGCCGGCATTGAATCGCCATTTGGTGGATTTTCGCGGCAAACTGCCGGCACAATCGGGAGGAAACATGGATATTGGCAACGCTTTTACCTATTTTACAGAAGATCCGCAGTGGACGACAAAGATGATCATTGGGGGGTTGATTGTGCTGCTCTCTCCCTTTTTGTTGTTCTTGCCCATGCTGCTGCTCCTGGGGTATGAGGTGGCGATTACGCGCAATGTATTGCGCGGCGCGGAAAGACCGCTGCCTGATTGGGAAGATTGGGGGCAGTTTTTACGCGATGGGCTGAATGTAGCCGTGGCGAAACTGGTGTATTCGGCGCCGCTCTGGCTGTTGTTTTGCGTGGGTATGGGCGTATCGGTATTGCCGGCACTAAGCGCCAACAACCAGGATGTCGCCGCGGCACTGGGGGGCATTGCCGGCCTAACCTGGATACTGCTCTCCTGCGTTCTCATCCTTCTCGGCCTGGCTTACGCGCTGTTCAGCCCCGTCATCAACCTGCAATACGTCCGCACCGGAGAACTCGCCGCCTGTTTTCGCTTTGCCGAAGTCTGGGCGCTGCTGCGGGAGAATCTCAACGACGTGTTTATGGCCGGCGTGGGCGTCATCCTTGCCAACATGATCAGCAGCCTGGTTATTTCCATCTCCGTGGTGACCATCTGCGGCCCCTTCATCCTCAGCCTGGCGGGTCCGGTGTGGATTCGCATTGTCTCCGGGCAGCTTGTGGGGCAAATCGCCTACAAGCTCAACGGCAAGGCTGCCCCCATGCCAGTCATGTAGACTCGACCCGACCATGGGCCTGAAATACAAAAAAGGGACACCCGTGGGTGTCCCTTTCGTTTTACGCCAGATCAGCTCGTTCTTAGCTAGGCGGCAGCGTCGTCAGCACGTCGTCAATCTTGTTATTGTCAACAATGATGGTTTCCGCCGGATAGGGCTGGCGGCCAAATAGCGTCAACGTGACTGCGCCCAGGCCGATGCTGAAGACGACGAAGCTGGTAACGCCGGCCAGAATGGGCACGACAAGGAAGATGGGCAGCAGTTGCAAGACACCGAGGCCGAATGTGAGCAGGGCTGTGCCGGCAACGGTCGTATTCACCAGCCTGTCTCCCTTCATCGGCCGGTTGCGCAGCAGACGTTCACCGAGAATGCTGCCCATCACGATCCAGCCAATCGCCCCCGCCAGGGCGAAGACGCCGGCCATGATGAACAGAATGGGGAAGCCGAGCAAGCCAATGCAGACCAGCGTCAGCAGCGCGGAGATGATGGCGATGATGGCTCCCAAGGAGGCTACCGCCGCGGTGGTGAGCAACCCGACGACGCCGCTGACCGCCATGCGCTCCTGGGCGACCCGTTTCATGTTTTGCAGGTGGGAGACCAAGGCAGTAGCGATAACCCAGGCAAGGCCACTCATCAACAGGGTGCGCCCGAGGAGGCCGGCGATACGTCCGGCGGTGTGGGATGGGTTCACGCGCACGTGAGTTCCATCACCCGCTCCCGAAGCGGCGGAGCCGGCCGTGCCGTTGAGGAAGGGCAGGTGAAAGTCGGCTGTGCCGGCACAACTGATGGTCGCGCCTTCTTCCGTGGTGATGTTGCCGCCCAAAGAAACGCAGTCGCCTTCGAGGCTGGCATTCGCGCCAATGGTCAGATTACCGCCAAAAACAGCCAGGTCGCCGCTAACGGGACCATCCAGACGCAGGTTGCCACCCATGATGGTCACGTCGCCGTTGACGATGCCGGCAATCTCCGCATTGCCACCCAAAACAGTCACATTCCCGTTCACCCTGGCCCCGGCCTCTACCGTCAGGTTGTCGCTAAACACCTGCAAGTCCTTGTTCACCGTCTCATCAGACGGGATCACCGTTTCCGTGAAGGTGGGGGCCGCCAGCGCCAGTCCTGGCAAGGCCAACAGGAGCAAAAGTACCAATACAATGCTTAGTCGTTTCATCATCGTTATCTCCGTGGAGCAAGATGTTTGCTCACTCGAGTCGGGCGGAATCCACATAGGGTGATCGGAATCGCCGCTTTTGGTCGGGTCAAAGCCCATCTGTGAACCAACAGCAGCCTTCACGCCAAAAACGCCAGTGTCCTGTTGCTAATGAACGGAATTAAATAAGACAACGAAGTTGCTTCCTTCCCGTTCCTTCAAACTGACGATGCCATTCCGTACTTTATTTCATCGTCACCCCTAAGGGCGCATCCGTTAATAAAGGCTTCGCTCGGGAATTGACGGATACGCTCGAAGGGTTCGTCGCCAGTCCTAATCAACCCAATCAGTCTGTGGCTGCTGCATGACCTGTTGATACACGCCGCGCCACAAAACTATCATGCCGACCATCACAAACAGCCAGCCCCACATTCCGGGTTGTTCGCCGGCTCGCTGGCCTAGTGCCAGGAACACTTGCCACATGCCGGCAAGCGCCGTCTGCCCTACCCGCAAAACCACCGCCAACATTTGCGCCACGCCGCGCCAGAGACTCGGCCTGACCAATGCCTCACCAAACATCGCCACAAACCAGATGATGGCTCCTAAAGGCAGCAGACCGGCCACCAACAAGATCAGGTAAGCCGTGGTCAGCGCCCAAACGCGTTGGCGGCTGTGGGGGAGACGAGCCAGCGTTCGTTCCGCGAAACCGGCTGCCGGGCTGAGTGGCGGCGTTTGCCGCAGCAGCGCATCGACACTTTGCAGCAGACGCCACTCCCGTGCCAGATCAGGACGCGCGCGCAGGTGAGCCTCCAGTTCTAGCCTGTCGTTGTCTGCAAGCTGACCATCGAGCGCATCCATCATCATTTCATAAATCCGCTCTTCCATATTCATCATAAGAGTCTTCCCATGAAGCGATTTATTCAAATACACCTTTCCGCTACTACCATTGTGATGACCGTTGTTTTGTGCCGGCATCAGGCATACTCCACTTCCGGCGACATACCCATAGCCATGCCAACTTCCGCCAATTGACGACGGGCGCGAAACAGGCGGGATTTGATGGCGCTGACCGTTGTTTGCATCGTTTCCGCAATCTCTTCGTAAGACATCTCATACCAGTAGCGGAGAACGACCGCTTGCCGGTAATCCTCCGGCAGTTCCGCTAACAATGACTGCACCAACTGCTGTTGCTCATCAACCACCACTTGCCTTTCCGGGGCCTTCGCCTTATCGGATTGCAGCGCCGGATGAGCAGGCAGTGGTTCGTCAATGGAAAGGAGAACAGCGCGCCGCTTGCGGATCAAGTCAATGCAATAGTTCGACGTGATGGACAACATCCACGTACTGAACTTGTGCGCCGGATTGTAGCTGTCCAGCCGCGTATAGGCGCGGATAAACGCTTCTTGCGCCGCCTCCTCTGCCTCGCCAGCATTATTTAACATGCGGTAGGCCAGGTTATAGACGGGTGTCTGGTACGCTTCAACCAGCTTGCCAAACGCAACCTTATCACCCAAACGGGCTTGTTCCAGCCAGAGTTGTTCCTCGTTCACGTATTCTCTCCTGACGTTCTACCATGTATACGCAGGAATTCAGCAAAAGTTCTACCAGATTTTCTTCACTTCAGGCAACGGATTAAAGGCTCAGGCAACGGGCCGAGTAGCCAAGAGCGCATCCGTACGCCGATTTTCCTAATCGGATGCAATTCGCATCTCAGGCTTTGTCGGAATTTGAATGATCCTATTCCATACCGAAAAATCCTCAAGTCAATCCAGAAAATCGCGCCTTTTCCGGATCGATATTTTTCTGGATTGGCCTTATTCAAGTCTGGCGCAATCCCTATTTGGGGATCGCAGTCCATGCCTTAACCGGATCCATCCCCAAATGTGTGCCGGCTGAAGCCTCCGCGCCCCAGACGCCAGGTTCCGGCCTCTCATTTCATCGCCAGTCCGAAAGAGCCAGACTTCTTTGACGCTCATTCTCTGCTGTTCTATAATGCCGCCAATGACGACACAAGACGATCAGCAACTGAAATCCCTCCCATCCACACTCTACACGGAAGAGTATTTCCTCACCGCCTGCGAGGGATACGATGTTTTTCTGGAATCGGAGGGGAAGCATCTTTCACGCCGCCTGGACGAGGCATTTGCCGTAGCGGAAGTGACTCCAGGGATGAAGCTGCTGGATGTGGGGTGCGGGCGCGGCGAGATTGTCCGCCATTGTATGCGCATGGGGGTAGAAGCGCACGGAATGGATTACGCAGAAGTGGCGGCGCGCATGACGCTGCAAGCGATCCTGGATGAGAAAACGTCGTTGATGCGCGCGGGCAAGCCTCATTTGCGCAGCAGCGTCTGCCGCGCCGATGCCAAGAAACTCCCCTTTCCCGATGCTTATTTCGACCGCGTGTTGATGTTCGACGTCGTGGAGCATCTCTATCCGTGGGAACTTCACGCGGCCATGTTGGAAGTGCGGCGCGTGCTGAAACCAGAAGGTCGCTTCATCATCCACACCGCGCCTAACCGGTGGTATGACCAATATGCTTATCCCGTGGTGCGCGCCGTACGCACCTTAATGGGGCAGGGACACAATTACCCCAAAGATCCGCGAGCGATCACGCCCGTGAATCAGGATGTGCACGTTAACGAACAAGATATACGCAGTATGCGACAGGCACTGACGGCGGCGGGGTTTCGCGCGCGTGTCTGGCTGGACTCGCCGCCGCAAAATCGGCAGGAGAATTTTTTGATGGCGGGGCTGCGTCGGCTTGCTTTTGACGTGCCGCCTTTCCGCTGGTTTTTTGAAAGGGAAGTGTTCGCCGTCGGCACACCGGATCCATCGTATCAGAACACCCCCAAGATTGGTTCATTCTCGGGGAATGAGCCAATCTGAAATAGCTTTCCAGGGTAACTACGAACGTTCTCTGGAGATTGGACCAATTTCACGCGCTCGATGGCCATTTTCACCGGAGAAAATTGGTCCAATCCGGCTTAGAAGTTACGTTCCAGGAGTATGAGCGTTCATGGGTGACCGGCGCAAGGTCGATGAGTTGAGTCTATCCGAACTGGAAGAGGCGCTCTATCGCAAGAAATATACACAACGGCGGCAGCGGCTGCGGCGGTTGAAGAATGCCGGCAGAATCGTAGAAATCGCCGGTCATCCTCCCCCCAATCCCGATCCGCCTCCTCTGCTCCCCCCTCTCCCCAACGCCACCGGCGCGCTGCGTCGCTACACCCTCAATCACGACGCCCCCCTCCCCGCCTCCCCCCCTGCCAACGCCGCACGCCGCCTCAACTTGCGCTGGGTCTTCGACAAAACGTTGGTACTGGTGGAAATTGGCGCGTTTTTCGCCTTCCTCTTCCTCGTGTTCAACTTCCTGGACACACGCCAGGAGCTAAACCAGGAACTGGCGCAACTGCAAAACCAACAAAGCCAGGAACTCGCCCTCCCCACTGCCACGCCTACCCCTATCATTGGCGTCGCTATTCTACCCGGCGGTCACAAGCCCCCCATCGAAGGCCGACCTCCCGAACAGGGAGAGGCCGGCACGATTCCCGACCATCTACTGCCCATCATCAATGCTTACGTCCCACCGCCGATTCCCACCCCTGGGCCAGAACAAGCCCGCCGTATCCAGATTCCCACCTTAAACATCGACAAGCCCATTGTCCAGGGGGACGACTGGGAGCAATTGAAGAAAGGGGTCGGGCAACACATTGGTTCGACACAACCCGGGCAAACAGGCAATCTGGTGCTATCGGCGCACAATGACATCTATGGCGAAATTTTCCGCCATCTGGACAAGCTCAAACGAGGAGACGAAATCATCATCTCCACCGAACGGCAGTCTTATCGCTACATCGTGCGCCAGATTGACGTTGTCCTTCCCACAGACGTGTCGGTCATGGCCGCGACGACATACCCCAGTGTCACGCTCATTTCCTGTTATCCCTACTTGGTCAACGACAAGCGCATTGTCGTTTACGCCGACCTGGCTGGGCCGGTCGGCGACACTGGTTGAATTTGCTCGTAAGCAGTATACTGCGTTCTTGTACTTTTGTTGCCTGATAGGCATCATCCCAGACGCAAAAGAGGTCAATATCATTATGAGTAACAAGAAAGTGCGCCGCGTGCGCAGCGCCACGCCGCCTGTGGCAACAGAAACCCAATCCCCCCTCTCGACGGCGGCGTCTACGCCCCCACGTTCGACCGCGGCTCCGGCAACGGCGGTCAATCGCCGCGCCAGTGTGCGGCGCAACACAGTCGTGCGTCAGACGATGACGGTGGAAGAGCTAAGACAAGAATACGCCTACGTGATTCATGACCTGCGCTGGATTTTCTTCCTGGCGCTGGCCATGTTCGCCCTGCTGATCGCGCTAAATCTGGTACTCAGTTAAGGTACTACGCTAATTGCTAAGCTCCGAGGTGAGAATCTCGGCCAGGAAAAAACTCATGGTATGAGCCAGAATCTTGGTCGTGACGCGGTTAATCGACCCCGATAACGAGCGTAATTGGGGACGCCCCAAACAGAATACAGTTGTCAGCACACTGAAAACTGTCTCCACGCGATGGCGTAGATAGCCCAGTATCTTCTGGATGCCTGGAGGCCATTGCTCCTTTTGATTATCGCGTTTGAGCACTAATAGCAGGTACTCAGCGTCTTCCCATAATAATCGGTCAGCCACGTCTTGGGAAACATAGCCCTTGTCGCCGATCACGCCTAGACCTTGACGACCTTCCAACAGGGCGGCCATGGGTTTACGGTCATCGAAAGACCCTGGCGCGAGTAACCAACTATCAATCATCTGGTCCAGTGTGGTCGTCACATGGCAACGCGGGCCAAAGAACTTGCTTTTCTTGCTCGCGCAGACACCAAACCATGCATCACGCTCATCAAGCGGAATAGAGCGACAACGACTGCCACACATGCAGGCACAAATGGAGATGGGAGCACTGTCAACCAGGCGCAAATGGGCTTCCGCCTACGACTACGCCCCCGGCGCGCAGGTGTTGACCATCACGCAAACCGCCTATCCCGACCCATCCGACCCGACGCAAAACCAGGCGACCAGGTGGGTTCTGCAACCTGGAAACTGGGCACCGTGGGGGCCATTGCTTTCGTAGCCCACAGACAAACGATGTACATCTCACTGTTGCCACTGCTCACACGTATTTTGTCGGTGAACAACAGTTCTTGGTACATAACTCATGTAATCAGATGCGCCAGTAAGTAAACCGCGGACAAGCTCCCAGGGGAATCGAACGGGCTGCTCCTGGATTAGGGCCATAAGAACAAGATCATGTCCACATTAACGGCGGAGCGCTCAACTCGGATGGTACATGGAAGCACATGCCTCAAACTCCTCTAACGAATTCACAAAAGAACTGGTTAAGACAATGGGGATGGAAACTGACCGCTGAATAAATGGAATAGGCGACGCCTACACCTGGCACATCCGCACCTGCGCCGACCCCGCCTGCTAAGGTGACCGATGGCTTTGGCAGTTGGGCGAAAGCGGTGTTGTGTGTACAATTTCTGTCGTGTTCATGCTACTTTGGACGGAACGCCAGCCATGGCGGCTGGTTTGACGGAGGAGGTTTGGTCGGTGCGCGAACTGCTTTTTTGCTTTGCTGTCAGACACGAATCACTCCACGCTAATTTGTGGTGTTACCCTTCCCTCTTCGCCACCTATTATCTCATCGACAATTTCCCCGCGCACCCAATTATCGCAAAACGCTTGCCAGTTCAGCGGCGGCGTGCTATCATTTGTCCTCAATAGTCCTGCCTCTGGGTGGACTATTTTTTTGCACAGTCAACCTGACCTGAAAGGCTAAGCTCATGTCTGATTTACAACTACGCGCTTTTGACATTGATGATAATGAACGCATTCCGCAGATTCGTCCCGGCGACAACGTCACCGTCCATCTGCGTATTGTTGAAGGGAAACGGGAACGTATCCAGCTTGTGCGCGGCACAATCATTCGCCTGCGCAATACCGGCAACAACGCCAATTTCACCGTGCGCCGTATAGCCAGCAATGGCATTGGCGTTGATCGTTCTTTCTTGTTGCGCTCCCCACTGATTGAGAAAATTGAGGTTCATCGCAGCGCCCATGTACGGCGCGCCCAGCTTTATTTCTTGCGTGAGCGAACAGGCAAGTCGGCCCGTCTGCGCGAAAAACGGCTGCGTTGATCAGGTCCCAGGCGGTGCCTGGAAACAGATAAATCCTTCAGGGTGAAAGTGAATGCTTTCACCCTTTTTGCTTTTTGGGCATAATCGTGGATAGTCAGACAACATGACCGGGACCACATGTCATGGCTCCTTTGAAAACAGGACGCTGATGAACGCGCAAAAACACGGATGAAATGAGAGTCTGCGTCATGCGCGAAATCCATGGCTTTTTCCGTCCATGCTGTGGGCCGCGGCGTAAGCTCAGTCGGACGGCGTGCCGCGGTATATGTCGTCTACTTCTTGTCACTATGCCGGCATTTTGCCGGCATTCACCACATCCCACACCATCATCTTCGCGGAGGAAAACAGTATGAGCATCAAACCGTTAATTGGCTGCACCACTTATCGCAAAACATCGGAGCAGTCGCCGCCAATTGACCTCTTCGGCCTCATGCCCTCGTACATTGACGCCATTACGGCTGTTGGCGGACTGCCCGTCATGATTCCATTGGGCCTCACGGAACGCGACCTGTCCGCCATCCTGAACCGCATAGACGGCCTGCTGTTGCCCGGAGGCGGCGATATTGAACCCCAATATTATGGCGGCCATATGCTGGAAACAATGTATGGATTTGATGAGGATCGTGATCGGGTTGAACTATACATGGCTCGCCAGGCCGTCACGCAGCGCAAGCCTCTGCTGACCATTTGCCGTGGCACGCAGGTCCTGAACGTCGCTCTAGGCGGGACTCTGTGGGAAGACGTGAAGATGATGATGCCCCAGGCCATCACCCACGACTACAATCGCATCCAGCCGCGCAACTTCCTGGCGCACAGCGTCGATTTGCACCCTGATTCCCTTCTCCACCGCCAGATCGGTCGCGCCCAAACGCGCGTCAACAGCCTGCACCATCAGGGCATCAACCGTCTGGCCGCGGAGCTACACGCGGTAGCCCTGGCCCCGGATGGCCTGATCGAAGGCGTCGAAGTGCCCGGTCATCCTTATGCCGTGGGCGTCCAGTGGCACCCCGAAAACCTGATCGCGGACGATCCGGCCATGCTGACCCTGTTTGCCGGGCTGGTGAACGCGGCAGCAGGTAGCGCGTCTGCCCTCACCAATGGGAATGGCGCAGGGCGGGCACACACCCCCGTCATGAGTAGCGGGTAATGAATCCTATCGGCATTCTTGATTCAGGCGTGGGAGGGCTGTCAGTGCTGCGGCATGTGCGGGCACTGCTGCCACAAGAGAATCTTGTCTATGTGGCGGACCAGGCTCACGTTCCCTATGGTCGGCGGGACGCGGCGGAGATTCAGGCATTTAGTGCCGGCATTTCCCAATTCCTCCTCGACCTGAACGCCAAACTCATCATCGTCGCCTGCAACACCGCCTCCGCCGCCGCCCTCACCACCCTGCGCCAGACATTCCCTCGCGTCCCCTTCGTCGGCATGGAACCCGCCGTCAAACCCGGCGCCGCCATGACAAAAAGCGGCAAAGTAGGGGTACTGGCTACTGCCGGCACGTTCGAAAGCCAGCGCTACGCCAGCCTCATGCATCGCTACGCCCAGGGCGTACAACTCTATGAAAATCCCTGCCACGGATTGGTCGAACTGATCGAAGCAGGACAGGGAGAAACCCAGGCAGCAGCAACCCTGCTGCAAACCATTCTCTCCCCCATGCTCGCCGCCGGCGTCGATACCCTCATCCTCGGCTGCACCCATTACCCCTTCGTCTCCCCGCTACTGCAAACACTGGCCGGCCCCAACGTCACCCTCATTGACCCCGCCCCCGCGGTTGTGCGCCAGGTCATGCGCGTCCTGCAAAGCCAGCGCACGCCACAAAACAGCTCCATGCCCGGGCGCATCCAGGCATACACCACCGGAGACGCTCCCACCTTTGCCGCACTGTCGCAAAAACTACTGGGGACGGCGCTGCCCACCGCCCCACTCTTTTGGACAAAAAGCGGTCGCCTCAACACAAGTTAATCCAACAAGGCCATTCGTACCGCCAGGCGAGCCAATCCGTATTTTATTTGTTCGACACTCCTGAGTATAATCTCCATCAACAAGACCTTTTTGGGCTGGACCCCGCTCATTTGCCGCACAAACAGGAAACAGAGCAACCGGTCTAGAATGCATCAATTCACGAAGCCGCCGCGAGAAACCGTCTCATGCCATCACCTCCCACCCGACGCAACCTCGACCGCTGGCGCGCCATTGAAGCGCGCCTCGGGCGTGAAGCCACCATCTGGCTGGCAACGGTGCGCCGCGATGGCCGCCCCCATCTGGCCCCCGTATGGTTCGTTTGGTACGACGAAAAAATCTACCTGGCCACCAGCAGCTTCAGCCAGAAATATACCAACCTGCGCTATAACCAGAACGTCACCCTCTCTCTCGCCGACCCCTACAACGTAGTCCTCATCGAAGGCGAAGCCCACGCCGCCAACCGTCACACCACGGAAAAAGTATCAGAGCATTTTCTGCATAAATACGAATGGGATTTCCGGTCCGATGACAGCGACGATTGGCGATTAGTAGAAATCACCCCCCACAAAGTACTCGCCTGGGGAGATGGCTATGACGACGAAGGCATCCACATCCTGTAAACACCCCCCCAACCGTGCGGTGCAGCCCGCCCGCGGCCCGCATGAGTGGATCGTGAAGCCAACATGCCATTATCACCCTTTCTTACGCGATTCCAATTCTCCTGAGATAGCATACAACTATTGCCTACCAAGTGGCTTCCTCATCCGTTGCCGTCTGGCGGCAAATCGTGACGCGGCAGCGCCCCCGGTCCCCAATCGGCCACCGAGGGAACAGTATCATCATAACGAGGTCTTACGTAATGCGATATGACAGATTTACCGAACGTGCCCAGGATGCGGCAGCCCATTCCGTGGAAATAGTACAGCGGTATCGCCAGACACAGGTGGACACAGAACATTTCCTCATGGCGCTGTTGGAACAAGAAGGCGGCACGGTTCCACAAATGCTGGAGCTAATGAGCGTTGAGATCAACGCCATGCGTACGCGCATCGACGAAGAACTGCGCACCACCCCGCGCGCCGCCGTTTACAGTGGCGCAGTGGGGCAAATCTTTTACACACCCCGTCTGCGCACGGTATTGGAACTGGCGCAGGGTGAAGCCACTCGTCTGAAAGACGAATTCATTTCCACCGAACACATTTTCCTGGCGATTCTCAGCGAACGAAACACGCCCGCCGCCCGCATCTTGCAAGAGTTCAACGTGACGCGCGAGCGCGTAATGACGGCTTTGCAGGACCTACGCGGCGGCAAACGGGTCACCGACCGCCAGGCGGAAGGGCGCTACAAAACGCTGGAAAAGTTTAGCCGTAATCTGACGAAGTTCGCCCGTGAAGGGAAACTCGATCCCGTTATTGGCCGCAACGACGAAATTTTGCGCGTCATCCAGGTCCTCAGCCGACGCACAAAGAACAATCCTGTGCTGATTGGCGAGGCAGGCGTGGGCAAGACGGCCATTGTCGAAGGCCTGGCACAGAAGATTAACGACAGCGATGTGCCGGAGAATCTTCTCAACAAACAGGTAGTATCGTTAGACCTGGGGGCAATGATTGCCGGCAGCCGCTTCCGCGGTGAATTCGAGGAACGCTTGAAGGCCGCCATGGAAGAGATTCAGCAAGCCCAGGGCGAGATCATCCTGTTCATTGACGAACTGCACACCGTTGTCGGCGCGGGCGCGGCCAGCGGGGCCATGGACGCCAGCAATATGATGAAGCCCGCCTTGTCACGTGGCGAACTGCAATGCGTTGGGGCTACCACGTTGGACGAATACCGCCAATACATTGAGCGAGACAGCGCCCTGGAACGCCGTTTTGCCCCCATCTTCGTGGAAGAACCTTCCGTGGAAGACACCATAGAGATGCTGCGTGGACTGCGCGACCGGTATGAAGCACACCATCAAGTGCGCTACTCCGATGACGCGCTGGTGGCCGCTGCCCGCCTGTCGGATCGGTACGTCACGGACCGCAAGCTCCCCGACAAAGCGATTGACCTGATGGACGAGTCGGCGGCGAAGCTGCGCGTCGCTTTGCATACGCTGCCCATACCTCTGAAAGATCTGAAGAGGCAGTTGGACACGTTGATTATGGAAGAGGAAGAGGCGCACACGACGCGGGATTATGAACGCGCGGCCTTGAAGCGGGCGGAGCGCTTGCAACTTGAGGCGGAATTCGATCAGGAGCGCACCGGCTGGCAGGCGGAAAACAAGCTGGATGAGTATGTAGAAGCGGAAGACATTGCCGAGGTAGTCGCCTCCTGGACGGGCATCCCCGTTAACCAGGTTATCGAAACGGAAGCGGAAAAACTGCTGCATATGGAGGAACGGCTGCACGAGCGCATTATCGGTCAGAATCGCGCCGTGGAAGTCCTCTCGGATGCCATCCGTCGCAGCCGATCTGGCCTCAGCGACCCGCGCCGCCCCATTGGGTCTTTTATCTTTCTGGGTAGTTCGGGCGTGGGCAAAACGGAATTGGCGAAGGCGCTGGCAGAGTTCCTTTTTGGTGACGAAGAGGCCCTCATCCGCGTGGATATGAGTGAGTTCCGCGAGCAGCACACGGTAAGCCGTCTGTTTGGCGCGCCCCCCGGCTACGTAGGTTATGAACAGGGGGGGCAGTTGACGGAGCAGGTGCGGCGGCGTCCATACAGTGTGGTGCTGTTTGACGAGATTGAGAAGGCGCACCCGGATGTGTGGAATGCGCTGCTGCAATTGCTGGATGATGGTCGTCTGACGGATGGTCAGGGCCGGGTGGTGAATTTCCGCAACTGTGTGGTGGTGATGACGAGCAATGTAGGCACATCTTTTGTGAAGCGGTCGGGGGCTTTGGGTTTTGCCGGCATGCGCGACCCCGAAGAACGCGCCAATCAAGAACGCATCGAAGACGCCCTGCGCCGCACCTTCCGCCCCGAATTCATCAACCGCATCGACGAAATCATCATCTTCGAACCCCTCTCCGAAGCGGATGTCGTCCGCATCGTAGACCTGCAACTGAAAGAGATTCGCCAGCGCCTGAGCGAATACGGCCTGCAAGTTCAACTCAGCGACGCCGCCCGCGTCTGGCTTGGTCACGAAGGATACGACAAAGATTTCGGCGCCCGTCCGCTGAAGCGCGCCTTGCAGCGATACGTCGAAAGCCCCCTCTCCGTACGCATGCTCAAAGGGGAATTCAAGCAGGGCGACACCGTTTTAATCGACGTGGAAGCGGATCAACTGGTGTTTAAGCTGATTGACTCCCAGGTCGTCACGCCCATCACGGCTCCGCTGGACGAAATGGCCGTAGGTTAGATTCGCTTCGGTCACCCATTAAGAACCAACCTCATAAGAAGCCCGCCGGAAATGGCGGGCTTTTTTGTGATGACGTTTTTTGTCGCGGCTGCTTGACTTCTGCCGGGGGAAGCAGATACACTCGCAACCCACATGCGCATTGTATCTGCTTTACCCACGTCGCGTCGGCGTCGCTTCATCAGGTTGCTGCTTGTGTTGGTCGGATTGGGGGTGGCGGTTGTGCCGGCATTTTCCCCCTTCCTCGCCACCGCCACCATCCCCCGCACCAACGACCTTGCCCCCCATCTCTACCGCATCCTCGCCCTCCTGCGCGTCTGGGAATGGCCCCACCTCTGGCCCCGCTGGTCCCCCGACCTCGTCCACGGCTACGGCTACCCCGTCTTCAACTTCTTCCCCGCCCTCTCCCACATGAGCGTCGCCCTCATCGCCAAAACAGGGCTGCCCCTCACCGCCGCCTACCGCGTCGTCGTCTTCTTACACTACTGGCTGGCCGCCATCGGCGCCTACTGGTTTGGCCGCACCCTCTTCAACCACATCGGCGGCTGGTTGGGTGCACTCACCTACGTCTACAGCCCCTACTTCCTCTACGACGTTGGCGTACGCGGCAGCCTGCCGGAAACACAGGCGCTCGTCTTCCTCCCCTTCCTTACCCTCGCCCTCTGGCACGCCGCCCACGGCAGCCGCCGCTGGACCGCCGCCCTCCCCTTCCTCTTCGCCGCCATCTTCCTCAGCCACTACCCCGCCACCTACCAGAGCCTCCTCATCCTGGGGTTGTGGCTCCTCTGGCTGGCGTGGCGGGACGGCTGGCGCGCCCTCATCGGTCCGGCGCTGGGGCTGGCCCTCGGCGTCGGCCTCACCGCCTTCTTCTGGCTGCCCACGCTGGCGGAGATCGGCGCGACGAAAGCGGACCTGAGCATCAGCCAGGGATACGGCATCGCGCAAAACTTTCTCTCTCTGCGCGAGTTGTTCGCCGCGCCCATGCTGCCCGTCGATCCCGCGCTGCTCAATCCCCCCGTGGTGCGCCCGCTGCCGCTGTTGGCGCTGCTCCTGGCCGCCATGGGCCTCTGCTGGCGTTGGCGCTGGCTCAATCAAACGCAACAATGGCTGGCGACAGGCTGGGCCATCCTCCTACTCGTCGCCGTCTGGCTGATCACGCCCGCCTCCGCCTTTGTCTGGAACACCGTGCCGCTGCTGGGGCAGACGCTGTACCCGTGGCGACTGTTGGGCGTCGTTTCCTGGCTGGCGTTGGGGTTGGTCAATGCCGGCACAGCCCATCTGTCCACCGCGCGTCAGGGAACCACCATCGCCGCCGCCCTCACCGCCCTCATCATCCTCGCCGCCACCCCCTGGCTCTTCTTGCCCCAGGAACCCTTCCCCCAAAACCCCACCCTCGCCGACCTGGCCGCCTTTGAAGCCCCCCCCTCCTTCATCGGCACAACCACCCTGGGCGAATTCCTGCCGCGCACCGTCGCCGAAATGCCCGACACCACCGCATCGCGGGGCGCCCTCGCGCGCGGGGACTATCTGGATCGACTGGTCGAATGCGCCCAGACAGCCCAACAGTGCGCCCCCCAAAACCCCCTGGACGCCACCTACACGATCATGCCGGCGCAACCCGCCACCTTCACCTATCGCCAGTTCTACTTCCCCGGCTGGCAGGCAACGCTGGACGGTCAGCCCTGGCCCCTGCGCGCCGGCCAGCCGCACGGCCTCATCCAGGTAGACGCTCCTGCCGGCACACACACACTGCGCCTCTACTGGGATACAACCCCCACACGCCAGGCGGGCAGCCTCATCTCCTGGCTAACGCTGTTGATCATCTTCCCCGCGCTCTTTTTCCTCGCCCTTCCCCGCCTGCCCCGGCCATCGGCCACAGCCACACCAGCCACGCCCCCATCATCCGCACTATCGGCACCGGCGCTTGGTGTCGTCGCCCTGGCTGCCTGGCTGCTCGTCGGCCACGTGGACACACCGCTGCGCATGTCCCGCCTGACGCCCACGGGCATGTGGGGCGTGCCCGACATGCTCCCGTTGGATTTTGCCGGCGAGGTACGCCTGCTGGGCGTAACTCTCTCCCCCTCGCTGCCGGATGCCGCGCAGACGATCCACCTGGAAACCTACTGGCAGGCGCAGCGACCCATCGGCCTCCCCTACGATTTCGGCGTCCACATCGTTGACGAAAACGGCATCCCCTGGGAAACGCCCGATACCGGCCGCCCGCGCGACTGGCGCTTTATCGGTCCCGATCCCTGGCCGCTGAATGGCTACCGCCTGGAGCCATTCGAGCTGCACCTGCTCGACGGCGCGCCGCCCGGCCTCTACCAGGTGCAAATGGGGTTGGTGCGGCGCGACACGGGGCAAACGGTGGCCGCGCACACGATGGCCACGGTGCGCGTGCTGCGCCCGGCCAATGGCAGCCGCCCCCCGGAACCGGGCCTACAACCCTTGACGCCGCCGCCCGCGGCAGCGGGTCTGACCTTGTTGGGCAGCCGCCTGGATCGCACCGCCGCCCGCCCCGGCGACCCCGCGCGCGTGGCGCTCCTGTGGCAGGTAGCCCGCGCGGCGGACAACGCCTTCACCCTCAGCCTCGTGGCCGCCGACGGAGCCACCGCCTGGACCTTAACCCGCCCCGTCGTGCCGCTGTACGAACCGTCGCAGTGGCGCGATGGCGACCGCCTGCGTAGTGAGACGGTGCTGCGTTTTCCGGCAACCCTTGTCGGCGGCGACTACGCCTGGCAGGCGCAATGGGGTGGACAGCCGCCCGTCAGCGTGGGCACGGTGACGATCACCGCGCCGGAGCGGTCGTACACGCTGCCGCCGCTGTCCATCCAGACCAACGCCCCGCTGGGAGAGGTAGCCGAACTGCTAGGCGCGGATGTGGTCCAGGCAGCGGATGGGCTGCGCGTGCGGCTGGCATGGCGTAGCCTGGCGGAGACGTCCGTCAGTTACCGCGTTTTTGTGCATTTGCGGGACGCGGCGGGGGGGATTGTGGCGCAATCGGATGGGGAGCCGGCGAGTTGGGGCCGCCCCACGACCGGCTGGCTGCCGGGCGAAGTGGTCCTGGACGACCACCTGCTGCCGCTGCCGCCCGACCTGCCCCCCGGCTCCTACACGCTCATCACCGGCCTCTACGACCCGGACAGCGGCGCGCGCCTACAACTACCCGACGGGAACGATACCGTGCTGCTGCAAATGGTGTCGCTACCTTGATTCCAGTCTAGCGACGTAACGGCTAAGCCAGATTGGACCAATTTTCTACGGAAGGGTCTCAACCTGACTATCCGGTTTTTCGCCACCACCGCTCGCCGCCCACCTGCCGGGCGTAGCCGCCTACTTTTTCTTCCAGCTCGGCCCGGTCCTGAAAGAACGTGCTGATCTGGGACGTGTAGGCCCAGATGGATTCGTATTTGGCGTCCAGGTCGGCGGGCGTGAGGGGGATGACGGTGGGTTGCCAGCCCGGCGCCTCGCCAATGACGGCGGCCAGCGCGCCGGGCGCGGCCACGTAGGGGTAATCTTCGTAGTAGCGCAGGCGGGAGCCGGCCCACATTTCGGCGGCGGCGCGGGTGATCTGGTGGTCGGCGTGCCTACCAACGGCCAACGGGGCGTAGATGAGCGCCGCGGCAGGCAATTGCGACATCCGGGCGGCAAGGGTGGCGACGAGGGGGTGGTCGGCGGCGGCAAATTGCGGCGCGATCACGTCATTCCAGGTGGGATAGAGGGGCTGGCCGTCCTCGGCGCGGCGATAGATGCAGTCATAAAATTCCCAATGGGCGTAATCCGCGCCCAGGGCAGCGGCGGCGACCACGTCCTCGGCGCGGCGGATGGCGACGGCATTGGCGGCGGTTTCCCAACGCTGGTGCAGCAGTTGGGCAAAGTCGGAGAGGGGGCCAGGCGGGGGATCGGCGGCGGTGATGGTGACGATGAGGACGGATTTGCCGGCACGAGTCTGCGCCGCGATTTGTCCACCACAAGAGAGCGCGGCGTCGTCCAGATGGGGGGAAAGGTAGATAGCGTCGTATTTCTTCATTTCTAAAAACCCGGCTGTTCATCGAAGACCCGATTTCTTCTCAGAAACCGGGTTTTTGGCCCACGGGGATGAGCAGGGCGTCATCGGGCCAGGGTTGGCCGGCGGGGGTGTGGGCAGGCCAACGCGCACCGCCGACGGGATTGTAGAGGCCGACGCGGATGGCGGCGGGGGGATCGACAAGGGGGATGTAGCGCACGTCGGTGATGATGGTTTCGGGCGGCCAGAGTGTGGGGGGATAAATGCCGGCAATCGCCCAACCATCCCCCTGTCCCACCAACTGCCCGCTCGCGTCCACCGCATGGACAAAAATCGACGCTGCCGCCGTCACCGCGCCGGCCGCGCGCCAGGACAACGTCACCGTCACCGCCGCGCCATCCCAGACCGCCGTCCCCGCAAGATGGACGGTCCCCCCTGCCGGACCGGTAAAAACAGCCGCGGGCGCGTCATCGGGCGCGTCATCGGGCGCGTCATCGGGCGCGTCATCGGGCGCGTCATCGGGCGCGTCATCGGGCGCGTCATCGGGCGCGGCGGCGGCCCCGATGACGCCCACTTCCCGCACCGTCATCGCCGTGGGCGCGAACGTGGTGAGAAAGAACGCGCCCCCTTCCGCATTCAGGCGCGGCCAATCCAACCCACCACCCGCCGCCTCGTAGTAATACGGCATTTCCGGCTTCAGGTCGGCATAGGTGAGCAGTTCCACTTGCAGCGGCTCGTCCACCTGCGCCCGCAGCAGATCCGCCGACGGGATGTAATCGGGGAGAAAGGTGATGCCCTCGTGCCCCAGGGGATAAACGGTGCGGCGGGCGGCCATCCAACTGGGCATATTCAGCACGTAGGCGGAGTGGCCGGCGGCGTTGGCGGCTTGCACCTGCCGCACCGCCTGGCGCACGGCGCTGCCCAGCAAGTCGTGCTGGCGCACGCGCTGGCGCACAAAGAGGGCGTTTTGCCCCAAAAGCAGCAGGCAGAGGACGGCTGTCGCGCTCCAACGCAGTCGGGAGGTGGTCCAGGTTCCGGCAAGGCGGACGAAAACGTCGGCCCAGAGCCAGCAAATGCCGGCACTCGCCAACATCAACAAGCGCGGACCACTGATCACATAATTGAAGCTGAGGAAGGGAAGTGCCGGCATCACCGCCACCGCCGCCCATCCCCACGACCAGAGAACCGCCCGCCCCCCGCGGCGCTGCGCCGCCGCCGCCAGCGCCAACGCCAGCGCCGTCAGCACCAGCGCCAGCAGCAAATCGTTGAGGCCAAACCGATCCCGCAACCAGCCGCCCACGGCCGTCAGCGGATAACCAACGCCCTGGGCGAAGTAAGCGGCATTTTGGAACAACGTCTCCGCATTATTCAGGCGCAGGAGGGCAGGGCCGGCGCTGACGAAGAACAGGCGAACCAGGAGCCAGACCACGGCGGGCGCGCTCCAGAGCAAGCCATCGCGCACGACCCGCCGCGCCGGTTGGCGCTGCGTCCAGACCACAAGCCCCACCAGGAGGGGAATGAGCAGGCCATTCTCATGCGTGAAAGGGGCCAGCAGCGCGCACGCCAACCCCACGAGGGTCCAGGCGCGCCGCCCGGTAAGGCGCGCCAGGCAATAGCAGAGGAGGCTGGCGAGGACGAGCGTCGTCACCAGTAGATGAAACAACGCGCCAATCCAGGGCACGGCCTGATAGCTGAATGGATAGAGCCAGAAAAGGAGGGCGGCCAGCGCGCCGCGCCAGCTGAGCCGCGGACGCGGCCGGCCCGTGGCCAGCATCTCCCCTAACCAGGCCAGCAGCAAGCCATTGATCCCGTGCAGCAGTCCGTTGAGGGCGTGCAGCCAGGCGGCGCTGCCCGCGCCCCACCAGCGGTAGGCGATGTGCCAGATGGCGCTGCCCAGGGGGCGATAGTAGGCGGAGCCGGCGTCGGCGGTCCAGATTTGCGCGAGGGTGTGCGTGCCGGCATAAGGAACCTGGTTCAAGTCGTCAAAATAAAACGGCAGCCGGATCACGTCGCCATAAAGCCACGCCAGCAGGAGGAAGGTAGGAAGTATGAGGTATGAGGTATGAAAAAAACGACGCACACCCCGCCTCTCACCTCTCACACCTAACCCCTCATACCTCATACCTCATACCTCATACCTCGCTATTTTGCGCTATAATACCACGATATGAGCAACAAATTGTCACACATTGACGAACAGGGACAGGCGCGCATGGTGGATGTGGGCGCGAAGCCGGACACGGAGCGCGTGGCGGTGGCGCGTGGCGCGGTGACGATGGCGGCGGAGACGCTGCGATTGATCATGGCCGGGCAAATGAAGAAGGGTGAGGTGCTGGCGGTGGCGCAAATTGCCGGCATTATGGCCGCCAAACGCACCAGCGAACTCATCCCCCTCTGCCATCCCCTCCCGCTCACCCACGTCGAAGTCATCTGCACGCCCAACCCCGCCGCCAACCGCGTGGAGATCGAAGCCATCGCCCGCGTGCGTGGCAAAACAGGCGTGGAAATGGAAGCCCTCACCGCCGTCTCCGTTGCCGCCCTCACCATCTACGACATGGCCAAAGCCGTAGACCGCGGCATGACCATCACCGATGTTCACCTGGCTTACAAAGCAGGTGGGAAGAGTGGTGAGTGGCGGGAGGCGAGGGGCGAGTAAACCACCCACGCCAACTCTCGACTGCCAACTATCCACTACCCACTCACCACGACCCACTATGATCATCACTGTGCGTTTATTTGCGACGTTGAAAGATAATGCCGGCAGCGGACAAGTATCCGTCGAATTGACGCAGCCGGCGACCGTGGCTGATCTGCTGTCCGGCATGGCACGGCAACATCCGGCGCTGGCCCCTTCGCTTCCCATCAGCCTGGTTGCCGTGAATCGGGTTTATGCCGGCCCCGACACCCCTATCCAACCCGGAGACGAGGTTGCCCTCTTCCCCCCCGTCAGCGGCGGTGATGACTTCCCCCATCCCACCTACTTTGCCCTCACCACCGACCTGCCCGACCTGAATGCCATCCACGCCCAACTGGCGCAGCCGGATGTGGGCGCGGTTGTCACCTTCACCGGCTCTGTACGTGGCCAGACGCAACGCTCCGGAATGCCGGCATCCACCCGCTACCTGGAGTACGAAGCCTACGCAGAAATGGCGACCGTGAAAATGGCCCAGATCGCCCGCGAAATCTGGTCCCGCTGGCCCACCGTAAAAGGCATTGCCATCGTGCAGCGCATTGGCCGCCTGGACGTGGGCGACATGACCACGCTGGTGGCCTGCGCCGCCGCCCACCGCGACCAGGGCGTGTTCGACGCCGCCCGCTACGGCATCGACCGCCTCAAGGAGATCGTGCCCGTGTGGAAGAAGGAAGTTGGCCCGGACGGCAGCGCCTGGGTCGAGGGGCATTATCGCCCCCAGGCGGAGGCGTAAGAAGCAGGACGCAAAACGATGTTGACTGTTTCCCGCTCAGGGCGCATCCGTTAATAAAGGCTTCGCGCGGGCATGGCCGGATGCGCTTGAAGGGTTCTTCTGTATGGGAAAGTCTCAAGTTGATTCCGAGCGAACCCTCAGGGGCGCATCCGTTAAAAAAGGCTTCGCGCGGGCATGGACGGATGTGCTTGAAGGGTTCTTCTGCATGGGAAAGTCCCAAGTTGATTCCGAGCGAACCCTCAGTAACCGCCCGAAAACAACTTCACCCTTTTTACGGACGGTTACTGCCAAGCTATCCATAATAGCCGCTATCATGGATAGCCAATGTCCGCTCATTTCCGCTGATTTAATTGCGGACAGCGACTAACTATTGGTTATGAATTGGCAAGAACGTTCCACTGAATTTGCCCAGAAACACAACTTAAGCCATACCGCCGGTGTTTACTTATTAGATTTGGTATGCGAGATAGGCGAGGTCGCCAAAGAGCTACTACTGCAAAGTGATTATGGCGCGCGAGCGCCTGGCGGGCGAATGGGGGATGTCGTCTATAGTATGTGCATGTTAGCCGATGCTGCCGGCATTAACCTCGACACCGCCCTTCGCCACACCCGGGAAAATACGAGACCCGCTGGTGCGACAAGGGACATTTCGGCAGCGCATCCACGGAAAAAGGCAAAACAACCTTCCCGGAAGCTCATAACAGCTTCCAGAAAGGTGATGGAGAGAAAATATGAGTAAACCGACTCACCACCCCCACCGCGTCGTCATCACCGGCACGGGCATGGTCACACCCATCGGTCATAACGTCCCGGACACATGGGACGCCATCTTGCAAGGTAAGTCCGGCGTCGGCCCCTTTACGGTAGTGGAAAGAGGGCAGCACCCGACCGGCATATTATGTGAAGTGAAAGATTGGGACCCGGAGCCGTATCTGGGGCGGCGGGAGGCGCGTCACCGTGACCGCCAGCAGCAGTTTGCCAGCATCGCCGCGCAAGAAGCCATGAACCAGTCCGGCCTGCGCGTGACGGACGACAATCGGGAGCAAATAGGCATCATCCTGGGCACGGGCATCGGCGGCATCGGCACGTTCGTGGAAAATGATCACACCAATCTGGAAAAAGGGCCGCGTCGCGTCAGCCCCTTCTCCATTCCCATGATCATGCCCAATGGCGCTGCCGGCATGATCGCCATCGACTTCGGCATTCAAGGCCCCTCCACCACCATCACCACCGCCTGCGCCGCCAGTAACGACGCCATCGGCCACGCCTTCCAGGCCGTGCGTGCCGGCAACCTCGTCGCCGCCATCACGGGCGGGGCGGAATCCGTGATGGTGTCCACCTGCATCGCCGGCTTCGAACGCGCGGGCGCAACCACCTCCCGCACCACCGACGTGCCACAGCCCTTCGACCTGAATCGAGATGGGCTGGTGATCGGCGAAGGCGCGGGCATTCTCGTCATCGAAACGCTGGCCCATGCTCAGGCCCGCAACGCCACCGTTCTGGCGGAAATTGTGGGCTATGGCCAGACCACGGACGCGCATCACATCACCGCGCCGGCAGAGGGGGGCGATGGCGCGGCGCGGGCACTACGGAAAGCTTTGGCGGATGCCGGCATCTCCCCCACCACCATCAGCTACATCAGCGCCCACGGAACCGCCACCCAGCTCAACGACCGCTCCGAAACCAGCGCCATCAAAACGGCCCTCGGTGACCACGCCTACAACGTCCCCATCAGCTCCACCAAATCCATGACCGGCCACATCATGGGCGGCACGGGCGCCATAGAAAGCATCTTCTGCACCCTGGCGATTCGTGACCGCATTCTGCCGGCCACCATCAACTACCAAACGCCCGACCCAGAGTGTGATCTCGACTACGTGCCTAATACCCCGCGCCCGGCCGACGTCAACGTCTGCCTGAACAACGCCTTCGGCTTTGGCGGACACAATGCCGTCCTCGTCATCAAAAAATACACACCCTGACACGACCGACATACCACTGTGTTGCATCATGCCGGCCAATCTCTCACAGTAACATGCCACGCGGACCGGGCCAGTTTCTTCAAGGACAACCGCCGATATAAGGAAAACCTGACCGGTCATTTACCCAAAACCGAACAGTCACATCGCATGAAAGAAATCCAAGAACTTTCAGACCGGCTGGGTCTTCGTTTTCATGACCCCTCCCTCCTCCTGCGCGCCGTCACGCATAGCTCCTACTTAAACGAAAACCCACATCATGGCCTTGAAGACAACGAACGCCTGGAGTTTCTCGGGGACGCCGTTCTCGACTTCGTCGTAGGCGATTACCTCTATCATCATTTCCCCGAAATGAACGAGGGGAACCTGACAAAACTGCGGGCCGCTCTCGTCCGCACGGAAACGTTAGCCACATTCGCGAGCCAGTTTGAAATGGGTCGGGCTTTACGCCTGAGCCAGGGTGAAGCGGAAAATGGTGGGCGCGAACGTCCCGCAACCCTCTGCGGCGCGTTCGAGGCCCTGGCCGGCGCGCTCTATCTCGATCAGGGCCTGGATGCCGTGATCGCCTTCATGCAAACGCTTGTGCCCGCCATGCTCAACCAAATCCTGAAGCATTCGCTGCATAAAGACGCCAAGAGCGAATTCCAGATTTGGGCGCAAGCCCGCTTCAACATCACGCCCCATTACCAGGTCATCCGCGCCGAAGGCCCTGACCACAACAAGCGATTCACCGTCGAAGTTCTGTTGGAAGCGAGTGTCTGGGGCCAGGGGACGGGACGCAACAAACAGGGAGCCGAACAAGAGGCAGCCCGGGCCGCCCTCATCCGGGCAGATGATTACGACGACCTGGCGGAAGAAGGAAGAACGGGGGGACAAACATGAGTGCCGCGACACGGAGGCGGCTGTGGATCACGGGGGGGAGCGGTTTTGTGGGTCGGCGTCTCGTTTCACTGGCTCGACAGCATTATGACGCGCGCTACACCTATTTTTCCGGCCATCCATCGCAGTCAGACGCAGGCGACCGACTGGATGTGCGCGACCGGGAAGCCGTTCTGGCGCTGGCGCGGGGCTGGTCGCCAGATGTCATTATCCATGCCGCCGGCTCCGACACCTCCGCCGACATGGACCGGGTCATCCTCCAGGGCACGGAGCATGTTTGCGCCGCCGCCCGTGCCTGCGCCGCCCGCCTCATTTTCCTCTCCACGGATGTCGTTTTCGATGGACAACACGCGCCCTATCGGGAAGCAGACCCGCCGCGCCCCCTGCACGCCTATGGACGAGCGAAAGCAGCGGCGGAAGAGATCGTCGCCGCGCTGGACGATTACGTGATTGTACGCACGTCGCTGGTGTATGATTTGCGCGAGGTGGGGCACAATTTCGACTGGCTGCTGCGGGCGCTGCGGCAGGGGGAACCGGTGACGCTGTTCACGAACCAGTGGCGCAATCCTATCTGGCGAGAAACGCTGTGCCAGGCGTTGTTGGAATTGGCGTGGCGAGCGTATGTGGGGGTGCTGCACGTTGCCGGCATTCAACCCCTCACCCGCGCCGAATTTGGCCTGAAAATGCTCGACTGGTGGGGCATCACCGACCGCGCCACCCTCACCCTGGGAGCAGGCGACGGCCACCGCTGGCCCGCCGACTGCCGCCTGGACCTCAGCCGCGCCACCGCCCTGCTACAAACGCCCCTCTTGGGCATTGACACCGTTTTGCGCCAGGCCGCCGCCCATACGCAGCGCGCCTGATCGCCCACGGAGCCACCGGATGTCCCCACGCCCCCCCCCTACTCGCCACCAATCACCCCGCTACTGGCTCTTCTCCGCCATCATCTGGATCGTAGCCCTGCCCTGGCTCCTGTTTCCCGACCAACTTCCGTGGCTCACGGCCGGCATGGCGCTGCTGCTGGTCGGGCTGCGGGTGGGGGCGCGCCTCTGGCAAGGACGCTTTTTCCCGCCGACGCCGCTGGACAGTTTTATTCTGCTCTACCTCGCTTTCGCCGCCATCTCGCAATGTTTCAGTCCTGTGCCAGATGCCGGCATGCCCAAACTATTCGTCCTCATCCAGGGCGTCACCGGCTACTACCTCATCCGCGAAGGCGTAGGAACACCGCGCCGCCAAACCTGGCTGGTGACCGGACTCGCCGGGGCGCTGGCCGTCGCCGCCGCCCTCGCCCTCTTCACCCTGGAATGGCCCGCCCGCCAGATCATCAACCTCCGCTTCCTCACCGACCGCCTCCCCCATCTCGGCGGCTCCTTCACGGTCCACTTCAACGAAATGGCCGGACTGCTGGTGTTGCTACTGCCCTTCCTCCTGGCAACTGCCTGGCGGACACGCCAACGTCCCTGGCCGCAAAAAGCCCTCGCTTGCGCTGCGCTCGTCCTCGTAGGCGGCGTCCTTCTCCTCACCCAATCCCGCGCCGCCCTCATCAGTCTCATCCTGGCCGCCAGCGCCGCCTTCATCTGGTCCCGCCGGTCGTCGCGTCTCCTCCCGCCCCTGCTGGGCGGCGCGGCACTACTCGTGATCGTGCTGCTGTTAGCCTCAGGGCAGGGGCAGGCGTGGCTGGCCACCCTGGATGCGCTCAGCAAAGTCGGCACCGTAACCCCCACCAGTTGGCTGGTGCGCCTGGAAATCTGGCGCAATGCCGCGCAAATGCTGCGCGACTATCCCCTGTTTGGGGCCGGCTTCTACGCTTTCGATGCCACCAGCCGCGCCAACTACCCCTTTGCCCTTATCGGCCCCGGCTTTGACCTGACGCACGCGCATAACTTGTGGCTACAAACAGGCGCAACCCTCGGCTGGCCGGCCCTGGTGACGATGATAGCTCTCTGGCTCACGCTGGCGCACGGTCTTTGGCGACAGGGAAGCTCGCAACCCCTCGCCCGCCTCTATGGAGCCAGCATCGTCGGGTATCTGGCGTTTAATTGTTTCGATCTGGTAGGCCTGGAGCAAAAACCGGGCATATTTGTCTGGCTGGCGATGGCTGGCGGCGCGGCGCTGCTTCCGCCGTTAACCGCGGCAACCCACCCGCGCCGGACAGCCTTGTGGCGCTGGATGCCCGTGGTCACGACGCTGCTGCTCCTGCCGCTGCTGCCTCGTAATCTGGCGAACAACACCCTGGACCAGGTACGGCTGGCGGACATGCCCCTGTCGCCCGCGCTCACGGCGGCGTCATTCACGGGTGATGCACGGCGGCAAGGATTACTGGCTTATCTGCGAAGAGACCTGCAGACAGCGCAGCAGTTTTGGCGACTCGATCCCCAGGCCCCCCTTTTCCTGCAAAACCAGGGTCAGCAGGCCGCCTACGCCGGCGACTACAAAGCGGCGGTAAACTGGTACGACATGGCCCTGGGCGTGGACCCCACGGCGGCGCTTTCCTATCTCTGGCGCGGCGTGGCCCACGAAACGCTCGGCGAAAAAGAACAGGCCGCCCTTGACTATGAATTTGCCGCCCGCTACGTAGCGCAAGAGCATCTAATCCCCCCGTGGCAGCCACTCATCTACTTCAAATGGGCCTATGCGTCGGCGCAAAACGGCAACAACGCCGTGGCGCTGACCGCCATACAGCAAGCCATGGAACTGGAGCCGGATAACCCGGCGTATTATCAACTTCTGGGAGACATTTTACAGGCACTGGGTGACACAGCAGGCGCGGTACAAGCGTACGAAAAGGCGAAAACCCTGCAACGGTAGGTCAAAGGAGGTCAACAGAGTTGTACGCCGCGGGCTAACCTTGCGCCCCCGTTCCCCTCGTCAGCTCTGAGCCAAATATGAGAAAAACGTCCTATTTTCGCTTTTCTCACGGGAATAGGGAGCAAACTGGTATATAATAGGATGGTTTTGAGAACCTGTAAATCTCTCAGGCGCAATACCTGCGCAAGGAGGACGGATGAGCCATACTCCTCGGTTTTACCTGCTGTATCCTCAGTAACCGTCCGAAAACAACTTCACACTTTTTACGGACGATTACTGCCAAACTATCATGGATAGCCGCTATCTAGGATAGTCGCTATCCATGATAGTCGCTATCTATGATAGTCGCTATCTAGGCAAGTCGCTGTCCGCACATTTCCGCTAACTCAATTGCGGACAGCCACTTGCCTTGCAAGGACATCCAGACCACACGCGGGACGCTTCCAGAAGGGTTGTCTCGCCTCGATTCGTTACTTTTTTGCATCTTGACTTTTCTCCTTTGAATATGCTAGACTGCACGCTCAGTATCCTAAACGACACTGAATGTGTATAGTCCCCTACACATTTAATCAATTCCAGAGAGGTCGAAATCAGGTATGAGCAATATGGTGAATCCATTCGAAGAAATGGAAATTGTAAGCGCGCTTTTGGCGGAAGCAACCGAGCGTCATTACATCACGTATGATCGCATTTTGGAACTACTGCCAGACGTAGAGAACAATCTCCCTTTGCTAGAGACAATCATGGAAGAGTTGCAGGCTGCTGGCG
The DNA here is from genome assembly GCA_020634515.1 of Ardenticatenales bacterium. Classification (NCBI taxonomy): domain Bacteria; kingdom Bacillati; phylum Chloroflexota; class Ardenticatenia; order Ardenticatenales; species Ardenticatenales bacterium. Next base: position 808,937 of record JACKBL010000001.1, on the reverse strand, counting down.
TGCATCTGCACGACACGGACGATCCTCTGAATGATGCTCTGGAAGATGACGATTCGCTGGAAGACGAAGATGACGAGGGTCTGCCAGGGTATCCAAAGCGACTTCATGCCGCTCCCTTGTTTGACCTGAGCAGTGTGCCGATTGATGACTCCGTGGGGCTGTATTTCCGCGAAATGGGACAGCAGCAACTCCTGTCGGCCGACGAAGAGGTCCAGTTAGCGAAGGAAATTGAGGCGGGTCGCGCCGCGGAATCGGCGCTGGCCGAAGATCAGCACGATTTTGCTGAAGATGTGTTGGACGAGTTGGTGCGCATGCGTGAAGTCGGTGAAGCGGCGCGCGCGCATCTGATTCGCGCGAACACACGGCTGGTCGTTAGCATCGCCAAGAAATATCGGGGCCGGGGTCTACAATTTTTGGATCTGATCCAGGAAGGCAACGTGGGCCTGATGAAGGCCGTGGAGAAGTATGATTATCGTCGCGGCAACCGTTTCAGCACCTACGCGACCTGGTGGATCCGCCAGGCAGTGACGCGCGCGCTGGCGAATCACGGACGCACGATTCGTATTCCCGCGCACTTGGGTGGACGTATCAGCAAGCTGTATCAAGTGGCGCAGGAGTTGGAACAGGAGTATGGGCGTCAGCCAACGGCGGAAGAGATTGCTGAGTATATGGAATTGCCGGCAGATCGCGTGCGTTGGATGCTGCGGACAAGTCGCCAGCCCGTCCACCTGGAACGCCCCGTCGGGGATGAATCCGATGCCGAGTTGGGTGACTTCATCGAAGACGTGGAAGCCCCACCGCCGGCGGAAACCGTCGCGCAAAACATGCTCACGGAGGAAATTGGCGAGATATTGGACCAGTTGACGCCACGAGAGGCGCGTATTCTGCGTTTGCGTTACGGTTTGCAGGATGGCGAGTCCCGCACCCTGAAAGAAGTCGGCGAGATGTTTGGTCTTTCCCGCGAGCGCATTCGCCAGTTGGAGAAGGAAGCGCTGCGCAAGTTGCGCCACCCCAACTTCGCGGGACACTTGCGCCAGTATTTGAACTGAGGCGCGGCGGAGCAAAAGGCTCCGCGCAACGTGCAACCAAGAAGCTCATTTAGGCCCGACGGGTATGCCACTCGTCGGGCTTTTTATTGCTCGCCCGGACTCAGGTATAATCATGTTTTATGGCGATTCTTAGCGCAACTAACTTGTCTCAATCATTCGGCGCGGTGGACGTTTTTGCCGGCATTTCCGCCAGCATCCCCAACGACGGCAAAATCGGACTCGTCGGCCCCAACGGCATCGGCAAAACCACCCTCCTCCTCATCCTCGCCGGCCTCGCCTCCCCCAGCAGCGGCAGCGTCCACCGCGCCCGCAACTGTCGCATCGGCTACCTCCCCCAGGAGTCCGCCGGCGCCTTCAACGGTCAGGAACACACCGTCTACCAGGAAATGCTCACCCTGTTCGCCCCCCTGCGCGAACAGGAAATCCGCCTGCGCCAAATGGAACAACGCATGGCCGTAGACGGCAACGCCCCAACCCTCCTCGCCGACTACGGCGTCGCCCTGGAGCGTTTTGAACTGGCCGGCGGCTATGACTACGAGCGCCACATCAAACACACCCTCACCGGCCTCGGCTTCGACGAATCAAGCCGCCACCTCCCCCTGACCCACCTCAGCGGCGGGCAAAAAACGCGCGCCCTGCTCGCCCGCCTCCTCCTGGAACGCCCCGACCTCCTCATCCTCGACGAACCCACCAACCACCTGGACATCCAGGCCGTCGAATGGCTGGAAAGCGCCCTCAAGGCGTGGCCAGGCGCGCTCCTCGTCGTCAGCCACGACCGTTACTTCCTCGACAAAGTCGTCGACCGCATCTGGGAAATGAGCCGCGGCGGCATCGAACTATACCGCGGCAGCTACAGCCACTACGTACAACAGCGACAAGAACGATGGGAGCGCCGCCAAAAAGAGTTTGCCGCCTTCAAGGAGCGCATGGAACGCGAACTGGACTACATCCGCCGCAACATTGCCGGGCAAAACACACTGCAAGCCCAGGGCAAACTAAAACGCATCACCCGCGAACTGAAGGCCGTTCACGCCGGCGGATTGGGCGCTATCCAGGGACAAAACTGGTCCCAGGCGTTGCGGCAGCTAGATATTTCATCCGGGGAATGGGACGTGGCCGCCGCCACGGAAGCCATCCGCACCCTGCCACAGCCGCAAAACCGCCCCCCGCGGCTCAACCTGCGCCTGGCGACGACACAACGCAGCGGAGACCTCGTGCTGCGCAGCGAAGACCTGTCCATCGGCTATCCGGGCAATCCCCTCTTTCGCGCCGAGGACATCGAACTGCGACGGCAGGAAATAGCGGCACTGATTGGTCCCAACGGCACGGGCAAAACCACATTCCTACGCACTATTCTGGGGGAACTCCCCCCACTTTCCGGGCGCGTTCGCCTGGGAGCCAGCCTGCGCGTAGGGTATTTTGCCCAGGCACATGAGCGGCTCAATCCGCAAAGCACGGTCATCGACGAACTCACGCGCTACCACCCCATGCCCCTGAGCGAGGCGCGCACGCACCTCGCCCGCTACCTGCTGCGCGGCGACGACGTGTACAAACAAGTGGGCATGCTCAGCGGCGGCGAACGCGGGCGGCTGGCCCTGGCTGTGTTGGCGTTAGAAGGGGCCAACTTCCTCCTGCTGGACGAGCCGACCAATCACCTGGACATCCCCGCGCAGGAAGTGTTGCAAGAGGTCCTCGAGCAGTTTGATGGCACGATCCTCATGGTATCCCACGACCGCTACCTGGTTGACAGACTGGCAACGCAAATATGGGACCTGGCGGATGGTTGTTTGCGAATTTTTCAGGGGCCATATCAAGACTTTATCGCCGAACGAGATGCCGCCCGCGAAGCGGCTCGTCTGGCAGCGCAGGCACAGGTGCAGGAAGAGCGGGAGGAGCGCGCTAACCAATCTTTGAGCAAAAATGCGCGTCAGCAGCGAGAAAAGGCGCTGGCGGATCTGGAACAGCAGATAACGAACCTGGAAGAACAGGCGGCGCGGCAGGTGGAAGCGCTGCAAACGGCAACCTTGACCCAGGACTTTGGCAAGATTCAAAACCTGAGCATAGAATACGCGGAAACGCAGCAACATTTGGAGCGCCTGATGCAGGAGTGGGAGGATTTTCTCCATGAGGAGCAGTAAGAATCAGGGACGTCCGCCCCGCTGGCCGGACAAAATCGTGGTAGGGCTGACCGGCAACATCGCCACGGGCAAATCATCCGTGATGCGCATGGCGGCGGAGCAGGGCGCCTTAACGCTGGATGCCGACAAAATTGTGCATGAGATTATGGACGGCGACCCCAGTGTGCAGGCGGCCATTGCCGTAGCGTTTGGGGCGGAGGTGCGCAAGGCGGATGGGCGAATTGACCGCCCGGCGCTGGCGGCCATCGTTTTTTCGGATCCCACTGCGCTACGGGACCTGGAGATGATGCTGCACCCCGCCGTGCGCACGGAAATCATCCAGCGGGTGAACGAAAGTCAGGCGCAGGTCGTTTTCATTGAGGCGATCAAGCTGCTGGAAGGTCCGCTGGTGGACGATTGCAACGTTGTCTGGGTGACGGCGTGCGCGCCGGTGCGCCAGCTAGAACGACTGATGATTTGCCGCGGCATGGATGAGGAGACGGCGGCGCTGCGGGTGAATGCACAGCCGCCGCAGGCGGAGAAGGTAGCCCGCGCGGATGTGGTGATTCGTACGGATGGCACGATGGCGGAGACACGATTGCAGTTTGAGGCGGCCTGGGAAAGCCTGGGCAAGCCCCGCCCCGCGCCCACGCCCGCCCCCAGCGCGAAAGCAACCCAACCCAGGCCGGAGGCGACGGCCAAACCGATTTTCCCCACGGAAACGCCTACCAACGTCACGGTACGCCGTGCTCGTCCTTCCGACGTCCCTGCTGTTCTCCTTCTCATCCACAAGGCTACCGGTGGCCATGTCAAACCCCGCCGCGCGGAATTGCTCATGTCCATGTCCGAGCGAAGTTACCTGATCGGTCAGGAAGAAGCAGAGATTACGACGATTATTGGTTGGGTCGCAGATGCCGGCATTGCCCGCATTGAGCAAATCTACGTCCACCCCCTCTCCGCCGTCACCATCACCGCCCCCGCCGTCCTCGCCGAAATCGAACGCACCGCGCAAGAACTCATTTGCGAAGCCATCCTGGCCTTCCTGCCCCAGGACGCCCCCGATCCCGTGCGGCAATTGTTCTCCGTCGCCGGTTTTCAGCCGCGCCAAAGCAGCGAACTGCCACGAGTCTGGCGCGCCGCCGCCGCGGAATCGCAGCCACAAGATACGCACCTGCTGGTGAAGACGCTGCGCGACGTGCGCATTGCCTGAACAACCCGACAGCTTGCACCAATGAGGACACCATGACGCAATTGAAGCAATGGATCAGCAGCCACCCCAGCCTCACCGCCTGGTTCGCATTGGGCCTGGGGATGGTGATCATCCTGATTTTTGAAGCCCGCGAAATTGGGCTACAGGCCAGTCAGTGGTTCTGGCTGATCGTCATCACCTTTCTCGTGGCCGGCGCGTGTATCTGGATCGTTAGCTGGGGCGACGACGAAAACGAGGAGTCTTCATGATTGGGAACCAGACTGGAATGGCCTTTGAGGCTGCGCCAGTCTCTATTCACGCAACAGGACATCACCCTCATGTTCGGTCCGATACAAAACAACATTACCCTGGAACAGGTCGCCGGGCTGCGACAATCTATCGCGGATCTGTACGTCATTGAAGACATGACCATCGGCTCACCCCACCCCGGCTACGTCCGTTTTCGCGGCCAATTTATGCGCGACGCGGGCGAAAGCTTCATCGAAGTGCGCCGCCGCTTTCAACCCCAGGGCTTTACGCCACTGCTGCGGCAACAAGATGGCGAACCCGTCCTCATCGCCATGTCCATCGTCTTTGATCCCCCCCCTTCGAATCCGCGGATCAACCTGCTGCTGCTCATCGTCACCATCATCTCCACCCTTTACGTAGGCGCGGCCAGCGACCCGGCCTTTACCGGGCAAAACCTGCTGCGGGAAATCTGGCTAGGGCTGCCGTTCAGCCTCAGCATCATGCTCATCCTGGGGGCGCACGAACTGGGGCACTATTTCGCCGCCCGCCACCACGGCGTGGCCGTCACGCTGCCCTACTTCATCCCCATGCCCTTCTCGCTGATCGGCACGCTGGGCGCATTCATTCAACTGAAGGCGCCCGTCACGAACCGGCGGGCGCTGCTGGACATCGGCGCGGCGGGGCCGTTGGCGGGCATGGTTTTTGCCCTCCCGCTACTGATCATCGGATTGAAAATGTCCTCCGTTGGCCCGATCGATGCCGGCGGCGGTTACGTCCTGGAAGGCAACTCGCTGCTGTACGCTTTCCTGAAAATCGTGCTGTTTGGGCGGATGCTGCCCGATGGCGCGGTCGATGTGAGCTTGAACCAGGTCGCCTGGGCCGGTTGGGTGGGGCTACTGGTGACGGGGCTGAACCTGCTGCCCGTGGCGCAGTTGGATGGCGGCCACATTGCCTACGTGCTTTCCGGCAAATGGGCCAAACGGCTGTATTGGCCGGTGCTGATTAGCTTGTTGGGGCTGGGGGCGCTGGTCACGCAAAACGTCTTGCAGTGGGGTTTCTGGGTGCTGTTGCTGCTGCTGTTGGGCAACCGACACGCCGAGCCACTGGATGACGTGACGCCACTGGACCCACGACGACGGGCGATTGCCATTTTTTCGCTGCTCTTGTTTGTGCTGGTGTTTGTGCCTGTGCCCATCACGTTTGTGCCGCCAGGATGATGCCCCAGGCTTTTTCAGCATTCAAACGATCCCATTCCGGTAACTTCTCAATATTTCGGGGGAACCGCGGCCTGAGCTTGTCGAAGGCCGTTGGTTTCGACAGGCTCAACCAACTTCGCCCCACCTAATTGAGAAGATACCCATTGCGTACCGAAAAAGCCTCAAGCCAATCAGGACTGACAGTCCTCATTATCGCAGGAGACTTCACCGGCTGCCGCCGACCACCATGAATGAAAATGGTGTGCCGTCGTAGCCCGATTTTCCAAATCGGGCGGGCGATTTGGAAAATCGCCCTACATTTTTGAAGGAGATTACCATGAGCGATTTACAAGAGAAGTTTACAGCGGCGACGGCGGCGGCGCAGAAGCTGCCCACGCGCCCGGACAATGAGACGCTGCTCCAGCTTTATGCGCTGTATAAGCAGGCCACGGCGGGCGACGCCAGCGGCAAACGACCGGGCTTTACCGATCTCGTCGGGCGCGCCAAGTACGATGCCTGGGCCAAACTGAAAGGGATGGGCAACGACGCGGCCATGCAGTCTTATGTTGACCTGGTGGCGAAATTGAAAGGCGTATAAGGCCAATCCAGAAAAATATCGATCCGGAAAAGGCGCGGTTTTCTGGATCTGGCAAAGGCCACCACTTCGCGCCAAACCTTAAGGGTCTCCAAGACCTTTAAGGTTTGTAACTGCTAAGCCAGATTGGACCAATTTTCTTTGGTGAAAATGGTCCAATCTCCAGAGAGCGTTCGTATTTATTGAGGGCGCATCCGTATTTAAGATTGGAAACAACAGATGCGCTGGAAGGGTTCTTGCTTGTCGGATAGTCCAAAGTTAATTTTGTACGAACCCTAAGGTTATGGTTTTGCCGCTTGTCCGCTTGTCGGCTGTGGGAAATTGGTTATAATTTTGTCTGCTGCGGCGCTGTAGCTCAGTGGCAGAGCGGGGGACTCATAAGCCCTAGGTCACTGGTTCAAATCCAGTCAGCGCCACCAGAATGATGAGGCCGCCCGATTTTGCAATCGGGCGGCTTTTTTTTGACCAGGAATGGTGATGGATGCAGGATAATGGTCGGGGGCGGCACGGATGGAAGCACGGGACGGTCTGGCTGCTGGGCGGGTTGCTGGCGCTGGCGGCAGCTGTGCTGCTGAGGTGGCCGCCGGCCATCCTGGCAGTAGATTTGAACCAGACGCGCCTGGATAGGGCAATGCCGGCATTCTCCCCCACCCACACCCTGCAACAAACCTTCGTCCCCCGGCAAGATGGCCTGCGAGAAGTCGAAATCCTCCTGGCAAAACCGGATAGAGACGACGAAACAGGAACCTTCACCCTATCGCTATGGGACGACACACAAACAGTTGTGGCGCGGGAATCCTGGTCCGCTGCCAACCTGAGCCATAACCAGAGCCTCGTGCTGCGCCTGCCGCGCCAGCCCCATTCCGCCAACCACACCTACACATTGACGCTGCAAGGAGACGAGACCAATACCGTCAGCGCCTGGGCATACAGCCTGAACGTAATTGAGAGAGGCCAGTTGCAATGGACCGACGGCAGCAGACCAGACGCCGCCGCGCTACGCCTGGTCACACGCTATCAGTTAGGATGGGGGCAGGCGCTCGCCTGGTTGGGGCAGACCCTGTGGCAAGAAGGGGGGCTGTTGGTGCTGACCGTGGCATTTCTCGGCCTGCCGGGGGGCTTACTGCTGCCGCTGTTCCCGCCCGCGCGCCGCTGGGACCGCGCCGCCTGGTGGGGCATCTCGCTGGCGTTGGGCGCGGCCACCTGGCCCCTCCTCTGGTTCTGGCTTAGCCTGGTGGGCGGGCGGTGGCGTGGCTGGTCCCTGTGGCTGGTTTTGCTCGCCGGTTGGGGCGTGATCCTGCTCCGCGCCCGGCATGTGGCACGCAAATCAGGCGTCCAAAACAAGCGCGATGCGGCGGCGCACGGAACGTTGATTTTGCTGCTTCTGCTCGCGCTGTCGCTGCGCTTGCTGGCGGTGCGCGACCTGGCCTTCCCCCCCTGGGTGGATGCCAGCCGCCACGCGCTGATCACGGAGGTGATGGTCGCCGGCGGGCGCTTCCCCACGAACTACGGCGCGTTGCTGCCGGTAGCCCGCGCCCCCTACCATTACGGGTTTCATGCGATTGCCGCCAGTCTTGATTTGATGGGCGGATGGACGCTGCCGGCATTTCTCCTCTACCTCGGTCAATGGCTCAACAGCATCATCCCCCTGGTCATCTACGCGGCCACATGGCTGGTCACGCGCCACCGCGGCGGCAGTCTGGCGGCGGCGTTCCTGGTGGCCGTGCCCTTTTTCTTTCCCGCCTACTACGCCACCTGGGGCCGTTTTACGCAGTTGACGGCACTGCTGATCTTGCCCGCGCTGCTGGCGCTAACGTGGCAGATACTGCGTGGCGGCCGGCATTGGCGCGGAGGTTGGTGGCCGGTGGGGATGTTAAGTGCCGGCATTTTCCTCATTCACATCCGCGTTTTCCTCCTCTACCTCCCCTTCGCCGCCCTCGCCTGGCTGGCCAGCCACGCCCGGCGCACCCGCTCCCTGGCTGCCGCCGCCCTCCTGGCCCTCACCCTCACCCTGCCCCGCTGGATACAGCTTTGGCAGTTCAACCAGGGCAAGCAACTCACCTCCGCCATTGCCGGCTACAACGCCTTCCCCATTGGCTACGTCCAGGCCGGATGGGAGCGTTGGTTCCTCGTTTTTGCCGGCATTGGCCTCCTCTACACCTTCTACGCCGCCTGGCGCCGGCGCCCCTGGGCCGCGCTGCCCATCACCCTCGGCCTCTGGGTCACCACCACCCTCCTCCTCATCTCCGGGCGGCTGCCGGGCATTCCCAGCTCCTGGCTCGTCAACCTGAACAGCGCCTACATCACCCTCTTCATCCCCCTCGCCTGGCTCTTTGGCCTGCTCCTCTGGCGCGCCGCCCGCTGGCTGCGGCGACAGCGCCCGGCGGCGCAAAACGCGGCGCGGCTGCTGGCCGGCGGCCTGCTCGTCGTCCTCCTCCTCTTCGGGGGCCATCAGCAAATCACCATCCTCAACGAACAAACCCTCCTCGCCAATCCCGCCGACGCCGCCGCGCTGCAATGGCTGGACGCCAACATCCCCGCCACGGCCAAAGTCGCCGTCAACAGTTGGCGCTGGTTGGGCAGCACCTGGGCCGCCAGCGACGGCGGAGCCTGGATTCTCCCCCTCACCGGACGCCAAACCACCACCCCTCCCGTGGATTACATTTATGATCCGACCCTGGCGCGGCAAGTCAGCGCCTTCAACGAATCCGCCGCGCAAATGGCGGACTGGTCCACGCCGGCGGCGGCAGACTGGCTGCGGCAACAAGGCGTGACGCACATCTTCGTCGGCGTCAAGGGCGGTTTTTTCAACCCCGCCACGCTCCGCCGCAACCCGCGGCTCACGCTGCTTTACAGCCAGGGAGGCGCGTTCATCTTTGCGGTGGACCCAAACCCGGTTTCTCCGCCCTTGAAATCAGGTGCAACGCCCAGAAACCGGGTTTTTTAACCGGTGAACTACCTGTTCGCAAGAAAGACATGAACCATTCAACAATTCACCCATTCACCAATCAATAAAGAACATCCTGTTTATAACGCACAGCGTCATTTTCCTTGCTCCCCTCTCTGGATACCGTTATAATCTCCGCGCAGTTGGCATCCGGGCTGTGGCAAATGCACCTGGACACCGCCGCGTAGAAGCATACCCTACCTCCTATCAAGAGTCGTCGCGATGCTCGATTTCTCCCTCACCGCTGAACAGTTGGCCGCCGCCGAGATGGTGCGCCATTTCGCCGAAAAAGAAGTGTATCCGACCATCAAACAGTATGATCGGGAACAGTCGATGAACCCGGACGTGCTGCCGCGCATGGCGGCGTTGGGCATTTTGGGCATCAACATCCCCGTGCGCTACGGCGGTCAGGGGTATGATTATGTCACGCTGGGATTGGTGTGTGAGGAACTGGAGCGGGTGGACTCGCCGCTGCGCGTGATCATGTCCGTGCATATGGGTTTGAACAGCATGGGGCTGTTGCAATGGGGCACGGAGGCGCAAAAGCAAGCGTTCCTCACGCCGCAGGCGAAGGGGGAGAAAGTGGCCGCCTTTTGCCTGACGGAGCCGGGCGCGGGGTCCGACGTGGCCGGGATGCGCGCCACGGCCCGCCGCGATGGGGATGATTATGTCCTCAACGGGGAGAAGATGTGGATTAGCCTGGCGACGAAGGCGGACCATTTTCTCTGGGTGGCAAAGACGGACCCGGATGCACGCCCGGCGCACAAGGGGTTGAGCGCGTTTCTGGTGCAGCGGGATATGCGCGGGGTGACGACGGGCGATATTCATGGCAAGTTGGGGGTGCGGGCCGGTTCGACGGGTTGGGTGCATTGTGATGAGGTGCGCGTGCCGGCATTTCACCGCATCGGCGAAGAAGGTGAAGGCTTCAAAATCGCCATGAGCTGCCTGGACAACGGGCGCTACACCGTCGCCGCCGGGGCCACCGGCCTCATCCGCGCCTCCCTGGAAGCCTCCCTCAAATACGCCCAGGAACGCCACACCTTTGGCCGCCCCATCGCCCACTACCAGCTCGTCCAGCAAAAACTCGCCTGGATGCAGCAATGGTACGACTGCGCCCGCCTGCTCTACCTGCGCGTGGGCTGGATGAAAAACCAGGGCCAGCGCAACACCCGCGAAGTATCCCTGGCAAAATGGTATGCCACCGACCAATCCTTCCAGGCCGCCCACGAAGCCATCCAGATTCACGGGGCATATGGGTATTCGGATGAGTACGACGTGGAGCGATACTTACGCAACAGCCGCGGGGCCATGATTTACGAAGGCACCAGCGAGATTCACCAGTTGATGCAGGCGGATTATTTGCTGGGCAATCGGGAGGACAAGCCCCTACGTTGCGAGTTGCCCCCATACGATGCCGAAGAATGGCAGATGCCCCCTGCCTGAAGCGGAAAAACTGTCACGAACTGCGCCGATTATTCCGAAAACCATTCACCACCAACCGTCAACTATTAACCACCATCTCCCATGAGTACGCAAGTCAAAATCAAGGTGCGCGTCGGGCAAACGGTCCGCTTTCCGGGGCAATGCGTTCACGACATGACTCCGGCCACGGCATTGATGACGGTGCGCCAGCGCATGGGGCGGCGCACGCGCCTGATTGATGCGCCCGTTTGCGCGGCGTGCCAGGCGGAGTTGGGGCGGCTTTCCGGCGCGGAGGAGCGGCAGCAGCGGTTGGGTATGCTGGTGACGGTGGTGGGGGGATTGGCGGCGGCGGCGGTGGTGTGGTGGTTGATGCCGGCATTTCTCCTCTGGCTCAAACTTCTGGTGGCGATTGGTGGGGGAGGGGCAGTGAGTGCCGGCATCCTCAGTTGGTTCCGTGGCCGCCTGCCCCAGGCCGCCCGCCCCGAAAAAAAAGCCATCCGCGACGCCCTCAAAATCACCCGATTCTCCTGGCGCGCCACCACTTTCGAATTCACCAACGACGCCTACGCCGCCCAGTTCGCATCCTTGAACAAAACCCACTTAATGGAAACCTGAGACAAATGGCCCCATCTACTCGTCAATTCGCAACGGGTCAACCTCAGTCCTGACAAAGGAACTAACCATGAGGCATGATCACGCTTCATACCTCATACCTCATACATCATCATTTCATAGGAGGTAACGACTACATGAAAGCAGTTGTTTGCATCAAACAAACACCGAGTACAACGGCCGTCTTTTCCGTTGACAACGGTGTCGCCCGCTGGGAAGACCCGGGCGGCAAGCCGGTTGTACTCAATCCCTGGGACGAATACGCCGTTGAAGAAGCCATCCGCCTCAAAGAAAACCACGGCGCCGCCGAGGCCATCGCCATCACCATGGGGGACGATTCCAGCAGCGAACAGCTCAAAACCTGCCTGGCCATGGGTTGTGGCGAAGCCATCCTCGTCAATGACGGCGCCTTTGCCGGCTCCGACACCCTGGGCACGGCCCGCGTCCTCGCCGCCGCCATCCGCAAAGTGGATGACGCCCAAATCGCCGTCTTCGGCAAGCAGGCCATCGATGGCGACACCGGGCAAACGCCGGTGCAAGTGGCCGTAAAGTTGGGTTGGACCCCCCTGACCTTCGTCTCCGCCATCAAGGAAGTGACCGGAGACGCCATCACCGTGGAACGCCTCATTGACGATGGCAAAGAAACGGTCACCGCCCCCCTGCCCGTAGTCATCAGCGTCGTCAAAGAGATCAACGAGCCGCGCTACCCCTCCTTCATGGGCATCCGCAAGGCCAACCGGGCCACCATCCCCGTCTGGTCAGCGGCGGACCTGGACGTGGACGGCGGCGTGGGCGCGGCGGCCAGCCAGGCCGACTGGTCCCACGTCTACCCGCTGCCCGAACGCAACACCGTTGTGCAGCTAATCGAAGCGGACACCGCCGAAGAACAGGCCCGCATTCTGGCGGACAAGTTGTTTGAGGAGAAGGTAATATGAGCGGCGTATGGGTTTTCATCGAACATCAGGATGGTCAACTGAAGGCCATCAGCAAGGAACTGCTGGGCGCGGGCCGCACCGTCAGTGATGGCCTGGGCGCGCCCCTCACGGCGCTGGTCTTCGGCCAGAATGTGGGCGACGTTGCCGCCAGCGCCTTTGACCACGGCGCGGATGCCGTGGTCGGCTGTGATGATGCTTCGCTGGCACGTTTCCGCGTGGAAGCCGCCGGTTCGCTGCTGGCCGATCTGGCGCGCAGTCGCGGTCCGCAAGCGCTGTTGGTAGGCGGCTCCACGACCGGGCGCGATCTGGCGGCCTGGGTGGCGGCAGCGTTGGATGCCGGCATGGTCAGCGATGGCATTGCGTTGGCGGTAGAAGGAGATCGGGTGAAGGTGACTCGTCCGGTGTATGCCGGCAAACTCCTGGCCACCGTTTACGTCAAGAGCAGCCTCCAGATCGTCACCTTGCGTAGCCGCGCTTTCCCCGCCGCCGCGGGCACGGGCAAAACGGGCGCGGCGGAATGGGTCTCCCCGGCCAAAGCAGAAGCCGACATCCCCACGAAGATTATTGGCATGGAAGCAAAAGATGCCGGCATCAGCCTCACCGACGCCAACATCATCGTCAGCGGTGGGCGCGGCGTGGGCGGTCCTGAAGGATTCGCTCCCGTGCGAGAACTCGCCAACGTCCTCGGCGGCGCATTGGGCGCATCCCGCGCCGCCGTAGACGCCGGCTGGATTCCCTACGACCACCAGGTCGGGCAAACGGGCAAAACCGTCAGCCCCGACCTCTACGTCGCCTGCGGCATCAGCGGGGCCATCCAGCACCAGGCCGGCATGCGCACCTCCAAAGTCATCGTCGCCATCAACAAAGACGCCGAAGCGCCCATCTTCAAACTGGCGCAATACGGCATCGTCGGCGACCTCTTCAAAGTCGTCCCCGCCCTCTCCGCCGAATTCCGCAAACGCCTCGGCAAATAATCTCACCGACCAGACCTGCCAGGTCTTGCAAGACCTGGCAGGTCTTTTGCCTTTACCGCGCCGCTCCCCCCTCCCCCGAAAACTCGCCCGCCTCCATATGAAACCGTGTAAGATGAGAATTGCCGGCACACGTACACCGAAATTTGTCAAAACCCCCTAGCTTTGATACCATCAACGATTGCTATCATAAAACCTGAATCTGGAGTAAATGGCTGTGAAAGTTCTCTTGAAAGAAGATGTGGAAAATCTGGGATATGCCGGCGAAGTTTACGCCGTGGCTGACGGCTACGGGCGCAACTACCTGATCCCCCGCGGCCTGGCCGTGAAAGCCAGCCCTAAAGTAATGAAACAGGCTGAGTCATGGCGGCAGCGCGCCGCTGCCCGCCGTGAGCAACAGCGAGCCGAGTTTGCCGCTCTGGCCGCGCGCATTTCCGCCACGGAACTGGCTTTCGAGGCCAAAGCCGGCGAAACGGGCAAACTGTACGGCTCCGTAACCACCGCCGACGTAGTGGAAGCGTTGAATGCGGCCCTGGGCATTGACCTGGATCGCCGCCTGGTCGTCAGCGAGCCGCTGCGCCAGTTGGGCAAGCATCACGTGCCCGTGCGCCTCTCCGCCGAGTTTCACCCGACAGTAACCGTCGTGATCCGTGAAGAAGGCGCGGTGGAAGCGGACGAGGAAGCAGCGGAAGAGACGGACGCCGAAGCGGAAGTGGCGTAAGTAACCATCGCTTGCTATGTGGCGCGTCACCACCTGTCCGACGCTCCTGGTCATTGAAACATCTCCATCCTCAGTCCAGCAAAGCCACTGCCTTGATTCAGTGGCTTTTCATTTCCAGGACGGCCAATCAGCAGTGATTCAGAAGAGCCGCGCGCAGGCTACTCTTGGCGAGTAGGGCACGGAAAGCGCGCACAAGACATGAATGGGCGGTAGTTACGTTTTCGTGACTATACAGGTCATCTGCCCAGATTGGACCAATTTGCTCTGGTTGAATCTTATTGATGTCTACAAAATTGGTCCAATCTCTCGGAGACGTGAATAGTTACACGTTTTCTTCAAAATGACGATGCTTGGTAGCGAAAAAGTCAGGGCGGCCTGATTGACGCCGCCGTTCTCCCATACACTCCCAAACGGTGACAAACGTGGATGAACTTGGCAGTATTCTGCGTGAGGCGCGCGAGGCGCAGGGGCTGACATTGGCCCAGGCGCAGGCAGCAACGCGGATCAGTATGAAATTTCTGGAAGCGCTGGAGCGCGGCGATTATGCGGCGCTGCCCACACCGGTGCATGTGCGCGGTTTCTTGCGCAATTATGCGCGCTTTCTGGAACTGGACCCGCAGCCGCTGCTGGAACGGTACGAGGTGAGCAAGAATTATCTGGCCCCACCCGTACCAACGAATCGCGGCGATATTTCACCAGAAAACCCGCTGGCTCCTCGAGAAGATCGCGTTTTTTTCAATCCCGTGAACGTGGACATGGGGGAAAAGGGACGCGATCCGCAGTCGTTTGTGCGTCTGGCGATTATCGTGGCTTTGATCGTGGTTATTGCCTTGACCGTGAACCGTTTCTTTTTGAACAATGACACCAGTGACGCGGACGTTTCCGCGGCAGTGAACGCCATTCTCAATGGGAGCGAGGAAACGAGTACGCCGCAGGCGACTGTGCTACCCGATGTAACGCCTGCTGCCGGCATTGATGAAGCCATGATCTCTACCAGCCGCAATGTGATCGACCTGCCCACACCGACGGCCACGATACCGAAACTGCCGGCAACGATGGAACAGATCAACCTGCGCCTGGAAATTACGGAACGCACCTGGCTGCGCGTGACCATTGACGGCGACGTTGTTTATGAAGGATTGGGGCGGCAGGGAGAGACGATGGAATGGACCGCGCAACAGCAAGCCCAGTTGCTCACGGGGAATGCGATTGGCGTTTTTGTGACGATCAACGACATTCAGTTAGGTAAACTGGGTGGGCGCGGCCAGGTTGTGGACGAAACCTGGAACACGACGGGGAACTAGCCGGCCGGATAGCGATGAAAATCAGATATGAGTAAGCAGAAGCGAAAGCGGCAGTATCATTTAATCACGCTGGGTTGCAGCAAGAACAGTGTGGATTCGGACAGCATGGCGGCCTTGCTGGATGATGGCGGGTTTGCGGCGGTGGGGGCCGCGGCGGATGCCGGCATTCTCATCGTCAACACATGCGGCTTCATCGAACCGGCGCGCCAGGAATCCATCACCATCTTGCGCGACCTCGTGGCGCAAAAAGGACGGGATCAACTCGTCATTGCCGCCGGCTGCATGGCCCAACAGTTCAGCGAACGACTGATCGGCGAAGTGCCCGGCATCGACGGCGTCATTGGCACGCGCCGCTGGATGGACATTATCCCCTTCATCAACCAACTGCGCCGCCACAAGCGCCCCGGCCCCCTCTACCACCTGCCCGAATCCGCCCAAACCGTAGGCACGGACGAAAAAGGGGTGCTACGCGCCGCCGTCCAGGGTGCGACCGCTTACGTGAAAATCTCCGATGGCTGCCGGCGTCCCTGCGCCTTCTGCACGATTCCGCAAATCAAGGGAACGCACACCAGCCGCCCGCCGCGGGCAATTGTGGAAGAGGCGCGGGCTTTGCGAGATGCCGGCATTCAAGAACTCATCATCATCGCCCAGGACACCACCGACTACGGCCACGACCTCGGCCTGAAAAACGGCCTCGCCACCCTCCTCGACCAAATCGCCACCGCCGTCCCCGACCTGCCCTGGATTCGCCTCATGTACGCCTACCCCGGCTACGTCACCGACGAACTCATCGACGTCATGGCCCGCCACCCGCAAATCCTCCCCTACCTGGATATCCCCTTGCAGCACGGCCACCGCGAAACCCTCAAACGGATGCGCCGCCCCGCCAACATTGAATGGGTCTACCGCACCCTGGAAAAACTACGCGCCGCCATGCCCGACATCGCCATCCGCACCACCTTCATCGTCGGCTATCCGGGCGAGACGGACGAGGAATTTGCCGGCCTGCGGCAATTCGTGCAAGAACTGCGCTTTGATCGCGTCGGCGTCTTCACCTACTCCTACGAAGCCACCACCCCCTCCGCCACCGTCTCCTGGCAAGTTCCCGATGAGGTCAAGGAAGCCCGCCGCGAAGAATTGATGCTGCTGCAACAAAGCATCTCCCTGCAAAAGAATCAAACATTCGTCGGCCACACCCTGCCCGTCCTCATCGACGGCCACGGCGATGGCGTCAGCGTAGGACGCAGCTACCGCGATGCTCCCGAAGTGGACGGCCTCATTTTCGTGCCGGGCGAACTGCCGCCGGGTGAAATCATCCCCATTCGCATTGACGGCGCGATGGCGCACGACCTCACCGGCTATCCCGAAAATATGGAATCGTTCCGGTCAGACAGTCTCCTGCTGCCGCTCACACAAGTTGCCCCCTAGACTGCCTCCCATGACGCGCTTCCGGTGGACTATCCTCATTTTGCTGGTCGCCTTCCTCGGGGGCGCCTGGATCGTCTTCTCCCGCGAGCCAATTGTCGCCTTCACGGGTATCCCCAATCTCACCGAAGCGCCGCTGGCGGGTTACATGGCCCCCGATTTTACGCTGCCCACCAGCTATGGCGAGTCGCTCACGCTCAGCGACTTGCGCGGCCAGCCGGTCGTCCTCAATTTCTGGGCGACGTGGTGCCCGCCCTGCCGCGCGGAGATGCCTGATTTGCAGGCGACGAGCCGCAAGTTTAACGGGCGGGTGGCTTTTTTGGGGGTGGATCAGGGGGAAAATGCCGGCACAATCATCAAATTCCGCGACGAAAACGGCATCACCTATCCCCTGCTGGTCGATGAAGACAACACCGTCAACGACACCTATGGCATCCGCGCCCTGCCCACCACCATATTTATCAACGCAGATGGCGTCGTCACCGAGGTGTACAGCGGCATCCTCAATCGGGCCATCCTGGAAAGCCGCGTGCAGCGATTATTGGAGGATTAGGCGATGTTGCCCACGGTAAGCATTGGCCCCGCCGTCATTCCCACGGCCCCCCTGTCCGTCATTCTGGGGCTGTGGGTGTCCTTGTCACTGGTGGAGCGCGGGGCGCGGGCGCTAAAACTCAACGTAGCCCTGATTTATGGTGTAGCTTCGACGGGGTTAATTGCCGGCATTCTCGCCGCCCGACTCACCTTTGTCGCCCTCCACTGGTCCGCCTACCAGGAAAACCTCCTGGGCATCATCTGGCCCATCAACAGCGGCTTCACCCCCTGGGGCGGACTGCTCATCGGAGCCGCCGCCGCCCTCTTCTACGCCCGTTTGCGCCAGGCCCCCCCCGCCGCCACCCTGGACGCCCTCATCCCAGGCATCATTGCCGGCCTCATCTTCATCAGCCTCGCCGACTTCCTCGGCGGTCCCGGCTACGGAACCACCACCAACCTCCCTTGGGGCATCAGCCAATACGGCGTGCGCCGCCATCCCGTGCAGTTATACGAAATCGTCGTTGGCCTCACCGCGCTCGCCGTCTGGTGGGGTTCCATCCCGCCGCGCCACCCCGCCGGCTCCCTCTTCCTGCTCACCACCAGCATCTACAGCGCCGGGCGGCTCTTCGTAGACGCCTTCCGCGCCAACGCCTGGCTCACCAGCAGCGGCTTCCACGTCCTCCAAATAGCCGCCCTCATCCTCACCCTTGTTTGCCTGATCCTGCTGGCTCGCGGCAACCCGCGCCAGACCGCCAACAGCTCGTGAACAGTGTTCGTCCCTACCCGCCCGTTGCTTGAGCCTACCACCGGCACGGTTGCCCCGCTTCGCACCCTGGGGAACGCCATCCAAAAACCATCAGTCACGCCAATCTATCCGCAAAATACTTGCCAGACAGCGACGAAAGCGGTACTATGCCGCGCAGTTTTTTGACAGTCGCCCGTATCACTTGCTGGCCGGTTGCGCGTCTCAATACAGATTTCGCCAATCACGTGAATTCCGGGGCTATCCGTGTTCATCCGTGTCCTATTTTGCGAGATCTCCCCATGCACGCAGCGCACCGTGAGGAATGAAAACTATCAGGATTTCGCGGACTCTGGTTTTACCCGCGTTCATTCCCAACCTGTTCTCGCAAGCGTTCCCCGTGGGCAATGCGCCTCAACTGGAATCAGCACGCAGCCCACGAAAAACCGACAACGACCCACTGGCAACTTCTCTGCCCACTGACTACCTTCCTCGCAGGAGTACGACATGTTTCAAGCAGGAGAGAAATACGCTAATCGCATAGGCTCTTACACCGTCCTGGAATTGAACCCACCCAAAATGAAGGTGGCATACGATGATGGCACAATCGCCCAACTCAACATCCAGATTCAGGAACGCATCTGGCAAAACATCTTGGATGAGACGGAAGCGGAGCGGCGCAAAATTGCCCGCCGCCGCGAACGCCCCACAACCGACGCCCACCTGTTTGTTCGCTCTATCAGTCTCGTTGACGTTGAGGACCGCTCCATCGCCGCGCTGCGCGAGCGCATGACGATCATGGAAGCAGGCGCGCCGGACGTCAAACCGGGCGACCGCTTCATATATTACGCCATTGAACCGCGCGTATTCTTCGCCGTCGCCACTGTAACCGGACCGCCTATCGAAACGAAGCGCAAAATGTCCGCCAAAGGCAGCGAAGGGGAAACCATTTACATTCTGCCGCTGGATTGGGACGTGCAGGCGCGCAATCTGGAAAATGCCATCGCACTCGACTCCGTGGAATTGGAAAGCGAACCCAATTTCCGCAAACTGCTGCAAAAGCCGGAGAGTTACCTCTCGGTGAACGAAGATGATTTTGAGCTGCTGGCCGAACTGCTCACGGAGTTGACGGAAGAGGAATTCGAAGAAGAGGAAGAGGAAGAAGAAGAAATCGAGGAAGAAGCGTGAGTACACTCAACCAACCTGAACACATTCTCGTCTGTGTAGCGTGGCCCTACGCCAACGCAGACATTCATCAAGGAAACGTAACGGGGTCGTATTTGCCGGCAGACATCTATGCCCGTTATCATCGTCTGCGTGGCAACCTTGTCCTCATGGTCTCCGGTTCCGATAGCCACGGCACGCCCGTCACCGTCAAAGCGGAAGAGCAAGGCAAAACCGCGCAGGAGGTGTTCCAATACTACCATCAACGCTTCCTGCAACTATTCATGCAGCTTGGCCTCCACTACGACCTATTCACACATACCGACACAGACAACCACTACCAGGTCTCCCAAGACATCTTCCTCGCCCTGCTGCACAACGGCTATCTCTACCGCCAGATAACGGCGCAGATGTACTCGCCCACCAGCAACAAATTCCTCCCCGACCGCTACGTGGAAGGAACCTGCCCCAACTGCGGCTACACCCGCGCCCGCGGCGACCAGTGCGACAACTGCAACACCCTCTTCCAGAGTGCCAGCGAACTGGTCAACCCACGCAGTAAACAGGACGACACGGCCCTGGAATTGCGCGATACGGAGCATTATTTCCTTGACCTGGAGAAACTGGCCCAGGATGGACTGGCAGATTGGATCCAAGACGACAAGGAGCATTGGCGTCCCCAGGTAATCAACTTCGCCCGCAATCTCATCCTCAACGAAGGGCTGCACGGGCGTGCCATCACCCGCGACATGGATTGGGGCATCGAAGTACCCATGCCTGGCTGGGAAGGCAAAGTCCTCTACGTCTGGTTTGAAGCCGTGATCGGCTACCTCTCCGCCAGCATTGAGTGGGCCAAAAACAACGGGCAGCCAGAAGCATGGAAAAACTGGTGGTACAATCCCGCCGCGCGTACCGTC
Source organism: Ardenticatenales bacterium (assembly GCA_020634515.1). Lineage (NCBI taxonomy): Bacteria > Bacillati > Chloroflexota > Ardenticatenia > Ardenticatenales > Ardenticatenales bacterium. The sequence continues at coordinate 788,851 of JACKBL010000001.1, read as the reverse complement.
TACTTCGTGGGCAAGGACAACATCCCGTTCCATGCCATTATCTGGCCGGCGCAACTGCTGGGCGCAAAACGCCTTTACGAAACAGACGAAAGCAAACGGCTGAATCTGCCTTACGATGTGCCCGCCAACGAGTTCATGAACATGGAGGGGCGCAAAATAAGCGGCAGCCACAATTGGGGCGTGTGGATGCTGGACGCCCTCACGCGCCACGACCCCGATCCGCTGCGCTACTACCTCACCGTGGTCATGCCGGAAACCCGCGACTCCGACTGGAGTTGGGAAGGGTACGTGGAACGCAACAACGCCGAACTGGTCGCCAACTGGGGCAACCTGGTCAACCGCGTCCTCAGCATGACGCGCCGCTACTTCAAGGGCATCGTGCCCGATCCCGGTCCCGTGACGGCGCGGGAAACGGACCTGCTGGCGGAAATAGACGCGGGATTCGCCGCCATTGGCGACTTGTACGATGGCTGCAAGTTCCGCGCGGCCATGAAGGAAGCCATGGCCCTGGCAACCCGCGTCAATCAGTATCTGGAGGAAACCAGCCCCTGGACCACGGCCAAAACGGACCGTCCATCCACGGCGCGCTCCCTGTACACGGCCTTGCAAGCCATCAACGGTCTAAAGGTACTGTTTGCCCCCGTGACGCCGTTTACGAGTGAACGCCTGCACGCCTATCTGGGTGAGCCGGGTCAACTGTTTGGCGTAGGGAAAGTTGCGACGTACCACGAAGGGCGCGGCGACCATACCGCCCTCACCTACGACGACCAGGGCGCGGTAGGACGCTGGCAGCGTGCGGAAATTCCCGCCGGACGTCAACTCCCCCCGCCCGCCCCGCTCTTCAAGAAGTTGGAGGCGGATGTTGTCGCCGACGAATTGGCCCGCCTGGGACGATAAGGCACTTCCATGCGACAAAAGCTGTGGCTGCCGCTGATTTTGGCTGCCTACTTGGGCATTGGCGTCCTCTACGCTATCTATACGCCGCCCTGGCAGTCGCCGGATGAACCCGCCCACTACAACTATGTGCGCCAGTTGGCGGCGGGGCATCTACCCGTTATCGCCCCCGGCGATTACGATCAGGCCTATCAAAGCCAGGTTATTGACGCCCTTTTCGCGCCGGAATATAGCGTTACCTCCTTCACGTACGAAGATCATCAGCCGCCGCTGTATTACCTGCTGCAACTGCCCGTCTACCTGCTAAGCGGCGGCTCGCTGCTGGCGATGCGGCTGGTGTCGGTACTGCTGGGCGCGGGGGTGGTGGCACTGGCGTTCGTCATTGCCACGCGGCTTTTTCCGGGGCACGGTTGGTTGCCGCCGGCGGTGGCGGCGTTTGTGGCTTTTTTGCCGCAGCATGTGGCCATGATGGCTGCCGTGAACAATGACAACCTGGCGGAACTGCTGGTGGCGGCGATGCTGCTTGTGCTGCTGCGGGTTGTGGCCTCTCAGGACGAGGTGGGGTGGCGCACCTGGACGCTGCTGGGGCTGTTGTTGGGGTCAGGGTTTGTGACGAAGGCGACGACGTATATGATGGCTCCTATCGCCGGGCTGACGTTGTTGTGGCGTTGTTGGGGGGATTGGCGTGGTTTGTGGCGCGCGGGGGTGGGGGTGTTTGTGCCGGCATTTCTCCTCGGCGCGCTCTGGTGGGGACGAAACCTGGTCATCTATGGCGGATTCGACCTGCTGGGAGCCGCCGCCCATAACCGCGTCGTCGTCGGGCAGCCACGCACCGACGAGTGGGTGCGGCAGTATGGCTGGCGCTATACCCTCACCACCCTCCTGCGCACCACCTTTCAGAGTTTCTGGGGGCAATTTGGGTGGATGGGCGTGCCAATGCCGGCATGGGTCTACCGCATCCTCCTCCTGGGCGGCGGCCTGACCGTTGGTGGCTGGCTCTTTTCCTGGCGCAGCCCGCACCGCCCCCGCCTCCCCCGCGCCGCCGCCCTCCTCCTTTGGGGCATATTCCTCCTCAGCGCCGCCCTCTTCCTCGGCTACAACGTCACTTTCGTCCAACCCCAGGGGCGCTACCTCTTCTCCGCCCTCATCCCCATCGCCATCGCCGTGACCATCGGCGCCGCCGCCTGGCTCACTCCCCTGCGCCGCCGCTGGCCCCCTACCGCCTTCCTCCTGCCCGCCCTCCTCGCCCTGGGCCTCTGCGGCCTCGACCTCCTCGCCCTTTTCCGCTTCATCCTCCCCCAACTTGCCTTGCAATAGCGCGATGAAAAGCGTTTTCGGCAAGACTTTTGTCCCTATCTGATGACATCAGATGTACATTGTGCTACTATTCGCTCATGAAATACTACAATTGGCATCCCGACAAGAATGAGATTCTAAAAAGCCAACGCGGTATCTCATTCGAGGAAATAGTATTTCACATTGCAAATGGCGACGAAGTAGACGTTTTTGACCACCCGAACCAGGACCGGTATCCGGGTCAGAAGATTTCCGTCATTATCGTTGACGGTTACGCCTATTTGGTTCCGTATGTTGAATTAGAAACGGAGATTTTTCTCAAGACGATTATTCCCAGTCGAAAGGCAACAAAAAAATACGTGGGAAGGCAAACATGATTCAGTTAGACGAAGAAGAGCGAGAGATTCTGGAAGCATTTGAGCATGGCGCGCTCAAATCTGTTGTCGATCTTGACAGGGAATTGGAAGAGCATCGCCAATATGCCGCCGCAACGTTCAAGAAGGATAAGCGAATCAACATTCGCATTTCCAGTCGTGACCTTGTAGCTTTGCAAAAACGGGCGCTGGCGGAAGGGCTACCCTATCAGACCCTCATCGCCAGCATATTGCACAAGTATGTTGATGGGCAACTCAAAGAGACGCCTTGACCAAGTAAAAGGGCCTGTTCCGTGAAAGCGATTAGTGTTGAATGCAAGTTTATGTCCAATGGGGCCGTGCAGGTGCGACGGGTCTTACTAGAGGACACATGGCTGCCCGTGGGTCAGGGGCGGCAATGGACGGATGAGGCGGGGCGGCATGTGCTGGTGATGCTGCCCAACCAGCAGGTGCGCGAGCTGCTGCTGCGGGTACAAACGCTGGACTGGGTGGTTCTCCCCGCCCCCAATCAGCCGCATATGGTGGCCTGAATCCCGTTATCCGTCACGCGCTGGCCGTTATCCGTCGTAATTGGCGGTATTTCAGCCATTCGTAGTAGGCCAGGTACAGGCTGAGGCGCAAACCGTGCAGGCCGTCGCGGTAGCCGTGAAGGGTGACGAAGCGCCACCAGAACTGGCGCAGGGGTTGGGTGATGGGGGTGTAGATGTGGGGGACGATGCCTTGTTGCTGTAAGATGCCGGCATCAAAAACAACATACTTCCGCTGCTTCTCATGAAAATGGGCCGGATCGCGGTAATTGTAATGCAGCAGCGGCTGCGCCAGATAGCCAATAGCCCCATCCACCACGGCCACCTCATGCACCGGACGCTCGTAGCGCACACGCCCGTGCCGAAACAGGCGCAATTGATAATCCGGGAACCAGCCCGCCCCCTTTGTGAGTTTGCCAAAAATATAATTGTGTCGCGGAACATACCAGCCCGCCTCCGCCCGTTCCCGCGTCACGCGGCCAATTTCCGCGGCAAGCGCGGGCGTGCCCCGCTCATCCGCATCCACGAAGAAGACCCAATCCGTTTGCACGGCATCCAGAGCGGCGTTCCGCTGCGCGGCATAGTTGGCGAAGGCGTGCTGCCGCACATCCGCGCCCGCCGCCCGCGCCAGCGCGGGTGTGTCATCCTGGCTGTAGGAATCGAACACGAGGATGCGATCCGCCCAACGGAGGCTGTCGATGCAGGCGACAATATGCTCGGCTTCATTGAGCGTGAGAATGACGGCGGTCAGCGCCACGTCTGGCTCCTTATTTTTTCTCGGCGATTTTGCGGCGGGCGTCGCGCCAGATGGCGGCGGATTCGTTGTATGCCTGGCGCAGACGCGGGTCGCCGGCGCGGCGCGCCTTGCGGCTCAGGCCACGCTGGGCCAACTGGCTGGAGAGCCATAAGGTGGGTTTGCTGTGATGCTTCTGGTACAGTTGGGCACGGCTGCGCCAGAGATTGAGGATGGAATTTGCCGGCACTTGCTTCGTACTCTCCCCACCAAAATGCACAATCTGCGCCTGGGGAACCGTATCAATTGACCACCCCGCCTCCCGAATACGCCAGCACCAATCAATCTCCTCACAATACATGTAAAACGACTCGTCAAATCCCCCCGTTGATTCCGCCACATCGCGGCGCACCATCATCGCCGCCCCCAGCACAAAATCGACCGCAAACGGCGTGCGTCGCCCATGAAAATAGCGGCGCGGATAGCGCCCGTTCAGGCGGCTTTCATACCAACGCCCCGGAACCGGCCACAGATCGAACGTCAACTGCGCCAGTCCGGGAAAAGCGAACGCGCTGTGCTGAAACCGGCCATCCCCGTAGACCAGATGCGGACCGGCCAGCCCCGTTTCCGGGCGCGCATCCAGGCAAGCCGCCAGGTGCTTCAACGCATACGGGCGCACCAACGTATCCGGGTTGAGGAGCAGAAAGTAACGAATTCCTTCCGTTTGCGCCAGCGCCGCTTGCATCCCCTGGTTATTTGCCACCCCAAAACCAACGTTTTTCTGATTTTGCAGCAGGTGCGCCTGGGGATATAGGTCGGTCAACAACGCCTGCGTGCCATCCGTGGAGCCATTATCCACCACCCACACTTCGCCCACCAGGTTGCTACGCCCCAGGTCGGCGTACAAGGAGGTGAGGCAGCCCGCGAGATAGTCGCGCACGTTCCAACTGACGATGATGACGGCAATATCAAGCATAAATACCAGCTACATCTTCCCGGAAGCTCTCAGCTTCCGGGAAGATGACGTTTACCACTCCACATCCGCGGCGTACACGGCAGCGGCGTCTAGTTGCTGCGTTTGCAGCAGGTCGCGCACAGGAGCGTAGGCGGCGTTGTCGGCGGGAGCGATACCCGACCAGTTGTAGAAGTCCGGGGAGCAAATGGATTGGGCGCAGGCGTCCGACGCGCCAAAATCCAAAACGGCCTGCATCATTTGCACGGCCAAACCATAGGGCAGGTCGCCGCCGAATACAAGCGCGCCGTTGGGGATGGGCGGCGTGAGAGCGAGGATGCGCGTCACGTCGAAAATCTCTGGGCGAATGTCAAAGAGGGCGGCGCGGGCATCTCGAACGCGATAGCCACCGTTTTCCGGGCCGCCATAGATAACTTCGATGTAGCCAATGGGGTGGCGGCTGGGAGGAATCCCCAACTGCCGCCATACTTCGGGCCGATCCACGCCGTACTGCCACAAGCGCTCTTCGTAGGGCATGAGGGGCGGATTGTAAGAGGCGGTGACGAAGTCTACTTCGCCATTTAGCAGGCCCAACAGGGCGTTGCTGTCACCCTGGTAGGTGATAATTTCGCCGGGCGTGATACCCATCTCTTGCAGTTGGGCGGCGGCTATCTGGTAGTTGGCGACGGCCTGATCGCCGGGAATGCCCCAGCGTTTGCCTTCGAGGTCGGCGAGGGTGGTGATGGATTGGCCGGCGGGGATGACGAACATGCCGGCATGCCACGAAAAATCAAATCGTTCGCCCACCAGACCCGGCTGCGCGCCGCACTGCTGCTGCGCCCATACGGTAGGAAGTGCCGGCAAAAACGCCACCGCCCGATCCCCTTCCGCGCACAACAAATCGACCGTCGCCGCCATACTTTCCGGAATCCGCGCCTCAAACTGCATCCCCGTCGTCGCCACCAGCGCTTGCACCAATGCCTGGCTGCGCCCGTTAATGATGCCCTCCGCGTAAGTCGGCGGGAAGAGCAGCAAAACGGGACGTTCCGCGCTCCCTGGCGGCGGCGGCGTCACTTCCATCACCTCCATCACCGTCTCCGTTACCACCCGCGTCACAGCCACCTGCTCCGTGACGATGCGCGGCGGAACCAGGGTCGCCGTCGGCCCCGCCGTAGGCGTTTCCATCACCTCGCGGGTGACTTCCACCAATTCGACGCGCGGGGCACAGGCAGCGAGCAGCAACCCAGACAACAGCAATATGAGGATATGTCGATGTTTCATGAGCGGTTTGATATTTGACCTACTGTGCGGAAAAGAAATGTTTAGCGAGGACCACCACCCCGCACCCAACAGCGAAATTCAGGTCATTATATCAGGGGGGCGAAAGTGCCGGCAGAAATCCACCGATCTACTCAACAATGACTAAGGTATCCGCCTCAAGGGATCGTGGCCGCCGGTTCCACCTTATGCGGGACATCGCGGGGCGCGCACGGCTCCCGATGCTCCGGATCGGGCAGATCGATCAAGATCGCCTGCGTATCCACGCGATTGTTGAACTCCGAAATCTCCACATCCTCATGAATCAGACCCGCCCACATCGGCTGCGGATTGCGCTGCCCCAGCGGGCCGGTCATGCGAATACCTCCCGTGACCACGGCCCGCTGGCCGGGCATCAGGTACGGGTAGCCATCAATGGTCTCCAGGGCATCAGTCCCGCCAACAGCCCAGCGATAGGGATAATCGGACAACTGGTTTTCGTAGCCAATGGCTACGCGCCACGCGCCCGATTCCGTGAACCAGCCCAGCGTGTTGTAATTCCACTCGGAGTCGTAGACGGTTCCTGAATCGGGACCGGTGGTGCGGATGGGCGTTGTGCCGTAATTTTCCACGGTCAGGGTGAAATAGAGGGTGTCGCACAAGGCCACGGCGGTGGCGTTGAACTGGAGCTGATGCCCCACCGGCGGGGCCACGATGTCCGCGCGCGGCACGCCGCCGTAGCGGATGGTCAGGGGCTGTTCCACGCGCATTTGCTGCCCCTCGGCATCCTGGGCCAGCCCTACGATCAAGTAGGTTCCATCGGGCGGCGGCGTTTCGCCGTTGTCCACGCCCCCTTCGTAGTCATACACGTGTCGTCCGGGCATTCCTGCCGGCACATTTCGCTCCAACTCGCCAATCGGTATCTCGCCCCCTTCCGCCGTCTGCAAGAAAACGCGCACATCCGCCTGCTTTTGCAGCACAAACTGAATTTGCACGCGGTCGTCGATACCATCCTGATTCGGCGTAAACAGAGCGCGGTCCAGTTCAAAAGCGCGCATCTCCGGCAGCGCCGTATCCGCGTCGGCAATCTCCAGCGAACCCGTTTGCGTCTCAACCTGCCCGCGCATGTCCGTAGCCGCAATCCGCCACGTGTACACCCCATCACGCAGCAGTCGCGTCAAAATCTGGCCCTGCGCCACCTCATCCGGCAGCGTATACCCCGCCACCACGCCGCTGAAGTAGACGCTGTACTCCCCCGCGCCGCGTACTCGTTCGTCGCGGAAAAGATACATTTGCCCGTCCGCGTCCTGGAAGGTGATGGAAACCACCGCATTGCGCGACAGTTCATATTGAATGAGAACGGCGTCTGTGTCGCCGTCGGCGTTGGGCGTGATGCGTGGGGCGCTGAGGCTAACGTTGCGCAGCAGGCTGTTGTCGCCGCGCACCAACCGCCAGCCCAGGGCCACCGCCGCCGCCACAACCAGCAAGGCCACCAATGTCGTCAGGATAGGAGCAGATTTTCGCTGTTTCATGGCGCAAGTTTACCAGAGGCGAGATAGGCCGGCGAGACGTTTGCCCCACGCCAAAACGACGCCATTTCAGGTCGCCAGTTCGCGCTGCCAGAACCAGCGGGCCACCCACAGCCCCCACACGGGCAGCAGTAGCAAGGACAATCCGGCCAGACCCGTCTCTCCCCAGGTATTGCGCCAGGGCAGGGGTAGCAGCGTCTCCAGCAGGGCCAACAGCAGCAACGCCGCGCCCATGATCTGGCTAAACCGACCCAGCCGCCGGTTCGCGCCCAACCAAAGTCCCGCCATCCACAAGGCCCATGCTCCCAGCAGCCAGAAGCTGACCGTTTTTAGCCCGCCGTCGCGCCACGGCTCCATGAATTCCCAGACGATGCGCGCCGTCTGGCTGCCGCCGGCGCTGTAGCGCGCCAGCACGGGTGTGCCCAGGTGGTCGATGAGGCTGGCGAGCAGCCCCGCCGCCGCCCCCACGACGCCGGCGGCGGTGAACAGGGGCTGGCGCACGTCGTCGCGGCGCAGCGCGCCCAGGGCGGGAATGAGCAGGATCAGCCCAACCAACCCGGTTGTGGCGCCAATGTGGAAGACACGCCAGGTGATGGCGTTGTCGTAGACAAATTGCAGATAACGTTGGCTATCTTCGTAAAAGGCGGGATCAATCCCCCACGACTGTGGTAGCCAGAAGAAAATGTTGATGGCAACGGCGATGAGCCAGCCGCCGCCGAACAGGGCGGCGCTCAGGGTTCCCAGGCGATTGTGCGTCATTTCCCCTCCTGGATGAATCAACAATCAACGGAAAACGGAAAGGTGGTTACAATGGAAAACGAATGAGGGCGGGTAGTCGGCCACTATCCCTTGTTCACTATCTTCTACTTGCCCAGGAGATAGGTGTCGAAAAAGGTGACGAAGTGGTCTTCAAAGTCCACGGTGTCCTGTTCCAGCACGCCGATGTGGTTTACGTCGGGGAGGAGGTACAGTTCCTTTGGTTCGTTGGCGGCGGCGAAGAGGCGGCGGCTGTTGTCGGGCAGGATGAGGCGGTCGGCTTCGCCGTGGATGAAGAGGATGGGGCGCGGGGCGATCAGGGGGACATCTTCAATGGGGCGCACGAGGGTGATGTCCAGTCCGGCTTCTTTTTGGCCGAAGTAGATGATCATGGGGGCAAAGGGGAATGCCGGCAAATGCGCAATATACCGCACCCCTTCCACCACATTATCCTCCAGGCTGGTATAACTGCTCTCCGCCACCACCGCGTCAATCTCCGGCAGCCGCGCCGCCGCTCGCAGCACCGTCGCCCCGCCCATCGAATGCCCCACCAGCCCAATCCGGTCCGGGTTCGCCTCCGGCTGCGCCAGCACGTACTCCAGCGCCGCCGCCACATCCTTTTCCTCCAACAACCCCAGCGTCGTGATCGTTCCCTCACTATCGCCATGATTACGGAAGTCGAACAGCAATGCCCCGTAACCACGCTGGACCAACATAGACGCCTGCAACAGCAAATTCGCTCGATTGCCGCCAAAACCATGCGCAAAAATCACCGCCGCGCCATCCGTCTCCGGGCGCGGCGGGATGTACCAGGCGGCCAGACGCAGTCCGTCTTCCGTAGTCAACGTAATACTTTGCCAGTTCTCAATGCCAAACTCGTCGGGCGTGCGCTGTGGGTAGGAGCGTTCCGGGTGAACCAACTTGTGGGCGCGGCTGCGTCCCACGCCCAGCGTGAAAATGGTACCCGCCAGGAGCAGGGCAATGAGCGATAACAGGGTCAGGTAGCGATTTTTCATAAGGAAATGGTGGTTGTGCGGACGGTTGACCGTGGGGCCAGAGATGGCGAACGTTATGGTTCGATGCGCGTGACGAGGGCGACGCGGCGGCAGCGCAGATCGCTAACGCACACATCCAACTCGCCCTGATAGTTGCCCACTGTTTGCGCCTGCGCCGTCAGGTTGATGTCCATGCTCTGGCCGGGCGCAAGGGAAATGGCGTAGCCATATATTTCCCAATTACGTGAAGATGCCTCGGTCAGGAAAGGTGGGTCGCTGCTCAGGACGGTCATGGCGCGAAAATAGGCGCGGCTGATCTCAATGTGGTCGATATTGAGCGCGTCTTCGCCTTCGTTGGCGATGGTGATTTGCAGTGGAACCTGAGCGCCCACGGTGGTCTGCTGCGGCGCGGCTACAACCAGGCTCAGGTCGCGGGGGGCGAAGAGAATGAAGTTGAACAGGCGACTGGCCAGCAACAGGCCACCAATGACCAGGATCAAGAATAGGGCAAACCCTATCAAGGCTGTGCGGATGTAACGTGTGATCATGTGATATTCCCCCATGATGAATGGTTAGGGCGCGGTCCGCGCCAGTTGGTCGGCGAGGGCGTCTGGTGATGTGACGGGGCGTTGACAGGTAAAATGCCGGCACACATAAGCCGTCGCCCGCCCCTCTAATTGCCCTCGCTGCTGGAGCAGCGGAACCCGCGACGCTTCTTCCGGAGCCGCCACGGCTACAACTTGAAAAGGGCGATAGGGATGGCGAACGCGCGCCAGCAATGCCCGCGTATCCTCCGCCTGTGGGCGGCCCACGATGGCGATCTCTTGCGGCTGCGCCAGCACAAAAGCAGCCGCCGACAACCAGTGCGCGAAACCCGTGGGATACTGGGACATCGCCCCTTGTAGCGCGGAAACCGTCGCCTCGGCGGCGGCCGTGTACCGGTCCTCCCCCGTGTACAACCCCAACGTCAGCAGCACGTGCGCGGCCATGCTGTTGCCGCTGGGCACGGCGTTGTCCTGCAAATCCTTGGGCCGCTGGATCAGCGCCTCATGGTCATCGGAGGTGTCGAAGAAGCCACCATGCGCTTCGTCGGCAAAATGGGTGAGCATGATGTCCGCCAGTTCGGTCGCCCAGGCAAACCAACGCTCGTCAAATACGGTCTGGTACAAGGCCAGCAGCCCATCCGCGAGGTAGGCGTAATCCTCCAGATAGCCGTTGTATCGCGCCGTCGCACCCGCTTTCCAGGTCCGCCACAGGCGGCCATTGGGTTGGCGCATTGTCCGCCACAAGAATTCGGCGTTGTCCACGGCGGCCTGCACGTAGTCAGGTCGTTGTAATGCGCGTCCGGCTTCGGCAAATGCCGGCATCATCAAACCATTCCACGCCGTCAGCACCTTATCATCCAATCCCGGCCACACACGCCGCGCCCGCGCCTCATAAAGCCGCCGTCGCGCCGCCGCCAGCCGCGTCCATTCCGTTTCCGAAATGGGGCGTGGCAGGTGAAGAATGTTCTCGCCTTCCCAATTGCCTTGCCGCATGACGCCGTAAGCACGCACGAACAGGTCCGCATCCTCGCCCAACACCGCCTCAATCTCATCCAACTGCCAGACATAAAACTTGCCTTCCACGCCCTCGCTGTCCGCGTCCTGGCTGCTGTAAAAACCGCCCTCAGGATGGCGCATCTCACGCAGGACGTAATCCAGCACCTCCTCCACCACGCGCCGATAAAACGGATTGCCCGTCACCTGCCAGGCATGCAAGTAGACCCGACTCAACTGCGCGTTGTCGTAGAGCATCTTCTCAAAATGGGGCACGAGCCAATGGTCATCGGTCGCGTAGCGGGCAAATCCCCCCCCAATCTGATCGTACATGCCACCGCGGGCCATCATTTGCAGCGTATGCTCGGCCATCGCCAGCGCATCCTGGTCGCCAAAACGCGCATGGTGACGTAGCAGGAATTCAATCGTCATCGGCTGCGGGAATTTGGGCGCGCCGCCAAAGCCGCCCCACGTCCGGTCATAGCCGCGCTGAATCTGGACGATGGCACGGGGCAGCAAATCGGCATCCAATGCCGGCCCACGCGCCATCAGATTCATGTCCTGCTGGATGTGGCGCGCCAGCTCGCTCGCGCCCTGGCGCACTTCCGCGCGTCGGTCACGCCACGCCTGGCTGACGCTGGCCAGAATCTGGTGGAAGCTGGGCATCCCGTAGCGCGGCGCGGGCGGGAAATATGTGCCGCCGTAGAAAGGCTCCCCTTCTGGCGTGAGGAAAACCGTCATGGGCCAACCGCCGCTGCGCGTGAGGGCGATCACCGCCTGCATGTAGATGCTGTCCAGATCGGGGCGCTCCTCGCGGTCCACTTTGACGTTGACGAAATGGCGGTTCATGTAGGCCGCCGTCTCCTCATCCTCGAAGGATTCATGGGCCATGACGTGGCACCAGTGGCAGGCGGCATAACCAATGCTGAGGAGGATGGGCTTGTCCTGGCTGCGGGCCAGGGCCAGGGCTTCCTCACCCCAGGGATACCAGTCCACGGGGTTGTGGGCGTGTTGCAGCAGATAAGGGCTGGTTTCGTTGATCAGGTGGTTGGGCATGGTTTTCAGTTTTCAGTTGGCGGCTGTTGGTGGGTGGTGGGTTTGGAGAGACCGGCAGCCAGGGTCTGCACGAATTGGACGGCAGCGGCGGGTTTGTCGGCGGCGACGTCCACGGCGTTGATCAGGGCGCTGCCGACGATGACGCCATCGGCGAACTGCCCGATCTGCCCGGCTTGCGCGGGCGTACTCACGCCAAAGCCTACGGCAAGGGGGATGTCCGTCTGGGCGCGCACCTGGCGCACAAACTGTTCCAGATTGGCGGACACCTGCGCCCGCGCCCCCGTCACGCCCGTGACGCTGACCATGTAGATGAAGCCCTGCGCCTGCCGCAAAACGGTTCGCACCCGATCCGGGCTGCTGGTGGGCGCGAGGAAGTGGATGAGGACGAGACCTTCGGCGGTCAGCGCCGTCACCAGCGAATCCGCCTCCTCCGGCGGCAGGTCGGGCACAATCAGGCCGTCTACGCCTGCCGCCGCCGCGTCGCGGGCGTAGGCGGCTTCCCCATAAGCGAGAATGGGATTGTAATAGCCGAGCAGTAAAATGGGCGGCGTGACGCCGCGCCGGCGCAGTTCGCGCACCATATCCAGGCAGGCGCGGCTGGTGACGCCCTGCTCCAGGGCGACCTGCGTGCTGTGCTGGATGGTGGGACCATCCGCCAGGGGGTCGCTGAAGGGGACGCCTAACTCCAACAGGTCGCTGTAGGGAGCAATGGCTTCGACGACGGCTAGAGAGGTGGCGCGGTCGGGGTAGCCCAGCGTGAAATAGGGCATGAGGGCGGCGCGGCGGGAGGATTTGGGGGCAAATGCGGCGGAAATACGAGAGACAGGAGTCATGGGAATGATTTTAGATTGGTTTATTCTTGAAGTATGAACCAATCTCTAAACTAATGGCAGGCTGGGGGTGACGTCGAGGTCGAGCGTGTGCTGTTCGCCGTTGATGAAGTGCCAGTGGGCGGCGGCGGCGATCATGGCCGCATTATCGGTACACAAAATGGGCGGCGGGTAACGCACCGGCAGATCGAGTCGGGCGGACATTTGCTGACGTAGCAGTCGATTGGCGGAGACGCCGCCGGCCAAATGCACGGCGGTGACGTTGTAGGCGTGGGCAGCCTGGGCCGTTTTCTGCACCAGCACGTCCACCACTGCCGCCTGAAAACTGGCGGCCAGGTCGCTGACCGGCATACGGTCAGACTCATACCGCCTGGTGGCGCGCAGGACGGCTGTCTTCAGGCCGCTGAAGCTGAAATTGAAGGAGTCATCCAATACAGCGCGCGGGAATTTGAAGGCGGTGGGATTGCCGGAGCGAGAAGCGGCATCAATGCTAGGGCCGCCGGGATAGGGGAGATTGAGCAGGCGGCCAACTTTGTCGAACGCTTCGCCGGCAGCGTCATCGAGCGTGCCGCCCAGGTGCTGGTACTGCCCGTGATCCGTCATCAGGTAGAGTTCGGTGTGGCCGCCGCTGACGACGAGGGTGAGAACGGGAAAGCGGATTTCCGGGGCGTGTTCGGTGAGCCAGAGGGAGTAGACGTGCCCCTCGATGTGGTTGACGCCGAGGAGGGGTTTGCCGCGCCCCAGGGCCAGCCCTTTGGCGACGTTCATGCCGACGAGGAGGGAGCCAACCAGCCCGGGGCCACGGGTGACGGCGATGCAGTCCAGGTCATCATAGCCGACGTGGGCTTCGTTCATGGCGCGATTGACGACGGCGTAGACGACTTCGATATGTTTGCGCGAGGCGACTTCGGGAAAGACGCCGCCATATTGGGCGTGGAGGTCGGTCTGGCTGGCGATGATGTTGCTGAGGATGAGGCCGCCGTTTTCGACGACGGCGGCGGAGGTTTCGTCGCAGGAGGTTTCCAGGGCCAGGATGCGGGTGAAGGGGGTGTTTTCATTCATGGGTGTTATCTCTTCCACGGCAGGCGGAAATGCCGGCACGCACCATCGCCAACAACGCCCCCTCCTGCCCCGGCAGCACCGTGCGTGGGTCCAGCAGCAAGTGGTCCTCGGCCACCCGCGCAATCACGGGCGGGTCGCCACGGCGCAAATGCAAGGCCAGGCAGTGCGGAGAGATGTCGCCAATCGCCAGCAGTTTGCTGGGAAGCTGCGTTCCGGGCAAACTGCCGCCGCCGACGGTGGAAAAACCATCTATGGTTTGTACTTGGGCTTCCACGTCCGCCAGCGCCGTCGCCCACGCTGTGGCCTGGGCGGTGAGGGATTCCGGGGAGCGGGACAACATGCGCCAGACGGGAATCTCGCGTGGCGCGCGTCCGGTGAGGTAGGGGATGAGGGTGGCGGCGAGGCCGGCCAGGCAGAGTTTGTCTGCTCGGATGGCGCGCGCGAGGGGATGATGCCGGCATTCCGCCACCAGATCAGCCCGTCCGCACAAAATACCCGCCTGCGGTCCGCCCAGCAGCTTATCCCCGCTAAAAGCGATCAGGTCAACCCCGGCGGCCAGGCTGGCGGGAACCAGCGGCTCCGCCTCCAGGCCATACGGCGTTGTATCCAGCAGCGCGCCGCTACCCTGGTCATAGAGCAGGGGCAGGCCATGCGCGTGGGCCAGTTCCGCCAGTTCCGCCAGGGAGGGTTCGCTGCTAAAGCCCACGATTTTGTAGTTAGAGTGATGCGCCACGAGAATGGCCGCCGTCTGGTCATTGATGGCCGTCGCGTAGTCGCGCGGGTGGGTGCGGTTGGTGGTTCCCACTTCCACCAGGCGGCAGCCGGATTGGGCCATCACCTCCGGCACGCGGAAGCCACCCCCGATTTCCACCAATTGACCGCGGCTGATGATCACTTCGCGCCCACGGCAAAGGGCAGACAGCATGAGGAGGACGGCGGCGGCGTTGTTGTTGACGACGAAGGCGGCTTCGCTGCCGGTGAGTCGTTGGAGGAGTTGAGCGGCGTGGACGCTCCGGGAGCCGCGGCTGCCCTCATGCAGGTCGTATTCGAGGGTGCTGTAGGCGGCGGCGGATTGGATGGCGTCCTGGGCGGCCTGGCTAAGGGGGGCGCGCCCCAGGTTGGTGTGCAGGATAACGCCGGTGGCGTTGATGACGGAGCGCAGGGTGGGGGCGACGAGGTCGGTCAGCCAGGCGGCGGCGGCGGTGATAAGGGCGTCCGGTTCGATTTGGGCGGGCTGCGCGGCGCGGATGCGGGCGCGCTGGTGGTCGAGGATGGCGCGCAGGGCTTCGGCGGTCAGTTCGCGGCCGTATTGGTGGATGAGGGGTGTGGATGCCGGCATTTGCAACAGCCGATCCACGCCGGGAATTTGCCGCCACAACGCCTGGCTCACTTCGCCTCCTTCAGCACATGCTGCTCCGCCGCCGCCCGCGCCCGCACCTGCAACAGCAGTTCCACCAGCAACAAAACTGCCCCGACCAGCAGCACCGCGGCCACCGTCATCGTGCGATTCATACGCAGCCAGACGGAAAACGCCGCCCAAACGCCCAACCACATCGCCTGCCGCAGTGCTACCAGATAATGCGTGTGTCCCAGGTCAAACCGTTGATTGAGAAAATAGGCCAGGGGCAACACCAGGCCGGTCACGGAGACCAGCACGAGAGACAGAAAGGCAATGATCATCTCCGGCAGCGCCGCTTCCAGCAGCATGGCGGAATCCGCCCTGTCCTGAGCCAGGGCGCGCAGCAAATCAATGCGCTGGGCAGCATCAAAGGGCCAGAGCGTCGTCAGGTGATTCAGCGCCAGCAGGCCAACGGCCAGCAAAATCAGCCCTACCGCCAGGTAAGGTATTACGCCTAGCTGCTCAATTCGTCTTTGCATGGGGCAATTATACCAGTTGGCGGACCCGCGACTATAGAAGTTATGGGCGGTCTTCGTGGCTGGCGCGGTATTCCAATTCGGACAATCCTTGCTCGCTTCGCCAAATCGGATACGGTCAAGCCACGGTCCGATTTAGAAAATTGGACTACCCGTCTGTAGTCCGATTTTCCAAATCGGACACCCCTCTCAGGAAACACCCAGCAGGTCCTCCAGCATGTCTACCATACGCCCCAGCACCTTGAAGGTTTGCTCTACCGGCTCCGGCGAAAGCATGTCTACGCCCGCCAGGCGCAGCGAGTCCAGCGGATAGCGGGAGCCGCCGGACTTGAGGAAGGCAAGGTAGTTATCCACCGCGTTTGGCTCGTGACGCAGGATGCGCTCCGCCAGGGCGTGGGCGGCGGAAATGCCCGTGGTGTATTGGTAGACGTAGAAATTGCTGTACAGGTGGGTAGCAAACATGGCCCAGGTGATGCCCGTGCGCTCGCGATCCATCTGTAATTCGTCGCCATATCCTTCGGCAAACAGATCGGCCATGAGGTTGATCAGATCGTCGGCGGTGAAGGGTTCGCCCCGTTCGGCGCGCTCGTGAATCTCCAACTCGAAGCGGGCGAGGGTGGGCATGATGAAGAAGTAGCGATGGAAGTTGGACATGGCTTCTTCGATGACGGCGATGCGGAAGGCGGGATCGGTGGAGTTTTCCATCAGGTAGCCGCGGGTCATGGCCTGGTTGAAGTTGGAGGCGACTTCGGCTTCAAAGAGGGTGTAGCGGGCGTAGACGAGCGGTTGGTTCTCGCGGGAGAAGTAGGAGTGCATAGAGTGGCCCAATTCGTGCGCCAGGGTACTCATGCTGAACAGGTCGTCTACATAGCTCATGAAGATGAATGGATGGGTTCCGGGCGCGCCGGTGGAGTATGCGCCCATGCGTTTGCCCTGGTTGGGGTAGACGTCTACCCAGCGATCTTGCAGCGCGCCGCGTCGCAAAATCCGCACGTATTCGTCTCCCAATGGCTGCATGCCGGCACTGATCCAGTCGATGGCCTGGGAGAAAGGGACGTGGGGCTTTTGCTGTGTCAGGGGGGCCTTGATGTCCCATTCGTGCAGGGTGTCGTAGCCGAGGGCCTGGCGACGCACGCGCCAGTAGCGATGCCAGGTGGGCAGGTTGGCTTTGAAGGTGTTGATGGTGTTGTGGAAGACTTCGGTGGGGACGTTGTAGGCGGACATGGAGGCGGCGAGGGAGGAAGGGTAGTGGCGGGCACGGGCGTAGAAAACGTCTCGTTTGATGCCGGCACTGAGGCAGTTGGCCATGGTGTTTTTGTAGGCCAGGTGCGCGTCGGCATAGTTGATCCAGGCGTTGCGGCGCTTGTCCCGGTCGGGGTCGGTGATGAGGCCGCCGATGGTGCTTTGGGCAACGGGATGGGTTTCGCCTTCGCTGTCGGTGGCGGGGGCGTAGGCGAGGTCGGTGTTGACGAGAATGCCGTGGGTGGCGGCGGCTGTGCCGGCAAAATCGCTCACCTGACCCAGCAATGCCTCCACCTCGGCGGACCGGACGTGCGGGGCGCGCCGGGCCAGTTTGTCGAAGTAATGGCCGTAGATGGAAAGCCGTTGTTCCGCGGCCACCCAATCCCGGAGGGTATCAAACCCGATTTGCAGCATTTCTGGTTCGGCAAAGGCGGTGATGGTGGCGACCTGGCCGACGAGTTCGCGGGCGCGGGCGGATTGGGCGGAGGCGGTCTGGTCGGCGGCGTTTACACTGGTGTTCATGCCGGCATATACAAACACACGATATGCCTGCGCCACCACATCCTCATAAGCCGCCATCCAATCAGCCATCACCGCCGCACTTTCCGCCAGGCGGCCCTGAAAGGCCGCCAGGTTTGGGAGAGCAGCCTTCACCTCCTCAACCGCCGCGGCCCAGTCAGCGGGCGTGGGAAAAATACTTTCGACATCCCAGGTGTATGCAACGGGCACTTCGTTTCGTTCTGGCAGCTTGGTGGACATGGGGAACTCCTAGTAGTGGACAGTGGATTATTGTCGGTTGACTGTTGCTCGTGCCCAGATTGTACCGTGAAACGGGGAAATGCGTTAGACAAGCGTCTACTAGACCGGGCGTATCTATTTGGCCTCAGGGATATGGTACCAATCGACCTTCCCGGAAGCGCGTTATCAGGACAAAAGCGCCTCATGATTCGAGCCATTTCGCATCAAAAAGCTTCCGGGCAGGGGGTCGTGCATCGTTTCATCAGGAAGATGAAGTGACACATTAACGATGGATGGGGACGGGGGCAGATACACAAGAAATCTATTAGAAATGCGCCTTGACGCTTGACTTGCCTCCTGGAAAATGACAAAATCAACCGTGTGAAAGCGTCCACCCTCCTGTTATTCAGGTGGCGCGCCAAGAAGGAGTTTCGGGCATGTTTTATTTTGATCCTTTGTACCTTGTTTTTGTTTTGCCGGCACTACTGCTCGGCCTCTACGCCCAATCCCGCGTGCAAAGCAACTTCCAAAAGTACAGTCGCGTGGGCACGATGCGCGGCGTCACCGGCGCGCAGGTCGCGCGTGCGCTGCTGGACTCTTTTGGGTTGCAAAATGTGAAGATCGAAGCGGCGCGCGGTTTCCTCACCGACCATTACGACCCGCGCTCGAAAACCTTGCGCCTGAGCGAAGCCACCTACGCCAGCCCCAGCATTGCCGCCGTCGGGGTAGCCGCGCACGAAATGGGCCACGCCCTGCAAGATGCGCAGCATTATGGCCCCCTGGCCCTGCGCAGCGCCATTGTACCCGCCACGCAGATCGGCAGTGGTTTAGGGCCACTGTTGTTCTTTGGCGGTCTGTTCCTGAACCTGACGGCCCTGGCCTGGGTTGGCGTCATCCTCTACGCGGCAGCCACGGCCTTCACCCTGATCACACTGCCCGTGGAACTGGATGCCAGCAAGCGGGCCAAAGCCCTACTGGTGCGTCAGGGGTTCCTCAGCCAACAGGAAATGGCGGGAGTGAACAAGGTGTTGGATGCGGCGGCATTGACCTACGTGGCCGCGGCGGTGCAATCCCTTATGACACTGCTCTACTTCATCTTCCGTCTGAATGGCAGCAGCCAACGCAGCTAATAACATCATCAGGTGTGGCGGGCTTTGCGGCCCCCAAAAATGCTCTCCCCAACGACAGGCGGCCTTCCCCAAGAAGGCCGCCTTTTTTGTCTGTATTGACATGATCACGCCTGGGATAGTCGTATGTCCATGCTGATTTTGCTACAATGACGTTATGAGTAATTCCACCCCGCTGATCGTTGGCTTTGTGGCCGACCTGATGTTTACCGTGAAAATCGAAAACGTGGCACGACGGTTGGGGTATGAGGTGGCCTGGATTGGGGACGAGCAGATGTTTGGCGCGGAAGGTGAAGCCGAGGCAATGTCTGTACCTGGAGAGCGGTTGTTCGGTCGTGCCGGCAAAATGGTAGACCAAGTCGTGCGCTGGCAGCCCGCCCTCATGATCTTCGACCTGGCAAACCCCCACATCCCCTGGCAACAGTGGATCGCCAACCTCAAATCCTCCCCGGCTACCCGCCGCCTGCCCATTCTTTGTTATGGACCCCACGTAGACGCGGAAGCAGCACGAACGGCGCAGGCAGTAGGCGCGGACATCGTGGTCGCCCGCTCCCGTTTCGCCGCGTCGCTGCCTGCGCTGCTCCAGAAACACGCACGTATCGTTGACGCCGATGCCGTGGTGGCCGCCTGCCGGGAGCCGTTAGCCGCGGCGGCCCAACAGGGAATTGCCCACTTCAACGACGGGGCGTATTTCGCGGCACACGAGGAACTGGAACACGCCTGGATGGCCGACGATGGTCCGGGGCGCGACCTGTACCGCGTGCTGCTGCAAGTGGCCGTTTGTTATTTACAAATTGAGCGGGGCAACTATCGCGGCGCGATGAAAATGCTTCTGCGTGTGCGGCAATGGCTGAACCCATTGCCAGACCACTGCCGCGGCGTCGATGTGATCCGTCTGCGCCAGGATATTGACGCCGTACACGCAGCCCTGCAATTGTCAGGGCCGGAAAACATAGCCGCGTTTGATTGGTCCCTCGCCCGCCCTATCCGGGTCGATGAAGAAATGACGTAAGTGGCTGTCCGCAATTAGATCAGTGGAATTGTGCGGACAGCCACTTTGTCGGAACCGTTCCGGCTGAAGCCTCCACTCCCCCCTGTTCCGGCTGAAGCCTCCACTCCCCCCTGATATCCTAAAAAGCCGGAATCTTCACGTTCTCGCAAACAGTCGCCGGCTTTTGCTGAAGCGCGGGGTTGTCCCATACAGCACAATTCGCCGAAACTGGCTCAGGAAAATAGCGAAAATTGCCTGTTTGTGCCTTAAATCAAGGAATTTGCGTTGTTTATTTACGGGAATTGCACTGCGTTTGTTACCTAAGTCCATTGACAAAAATTAACGTCAAAGCTAATCTGTTGATTGTAAGATAATTGTGTAACAGCGTGCGGTCGGTTCATCTAAACAGATCGATGTTGCAAGTATTCATTTAGATGGTCCCACGAAATGGACCTCACTCTTTTTCATTCCTCATTTCTTTCGATGCAAATGGCATTTTTGCAGTGAAATAGCGTGGTAGCAGTATCACCTCCGGCAGTATGAGATTTTCCTTTCGTCCTGAACTCGCGCGCTCCGCACCTCACCTGCGTAAGCGCGAACAGGGAGCTTGCTAAACTAATTCCTGGTTGGCAACTTCGTGAGGCATTTGCCGGCACAACGCTTTCAGCCTCTGTCTTTCTACTTGCATCGGCTCAGAGACGCCAGGCGGTTGCTATGTCCCTAAAGAAAACCCACTTGTTACTCGTCTTGCTGATTGTAAGTCTTTATGGCTTCAGCCAAGCGTTTTCCGCGGACGGTCAAGCTGTTTACGTTGATCCCGATAGCGATTTTCAAAGCGTGATGGTGCGCCAATTTGACGGAAATTTGCTGCTCATATTTGAGAAGTTCAACCTGGAAAGCTTTACAGGAGACTTATGGGCCACCATGTCCAGCGACAATGGACTTACCTGGAGCGTCCCCTATCCGATTATCACTTCTTCGGACAATGAACGCCACCCGGCGCTGCTTGAGTTAGAGCCAGGAAACCTGGTGCTTTTCTATCACAAGGGAGCACCGTACACCTTTACCGACTTCCGTATTTATCGCGCCACGTCTGAAGATGGAATAACCTGGACCGAACAAGGGCCAATCAATCTGGGTTGGAGTTCCATGGGTGAAATGAATCCCAGCGTCATCCAGGACGGAAATTACATAACGATGACCTATAACCGTGCCGGCGGCCCCAGTTACATTGCCCGCTCGCAAAATCAAGGCGTGAGTTGGGATACCAACCGCACGCAGGTCAGCGACGGGGCGTCCGCCCTGCCTCGTGTCACGAAACGGGAGAGTGATGGGCTGTATCTGGTATCCTATGAAGTTGGCATTGGTAACATGGAGCTGTATGGCAAGACGAGCAACGACATTCATGATTGGAGCGCCCCAGAGGTTCTGATAACCACCGGCGGCACGAATCAGGATTCCCGCCCCCTGGCGCTGGAGGGCGGAGCGTTCATGGTCGCCTATGCGCACCAAAATAATAGTGACTTCAACATCTTCTACCAGATCAGCGTGGATGGTACGGAATGGTCGCCGCGGATACCGCTAACGAGTGGATCGGACCTGTATAAGTTGGAGCCATTCTTGATGCACCAGGGCACGCCGGGGCATTTGATGGTGATTTGGTCGCAGCAAAAGGGACCGGTTCCTTACCTTGATCAGGACATCTGGATACACCCGGATTTCATCCCACATGACTACCTGGAAGGGTCAGGGTTGATGGCATCGGCCGCTTTTGTGAAGCCGGGGAACAGCGTAACGCATACGGTTACGTTGAGCAACAGCGGGTATTATCCGTTGTCCGTGGTGTTGGTGAACGAAATGCCGGCATTCTCCACCTACACCGCCAACAGCCTCACCGCCACCGCCGGCCAATACAGCTACAACCCCGCGACAACAGCCATCAACTGGAACATGAATTTGAACGATGGCGAGAGCGAGTCCCTTAGCTTCGCCATTACCATAGAGCCGGATACGGAAGACGGCACGGTGATCACCAACATCGCCCGCTTCACCGACAACCTGGGCGTAGAACGGACAGAGAGCGCCACCGTCATGGTTGACGCTGCTCCGCCCACCACCAGCATCCTCACGCCCGCGAACGGCCAGCTCGTTACCAGTTCACAAGTTCTGGTCTCAGGGACAGCCAGCGACAGCGGCTCCGGTATCGCTGCCGTGCAGATTCAAGTGGATGATGGACCGTGGCAAACAGTCAGTGGGATCGGCAACTGGTCGCTGCTGATCACCGGACTATCCGAAGGCCGGCACGACATCAATGCGCAAGCGACCGACGCCGCGGGCAATGTACAATTGTTGCCGGAATTCATTCACTTCCAGGTGGACACCATTCCCCCGTTTGGCAATGTCGAAATCTATTTGCCGGCAATCACCCGCCCCTAAATGACCGTCCAAGAAACGTAACTACCAACGCCGTCTGGAGATTGGACCAATTTCACGCGCTCAATGGACATTTTCACCAGAGGAAATTGGTCCAATCTAGCATAGCCGTTACCTAAAAAAACCTCCTCTTTCAGACTGATTCATTCCTGGAGAATATCAATCAAGAACGCCCTATTGCGCCATCTGCAGCCAGAAATCTCGCTCAATTGACGACCTGATCCGTACTCCTCGTCTCATACCTCATACTTCCTCACGCCCGTTGCCGACGCATCCACCACTTCTCAATCTCCACTGCCCAAAATACAACCGTACTCAACACCAACGCCAGCAGCAGGTCGCGCAGCGACAGCGGCACCGTGCGGAAAATGCGTTGGAAGAACCCCACGTAGATCACCATCATTTGCAGCGCAAAGGTGAGCACGACAGAGGCAATTGCCGCCTTGTTGGAGCGCAAACCAATCGTAAAAATCGAGTCGATATTAGACCGAATCGCCAGGGCATTGCCCATCTGCGACAGCGTGAGCGTGGTAAACACCATTGTCTGCCATACACCTTCCGCGGGCTTGTCCGGCCACCAGTAAAAATACCCCACTGCCAACGAAACCAGCCCCATCAACACACCCACCCAGATAATCTGTCGCCCCATGCCGCGACTGAAAATGCTCTCTTGCGGATGAAACGGCGACCGTCTCATAATGCCCCGCTCAGCCGGCTCCACGGCCAGCGCCAGGCCAGGCAGCCCATCCGTCACCAGGTTGATCCAGAGGATTTGCAGCGGCAGCAACGGCAGCGGCATGCCCAGGAACGGAGCCAGCAGCATCACGAGCAGTTCCCCGGTGTTGCTGGACAGCGTGTATTTGATGAATTTGCGGATGTTGTCGAAGATGACGCGCCCTTCCTCAATGGCGGCCACAATAGTGGCGAAATTATCATCCAGCAGGATCATATCGGCGGCTTCCTTGGAAACATCCGTGCCCGTAATGCCCATGGCCACGCCAATGTCCGCCTTCTTCAAGGCCGGTGCGTCGTTGACGCCATCCCCCGTCATGGCTACGATGTGCCCCTTGTCTTGCAATGCCTGCACGATGCCGAGTTTGTGCTCCGGGGAAACACGGGCATAGACGTTCACGTCTCCAACGCGCTCTTCCAGTTCGGACAGGGACATGTGGGTCAGATCCGGTCCGGTGAGGAAGTGGGCATTGTCGGTAATACCCAGTTCATGGGCGATGTGATGGGCGGTAAGGGGGTGGTCGCCGGTGATCATGACAGGACGAATGCCGGCATTCTTCGCCTTCCGCACCGCCTCCTTCACCTCCGGACGCGGCGGATCCAGCATCCCAATCACCCCCAGAAAAATCTGCCCCGTCTCCAACGCCAGCACCCCCTCAGCCCCATCCGGCAACTCCTCCACCGGACGATAGGAGACGCCCAGCACCCGTTGCCCCTGCTGCGCCTTGCGCGCATTCGCCTCCACAATACGCGCCCGCATGTGCTCCTCGCTCAGCGAAACCACCCGGTCCCCCACCCAAATCGCATCACAAATCTCCAGCAAGCTATCCACCGCCCCTTTGCTGAAAGCCACGTAAGGCACGTCCCCCCAGGGCGCCGCCCCCCCTTCCGTCAGCGGAACCGTGCGATGTACCGTTGTCATCCGCTTGCGCTCCGACGTAAATGGCGCTTCCGCCACCCGCTGCCATTTGGCCTCCAATTCCCCCTTCTGCACGCCAAGCTGCGCCGCGGCAATCACCAGCGCGCCTTCCGTGGGATCGCCAATGATCCGTTGCACACTATTTTCCGGATCCGCGGCCAACACCGCATCATTGCACAACGTCATCGCCTTCACCATCAGACCCAACGTGCGCCGCGGCGGCGGTAGCCGCGGGTCCAATTCCGCGTGCAAAATGGGGCGACCGTCCTCCAGCAAGGTATCTACCTGCAATTCCTCATTCGCTACGTCCAGCACAGTCACCGTCATGCGGTTCTCCGTGAGCGTGCCTGTTTTGTCCGAGCAAATCACTGTCACAGAGCCGAGGGTCTCCACTGCCGGCAATTTTCGCACCAACGACTGTCGCCGTAACATCCGCTGCGACCCCAACGCCAGCGTAATCGTCACCACCGCGGGCAGCCCCTCCGGCACCGCGGCCACAGCCATGCTGATGCCCGTGAGAAATAGAACGCGCAAATCCTCTCC
This sequence comes from Ardenticatenales bacterium, assembly GCA_020634515.1. NCBI lineage: Bacteria > Bacillati > Chloroflexota > Ardenticatenia > Ardenticatenales > Ardenticatenales bacterium. The sequence goes on along the minus strand of JACKBL010000001.1, from coordinate 764,452 downwards.
CCGCAGTAACCCCAACAGCACCACGACGGCAATAATGCCTACCGATATCCAGGCCAACGTCTTGCCCAATCGGTCCAGGCGGCGCTGGAGCGGCGTAGGTTCCCGCTCCACTGTCTGAATCAACTCCGCCACATTCCCCAATTCCGTCGCCATGCCCGTCTCTGTAACCACCGCCTGCGCGCGCCCAAAGGTGATCACCGTTCCCATGAAGACCATGTTAGCGCGGTCACCGAGGGAAATATGCTCCCGCCGGATCACGCCCGTTTTCTTGTCCACGGGATGTGATTCCCCCGTGAGCGCCGCCTCCTCCGCGCGCAAATTGGCGCTTTGCAGAACGCGGCCATCCGCCGGAACCAGATTGCCCGCTTCCAGCACCACGATGTCGCCGGGAACCAAATCGCGCGCGGAGATTTCCTGCGCCCTGCCTTCGCGCAGGACGCGCACGTTGGGCACGGCCAGTTTTTTCAGGGCCGCAATAGCCTGTTCGGCACGGTATTCCTGCGAAAAACCCAGCAGCGTGTTCAAGATAACAATGAGAAGGATTACCAGGGCATCGGTGTACTCGCCCAGGAAGGCGGAAACGATGGCGGAGATAATCAGAATGACAACCATGAGGTCACGCACCTGATCAAGCAGGATGTGCCAGGGGCTTTTCACGCCGCGGTCAATGAGTTCATTGGGACCAACTTCCACCAGACGCCGTTGGGCTTCCGCCTGGGTGAGACCTGTTGTGGCGTTTGTGCGGAGTTGCTCAACAACGGCCTCCGCCTCCAGGTTGTACCAGTTGCTCATAAGTAAGTTTCCTTGGGATGATCGTGTCAGATTATTGTGAGGATGAGGCGGTTGATCTTTCAGAAAAACCGGGAAGGATTACAATATACGCCCGAGGCATTTCCCGAAGGCGACGGAGCAGTCGTAACTCCGGTAATGTCGCATCGCTGTGCTGTCACCGCCCAACCCGTTTGCCGCATTCTGGCCTATGCAACGGAATGGACCACGCTCTCGCGGCGGCGAAATGAGGTAGAACATTGCTGCCAAACCAACGCCGGCAAGGTGTTGTCGCGGGTTGGATCAGTGCGTCGCCGCAAAGCGTAGCCTACGATGATTTTAACAGACAAGGCAGAAGTTGTCAGTTCGGCGCCCTGCGCCCGTTGAGACGAATGCCATCCACTACTCGCGTCTGGCGAAATCCCTATTATGGTGACCGGCGTCGCGGCTTGAGGCTTTTTCGGAATTTGAATGATCCTATTCCATACCGAAAAAGCCTCAAGCCAATCCAGAAAATCGCGCCTTTTCCGGATCGGTATTTTTCTGGATTGGCCTTAGCCGGGTCCCCCCCATACGTGGGCCGACGGAAGCCTCCACGCCCACAATGCCGGTTCCCTGCCAACCGTCTACTGTCCACTTTTTTCAGGCGAGTGTCACTATTCACGACCACCTTCTCGGAAGCTGTTTTGATGCCAGATGATCTGAATGATGAGGCATCTGGGGCTTGAAATCGCGCTTCCGGGAAGATCTCTTGAAACTCGCCCCACCAGGTATTTTCAAAGGAGTTTCTCTTATGACCAAGCAGTACATCCCTAAACGAGCCATGTTTATTTATGCCCACCCGGATGATATTGAGTTCGGTGTGGCGGGGACGGCGGCCCGATGGGCGCGGCATGGCGCAGAGATTGTTTATGTGCTGCTCACGGATGGTAACGTGGGCAGCCATGAGAATGAGATGACGCGGGAGGCGCTGGCACAAGTGCGTCGTCAGGAACAGGAGGCGGCCGGGCGGGTTGCCGGCATTTCCCAATGCGTCTTCCTCGGCTATCATGATGGCCTGCTGGAGCCGACACTGGCGCTGCGCAAGGAACTGGTACGCCTGATTCGCCAGCATCGCCCCAACGTCGTCGTCTGCGGCGACCCCACCAGCTTCTTCCCCACCAACTCGCGCGTCAATCACCCCGACCACCGCGCCGCGGCCACAGCCGCCATTGACGCCGTTTTCCCCGCCAGCGAGATGAACCTGCTCTATCCCGACCTATACGAAGTTGGCCTGATGGGGCACAAGGTCAACTACGTCTACGTATCCAACCCGGCATCAGAGGCCAATTATTACGAAGACATCAGCGAAACATTGGGGAAGAAAATTGAGGCGCTGCGGCAGCACGTGAGCCAGTTGGGGGATTGGGACCCGGAGCCACGGTTGACGGATTGGAGTCGGCAGGTGGGGCAGCGCGTAGGCTTCGCGCACGCGGAGGCATTCCGGCGGATTACGTTAAAGGAACCAACGGCGGAAGATTGGGCCGGTTGAGCCGCCCAGCGAGAAAAGCGAGGCCTGGCTCCCTTCTCCGGGCACGACGACCCTTCGGGTCTGTTTTTCAAACAGACCCGAAAGGTTTGCTGGCTGTCTTATTGGGGAATAGGGCGGAGCTATGGACGCAGGTTGACGGGCAGGAAGATGAAGTTGGCGTCGGGGTTGACTTCGCCGACCGTGGTCGTCGTGAAGGGGTTGTCGGTGCGGGTGACATAATCGGGGCCGACGTTGCCCTGCGGTCCGGTGAGGATGTAGAAGCGCTGGTTGATCTGGATCAGGCCGATTTCGGTGTTGGCGTTGCTGCGTTCGATGCCAATGCCGGCATTCCCGAAACTCTTCCTATCCCCCGTATCCGCATCATCAATCGTGCTGTTGTCGATGTAGTAGTTGCGAATATGCCCCTGTCCGCGATCCACCTCCATCACATCCACAATCGTACCCACCTGGCCGCTAACAACAGAGTAGTTATGCCACGGCGACACCGGCACACTGTCCGCCGCGCCGTCGATAGCCACCCCGGCGGGCACGTTCGGGTCGTAATAAGTCGCCGGAGCCATGCCCGTCTGCGTGGGATTTAGCAGGTCCAACGACGTAAACGCCGATTGGAATTGCAGCGGCAGTTGCACATTGTTGGTGACGATAACGGTATCACTCAATGGAAAAGTCAAGTCCAGATCAATGCGCGATCCGTAGAACGCGAAACCAATACCGACGGCCAGGTTGCCCGTGGCCGCCCGAATCGGCCCCAACGCGGCTACCGTGAGCGTGGACGGCAAGCCAAGCTGGGAAAGGAACATAGCCAGGTCGTCTTCCGTGATCATACCCAGCGGCGTCACATCCACACGCACTTTTTGTCGATCCAGTATATCGCCAGAGCCATTGATGGACAGGGTGGATAGACCAATGAAGTTCGTCTGGTCAAAGCTGGCCGAGTAATTTGTGGCGGCAATCGTTTCCGTATCCGCATCCCAACTGATGTAGCTGACGGTCGATTTCGCCAACGTACTGGAGCGATAGAGGTATACCCAACCTTCTTCTCCCACGTAGAGCGGATCGGTGGCTTGAATGCTGACGCGCGGGTAAAGCAGGGAACCCAAATCCCCTACCCACTGGTCGTTGGATGCTTCCGCACCCGTGTCGTCCGCGAGGAAGACGAGTTCGTCATTCTCATCCAGCAGGCCATCTTCCTCAATAACGTATGTGCCTGTGATGTTTACCTCGTCAACCTGAAATGGAATCGGGACCCAGATACCGCTCTGGAGGGCATAAAGGCCTAGTTCGTCAATGGGGGAACCCGTCAGTTGAGGCAGGTCCGCGCCGGTGACCACTATTGGCTCGTCGGCGCGGGTGAAGGCGGTTGCGGCCTGGGGGGCAGCCGTGGCCTGCGCGGTGCTGCGCAATCCTTGCCAGCCGAGCATTACGACCAGCAAACCGCACGTGAGGGGCAGAAGCAGTCGGAAGACATTTCTGGAAACCATTGAAAATTAACTCCTTGAAAAAGTGGTGATTGGATCGTTTTTTGTGGTCGGAAAAGTCGGCAATGGTGTCTGATCAGGCACGACGCACTTGTGCAGGGTGCTGCATCATGAAAACCGCGTTCGCAAAGGCGACGCACCTCTGGATGGTGAATAAGTACAATTTTGGGTAACGACTTAGCCAGCCTACCGAAGGCCATATCGGCTTCGGCAAGTTCCGCCCACGAGCGGGTTAGCCGTTATGATTTTTGCTTAATTTTCCGAATTTTCGTGCAACAAAAAGAATATAGCCTAAGTGCGACAGGTCCGCAATACTCTGACAGCGTGCAAGAAACGACGCCGTTGCGCACGGCCATGAAGGGTTAACGTTGATCGTTATTCGGAATGCAATTGGTTTCTGCCTGGTCACCGGGGATGTCTAGCGGAGCGGGGCAAAGGCCGTTCCTACTGGTGGGCAAAGACGGGCAGGTAGGTGTGGAAGTCCAGCGCCGGGGGAACGTAGCCTTGAATGTAGGCGGTCGCTTCCAGGGGATTTTGCCAGCGTTCGAGGTAGGCCGAACCTTGGTTGGCCGCCTGAGCGGGCAGGATGTAGAAAGATTGGTTGAGGCGGATCAGGCCGATGCTGGTATCGCTATTGGCGGCGACGACGCTGATGCCGGCATCGCCAAACAACTGCCCGTCCCCCGTATCGCTGCTGTGATACGCCTGATCATCTCGATAATAGGCCTCGGCAATACCCGCGCCCGGGTCAAGATCGTAGACCGTGAGCAGTCCCCCCACCGCGCCGCTCACCTGGAACCAATCCCCTACCGGCGTAACAGGAACCGTATCCAGATTTCCATCAATAAGGACACCCGCGGGCGTATTCGCATCGTAGTAGAACGCGGGCGACATGCCCGTTGTCGCCGGATCGCGCCAGTCAAACGACGTGCGTACCGACTCGAAATGGATGCGAGAGCCAAGAAAATCATCAATGTCTTGCAGCGGCAAAGCCACGTTAAGGGCAAATTGCGCATTGTAGAAAACGTAGCTCCACCCCAGGTCCTGGTTGGCGCTGGCAGCGCGCACCGGGCCGTGAACGGCCAGGGGAATGTCCACGGGAATCTCCAGCGATTGCAGGAGATTAGCCAGCGTTTCTTCGGTGATGGTGGGCAGCAGCGGATAGTCCGTGTCCACGCGCACTTTCTGCCGATCCAGCACGTCCACGGAGCCAAATAAACGCAATCTGGACATGCCCACCATCGTGTCCGAGAAGACGGCGGTGTAATCCAGGGCGTGCGCGGTTTGCGTGTCCGGGTCCCAGGTGACGTAGGATTCGGTGGCGTGGGACAGGGTGGTGGAGCGGAAGAGGTAGACCCAAACTTCTTCGTTGGGGTTGAGGGGGTCGGTGACTTTGATGGCGTAGCGAATGTGCTGGCGCGCTTTGACGTCCAGGGGCCATTGGGAGAGGTTGGCGGAAATGCCGGCATCAAACGCCATCAAAACCAGCTCATCATTATCATCCAGCAGCCCATCCTCAAAAGAAACCAACTTACCTGACGCATCAAACTCATCAATCTGGAACGGGATCGCCTCCCAACTATTGCCGTCAAAAGTGTACAGCGCCAGGTCCGCGATAGGCGCGCCGGCAAATCCCGGCAGTTGGCTGCCCGCCATAATCACCGGTTCCTGCGCCGACGAAAGCACGGGCACAATCGTGGGCGTTGGGGTCGGCGAAGGCGTATGCGTTGCCGTAGGCGAAGGCGTCAACGTGGCCGTGGGCGTGCGCGTCGGCGTCTGGGTCGGCGTAGCGGATGGCGTACTGGTTGCTGTCGGCGTAAAGGTCGCCGTGGCCGTAGGCGTGTCGCTCGGCGTCGGCGTAAAGGTCGCCGTGGCCGTAGGCGTGTCGCTTGGCGTTGGCGTGAAGGTCGGTGTGGGCGTGGGCGTATCGCTTGGCGTTGGCGTGAAGGTCGCCGTGGCCGTAGGCGTGTCGCTCGGCGTTGGCGTGAAGGTGGCCGTGGCCGTTGGCGTGTCGCTCGGCGTTGGCGTGAAGGTCGGTGTGGGCGTGGGCGTATCGCTTGGCGTTGGCGTGAAGGTCGCCGTGGCCGTAGGCGTGTCGCTCGGCGTTGGCGTGAAGGTGGCCGTGGCCGTGGGCGTGTCGCTCGGCGTTGGCGTGAAGGTCGGTGTGGGCGTGGGCGTGTCGCTCGGCGTTGGCGTGAAGGTGGCCGTGGCCGTGGGCGTGTCGCTGGGCGTCGGCGTGAAGGTCGGTGTGGGCGTGTCGCTCGGCGTCGGCGTGAAGGTGGCCGTGGCCGTGGGCGTGTCGCTGGGCGTCGGCGTGAAGGTCGGTGTGGGCGTGTCGCTCGGCGTCGGCGTGAAGGTTGCCGTGGTCGTGGGCGTATCGCTTGGCGTCGGCGTGAAGGTCGCCGTGGTCGTGGGTGTGTCGCTTGGCGTCGGCGTGAAGGTCGCCGTGGTCGTGGGCGTATCGCTTGGCGTCGGCGTGAAGGTGGGCGTGGCCGTGGGTGTGTCGCTCGGCGTGGGCGTGAAAGTCGGTGTAGCCGTATCCGTAGGTGGAATAGGCGTATCTGTGGGCGTAGCCGTATCCGTCGGCGTAGCCGTATCCGTCGGCGTAGCGGTGTCCGTTGGTGGAACAGGCGTGGCCGTGGGCGTGTTGCTTGGCGTCGGCGTATCCGTGGGTGGAACGGGCGTATCTGTCGGTGTAGGTGTGTCTGTAGGCGGAATGGGCGTGTCCGTGGGCGTCGCCGTGTCCGTGGGTGGAACGGGTGTGTCCGTGGGCGTCGGCGTGGCGGTGGCAGCGGGAAAGAACTGCGCCAGGGTAATCAGTTGCAGGGGGTTTTGGGCGCGATCATAGTAGTCGCTGCCGGCATTTCCCGCGTCGGGAGGCAGGATAAAAGTGGTTTCGGTGATCGTGACGAGGCCAATCGTATCAGTGGTGATAGTGTTGACGCGAATGCCGGCATTTCCATAAGACATCCCATCCCCCGTATCCTCCGGGTCAAACGTCGCATCGTCGAGATACGCAGTGCGCCACACGCCCGTGCCCGGATTCACCTCCGGCACAACCACAATCCCCCCCGCGCCGCCAATCACTTCGTACCAGGCGGATGCCGGCAATTCCGGCACAACATCCGGCACGCCATCCACCAACACCGCCAGCGGAATGTGCGGATTGAGGTAAGCCGTCGGGGAAATACCGGCCACCAACGGATCGCGCCAATCCAACGTCAACTGCACCGCCACGTAATGCGTGGTGATCGTATCCGCCAGGTCAATCTGGAACAAGCTGTCTATCTGCGCGGGATAGGCCGCATAGACAAACGGCCCCGCCATGCCGCTGGCCCGCACCGGTCCCACAACGGGGAAGGCCGCCGTCCACGGTGGTGGCGTCAGCGGATTATCTTCCTCCGTGTACACGACCGAGACGGTATCGCTGATCGCCAGCACGCGCAGCTTTTGCCGATCCAGCACGTCAGCGGAGCCGTTCAGTTGCAGGTCCGACCACCCGAGAAAATGGTCGGGCTGGAAGGCCAACGTGTAGGAAAGGGTGGTCAGCGTCTGCGCCGCGTCATTCCAGGCCAGGTAGCTATCACCAGAGTGAGGGAGCGTGTCGGACTGGTAGAAATACACCCAGGCCTGCTCCACCGGATTGAGTGGGTTGGTGATGGTGACCGCGTAGCGGGGATGGAGCCGGGCGGCGGCATCATCCGGCCAGTTATCCGTGGCCGCCGCGTCACCGCCATCCAACGCCATGAAAACGAGTTCGTCGTTGGCGTCCAGCAGCCCATCTTCAAATGGGGTGAGCGCACCGCCGGCGTCTCGCTCGTCAATCTGGAAGGGAATGGGCATCCACACGCCGCCACGATAGGTATAGAGGGCCAGTTCCGTCAGGGAAATGGCCGTAAAATCCGCAAACCGCGCTCCGACGGCGATCAATGGTTCGCTCCCGCGAGACAGCGTGGAGGCAGTGGAACCGGCCGGGGGGACGGGTGAAGACGCGCCGGCGGCGTCCATCATGCCGACCAGGAGCAGCCAGATAAACAGGAACCCTGTTCCCGCGGCCAGACCGATTCGCCATACTTTCCTGAGCATCAGGTATCCGTCTCCATTGTGCGCCTGGTACTGCCGGGCAAAAAGGGCGCGGGGTATCATACGCCGCGCGGTTTGTTGGGAGCGATTATAGTCAGTACCTGCCGGGAGGGGCAATGCCGGCATCCGGCAAGGGCCACATTTTACGGTTCTTTCATGCGGGAATGGGAAAATCCCCAGGTGGAACGCTCTGGGCCAATCCGCGAGGCGTTTAGTTGGTCCACAATGCCGGCAAATACAATTTCCATTCCGTGGGTCGCGGTGTGATCGTTGGCGATGGCGAAGGGGGCGGCGTCTGGGTGGGCGTGGGCGTGGGCGTCTTCGTGGGCGTGGATGTCACGGTTGGGGTGGGGGATGGGGCGGGGGTGGCCGTCGTGGAAGGCGTGGCGCCAGGCGTCGGAGTGGAGACGTCGGAGCCGTAGTTCTCGGCGGCGGCGGCCGCCGTCAGCGGGTTGTGGGCGCGGTCGGTGTAAGTCTGGCCGACGTTGCCCTGCGCCGCGGGCAGGATGTAGGTGGTCTGTGCGGCAGTGACGTAGCCGATGGATATATCTGGACTCGGCGCGCTGATGAGGATGCCGGCATCTCCATAAGAACGCTGGTCCCCTGTATCATCCGGGTCAATACTGCTATTGTCCAGATAATAATTCGTGCGGATACCATTACCCGGGTTCACATCAAAAATGTGTACCAGCGACCCCACCGCCCCACTCACCTCATACCAATGATTGGGGGGCGTGGGAGGAACGTTATCCGCCATGCCATCAATGGGCACGCCGGTGGCCAAGTTGCTGTCGTAATACGTAGCCGGGGCCATCTCAGACGTGGCCGGATTGAGCATATCCAGCGACAATCGGGCGCTATCAAAGTGAATCGGGCCAATATCCTGCATATTCACGCCTAATCGGATTTTCATACGTGCGCCGTAAAACGCAAAAGCAAAGTTCAGAAGTGCCCCACCGCCGCCACCCAAAGCGCGCACCGGGCCGATATTCGTCAGGTCTACCGGAGCCTGGATAGCCTCCTCCGTGATGACACCAAACGTATTGACGACCCGTATTTTCTGGCGGTCCAGCACATCGCCGGAACCATTGAGTTCCAGATTGGCGAAACCAACAAAATTGCTGTCGAAGGAAAGCGTATACGAGGAGGCGGTGAGCGTTTGCTGGCCGTAATCCCAACTGATGTAGCTCTGGTTGCTGTGCGGAAGCGTGGGGGAGCGGTAAAGATAAACCCATCCCTGGTCCGCGGGATTGAGGGGGTCGGTGGCGGTGATAACGTAGCGGGAGTGAAGTTTGGAGGCGGCGTCGTCGGGCCAATTGTTGTTGAGTACGCTGCTGCCGGCATCTCCGCCCATGAACACCAGTTCGTCATTGGCATCCATCAAGCCATCTTCGAAGGTGACGTAAGCGCCGGAGGCATCCACCTCGTCCACCTGAAAGGGGATGGGGGACCAGGCACCGGCGTCATATTTGTAGAGGGCCAGTTCATCAATGGGGAAGCCCCAAAATGCCGGCATGATTTCTCCCTCAACCTGCAGTGGATCGATGTCCCGCTGCAGCGAAGCGGGAACCACGGGCGCGGGTTGGCCCGTGTTGGCGCTCGCGGAGTGGTCCTGGCCTGTGCCGGCAAAAATCAATCCCAGGAATAACCCGCCAGCGAATAAAGAAACTAGCAGTTGCCACACTCTTTCCAGCATAATCCGTCTATCCTTTCCGTTAGCTCACGATTATTGAGTTCACTGAAAAAACCGGGTTTTTCGAGTGTCCGGCCAAAATTACCAGAGTGGTTCATGTGTAAAAACCCGGTTTTTGGCCTTTTTTCAGTAGAGTCATTATTGGGCAAATTGGGGGAACGTGTCCGACCAGCATCTGGCGGCGAAATGCGCTTCAGGCATGATCTATCCATTGTCACGCGCCGCGCATGGGCGCATGTCGCCCAAATTCGATATGGAGCGGACAACATAGGGCGACTCTTTCCCGACGCGCGAAGGCATCATTTCCCTGGATGTAGCTCACCTGAACGCGACGAAACGTCACCGAGGTTTTTGGAGTGGCGTCTTCAGCCGGCCCACATATTGGGCTTGATCCGGCCAAAGCCTCAACGCCGATAAAACCCTATGTGGACTTCGCCAGACTCGAGCAAATGACTCTCAGGCTGCCAGCATACATTGTAACCTCATTCCTGTCGGCAGGCTTTCCGACATAAGAAGAGCGTGCCGAATCTGAGGTTATTTCTCATGCAGCAAGCGCGCAGGCTGCCACGCCAACACGCAGTGCTTTCTATTGTACCTCGTTTTGGGGATTGGGGTGACAGTAATGCCAGAAAAGGCAAGCGCCGCCGAGGCGGGGAAGCAGGCCGGTTCAGCCTGTGGCCGCGGGAACCTGACACGCTTCCGCGCCACGATTACTCAAAACGGAAACGCCAACTGGCAATGAGGAAAAACAGTGCGGCAAATCCCAGGAGCATGGCCAACTGCGGCAGCACGGTGGTCACGGTTCCGCCCTCCGCCATCACGCGCATGTATGCCTCCAGCGCGTTCCCCTGCGGCGTCAGGCGCGCCAGTGTACCCAGGAAGCTGGGGGAGCGAAAGACAAACATTTCGGGAATGCCGGCAATACAGCCACCCAACCCGCCCAAAACGAAGACCAGGATCATGCCCAACGAATCGGCCTGTTTTTCCGTGCGCGTCAGGGCGGTAAGCATCATGCCCAACGCCGTCACCGTCAGCGCCAGCAACAGCGTGATCAGGAACAACGCCAGCGGCGAACGCCCCACGGGCATTTGAAACAGGACGGAAGCCAGGCCGATCATGATGGTCAGTTGCAGGATAACGATGACCATATGGGCCAGCATTTTGCCGGCAATGAGCGACCAGCGGGAAATGGGCGCGGCCAGCAGACGGCGGAACGATCCCTGGTTTTTTTCCGCGTAGAAGGATTCTATTTCCGCTGTGGTGACGAAGAAGGAGAACAAAACGGCAATGCCCGGAATCATCGACACGATGACCATATCCAGCAGGTTGGCGGCTGACTGACCGGTGGCATCTTCGACGGTGACGGCAATGGCCGGCTCACGACGCATTTCGTTCAGTTGGGTCATGATCACGCCCAGGGTTTGCGCTTCCACGGCCTGTTGCATGGCCGGGCTGGCGTCCACGAGGACGCCGGCTTCCTCCATCACGGTGTGAATGCCATAGCGGATTTCGCCCACCAGGTTAATTTCCGCGAGAACGCTATCCAGGATGCCGGTGAAAATGCCGGCAATCTGCGTCTGCCCCGGATCAATAATCAACTGCACCGTCGTGGGCGTGTAGGCGTCTATCTGCTGGCTAAAATCAGACGGAATAACCACGCCCGCGTCCACGTCCCGATTGGTCACGCGCTCGTCAACGGCAGCCGTCTGCTCGGCCAGTTCCACTTGCAGCACGTCTACCCCTTGCAACGCGGAGACGACTTCCGCGCCGTAGGGGCCTGCGTCGTCGTTGTACAGGGCCAGTCGCAATGAAATAGCCGGCTGTTCTCCCGAATTTGAGCGCCAGTTGATGATCTGGGGGGCGCCGACCAGCCCGGTGATCAGCAGGGGAAGGAGAAACAGGAGGGCCAGTGCACCCCGGTCGTGGGCGAGTACCTGCAATTCCTTCCCGGCAATGGCCAATGTGTTGTTGAGCCAGTTCATTTTTCTCTCTCCCTCAGTTGAAGTCGAAGCGCCACATGCCCAGGCCAAAGAACAGGATAGAGAAGCCGAGGAGCGCGAGAAATGCCGGCATCACCTCCGCTCCCCCCTGCCCCAACACCAATAGCCGGTAAAACCCATCGATTGCCCAGTATTGCGGCACGGCCTTCGCCACCGTATTCAAGAAATCGCCCAGGAAAAAGGCGGGGACCATCGCCCCCCCCAGAATACCCGTCCCCCAGATCATCACCGTACTCAGGCCACCAATCTGATTCTCCGTGCGCGCCAGCGCCGCAATCAACACCCCCATGCTCGTCGAACACAAAGCCACCAGCGCGCACAATAGCAGCAACGCCAGCGGATCATGCCCCAACGTCAGCCGATCCAGTCCCACCAGTGGCAGCAAAAAGATTCCCACAGCAAAACAGACGCCAAACTGAATCAAGACGATCAGGAAATTCGTCGCCATCTTCCCCAACAACAGGCGCATCTTGCCCAACGGCGCGGCCAGTAGGCGGCGAAAACTGCCATACTTTTTCTCATCATAAATCGAGCGCGCCACCGCCTGCGCCGTCAAAAACACAAACAGCACGGCAAAACCGGGCACTTTCAACTGCACAGAGCCAAAATCCGGCAGTTCCACGCTGGCGACCATGCTGCCCGGCTCCACCGCCGTCAGTGACACCAATGGTCGCGTTTGAGCGCGGGCAAACTGGCCGCGCGCCTGCGCCACAATCCGCTCCGTCGCAAATGTCTGACTTGTCGGCTCCGCCGCTGCCTGCATTGCGCCCATCTGCTCCAGACTGGCAACGAGCTGCTGCTCCAACGCCAGACGTTGCGCCACGCCATCCACAGCCAGGCGCAGCGCCTCCGTCTCATTGATGTCCGCGGCAGGATAGTTGATCAAGCGCAGTTGCGTGGGCACGCCCGCGGCAAAGTCAGCCGAAAAACCCGCTGGAATAAGCAGGACATGGGCAATGCGTCGCGTATCTAACTGCGCCCGCGCTTCCTCCAGGGTGATCGGCTGGACACTGACGCTCCCCGCATCGGCCAGTTTTTGCAGAAACGTTTGCGCCAGTGCGCCATCGCCGTCTTCATTTACCACCGGCAGGGGAATCCTCTCCGCCGCTCCCCCCTCCTCTCCGCCATCACCGGCCAAAACGTTCAAACCCCCCGCGAAAAGAAAGATGAAGATCAAAGGCAGCAAAAACAGGTAGACAATGGCTCCCGAATCTTTGAGCGCCAGTTGTATGTCTTTCAGCGTAATGCTTAGAACTTTCATCACGTTGCCTCCCGGATTTCTGATGGTGGATGCCGACTGTGCAGCGGCTATTCCCGCAGTTTCTTACCGGTGAGTTGCAGGAAAACGGTTTCCAGGTTTGGCTCGTGGATGTCCAGAGAGATAATGGGAATATCCCGCTGGTTGAGAAACTCAAATACGTTGACCAGGGCCGTCTGGCTGTTCTCCGTCTCGATCCGCACCATTGGCGTCATGCCCGTCGCGGATGCACCGTCAGCGCCCCCGCTTTCCAGGCGCGCCTGACGGACGGCGGGCAGCGCCGTCAACTGGCGCAGCAAGTCATCGTCCGCCTGCGACAACCCGATTTGTAAAATACCTCCGCCCAGGGAGTCAATCAGGTTGCGGATGCTATCCAGGGCAATGATCCGCCCCTGGTCAATGATCGCCACCCGCTTGCAGAGCAACTCCACCTCCTCCATGTAATGGCTGGTGTAGATGATGCTCATCCCCCGCTCCCGATTAAGGCGCAGGACGCTCTCAAATATCTGGTTGCGGCTTTGCGGGTCCACGCCCACGGTTGGCTCATCCAGGAAAAGGAGCCGGGGCTGGTGTACCAGGCCGGCGGCAATGTTCACGCGCCGTTTCATGCCGCCGGAGTAGTTCTCCACCGGCTCGTCGGCGCGCTCAGTCAGGGAAACCACGTGCAGCACGTCTTCCACGCGCTCTTTCAGGGGCTGCCCGCGCAGCCCGTAGATACGCCCGAAGAAGTTGAGGTTGGCGCGCGCGCTGAGGGCGGGGTACAGGGCCAAATCCTGGGGTACAAGACCGCTAATTTGCTTCGCGGCGGCGGCATCGGTGAGTATGTCGTGTCCGTCAATGCGGGCTGTGCCGGCAGTAGGCGGGATGACGCCCGTGATCATGGAAATGGTTTGCGTTTTGCCGGCGCCATTCGGTCCCAACAGGCCGAATATCTCACCCTGCTCAACCTGAAAGTTGATACCTTTGACGACGGTGGCCTCGCCGTACTTTTTTACAAGATTGTTGACTTCGAGAATGGGTGGCATCCGTCACCTCCTGGATAGTATTCGGTTAATTGTCACATGATCATCGTTGGAATTACACCGCGGCAATGGCAACGAATCATACAAAAGCTAGAGGAACCGTGATGGGCAAGTCTTCCCGGTGTAATTACTAACGCTCTCTGGAGATTAGACCAATTTCACGCGCTCAATGGTCATTTTCGCCAGAGAAAATGGGGCTAATCTGGCTTAGGGTTCGCTCGAAATTAACTATGGACTTTCCAAAGCATAGGAGGAACCCTTCAAGCGCATCCGTCCCGAGCGAAGCCTTTATGAACGGATGCCCCCTTAGCCGTTACTTCCCGGTGATGTTTACGCAGAGAGGGATGTGGCAAACTGAGAATACCCCGCGAAAAAAACAGGTGGTGACAGCGTATTGCCAACCGCGTCGATACACCAGTCACAAAAAGCACGGACTGTCAATGACATTTGTCACTATACCGCGAATTTGGGTGAGGTTAATCGATGTCGCCCCGCTTTGCGGCGTCGTTTCCCACTCGTCATGCCAGCCTGGAACCGTGTCCGCCATAACCGGCCGCCCGTTTCCCCCATTGTCAAGCAGCCGCCGCCCGCCTATAATTCCAGGTGATGAGTACGCAAACAGTCAGTCCCGACATCCTGGAAGAAGTACAAGAAGAAACTATCCAGGAAGCAATCCACGAGCCTCCTTTCCGCATTGTCATCCACCACAACAACACAACAAAATAGCTACAAACGGGTGGTGTTTTCTGCTTTACTCCCTGTTGATGGGCAGGAGATGCCGGCACAATCGAAGAGCGGCGCTTATGCTTATGTCAGGGCGCTTTAGGGAGATGCCGGCATGGGCACGCTACGATTATTCATTCCTTTTCGCCCGACCTCAAACCCGATTTGATAGACACGTATGCGCCAGCTACTCAACAGGCGGCGCTGGTTATCAATAATGTTCTCATCCAGGATATTCACGCCGCCATCGACCCAAATGCGTATTTGTTTGCATTATCGAGAAATGCCTGTCTTGATAATCTAACCGCTTCCGCAATGGCCTCATGAGAAATGCTGCCGCGCCACTCCTCAATGATCGTTTCCCAGGCCAGCCCATCAGCAACTTGTTCCAAAACATCAGCAACCAAAATTCGAGTTCCGCGAAAGATTGGTTTACCGTGACATATTTCCGGATCAGTGACTACATAACGTCCCATAATTCTTGTTTTCATCTTGATCGCCTCTCCTATTACTTGATGCTCTTCATTATATCATGTTGGATGACTTGTTAGAATTGGTCGATCCTTTTTGACCTCCGCACATACGGGTTTAATGTCGGCGGGTCGTGGCAGATGTGGAATCAACAGTGTCCGATTGCCCGTGGGTGAATCTGTTGTCTTCCGTTATCAATTGCTTGCGTCCAGGCAGGTTGGCGCTTTGGTGCAAGTTAATGTGCTGTCCTCGCAGGCGTAGTTGACGGCCATTATACTATCCGTAAATGAGGGACGGAAGTCAGGCACATTCTGCGAAATCCCACTTTTGAAATGAAGCACGCTATTATGCACATGCTTGATGTTAAGGTAGAATTGATCTATGAAAATGGTGTACGATGCTTGAGATGCTACTGCAAACTGACGTTGAAGAAGCAATCGAACAAGACCTGGGTCTCAGCGACACAGACGCTGCCAATGGTAGCTGGAAAGTTGTCATCCACAACGACGATGTGACCCCCTATGATTTTGTGATTATGATCCTGCAAACTATCTTCCAACTGTCGCCCGTGGCCGCCGAACTCGTCACCTACATCGCGCACTCAATGGGGCTTGCACTCGTGGCTGTTTTGCCGCAAAAAGAAGCGCAGCGACGGGTGGGCAAAGCGCATTTCGCCGCTCAGCTTGAAGGCTACCCGCTCACTTTTTCATTGGAATCTGATGACAACTGACGGGCGTGCAGCCATAATCCCGCGCCGCCGCTGCCAGACGGTCCTTTCCTAACCTCGGCCTTTTGTCACACGCTCTACCGACAACAGAACACGCCGGAACAGACCACGGCAGCTTTGTGCGCTGGCTGCCTATCCACGCCTTGCACGCAGCAGCGTGGCCGGGGAGCAGTGCCGCGTACCTGGGCTTTTGTCCGCTCACGTGTGAAATGATGGATTTGTTGCCCAGCAAACCTTCCTGGAAGCTCGCGCTCAAGCCAGAGTCGTCTCATCACAGCTTCCAGGAAGATATGGAAATCCAACAAACCTTCCTGGAAGCTCGCGCTCAGGCCAGAATCGTCTTATCACAACTTCCAGGAAGGTGGCTGTGAATAGTCAACTATCAACTTTTGTAACTATTCACGTCTCCGAGAGATTGGACCAATTTTGTAGACATCAATAAGATTCAACCAGAGCAAATTGGTCCAATCTGGGCAGATGACCTGTATAGTCACCAACTTTTTTAGAGGAGGCTTCCATGGAACCCAATATCAATGGCGTCGGTCCAATCGCACAGGCGGTGATTGCCCGTGACCATGACGCCCTGGCAACATCTTATCACCGCGAATATCCGCTGGTCGTCGATCATGCCCTCGGCTCCGAGGTGTGGGATGTTGACGGGCGGCGTTATATCGACTTCATGGCCGGCGTAGCCGTGCTGAACGTTGGGCATCGTCATCCGAAGGTCGTGGAAGCCGTGCGGCAGCAGGTCGATAAGTTCTGGCACATTTGCCTGCATGACTTTTACTATCCAAATGCGGTGGACCTGGCGGAGCAGTTGCAGCGGATCGCCCCCATGTCCGACCACACGCGCATCTATTTTGGCAATTCGGGCACGGAAGCGGTGGAAGCGGCGATCAAGCTGGCGCGTTACAAAACAAAGCGCAGCCGTTTCATTGGCTTCACGGGAGCTTTCCATGGGCGTACGCTTGGCTCGCTTTCGTTTACGTCTAGCAAGACGGTACAGCGGGCGAACTATCAGTTGATGGTTCCCGTACACCATCTGCCTTACCCGAACGAGTATCGCCCGGTGCTGGTCTCGCACAACGGGGAGCATTATGGGGACACGATTCTGGATTATCTGGAAAATGAGTTGTTCCGTATGGTCGTGTCGCCGCAGGATATTGCCGGCATTCTCATCGAACCCATTCAGGGCGAAGGCGGCTACGTCATCCCTACCCCCGGCTTCTTCCCCCGTCTGCGCCAGCTTTGCGACCGCCACGGCATTCTCCTCATGGTAGACGAAGTCCAGAGCGGGGCCGGACGCACGGGCCGCTGGTGGGCCATTGAACATGAGGACGTGGAACCGGACATCGTCTGTTTCGCCAAAGGCGTCGCCAGCGGCATGCCATTGGGCGGCATCATCGCCCGCGACGAGGTCATGGCCTGGAAATCGGGCGCGCACGGCAGCACCTTCGGCGGCAATCCCGTGGCCGTGGCGGCTTCCGCGGCCACGCTGCAAGTCATTGAGGAAGAAGGGCTATTGGAACGTGCCACGGAATCGGGAAACTACATCCTGGATGCGCTGGCGGAAATGGAGACGAAACACCCCAGCATCGGCCAGGTGCGCGGGCGTGGTTTGATGGTAGGGATTGAATTCGTCACCGACCGCGAGACAAAAAAGCGGGGTGCGCAACTGCGTAACCATGTCGTGCAGCGTGGTTTTGCCGAAGGGTTGCTGCTGCTGCCCTGCGGCGAAAACACCATTCGCCTGACGCCGCCGCTGAATATCCCGCGGCATCTGCTGGACGAGGGTCTGCAGATTTTCGAGCACGTTGTTGGCGAAGCGGAAGCAATGTACTTGTAGGGCAGCGGGTGGCAAGTGGCGAGTTGCGAGGGGCAAGTGGCAAGTGGCGAGTGCCACCACCAACTACCAACTGTCAACTATCCACTGCCCACCACCCACTATTCACTATTCCCGGAGGCTCTATGTCGGCGCAGGTGAATGCTTTGAATGGGCGCTTGTTTTTGGGGGTGACGCCAGCTATGGCGACGCCGCTGCGTGGGGACGGGCGCGTTGACACGGCGGAGGTGGCGCGGCTGGTAACGTGGCTGATTGATCTGGGCGTTGCCGGCATTTTCGCCGGCGGCACAACGGGTGAAGGACTCCTGCTCCCCCTGGCGGAACGGCGGATGCTGCACGAGGCAGCCGTCGCGGCGGCAGCGGGGCGGGTTCCGGTACTGGTTCATGCCGGCACAAACAACACCACCGACACCCTCACCCTGGCCCAGCACGCTGCCGGCATCGGTGCGGACGGCGTCGTCGTGATCACGCCCACCTTCTACCCCCTCCCCGACGACGCCCTCGCCGCCTACTTCCAGGCCATCGCCGACGCCATCCCCGACATCCCCCTGCTCCTCTACGACATCCCACACATGGCCGTCAACGGCGTCACGCCACGCTTGCTGGGCATGCTGGCGGATACCGTCCCCAACCTGGCCGGCGTGAAGAGCAGCCGCGCCGACGCCCAGGTCGTACGCCAACTGATTGATGCCGCGCCGCATGTGGCCGTTTATGCCGGCAACGAACGCATCGCCCTCGGATTACTGGCCCTGGGCGCGCGCGGCCTGATCAGCGGTCTGGCCACGGCCATGCCGGAACCCTTCGTAGCGCTCGCCGCCGCCGCGCGCAGCGGGGATTGGGCCACGGCACGACAAATACAACAAATAATCAACCGGTTGCTGGATGTTATGCCGGCAGGTCAACGTATCGGGGCCATCAAGACCATCCTCGCCAGCCGCGGCCTCGCCGTCGGCCAACCGCTGCCCCCACGCCCCGCCTGCCCCGATTCCACACTCTGGTCACGCCTACAGGCCATCTGGCCACCCGCTTCCTGATATGCGCCTGCTCCTTTTCGACATTGACGGAACCCTTATCTATGCCAACCGCACCGGGCGGACAGCGATCCTGTCCGCCCTGGAGCAGATCTTTGGCACAACAGGGCCGGCGGAGCAGTACCACATGGCCGGCAAAACGGACCCGCAAATCATCACCGATCTACTCACGGCTGCCGGCATTCCCCCCGCCCAAATCGCCGAAAAACTCCCCCTCGTCTACCGGCACATGGTCGTCAAAGGGCATCAGGTCTTCAAGCCAGAAAATGGGCTGGCCCCCTGCCCCGGTGTCCTCGCGCTGCTCGCCGCGCTCCAGCAGCGCCCCGACGCGGTGCTGGGCCTGCTCACCGGCAACATCGCCGCCACGGCCCCCCTGAAACTGACCGGCGCGGGCATCGATCCCGCTCAATTCCGCCTGGGCGCCTATGGCTCCGACGCAGCCGACCGTAATCTGCTGCCGGCTATTGCCATGCAGCGAGCCACCCAGGTCACGGGTCACTTGTTTCATGCCGGCAACACCACCATCATCGGCGACACCCCCGCCGACATCCTCTGCGCCCGCGGCGCCACCGCCACCGCCGTCGCCGTCGCCACGGGTCGCTACACCCCGGCCACCCTCGCCCAATACAAGCCCGACCACTTGCTGGAGAATCTGCTGGATACGGAAGCCGTCCTGGATCTGCTGCTGCCGAAAGAAGCCCTCCCGTCCACATAAGCGCCCCTTTTCCGTTTTGCCAGAAAAGGATAGCGGACTATAATGCGCAGGTATGCCATGCGGCTTTGCCGGCCGCTCACTTCCAACGAGACCAGGAATGAACAAAGAGTACAAAACGGTAGAAGGGCTTTCCCTCCGGGCACGGGGCCCAACGCAGCTTTCTTTTGCCCAGCTATTCGCCTGGGTTATCTGGCAGTTCCCCCGCGCCAAACAAAACGGCATGTGCGGAGCCGTGCGCCCGCCCAACCCCGATTACGGCTGGTTCCCGGCCCTCATTCAGAGCGATGAGGAAATAGCCGCCGTTTACGCCCACCTGGAGCAGACGTTTAGCACCCCCGAAGCCGCCGCCGACTGGTTGGCAACCCTGGATTGATAGTTACTGGCGTCTGGCGAAATCCACATACGGTGGCCGGAGTCGCGGCTTTAGCCGGGTCAAACCGCCATACGTAGGTCGGCTGAAGCCTCCACTCCGCTTCAGATCGATTCATTCTTGGAGAATGAACCAATCTTGGGGAGAACTGACTTCTGGACACTCACTAAGGGACGGAATTAAATACCGTTCCGGCAAACTGACGATGCAATTCCGTACTTTATTTCATCGTCAGCCCTAAGTGGCTGTCCGCAATTGAGTGGAAATGTGTGGACAGCGGATAGCCTGTCAGTGGCCGTGCGACGAAAACGTGAAGTTGTTTTCGGACGGCTACCAAGTAGTTGCCTTGAAGACCGGCGAAGTTCACTGACGAAGACCGGTCAGATTTACACCATGCCCGACCGTTAAATCACCATGCCATCGGGCAAGATGGCGTTTTTGGGGATAATCACCAGGCCATCACGCGCCACCCAGTTCTCTGATTCCGAATCCGGGCGGGTGGTGTCTATGCGAATACGCACCCCCTTGCCAATGCGCGCATTTTTATCAATAATCGCGCCTTCAATCACCGTATCATCCCCAATGCCAATATCCGGCCGACCCAGGCGACGATTCTCCGCCCGGTCCGCGTCAGATTCGTAGTAATCCGCTCCCATGAGGACGGACTCGCGGATGACGACGTTGTCGCCAATAACGCTGCGCAAACCGATGACGGAGTTATGCAGCGAGGCATGGGCAATCAAGGAGCCATCCCCCAGCAGCACGTTTTCCATTTCTCGTCCTTGCATGGTCGTTCCTGGTAGAAAACGGGGGCGTGTATAGATGGGACGGTCGGCGTCGTAAAAGTTGAAAGCGGCGTTGGGCTGGGTCAATTGCAGATTGACCTCGTAGAAGCGACGAATCGTGCCAATATCGGCCCAATAGCCGTCAAACTGGAACCCCATGACGCGATGCGTACTCAACGCGCCGGGAATGATGTCGTGGCCGAAGTCGTCAGCCCCTTCGTTTTCCAGCAACGCCAGCAGTACATCCAGGTTGAAGACATAGATGCCCATGGAAGCCATGTACGGCTTGTCTGGGTTGCTGCCGCTTTCCATGCCCGCCAACTCGGCGGCGGTTTTCGGTTTTTCGCGGAAGGTGCTGATCTGGCCGTCGGGGTTGAGCTTGAGAATGCCTAACTGGGAGGCATCCTTGTGAGGCACGGGTTGCACGGCTACGGAGATGTCGGCGCCCTTGTCTACGTGGTATTGGAGGAATTCGGCGTAGTCCATGCGGTACAGGTGGTCGCCGGCCAGGACGAGGATGTATTTGACGTCGGCGGAGCGGATTTCGATAATTTGTTTGCGCACGGCGTCGGCAGTGCCCTGATACCAATCCGCGCTGGTGGGTGTTTGCTCGGCGGCCCAGATTTGCACCCAGCCTTTGGAGAATACGTCGCGGACGTAGGTGTTGTAGATGTGGCGGTGTAGGGAGACGGAGTTGAATTGGGTGAGGATGGCGATTTTGTCAATGCCGGCATTAAAGCAGTTGCTCATCGGAATATCAATCAAACGATACCGCCCCGCCAGCGGCACGGCAGGTTTTGATCGTTCCCGGGTCAACGGAGACAGGCGTGTGCCCCGTCCACCACCCAAAATAAGTCCCAAAACTTCATTACTTATGCGCATGAGAGTGCCCCTTGTTTCGCATACATACGGAAAAACTGAACTATACGCATTATACCTTTGTCGCCGCCATCCTGACCAACACAATCGCCTTCCTTTTGCACTTGGCGGTTGGCAGTTGCCTGTTGGGTTCGTGGCAAATACCGTTTTACGCTCTGGAACGTGTGTGCTATCATTCCGCGCTGACGACGTCAAAACAAACAACATATGGTAACTACTAACGCTCTCTGGAGATTGGACCAATCTGGCCCGGCAGTTACCAACCATGGACAAGCAGCGGAAAATGGTGGTCGGGCAGGTATCCTGGCAAACATCGATTAAGGACTGGCGATGAAATAGAGTACGGAATTGCATCGTCAGTTTGCAGGAACGGTAAGGAAACAACTTCGTTGTTATCTGATTTCCGTTCTTAAGTGGTTCAACCGCCAACAAACCATACCCAACCACCCATCGCGCCACCGTCTATTCTCGAAGGAAACAGCATGAGCCGTGTTATCAATACCAACAATCCCACCAAAGTGCGCAATCAGAACCGCCGCACGATTGCCGAAATCCTGCGCCACCTGATGCAGAAGCCGAAAATGGACGCGGAAGCAAAGGACATGGCCGCGCACATCGTCTTCTGCCTGCGCGAAATCAATGAAGGCGTGGAGCAGACCACGCAGGCGTGGGAAAAACGGGGCTATTGGATGAAGTCAGAGCGTTTTTTGCGGGAGTGGGAGTGGAGCAAAGAAATGGCCCATAATCTGGAGGACGTTATCCGCAACGAGGCCTGGGACCTGCTGCCCGGGTTGCTGGCGGAAATGCTCCCCTACTTCTCCGACATTGAACTGAAAACTATGACGCGCAAGCCCATCACCTGGCAGGCCGCTTTCAAGCAACTACAGAAGGAACCCCCCAGTCCTTCCCCCTGGTAGGCGGCTTGAAAAAAAATAACTCTTGAAATCAACCGGCTTATTTTCATCCTCTTTGTGGCTGCTGTGCCTCATCAGCGTTGTGGGCGCTGTGGCCTGCCTGCCCGTGAACGCGGGGATGCCCACGCTGGCGGCGTTGGCGGCTACGCCCCCTCTCCAGGCCGCCACGCGCACGCCCGACGCCACGCCTGCCCAACCGACCACGCTGCCGCCCACGCCCACGCGCACGCCGCGCCCCACCTGGACCGTTACGCCGTCCCCCACCGCGACGCCCCTCTGCGCCGGCGCGGGTCGCGTGGCGTCGGGTATCTATACGAGCCTGGTGGATGGTCCACAGCGTCGTTTTCGCGTGTATCTGCCGCCATGTTACGGGGAAGATGGCCGGGTGTATCCGGTATTGTATTTGCTGCATGGTAATGGGCAGGACGAGGGGACGTGGGATCAGGTGGGGGTGGATGAGGCGGCGGATGCCGGCATTCTCGCGCGCACCCTCCCCCCCATGATCATCATCATGCCCGCCGGCGGCTGGGCCATGTACTACACTTCCGGCGGGCCAGGCTCATTTGAATCCGTGATCATGGATGACCTGATTCCGGCCATCGAAGCCGACTACTGCGCCTGGGCTACGCCCGCGGGCCGGGCCATCGGCGGCATCTCTCGCGGCGGCTACTGGGCGCTGGAGATCGCTTTCCGCCATCCCGCCGATTTTGCCGGCGTGGGCGGCCACAGCGCCGCACTACTGGACACCTACGCCGGGCCAAACCTGAACCCACAGTACACGGGTGTGAACAATGCGCTGGGCGATTTGCGTGTCTACCTGGACGCGGGAGAGGGTGACCTGGGGGTTTTGCCTAATTTGGAACGGCTGCATGAGGATTTGGAGAATGCCGGCATTCCCCACGAGTGGCATCTCAACCCAGGCGACCACAGCGAAACCTACTGGAGCGACCAGGTCAGCAACTACCTCGCCTGGTACGCCGCCCCCTGGTCCCCGGACCGCCAACAGTACCCCCCCTGCGCACAAAAAAGCCAGGCTCCATGAGCCTGGCCCTGATTCTCAACACTGCCCCCCGAAAAACATCAATAAGACTGAATCACTTCCATCTTCTGTTGCCAGAACGCATCCGTCTCCAACGAATGCGCCGCCTTCATCCGTCGCAACAACTTACGCAGACTGGGGCGATGCCAATGCGCCAGCACGCGCAGCGACAAAAGCTGGTCCTCATCCTCCAGGAAAATCAACCGCCACGCCAGCAGCTCCCGAATGCGCCCCTTGCTCTTGAAGAAAGACAACATGCTGCTTACTTTTGCGTTCATCACTCTCTCACCTGGTCCTGCATCGTCATCAATCAGGCACAAGCCCTATTTACTTCACCGCCAACAATTGCGTCAAGGCTCAGTATAGGCAACCACTTATCATCTTAGTGAAAACTAGATTACAGCGCAATTAGCCGATAGTACTACTCCCACATGCCTGCTCAGCTTCAGGAGTATATGATCCTAGAAACCTTCCCGGAAGCGCAATTTCAGGCCCAAAGCGTCTCATCATTCCAGTCATTGCGCAGCAAAACAGCTACCGCGGAAAGGTGGTCGTGAATCGTTATACCCTCCCTGGCATCTATCCCCTTTTGGAATATCTCGTAATGGGATATTACAATATGAAGAGAGGTACATTGAATGACATCTTTGGCTCATGATCCCAGATACAAGAAGTTTCGTCAGTTGCTCGCTGCCTATCGCCTGCGTCAGGAAATAACGCAAATGCAACTGGCCGAGAAACTTGGTCGCCCCCAATCTTTCGTCTCCAAATATGAAAACGGCGACAGGCGAATAGACTTCATTGAGTTGTCGGAAATTATCGAAGCACTGGGGATAAAACTTCTGGATTTCATGCACGATTTTCATGAAGAGGCTTCCCCATCGAGCATTCTGGACGAGTGGGAAATCACACCAACACAATTGACCGAGATGCTGGCGGAAAATCCCAGCCTACGCGGCATGTTGTTGCGGTATGTCGCTGAATTAAAACTCAAGGCACTGGTTGTTTCCATCCCCAACGTCACCTATATCACAAAATTAGATGACCACCAAAGAAAGAAAAGAGGCGACCTTTTCCTTATCTATCGGAAAAGAGCCTTTCACCTGGAGTCAAAATCATTGCAATCAAACAGCGTGCAATGGGATGAAACGCATAAGCGTTGGTCAGGAAAGGCACAGGTGGATGGCAGCGACAAGCGAAGCATAAACCTGCCAGACGGATCAACGCTAAACACGACTCTCCTCTTGCGAGGAGAGTTTGATATTCTGGCAGTCAATTGTCATGCCTTTGAAGGTAAATGGCATTTCATTTTTGCCCGCAACGCCGACTTGCCAACTTCCAACTATCGCGGTTACCCTGAAGAGCAAAACAAATCCCTGATAGCCAATCTTGTCCCCGTGTCATGGCCGCCAGAGCCTCCTTTTTACGTCAATCTCAGGGACTTGCTGGATGAAATGGTGGATAGTGGGGAAGGAATGAATCCGACTACGTAACGGCTAAGTAACCGTCTAAAAGACGGATGCGCCCTAAGTGGCTGTCCGCAATCAAGTAGCGGAATTGTGCGGACAGCTTGTCAGTAGCCGTCCGATGAAAACGTGAACTTGTTTTCGGAGGGCTACTAAGCTTGTAGAGGCCCATGCTGCCTTCGACAGACCCAGACAACGGGCTGAGTAGTTTTCCTACGACGCTGAATGTCATGTCGGATTCACTTGATAAACACGAGGAAATAGGAATGATTCTTCCTGGCATGAACCTGCTTTTTCAAGCGACTTACGGCGGGTCGGTTGTTTCGCACGACAACGAAAAGGTCTTTCGTGTAAAAGCCTAGCCTCTCATATTCGTTGATAATCTCAACATGCGTTAACCATTGCTTTCCCGCGCTTACCTCATCCTGGCATTTAGCGATAAGAACGCCTTTTTTCTTCAATACACGAAATGCTTCGCAGCCCGACCGAAAATACATGTCGGTAACGGCTCCATGCCATTTTGCTGTTCCTTGCCTTTTATCTCTATTGACTTCATCCCCGTTGGAATAAGCCTCGCGAAACGCGGTATGGGAGCCAGAACCCGCCTTTTGTGAATTCGCCCGCCGATAGAAGCCCTCCATGTAGGGAGGATCGAGGACGACACAGTCTATTGAGGTATCAGGATATGGCAGGTGACGACAATCCACGCCCATAGCAATGTCTGTTGCCTTGATCGTATAGAGGCCCTGCGGAACGTTTCGCCAGAAAACACCCTTCCCATAGGTTACATCGGCAATGACGGCTCCTGGCGGAATGTGCAGTGCCAAAATTCGAGGGAAGACCTCAGCATTCCCGCCCACATAGGCGGAAACGACAAGATCGCTCGTCGGCTCTCCTCCTTGTGTCCGTTTATGGGTATCCGTTTCCTCGGTAAACAGCTTGGGTTGAACGATTTTCATGGCAACAGAGTATCCCAAATCGGGATATTTGTCAGCCTGTGCCTCTGCGAGACGCTCACATCACTACGCCGCCGTTGACGTTGATCACCTGGCCGGTGATGAAGCTGGCGGCGTCGGAGGCCAGGAATACGGCCAGGTCGGCCACGTCTTGCGGGCGACCCCAACGATGCAGAGGGGTTTCCGCCAGCACGCGCTGCTGCCAGGCCGCGGTAGCCGTCTGCCCCCAGGCGGTCTGGACAAAGCCGGGCGCGATGCAGTTGACGCGCACACTGGGGGCAAGGCCACGGGCCAGGCTCTTGGTGAACCCCATGATGGCGGCTTTGGAGATGGCGAATAACTCCGCCGTGGTGCCGGCCATGCCATCCAGGAAGGCTTTGTCCCAGCCCATGTTGAGGATGACGCCGCCGCCGGTGGCCTTCATGCGCGCGCCTACGGCCCAACTACAGAGGGCTGTGCCGCGCACGTCAACGGACAGGACCATGTCCAGTTTTTGCGCGGGGGGCAGGTGGCGATGGGGGGGGGTGATGATGTCGCTGCCGGCATTATTCACCCACACATCCACCCCACCCAACCAGGACCACGCCTCTTCCACCAGTTGCGTCACCGCCCCCTCCCGCGACACATCCGCGCCCAACGCCAGCCCCCGCCGCCCCATATCCGCAATCTCCGCCACAACCTCCGCCGCCCCACTTGCCGAACGATGATAGTTGACGACCACATCCGCCCCCGCCCGCGCCAGCGCCAGGGCAATAGCCCGCCCAATGCCCCGACTGCCGCCGGTGACGACGGCCCGCCTGCCAGCCAGGGTATTCATGCGCGCACCCGCCGGCTGAGCCAGAAGAAGAAAAGGAGAACCACGACGGTGAGGGCGGCGAGGAGGACGAGCTTGATTTTGGCCGTGCCCAGAATGGCGACGAGGCCAAAGGCGGCGCTGACGGCATAGTAACCGAGGACGATGTGGGGGGTGGAAATGCCGGCATCCGCCAGCCGATAATGCAAATGTCCTCGATCCCCCTGAAACGGGCTGCGCCCCTGCCGCAGCCGGTTGAACACCTGCCAACCCACGTCCAAAATCGGAACTGCCATCACCAGCAGCGCCGTGGCGATCTTCGCCGGCGCCAAAATCGACAACGTCGCCAACTGGTAGCCCAAGAAATACGCGCCCGCCGATCCCAAAAAGATGCGCGCTGGCGTGAAATTAAAGGGCAGGAAACCCAACAGCGCCCCGGCCAGCGCCAGCGGGAACAAAGCCACCGTCGTCTGCGCCAGATTGTAGCTGTGCCAGGCAAACAGCAGCGCCGCAATCGTGCCCACGCCGGCGGCCAACCCATCCAGGCCATCGAGGAAATTGATCGTATTGATCATGCCCACCATCCAAAAGAGCGTGAAAGCCAGGGCCAAAACGCGCGGCCTGATCCACACCCATTCCCCGTTCAGCGGATTGGTGAACAGTTCGATAAAGATGATGTGGGACATGGCAATGCCGGCACCCACAAACTGAATCAAGAAGTTGACCCGTGGTGATAGTTCCAGGCGATCATCCAGCAAACCGCCACCAAACATCACCACGCCGCCCAACAGCACCCCGCGCAGCCGCGTAGCGTCATCGCCCACCGGCGGCGCCAACGCCCACGCCAGCGCCGCCGCCACCAGGAAGGCCGCCGCCAGTGGCAGCCCGCCAAACTGGGGCATCACCTGCCCATGCCGCCGCCGCCCGCCCGGAACCGCCACCAACCCCCAGCGGAACGACAACCAGCGCGCCGCCGGCGTCAACAACAGCGATACCACCAACGCCGTCACAAAAACAAGTAAATACGGAGACACCTTCCGCCTTCTACCTTCTCTTTCACCCCGTACCAAACTGGCGGTCGCCCGCGTCACCCAGCCCGGGCACAATGTAGCCAATCCCGTTGAGATGAGAATCAATTTGCGCTACGTGAATGTCCACGTCCGGGTGGGCCGTTTGCAGCGCCTCGACCCCTTCGGGAGCCGCCAGGATACCCAGAAACTTAATGCGTTGCGCGCCCCACTCCTTCAAAATATCCACCGTGGCAATCGCCGAGCCGCCGGTCGCCAGCATCGGGTCCAACACCAGGCAAACGCGCACGGTGGGGGCAGTGGGCAGTTTGTTGTAGTAGGAAACGGGCTGCAAGGTCTTTTCATCCCGATACAGGCCAATGTGCCACACTTCGGCGGAGGGCATCATCTCCCAAATACCGTTGACCATGCCCAGTCCGGCGCGCAAAATGGGAATCAGGCCGATTTTTTCCTTGAGCATGACGCCTTGCGCCTCGCCCATGGGCGTGGCAACGGTGCGCGGCGCGGTCGCCAGGTCTTGCGTCGCCTCGTAGCAAAGCATCATGGCGATCTCCCGCACCAATTCGCGGAATTTCTTTGGCTCCGTGTTCACGTCACGCAGCAGGGTCAGTTTGTGCTTGATCAAGGGGTGTTTTGATTCAAAGACCATCGTTTCTCCTCAAACGGTGATAGATCGCGGTTGTCAGATGCCGGCACGCCCCCATCTCCATAGGTCCGGCGCGCATTCCGGCGAATTGTACAACAGTTTGCCCCCTCCTACCTCCTACCTCCTACCTCCTACCTCACACCTCCTACCTCACATTGTGGCTACGCAATCATGCCGGCATCACGTATAATCCCCCCTATGAGCGAAAAACGCCCCCCCGACCGCGCCATCAGCGGCCAAAAGCGGGAAGAAGACCAAACCCTCGACGGCATGATTCGCCCGCAGCAGCTAAGCCAATTCACCGGCCAGGAAAAGCTCAAAGCCAACCTGACCATTTTGCTGCAAGCGGCCCAATCACGCCAGGAACCCGTAGACCACGTCCTCTTCCACGGCCCCCCCGGTCTGGGCAAAACCACCCTGGCGCACATCATCGCCCAGGAAATGAACGTGAACATCCGCACCACCGCCGGCCCTGCCATTGAACGCGCCGGCGACCTGGCTGCCATCCTCACCAACCTGCGCGCCGGCGACATCCTCTTCATCGACGAAATCCACCGCCTCAGCCGCGCCGTCGAAGAGATCCTCTATCCGGCGATGGAAGACTTCGTGCTGGACATCATCGTGGGCAAGGGACCCGGGGCCAAAAACGTACGCCTGAAACTGCCGCGCTTCACCGTCATTGGCGCGACCACCCGCCTCGCATTGATCACGGCCCCCCTGCGCGCCCGCTTCGGAGCCGTCTACCGCATGGACTTCTATGAGCAGGAGGCGCTGGAAACAATCGTCATGCGCGGCGCGCGCGTCCTGGATGTGCCCATTGAGCCGGATGGCGCCACGGAAATCGCCCGCCGCGCCCGCGGCACACCGCGCGTTGCCCTGCGTCTGCTGCGCCGCGTGCGGGACTACGCACAGGTGCGCGGCGACGGGCGCATCACGAAAGCCGCCTCCGATGAGGCGCTGGCGCTGCTGGAGATCGACGCGCTGGGGTTGGATGACCTGGACCGGCGCGTGCTGCGCGCCATTGTGCAGAAATTTGGCGGTGGCCCCGTGGGGTTGGAAACCATCGCCGCCTCCATCAGCGAGGAACCGGACACGATCATGGATGTGGTGGAACCGTACCTGCTCCAACTCGGCTTCCTGGAGCGCACCCCGCGCGGACGCGCCGCTACACCCCACGCCTACGCGCATCTGGGCATCCCGCTGGCCCCCGACGGCAAAAAGGGAAATGACGACGTCATTCAACCCCGTCTCCTCTGATTCTGGCCCCAAAACCCGGTTTCTTCTCCCGCTCAGAGACCGGTCTTTCGCTGTTCTGGTAACGACGAACCCACTCGTGGGTTGAGCTTGTCGAAGCCCCGATTCCCTTCGACAGGCTCAGGCGACGGACTGGAATCTCAGGCGGCGGGCTAAATAGTTATGTACTCTGACTCATGGCTGATTTTGGCAAACTCCTAATCATCATTGGACTCGTCATCACTCTTTCCGGGGTGTTGGTCTTGCTGGCGACGCGCTACCTGCCCTGGTTGGGCAATCTGCCGGGAGATTTTCGCCTGGAGGGTGAGAATTTCCGCATCTATTTTCCCCTGGCGACGATGCTGCTGATCAGTCTGCTGGGGTCAATTCTGCTGAATATCATTATTCGCATTTTCCGCCGCTGACGCGGCACGCAAGCGTATGAGAACTGAGGATTTTGCTTACGAATTGCCGGCATCCCGCATCGCCCAAACCCCGCTCACCCAACGAGACGCCAGCCGCCTGCTCGTGCTGGACCGTCGCAGCGGC
The DNA here is from genome assembly GCA_020634515.1 of Ardenticatenales bacterium. Taxonomy (NCBI): domain Bacteria; kingdom Bacillati; phylum Chloroflexota; class Ardenticatenia; order Ardenticatenales; species Ardenticatenales bacterium. The sequence continues at coordinate 734,451 of JACKBL010000001.1, read as the reverse complement.
GCCGTAACCCACCGCGCCTTCACCGACCTGCTCGACCTGCTGCAACCCGGCGACATCCTCGTCGCCAACAACAGCCGCGTCATGCCGGCACGCCTGCACGGGCGCAAAACCAGCGGCGGTAGAGTCGAACTGCTGCTGCTGGAACAGACCGCCCCCCATACCTGGAAAGTCCTCGCCGGTGGCAAGAAACTACACCCTGGCGTGCAAATACGCCTGCTGGACGCGCAGGAACGGGAAACCGACCTCATGGCCACGATCACGGCCACCCTGGACGGCCCCCAACGGGAAGTAACCTTCAACGGCCCCATTAACGACCGGTTGGACCTGTTGGGGCACACCCCCCTGCCCCCGTACATCCACCAACAAATAGCGGACGCCGAACGCTACCAGACCATCTACGCCCGCCCGCCTGGTTCGGCGGCCGCCCCCACCGCCGGCCTGCACTTCACCCCCGACTTGCTGCTGGCGCTGCGCGAGAAAGGCGTGCTGTTCGAGACGGTCACGCTGCACGTCGGGCTGGACACCTTCAAACCCGTTGAGGTGGACCAGGTCATGGCGCATACCATTCATAGCGAATGGGTGCGATTGACGCCGGAAGCAGCCCGGCGCATCAATGAGGCCAAGTTGGCGGGCGGGCGCGTGGTGGCCGTGGGGACAACCAGTGTGCGTGTGCTGGAAACGGCGGCCTGGCGCAGCGCCGGCGTCTTCACGTCTCTCCAGCATGTCAGTCGGCAGCCTCCCCCCAATGCCTGCCCCTGGAAACCGGTGGCGGCCACGGAGGGGCACACCGATCTGTTCATTTATCCCGGCTACTATTTTCGCGTGGTGGATGCCCTGATTACAAATTTCCACCTGCCACAGTCAACGTTGATGATGCTGGTGAGCGCATTTGCCGGCATCGATCACATCCGCGCCGCCTACCAATCCGCCCTGGCGCTCGATTACCGCTTCCTCTCCTTCGGCGACGCCATGTTCATCGCCTGAAAAGGGAAGATCACCCCCCTATAAAAAAAGAGCGCCGTGAAGCCGGGAGTTCACGACGCCCAAAGCGGAGGAGGTAAGAGAAGGAACTACTGCCTATGCCGCCGGGTACATTCATGAGTATACTTGCCGCTTGTTAAGCCGCTTTGAACACCATGTTAACATCTCGCCCCATTTTGTTAAACCTTCATTAAGAACAGACGGGCGCGACCCGGCTCATCCAGTTGCCGCCGCCACGTACCAGGAATGCGCGCATGATCCTTCCCTCCCTGCTCGCCGCCATCATCCCCACCGGCTTCTACGTCACCCTCATCTACTGGGTTGACCGCTACGAAAAAGAACCATTGCGGCTGGTTCTGGCCGCCTTTCTCTGGGGCGCCATCCCCAGCATCATCGCCGCCTTCCTTTTTAACACCGCCCTGAGCATTCCTTTCTACCTGCTCAGCGAAGGCTTTGGCGACTTCGTGGGAGCCGTCGTCATCGCCCCCCCCGTCGAAGAATCACTCAAGGGACTGGCCCTGCTGGGCATTTTCGTCTTCTGGCAGCACGAACTGGACAGCCCGCTAGACGGCATCATCTACGGAGCCATGGTGGGCATGGGGTTTGCCATGGTAGAGAACGTCTTCTACTTTACCCGGGTCTATAAAGAACTGGGACTGGCTGCCTGGGAAGTGAACATCTTCATGCGCGCCTTCCTCTTTGGCCTCAACCATGCCCTCTTCAGCAGCATGACCGGGCTGGGGCTGGTTGCCGCCCGCTTTGCCCGCGGCAAAATCACGCGCCTGGCCGCCCCCATTGCCGGTTGGAGCGTGGCCGTCCTTCTCCACGCCACGCACAACGCCTCCGCCTCCATCGGCGGGCTGTTCTGCGTGCTGCTGTTCCTCAGCGATTATGGCGGCCTGCTGCTCACATTTGGCATTATCGCTTGGGCGTTGTGGCAAGAGAGCCGCTGGATCCAAAACTACCTGGCGGAAGAGGTGGAACATGGCTTGTTGACGGCGCAGCAGTGGCAGACGGCCTCCTCCACCTGGAAACGAGCGAAGCAAAGCCTGCGGCAGCTTTCAACGGGCGGCTTCGCCGGGTATCGCGCCAGCATACGCTTCTACGAACACTGCGCGGAGCTGGCCTACAAGAAGCACCAATTTTCTTTGTTTCAACGAGGGCGGGATCAGGAGCGGGCGGAGCGACTGCGAACGGAGATTGCCGCGCTGCAACAACGCATGACGTAAGACGCCATTGTCAGTGGGCTTGCGCCAGCAGCGCCGTGATTTGCTCCCAGTGCGCGGCGTCGTGGCGCACGACCAGGGTGAGGAGTTCGTGCATGGTGGTGGGGCCAAAGAAGGCATGACGCCCCCGTCGCCGCCACATGGCGTCGTCTAATGCACGCAGCATGGCTACGGTTTGTGTGCGCGCCGCGTAGAAGTCCGCCAGCGCGGTGGGACCATTTTGCGCCTGGTAGTTGCGGGGGACGGCCCACTCGTCGGGGGTGACGCCGGAAATGAAGGCGTTTTCGTGAGCGATGAGGGCGTCGAAGCGAGGACGATGCACTTCGCGTTCGACATCGCGCAGGTGGCAAATAACCTGGGTGAGCGACCATTCGCCTGAATCGGGCTGCCACATCCAATGCACATCGGCGCCGGTGAGGGCACGATGCACGTTTTCGGCAAACTGCCGCATCTGGTCGAGGAGAGCAGGGACAGGCGGCGTTTCGGGCATGGCTATGGCTCGTTTGGAGGGGAAAAGGGGGCAGGGCGCAGGCTGTGGTCGCCGGGCAGCCAGCCGCGGCGCAGCGCGTCGTACAGTTGCGCGAGTGCGCCCCAGCCGACAATGAGGTCCGGGTCTGGGGGGGACGTGGCGTCCGACGTGATCCAGTAGGCGTGCAGGTTGAGGACAGATGCCGGCACAACATCATTCTCCCAATCGTCCCCCACCATCAACGCCTCCTCCGGCCTACATCCCACCGCCGCCAAAATCTCTCGGTAATACGCCGGCTGCGGCTTCGTGGCGTGCATATTGTCAAACGTCGTCACCAGGTCAAACCGCATCTCGGCCACCGGCAGGCCAGCCCAGGCCAACCGCTGCTCAATCGCCGTCGTCGGAAAGAGCGGATTCGTCGCCACCACCACGCGCCAGCCGCGCGCCTGGCACCAACGCACCAGGTCGGCAGCCCCGGGTACGGGGCTTGTGACCGACCGCAGCAGGGGAAACTGCTCCGCGTAGAAGCGGTCGAAGAGCGCCTCCGTCCGTGACCGCGGCGCCCCTGTGCGCTGCTGGAAAGCGGCCCAAAACACTTCCCGATTCGTCACTTGAGGGTCGGTGTTGGCGATTACTTCGCGCGTACAGTAGAGCAGCTCCCGCACCATGTCGTACTCGCCATAGCCGGCGGCCTGGGCAAATTGCGCCAGCAATCCAAAATAGCGCGGCAAAAATGCGCGCATATCGTTGAAAAGCAGCGTGTCATCCAGGTCCAGCAATATCGCTTTGATCATACTTGTCTAGTAACTGCTAAGCCGGATAGATTGGACCAATTTTCTCTGGTGAGATTGGTCCAATCTCCAGAGAGCGTTAGTCGTTATCTTGTCTAAATCTTGCTGGAAGCGCCACAGCTTCCAGCAAGAAGAAGGCGACAAGGCGGCTTACTGATCGCCAAACAAGGCGTTCAACCCGGGCCGCTCCCGCGCACACTCCGGGCAGCCAACTTGCGGAGAGGGAACGTCAATCAAATGTTTGCTGCAAAAAGCGGTCACTTCTACGCGCCGATTCAGTCCTAACATGCCCTTTTTTACCGTTCCCTCCAGAACGAGGTGCGGGCTGTTGTTGGCCATTAAAATGTCGGGAACGGGGCAGGACTGGCAGTCGCGGGGCTGCCAGTCCGGTGAGCGGGGATTGCTTTGTACCAGGCGGCATTCCTGGTCTGAGCGACCGCGATGGAAATTTTGATAGTAGAATCGGCATTCTTTGCCGGCAGGTGTGCGCATAATTCGTTGACGTCAAGCATAATTCCGGGTGGGCCAAAGCATTGACCACGCCGCCTTTATAACTCTAACTTTATCGCCGTCGCCCGGCAACAAAAAAGCGACGCCATTTGGTGTCGCTTTCTGTCAGGTACGCCCTGAGAGACTCGAACTCCCGACCTTCTGGTTCGTAGCCAGACGCTCTAATCCACTGAGCTAAGGGCGCATATACTGGTGCCAGCGTCCATAGAATAATTATACCCTAAAGACACAAAAACGGGGAGGCAGGGATTCGAACCCTGGAACGGGTTTTACGCCGTTAACCGCTTAGCAGGCGGCCCCAATCGACCACTCTGGCACCTCCCCATGAGGCTGTCATTTGTTAACGGAGGGAGAGGGATTCGAACCCCCGGTGAGCAAAGCCCACTACGGTTTTCAAGACCGTTGCCATCGTCCACTCGGCCATCCCTCCTTCCCTCTCTGTTGTTAATTTTGCAGAGGTACAGGGTATAAAGTATAGCAAAGCGCAAAAGGGATGTCAAAAAAGACGCGCGTTTTTCATCGGATGGTCAGGTCGGACACTTCCAGCCACTGGCGTTGGCGGATGGGCAGTACGCCTGCCTGGATGCGCCCCTGCGTGGTCGCCACGAGGTATTGGTTGTCCAACCAACAGACGAAGCCCAAGGGACCGCGCGGGCTGTGGGAGGTTGCCAGGATGGGTTGTCCGTCCACGGTAAAAACGCAGCCTTCCGCCTGCCAGGAGAGGTGATATTCATGCCACTGGCACATATCGGAGGAGATGCCGGCATATTCCACGCCCAACGCCTCCCGCACCCACGGCCACACCCGTCGCCGCATCGTCGCGAACTGGTTCAGCAGCAGCAAGACCGGCGACAAGGGGGCCAGGCGCAGCGCCCGCCAGGAACCGGCATCCAAAGTGGCGGCGAACCAGCCACGACCGGGCGGCGTGGGGGATAGGGGCAAATCAGTGGGCGGCGAAGCGTAGAAAAACCAGGCGGCCTGGGGCAAGGCGGGCCGGCGGATGTCGGGCGCGCCAAAGGGGGCGTTCCAGAAGCCGAAGCCGGCTGTGCCGGCAAGTTCCTCCCGCTCGTGTGAGAAGCGGGCACGCAAGGCAAGGGTGAGGCCAGGTTTCCAGGGGTAGGTGCGGCGAGGTTTGCCGGCATAATCATCCAACTGCGCGTCCATGTAGGTTGGGGCGGAAGATGCCGGCAAAATCAACCGCCAATGTCCCGCCCCCCCCTCTACCTGCCCGTCCCGCAGCGCCACTTCTCGCAAATCCATCATCACCCCATCTCCGCCAGACGACCCGGCAGCCACCTCCCCCGTTTTACCTTTTGTCGCTTACGCCATATAATAACAGCAATTATACAGGTGAAACGCACCAAAAAGAGCGTTGCACCTTCAGGAGCATCACTACATGGAATTAACCTGGTACGGCTTAAGTTGTTTTCGCCTCGCTGAACGCGGGCGCGCCTCCATCGTCACCGACCCCTACGATGGCAACCTGGGGCTGCCGCCGCTCAAACTGAGGGCGGACGTGGTCACCATCAGCCACGACGCCCCCGGCCACAACTACGCGGACGCGGTGACGGGCTATCGCTACGCCCTCAACGGTCCGGGCGAGTACGAAATCGGCAGCGTCTTCATCACAGGCATTGCCACCAGCCACATCGATCAATCCGAGCGCAACGTCCTCTACGTCTTCAACTATGATGGCCTCAGCATAGCGCACCTGGGCGATCTGGCGAAAGTGCCCTCGCAGACGCAAATTGAGGCCCTGGAACAAGTGAACATTCTGCTGCTGCCTGTGGGCGGCGGCAACAGCCTGAACGCAGCCCAGGCGGCGGAACTGGTCTCCATGCTGGAACCGGACATTGTCGTGCCCATGCATTACCAATTGCCGGGTTTGCGGCTCGATCTTGATGGCGCGGAACGTTTCTTGAAGGAAATGGGGGTGACAGATGCCAAAGAGGTGAGTAGTTTGAAGGTTTCCGCCGGCAATCTCGCCGAAGAAACCGAAGTCATCCTCCTTACGCCCAAATTGTAAGAAACGAACCCAGGTCGCGTAAGCGTACATGGCCGCCGCGGTTACGCCGCACCACGGCGACGGACAGGTCAACCAAAACAATGAACAAACCTGCCAAACTCATCCTCCGCTGGAATATTCGCTCCGAATTGGAATCGGAGTATTTCGAGTTTATGGTGAGCGAATTTATCCCAGGCACAAATCGTCTGGGCTTGACCGACATTCAAGCATGGTACACGCTCTACGGAGCGTGTGAACAAATCCTGTTTTCGGCGGTCACGAACACCGAAGAAGAGATGGAGCGCATCCTAAAAAGCGAGTCGTGGGAAAATCTGCAAATTCGGCTCACCGACCTGGTGACGGATTTCAGCAAAAAGGTGATTGCCAACGCCACGGGCGGCTTCCAGATTTAACCGACTACGGCGGATGCGTTCACGCCACGGTTCTTGATCAAAAAAGCCTGTGTCATGCGGCACAGGCTTTTGGCTGCTTTCGTGAGTCCGAGGCCGTCTGGGCGCGTCAGGCTGGCGCACTTTCTGACGAAGGGGATTTAGCGGGAGTGGTGGTTTCCGGTTTACTGGATGAGGTGGTGTCGGAGGTGGCGGATTCGCTTTTGCCGGCATTTGCCTCACCAGCTCCGGACGTACTTGGAAGCGTCGTACTGCGACGATTATCAGTCACATAGAAGCCCTGCCCCTTAAAAACCACCCCCACGCTGTTGATCACGCGGCGCACGCTGCCCATACAGATCGGGCATTCATCCAGGGGATCATCTGACATGCGCTGGCTGGCCTCAAAAACGTGCCCACAATTTGCGCATTTGTACGTATAGATTGGCATAGTGATTACCTCATCCAATGTGCGCCGGACGACGATTGGCGCTTGAGTCCGTGGTCGTATGTGCCGCGGTTGTTAGGATCATATGCAGCCATGTGGCGAAAAGTGATTGTAGCCGCCGCCCGGCTTTCCGGCAAACAGGCAGACTCTTGTTTTATCCACGTTCTTCCGCGTTCAACCCGGCTCCCTTTGCGGCGGCGAGTGCGGAACGCACCCTGCAAGCCATTTTCGCGGGAATGTTCCCTACGCGAAGCGCACCCGATGGATGAACATGATCAGGGCCTCGCGGATGTGCCTCGTATCCGCGAACCTGTCATGCTGCTAACACGACTAACCACCCACTTCTTTCAGGCGAATTAAAAACTCGCCCTACCGAGCGTTTTCGAAGGAGAAACTGATGATGGTGAAAGATATGCAATCTCGCATCAAGGCAAAGGTCTGGCAGGCTATCGCCAAAGGAGACGTGTCCGTGGAGGGTATCCCCCAATCCACACTGGAGCCATTAGTGGACCTGGTCACGGATACGGCGCTGATGGAATTGGACGATTACCTGGAGCAAACGTATCAAAGCAATCAGCCGGAGAAACCGGCGGCGGAAACGTTGGACGAATCGGACCATGCGGACGAAGAGGTGTTATGGCGCGGGCGTCCTTTTCTCTCCATCGGCGTGGAATACATCATCACCAACGAGCGTATCCGCGTTGTTGAAGGGGTGTTGGGCAAGAGCCGCGAGGATATTGAGCTGGTGCGGGTGCAGGACATCGACCAGAGCCAGCGGTTCACGGAGCGGATGTTCAATCTGGGCGATATTATCATCCGCAGCCACGATACCAGCAATCCTTCACTGGTGCTGAACAACATCAAGGATCCGCAGCGCGTACATGAGATTTTGCGCCGCGCGGTGTTGAAAGCGCGCGAGAAGTACCGCCTCTATTACCGCGAGGAGATGTAGCGGTCCATCTGTTCCACATAGAGCCGCGCGCTTGTCGTTGCCTCAAACGGCGGCAAGCGCGCGACTTCGCTCGATGAATTGGTGGAACCGCCGGCTTGCCGGCATTTCCGAGACCCACCCCTCCGGACTAAACATAGGCCTGGCCGCCGCTGCCAGTTCCCACAAGACCAGATTGGCAACGCGCCGCCCCCTTTCCGCCTCATAGACACGCAAAAAGACATCCGCCGCCGCGTCCAGGCCCAGGAGGAACATTTCCATGCGCGCGTAGGCCACGTCAATGCCGGCATCTCCCCAGGCCGCCTCCTCCCAATCCACCACCGCCGCAATCTCCCCCCCATCCCACAACACATTACCCGACCAGTAATCCACATGCACCAACCCCGGGGACTCCCGCCGCGCGCGCGACCACAACGCCCACGCCGTCCCCCACACCGCTTCCCCATCTGGGTGCGCCCGCATAAACGCGGGTGGCGCCTCTGGCCGCAAAAACCAACTCGCCTCCGCGTCCGCATCCAGCAAGAATGACCGCGCCGCGCCGCCAACGGGAACCGCGTGGATTCTCGCCAACATCCGGGCCAACTTCTCCGCCCAGTCGATAGGGTCCGCCGGAGACAGAACCAGTTCGCCAGGCACATATCGGGTGACAATGCCCGGCGTGCCCAGGACCACGCCGGCATCATCCAAAAAAAACGGGGTGGGAACGGGGATGCCTTGCCCGTGTAAAAGCTCCAGCGTCTTAAACTCGCGCCGCGCCTTTTCCCCCCGGTCGTAATCGCCAAACACCGCGTACCGGCGCACCGCCAGGCGCAGCGCGTCTCCGGCGGGCGCGCGAGCCGTGAGCAGGTGCGTTTCGTTCGAATAACTGCCGGGCAGGGGCGCAATGGACAGCAATTCGCAGTCAGGAGCCATTTGCCGCAGCAGTTCCCGCCCTATTTCGGTCAAATGCTTGTCATTAGCGTCGTTCATATAGCATCCTTCGATCTTCCCGGAAGCTCGATATTCCAGTCATGTGGCATCAAGACAGCTTCCGGGAAGGTTTATGAACACACTCTGGAGATTGGACCAATTTCACCAGAGAAAAATGGTCCAATCTGCCTTAGGCCTGACGATGAAATCAAGCACGGAATGGCATCGTCAATTTGAAGGAACGGTCAGGAAACAACTTCGTTGTCTTATTTAATTTCCGTTACGTCAGCAGTTACCACATATTTACCTTGATGGTTTCTCTTGATGGGCGGGAAGGAGTGGCGATTGTGGTGGCGGGATTATGCCGGCAATTCAAACCCCACCAACGCCCCCCCTTCCGCCCGATTCTCCGCCCAAATGCGCCCATCGTGCGCCTCCACAATGCGGCACGCCAGCGCCAACCCCAGGCCCGCCCCCCCCGTCGCCCGCGAACGCGCCTGCTCCCCCCGATAAAACTTCTCAAACACACGCGGCAAATCCGCGGCCAAAAATCCGGGACCACTATCCGCCACCGTCACCCGCACCCACGCCCCCACCCGCGCCGCGCTCACCTCCACGCGCCCGCCCGCCGGCGTATACTTCACCGCATTGCCCAGCAAATTGGAGAGGACGCGCCCCAATTTCGGCGCGTTCAACAGCACCGGGTCCACGTCCGCCCCCACCGAACCCACAATTTCCACGTTTTTCACCATGCTCAGGCCGCGAAAACTCTCCAACGCATCCGAAATGAGGTCGCCCAGCGAGTAAGGCGACTTCTCCAACACCAGGCCCGCGTCAAACTGCGCCAATTCAAACAAATCGTTGATCAACGTATTCAGCGACAGCACATCGGCGCGAATGGTGCGGTAATACCGCTGCACCGTCTCCGGGTCCGTAACCACGCCATCGCTGAGGGCTTCCACCAGAGCGCGAATGCTCGTCAGCGGCGTGCGCAAATCATGCGACACCCAGGCCACCAGGTCACGGCGCATCGCTTCCAGCTCTTCCCGCTGCCGCGCCGTCTCCTCCAACTGCGCCGCCATCACGTTAAAACTTTGCGCCACCTGCGCCACCTCATCCCGCCCAGACACCGCCGCACGGGCGCTGAGGTTGCCCTGCGCCAGGCGCCGGGCCACTTGCGCCAGTTGGCGCAACCCGTCCGTAACGCTGGCGGCCACAAAAATGCCAAAGGTAGTGGCAATAATGCCTGAAAAGAGCAGCAGCACCATCGCCAATGTCAGATCGTGGGCACTGGCGAACATCAGGCGAGCCATTACCCACACGTTGACCCAGGTGAGCAGGGCGGCGATGACGTAGGCGGCGATCAGCGTCAGGCTGAGCGAGGGGGAGCGCGTCCAGCCACGGCGGTAAAGGATGAAGCCGACGCCCAGTGAGGCAAAGGATGTGGCGGCCAGCGTCTGCACCAGGGTAACGACCTCGCCCAGCGGCGGGTTCATGGCCCAGCGCACGACGGCAACCGTGACGAGCAGCGCCAGCAGCACGCCGGCGATCAGCACTTGTCCCGGCGACGCGCTAAGCCAGCTCAACAAGTTAAAATTCGACGATTGGGCCGTCCGCCCTGTCGTGCTTTCCATCTCTCAATCTCCCTGATTATCCATTCGCATAGACCCGCCAGCCATCCTCAAGCCCCCCCCCGCAGTCAGCGCCTCAAGCGGGATTCCCCCCCCCCCTATCCCATCGAAACAAAACACCCCTCACACCTCACACCTCACACCTCATACCTCATACCTCATACCTCATACCTCATACCTCAAATCCCCACACGCTACTGCCCCGGATCAAACCGGTATCCGACGCCCCACACAGTCAGCAGCCATTGCGGGCGGCTGGCGTCCTCCTCGATTTTCTCGCGCAGGCGGCGAATATGCACCGTGACCGTGCTGGGATCGACGTATTCGGCGAATCCCCACACGTTTTCCAGCAGTTGGTCGCGGCTGAACACCTGGCGCGGGTGCTGCGCCATAAAATGCAGCAGGTTGAACTCCGTAGCGGTCAGTTCGATGTTATCGCCACGCACCGTCACCTGGCGCGTGAGCGGGTTGATCACCAGGTTGTGGAACTGGATGGTTTCGCGGTCGGCCTGCGCGTTTTGGTTGCCACGCGCGCGGCGCAACACGGCGCGCACGCGGGCGACGAGTTCGGCGGGGGAAAAGGGCTTGGTGACGTAATCGTCCGCGCCCATCTCCAGGCCGTAGATGCGGTCGGTTTCCTGGCCGCGCGCGGTGAGGAGGATGACGGGGGGCGATTCCTGGTTTTGTTGCCGCAATCGGCGCATGATTTCCAGACCGTCCAGTTCGGGGAGCATCACATCGAGGATGACGAGTGCCGGCATTTTCTCCTGAATCGCCGCCAATGCCGCCCGCCCGCTGCGCGCCTGCCGCACACGAAAACCATCCCGCTTCAGATACAGACTAACCACCTCTACCACCGAAGCCTCATCATCCACCACCAAAATGTCTTCTGATTCTTTTAACATCATGCCTCGCATCCTCCATCAAACACCGGTAGCGCGCCGCTCTCCTCCCATCGCGCCACCGCCCATTGTACGCAAATACCTTACACACAGCTTACGGCTGAATCTTGCCGCCTCCTTTTAAGTTTCCTGTAAGAATTGGACAAGCGCAAGGTAATAACCACGACGCAATATCATAGCAACTGGTTTATACTATGGGCGCTGCTTGCGCGCCCCATCCGCCGCGCGTCAAAACCCGGAGAACCACAAATGCCTCAGCGTCATCCGCTCCCATCGCTCGTCGCGGCTCCCGGCTGGAGCCGCCGCCACTTTCTGCGTCTGGCGGGCGGGGCCGCCGTGTCCTTGCTCATTGGCTGTCGCCCGCAAAGCACGCCCATCCCGCTCCCCACAAGTTCGCCTGCCGTCGCGCCGACCCCCACGCCGCCGGCCACGGCCACGTCGCCGCGCGCCATCCGGATCACGCCCACGGCTGATTTCTATGAGCAGCAGTATCAGGGGGTGGCGGAAGTGGATGTGGATAGCTGGCGATTGACGATTGATGGCCTGGTGCGCCGCCCGCTGACGCTGGATGACGCAGCGGTGCGGGCACTGCCGCGCGCGGAAATGATGCGCACGCTGGAATGTATTGGCAATCCGGTAGGGGGCAACCAGATTGGCAACGCTAACTGGGCCGGTTTCTGGCTGGCGGATGTGCTGGCGCAGGCGGGGGTGCGAGCGGAGGCGCGGCGGGCGCGGTTGCTGGCGGCGGACGGATACGAAACGTCCGTAGACGCGGCCCGCCTGATGGAGCCGGGCGTGCTGATGGCGTATGAGATGAATGGGGAGCCGTTGACCCCCGCGCATGGCTTCCCGCTGCGCATTTTCCTGCCCGGCCGCTATGGACAGAAGATGCCGAAGTGGATCACGCGGCTGGCGTTGATTGCCGACGCGGATCATCGGGGGTATTGGGAGCAGCGCGGCTGGTCGGATGAAGCGGTGGTGAAGACGAATTCGCAGATTGTGTCGCCGGCGCATATCAGCCGGCTGCCGTTGGGGGATGTGGCGATTGATGGGGTGGCTTATGCCGGCATTCGCCCCATCACCCGCGTCGAAATTGGCATCGAATCCGGCGGTAATCCCCCCGCCTGGCAAGACGCCACGCTGCTGCCCGGCCCCTCCGCGGAAGTCTGGACCCAATTCTACCACACCTGGCGCCCCACCGCGGCCACCAGCTACACCCTGTATGTGCGCGCCACGGACAGCGACGGCTTCAGGCAAAACGAAATCGGGCGCGGCATTCTCGAAGGCGCTTTCCCCGATGGCACAGACAAAATACAGAACATCGTTGTACAAATTGGATGAGGTTGGCTATGCGCCTGCTTAAAATCTTCGCTATGGGTCTGGGGAGTCTGCTGCTGCTTGGTCTGGTCGGGTTGGTGACGGCCAGCAGGCTGGAGGAACACGACACCTTCTGCACCGCCTGCCATCGCGCGCCGGAGGTGACGTATTTCGACCGCGCCCATGCGGCTCCCGCGTCCACGGACGTGGCCGACGTGACGGATCTCGCCAGTTACCATTACTGGCAAAATCCTGACTTCCAGTGTATCGACTGCCATCGCGGTGATGATAGCGTGGAGCAGCGGCTGCGGGTGCTGGCGCTGGCGGCGGGGGATACGGCGACGTTTGCCCTGGGCAACCCAGATAATACGGTGGAGCGGGCGGCGCAGGGAGGGGGGCAGGCGGACGATGGCGACTGGCGGGGGCCGGAGCGGTACAGTCGCACACCGGATGTCTTGAACGCGGGTTGCTTAAAGTGCCACGAGGAGACGGTGACGCTGGTGGGGTTCGAGAATCATTTTCATAATAAGATGCCGGCATTCACCCCCACCTACGCCGCCACCGGACAACTCAACTACCCGCCCGACTGGAGCGGTCCACGCGACGGCACGGAACTGCCGCACCCCGTAGACACCGTTGTCACTTGTCTTGACTGTCACCAGGCACACGTGGCCGGATTTGCCACCCAGTTCTTCCTCAACGTGAACAGCGTGGTTTTCCCGGCCTGCGTGCAGTGCCACGCGGAGGCGGGGCAGGGTCCGCTTGATTTGCTGCGACAACGTAACTACCGCTCTCTGGAGATTGAGAGAAAATTGGTTCAATCTGGCTTAGCAGTTACGCGACAACCATGAACGGAAAACAGTGAACGAAAAACGGTAAACGGCGGCTCCCAACTCCCAACGCCCTTCCCTACTCTCCCAGCAGTTTCTCCACGGGCAGGGACAATCCCGGCAGAACATCTTCCATCGTCAACACATCCCCTGCCCGCAATTCCTGTACATTCGTCGGTGAACGATAAAGCTCAATCACCGCTTCCTTCACGTCCACCACCAGGACAATGCGCACCCCAATCCCAAAGTATTCGCGCAGCTTTTGGCGCACGTGGCTCCAGCGATCATCAGGCGGCAAAATCTCCACCACCAACTCCGGGGCCACGGTGAAAAAATCACCCGCCGCCGACCGCTCATACTGCGCATGGGAAATGAAAACGACATCCGCGCCCCGTACCGTGTCCGGGTTCCGCTGTGTATAAACGCCAACTTCGCCGACAAAAACGTCGCCCAAATCATGCGTTTCTACAAAATCACCTATGAGTTTGCTCACGCGATATTCAACATTGCCATGTTTTGGTTTCGTTGGACTCATCAATACCAGTTCTCCCTCGACTAGCTCACACGGCCCAATATCGCCCATCTCTAACAACATCTGGCCCGTAAGACCGGCTTTGGGGAGTTTCGTCAGTGGGACCCTCTCTGGCGTAAGCGTCATCATCATGGTCGCCCTCAACTTTGAAAACAAACCTGCTCCATTGGATTTCAGTTTATCATGAAGTCCAACGTATGACCAACCTATGGCGATACGCCGCCGGGCGCGGCGTCATTAACTTTCTTCCGCGTCGTGCAAATTGGGGGCCAGCCATCGTTCTACTTCCGCTACAGTCATGCCTTTGCGCCGCGCGTAGTCGGCGACCTGGTCTTTGCCGATGCGCCCCAAACCAAAGTAGGCGGCGGCGGGTTGGGCGAAGTAATAACCGCTGACGGCAGCGGCGGGGGACATGGCGTAGTTTTCGGTGAGGGTGAGTCCGGCGTTCCGCGGGGCGTCCAGCAGAGCGAAAAGCTGCTCTTTTTCCGTGTGATCGGGGCAGGCGGGGTAGCCGGGCGCGGGACGGATGCCGCGATATTGCTCTTTGATCAGGGCTTCGTTGGACAACGCCTCGTCGGGGGCGTATCCCCAGAATTCGCGCCGCACGCGTTCGTGCATGCGCTCGGCCAGTGCTTCCGCCAGCCGATCCGCCAGCGCCTGCGCCAGGATGCGGTTGTAGTCGTCGTGGACGGCGTGGAAGCGTTGGGAGAGTTGGTGGAGGTGAATGCCGGCATTCACCGCAAACATCCCCACATAATCCCCCACCCCCGACCCCGCCGGCGCCACAAAATCCGCCAGGCACAAATTGGGCCGCCCCGGCGGCTTCTCCATCTGCTGCCGCAGCATGTGCAGCGTCGCCACGCGCTCCCCCCGCGCCTCATCCGCATACACGGCAATGTCATCATCCTCCACGCTGTTCGCCGGGAACAGGCCAATCACCGCCCGCGCCGCCAGCCCCTTCTCGCTGATGAGGCAGTCCAGCATCGCCTGCGCGTCGCGGAACAGGTGGCTGGCCGTTTCGCCCACAACCGGGTCTTCCAGAATGCGTGGATATGGCCCTACCAGTTCCCACGTGCGGAAGAAGGGGGTCCAGTCAATGTAGGGGCGCAATTCCGCCAGGTCGTAATCGGCAAAAACGGTGAGACCGAGGCGGCGCGGGCGCGGCGGTTGGTACTGGCTCCAGTCAATGCGGAATTTGTTCTGGCGGGCGGTATCCAGGGAAATGAGGCGCGTGCGGGCGCGTTTGCCGGCATGTTGCCGCCGCACCGCCTCATATTCCCCCCCCACCTCCGCCAGCAAAGCCGGGCGCAAATCGTCGCTCAACAGCCGCGCCACCACCCCCACCGCCCGCGACGCATCCGTCACGTGAATCACCGAGCCACGGCTATAGCCCGGCGCAATCTTCACCGCCGTATGAATTTTGGAAGTCGTCGCCCCGCCAATCAGCAGCGGCGTCTCCATCCCTTCCCGCTCCATCTCCCGCGCCACGTGCCGCATCTCCTCCAGCGACGGCGTGATCAACCCGCTCAGGCCGATGATGTCCACCTGCTCCCGCCGCGCCGTCTCCAGAATTTTCGCCGCCGGGACCATCACCCCCAGGTCAATCACCTCGTAGCCGTTGCAGCCCAGCACCACCCCTACGATATTCTTGCCGATGTCGTGGACGTCCCCCTTCACCGTCGCCAGCAGGATTTTGCCCTGAGAACGACTAGCGCCCGCCGCCTTTTCCGCTTCAATAAATGGGACCAGGTGGGCAACCGCCTGTTTCATGACGCGCGCGCTTTTTACGACCTGCGGCAAGAACATTTTCCCCGCGCCGAAAAGGTCTCCCACCACGTTCATGCCGTCCATCAGCGGCCCTTCAATCACCTCAATCGGGCGCGCAAACTGCTGCCGCGCCTCTTCCGTATCCGCCACGATGTAATCCCCGATGCCCTGCACCAGGGCGTGCGTCAGCCGTGCGGCCACGGGCAACTGCCGCCACGCCAGATCCGCCTGCGCCGCCTGCCGTTCGCCACGCACGGTCTCCGCAAAGGCCACCAGCCGCTCGGTGGCGTCGGCGCGGCGGTTAAAGAGGACGTCTTCCACGCGCCGCAGCAGTTCTTTGTCCAGTTCTTCGTAGATGGCGAGTTGTCCCGCGTTGACGATGCCCATGTCCATGCCGGCATCTATCGCGTGATACAAAAAAGCAGCGTGAATCGCCTCGCGCACCGCGTCGTTGCCGCGAAAGGCAAAGGACACATTGCTGACGCCGCCGCTGACCAGCGCGTACGGCAACTGCCGCTTAATCAGGCGCACCGCCTCGAAGTAGGCCAGGGCGTACTCGTTATGTTCCTCAATGCCCGTACCCACGGCGAAAATATTGGGGTCGAAAATGATGTCCTGCGGCGGAAACCCCACCTGCTCCGTGAGCAGGCGATAGGCGCGCCGGCAGATGCTGAATTTGCGCGCCACGCTGTCCGCCTGCCCTTCCTCGTCAAAGGCCATCACAATCACCGCCGCGCCATAGCGCCGCGCCAGCCTCGCCTGGCGCATAAATTCCGCTTCCCCTTCCTTCAGGCTGATGGAGTTGACCACGCACTTACCCTGGGCGCACTTCAGTCCCGCTTCGATCACCGACCATTTGGACGAGTCAATGACAATGGGCACGCGGGCGATGTCTGGCTCGCTGGCGATCAGGTAGAGGAACGTGGTCATCGCTTTTTCGGCGTCCAGCATCCCCTCGTCCATGTTCACGTCAATCATTTGCGCCCCGCTCTCCACCTGCTGCCGCGCCACGCTCAGCGCCTCCTCGTACCGCTCCTCGCGGATGAGGCGGGCAAATTTGCGCGAGCCGGTGACGTTGGTGCGTTCGCCGATGTTCACGAAGTTCAACTGGCGAGAGATATTTAGCGGCTCCAACCCGCTAAGGCGGCACATAGGCGGAATGTGGGGAACCGGGCGCGGCGGCAGGTCGCGCACGGCGGCGGCCACGGCGCGGATGTGCGCGGGCGTCGTGCCGCAGCAGCCGCCAACGACATTCACGAAGCCGCTTTCGGCGAATTCGCGCAAAATATGCGCCGTTATCCGCGGCGTTTCGTCATATTCGCCAAATTCGTTGGGCAGCCCCGCATTTGGGTAGACGCTGACGTAAGTGTTAGCGATGCGGCTGATTTCCTCCAGGTGAGGACGCATCTCCCGCGCGCCCAGGGCGCAGTTCAGCCCCACGACCAGCGGCTGCGCGTGCGCCACCGAATTCCAGAACGCTTCCGTGGTCTGCCCGGAGAGGGTGCGCCCGCTGGCGTCCGTGATTGTGCCCGAAATCATGATCGGCAGCCGCCGACCGCTTTCGTCGAAGTATTTGAGGATAGCAAAAATGGCGGCTTTGGCGTTGAGGGTGTCGAAAATCGTCTCTACCAACAGCAAATCCGCGCCCCCCTCGACCAGCCCACGCGCGGCGGTGTAGTAGGCGTCTGCCAGTTCGTGGAAGGTGACGTTGCGATACCCCAGGTTGCTGAGGTCGGGGGAGATGGAGGCGGTTTTGTTCGTGGGACCGAGCGCGCCGGCCACGAAGCGGGGGCGACCATCCGCCGCCGCCCGTTCATATTCGTCACGGGCGGCACAGGCGATCTCCGCCGCCGCGCGGTTGATCTCGTAGCACAAGGCTTCCATGCCATAATCCGCCTGCGAAATGGCGGTAGCGTTGAAGGTGTTGGTCTCGATGATGTCCGCGCCCGCTTCCAGATAGGCGCGGTGAATGGCGTGGATGATGTCCGGCTGTGTGAGAACGAGCAGGTCGTTGTTGCCTTTCACGTCGCGGTGGTAATTGGCGAAGCGCGCCCCACGATAGCCGGCCTCGTCCAGTTGGTAGCTTTGGATCATTGTGCCCATGGCCCCATCCAGAATCAAAATCCGCCGCGCCAGTTCTTCTTGTAAGCGTGTTGTTCGGTGCATGTGGTCGTCCTGTACCAGATTACAAAAGTCTGGCAGACTTTTGTAATCTCTGTTCCGTTGTCGCTGAAAGGCGCTCGTCAGTTCTTTATTGAGAAACAGGTATGCGCCTTTTTGCGGTTATCATGCCGTGCATCTGGTAAACAGGTCTAGCTACAAAGGGGTGGCTTTTCTGTTATGTACACTGCATAAAAAAAAACCTCTCATAAGATGAGAGGCCGTTTGTCGTGGCTCTCATCTGCCAGACATGTCCTCTCGCGGACTGCCTGTCGGAATTAGCACCTGCCGCGTCATACGCGGGGGTTGCCGAGGCTTCACTGGGCCGATCCCTCCACCTCTCTGGATGAGAATGTATGTGGTTGGATGGTGACTACTAACGCTCTTTGGAGATTGGACCAATTTCACGCGCTCGATGGCTATTTTCACCAGAGAAAATTGGTCCAATCTAGCTTAGCAGTTACGTTGGATGAAGTCTAATCGCAAACCGCGGAACGGTCAAATCTTGTAAACACCAGCGGCATCAGCTATCCGCATTCAGGCATTTGCCAGGTCTTCTTCTAATTCGTCCGGGTCAATGCCAACGGGAGAGAGGCCAAAACGATCCAGCGCAAACATGAAGGCTACCCAGTCCATGCCAGCCGGCAAGTCTGGCAGCCATGCCCGTCGAAATCCGCCCCATTTCATATACTCATAGAGGCAAATAGATGACCAGCCCGGACCACTCTGATTGCTCGCTGCAATCTTCAATCAAAATGTGTTCCTGGATTACCTGTCGTAGAGAAGTGCGATCATTTATTACGAAGACGCCTGGCATTGATTGCCCGATCATAATCCGAATTATAAGCAAAGTCTGGCATCGTAGCTCGATCATGCGTCAACATGATCCGATCGTTCGCGGCTGCCCAGGCCAAAACTGTGGGATCGTCGGACCCCCTCAATCCAACATCCTGAACGCGCACTAAATCCAGATAGGGGCGACGGAGTAGAAGCCCACGTAAAATGTCCGCGTTGAGATTTTCGTCACTCAACCAACGCATGGTTTAAATCTTGTCTTGCAGGCGGGCTAATAAACGGTTGCGCATTTCCGTGGCGCTTCCTTGCTGATTTTCAATGCGCCGTTGCACGCTCTTGGCCAGACCTTCGCGTTCCGCCAGGTAAACCTCAATGTCTTCCCGATGACGCAAGTAGTAAGCAATGACCGCGTAGGCATCAGCCAATGTCACTGTCGGATAACGCTGCACGATGGCTTCGGGGGTTGCCCCATCTTCAAAGGCGTTAATAACGATCTCCAGCAACACGCGGGAATCCCCCACACGGAGCGCGCCTGACACATCTTGATAAAGAGGCGGGATCTCGGTTTGTAGTTGTATGGCCATTGGACATTTCCGGTGAGAAAGTTGATAGGTGGTGGTTGGCAGTTGATAGTTGGTAGTCGCCAGCGACCATCCAGATGAATCTGCGTCATCTGCGAAATCTGTGACTGTTTTCATTCATTGTGGTGAACCCTGCCTATGGGAAACTCCTCCGAAAATGATCTTCCCGGAAGCTTCGTCAGAGATGATGGCCCTGGGTAACAGCTTCGGGAAAGATGTTCTCATTGATGGTGATGCGCTGCGGCGCATGAAGTCTCCTGCGAAAACAGGCGGGGCTTGCATCCTGCTTGACTGTCCGAACAAGATGTTCGGACTACTTTTCATGAACAGCGTTTGCAAAGAAGTCAGAGAAGTTCGTTCATACCAAAGTCTAGTGAGATGTAAAGAGGTTGTCAAACGTTTGTCGTGTGAGGGCGTGCGGGAGGGATAGGGGGCGTTGCTTGTGGCCTGCCGGCATTTGCGCTATGCTCTCTGGAGATTGGACCAATTTCACGAGAGAAAATTGGTCCAATCTGGCTTAGCCGTTACAACAAAAATCAGTGTAACACGGGATAGCGTGGAGGTGGAAGATGCGGCGTTGGATTCTGGTGATGTGCTGGTTGGGCGTGGGGGTGTGGGCGCTGGCGCGCGCGCCGGAGGTAAAGCTGTCCGCCACGGAGGCGCGCAAGGAAGCGGGGCAGGCGGCGGTGGTCGCAGCGGCGGCGGAAGCGGCGACGCGGCAGCCGGATGGGTTTGACCTGGAGCGGCGGTGGAGCGGACATGACGATTGGGAGCCGGCGACGGCGGTGGACCCGAACGGGGGCGCGGTGTACCAGATGACGACGCGCTACAACGGTCCACCACCCTGTCCCACGTGCCCATTGCCGGCATTAATCTTTCGTCGTTCGCTGGATGGCGGCGCCACCTGGGAGCCGGACCAGTTCCTGGCGCAGACGCAGCGCAGCCAAAATGACCCGCAAATTGCCGTGGACGCCAACGGCACGGTGCATGTTGCCTGGCTGCACGATTACGTCCCCGGCGTCACCTACCAGCAGTCGCACGATGGGGGGCAGAGCTGGTCCGCGCCCATCCTGGTGGCCCCGCAAGATGGGGAGCCGCCACAGTGGTCGGACAGGCCGGTGCTACTGATTTCGCCGGATGGGATGGACGTGTACGTGGCCTTTAATGCGCGCGCGAGTTATGTGGCCGCGTCGCACGATGGCGGGCTGAGTTTTGCCCCGCCGGTGCGCACGAGCAGCGTTTTGCGCTACTGGTTCCACAGTGGCGGCGCGGTGGCGGCGGATGGCACGGCGTATGTGGCGGCGGCTTCGTACCGTTCGGATTATACGGGCAACAGCCGCCTTTATGTGCTACGTTCGACGGATGGGGGCGCGAGTTGGGATACAAAGTTGGTGGATGTGTCGGCGGAAATGCCGGCATGTGACTGGTCCCCCGGCTGTTATCTCGGTTTCCTGGGGCCGTCGATGGGGCTGGCCGTAGATAGGGTGGGGACGGTGTTGGTGGCGTATCATGCCGGCATTTCCCCCCAATCCCCGCAGCAACTCTACATCCGCGCCTCCGAAGATGGTGGTCTCACCTGGAGCGGACGGCGGCAAATCTCCAGCCAGGACCCCGCCGTCAACAACGCCTTCCCCGCCGTGGCCGCCGGCCCCGCGCCCGACGACTTCCGCGTCATCTGGCAGGACGACCGCATCCGCGAGCAGACCGGCTGGAACACCTGGTATCGCCGCACCACGGACGGCGGGCAGACGTGGAGCCTGCCTGTTCGCCTCTCCAACCAACCCTTTGGCGCATCCTACAAAGATTGGGCCGGCTATGCCTTCCCCTATGGCGATTATCTGGAACTGGAAGTTGGCGACGACGGAACGAACTACGCCATCTGGGGCGAAGGCGGCAGTTATGACGGGCCGGGCGGTACGTGGTATACGCGCGGCCAGGAGAATCGTTAATACAACCCGGCGCTTGCCGCCTGGGATGTTTTCCAGTTGCAGCGTTCGACCGTTCCACAGTATTGCAGCGCCTCAGCCATGCACCCTTTACAGAAAACCAGATTAGAGCAGGTTCCACACTGTTGCGGCGACGGAGAAAGCATAAGGGCAAATCGTTTGCCATTTCTTTGCGTTATCTCCGTCAGCGAATGGTCTTGAAGGCTCCCAATCGGCCAGTTCATCAAAGGGCAAGGGTGAACGTTGCCATCCGGCGAGATCTTCAGTATTCGATAACCGGCCCCACAGTTCTCTTGTTGCCGCGCATGGGGGTCCCCAATGAGATCGTCTTCAAACCCTGAAACGTGAAAACGGGGCGAATCGTACCTGGCTTTGAGCGCCCGTCTCTTTTCGGCCACCATCCGGCGCAAACTTGCGGGAGATCCCAGTCCATTGTCTATCGCCCTGCCGCGCTCTGAGATAACGCCTATGCGGTAGGTACGAACACCCCACGCCTTCAACTGTTGACATAACGGCTCAAGTTCATCAAATGAGGCTTGTGTGACAGTGGTGGCAACGTCAACGTCAATTCCCAGCGCAATCATTTTCTGGATAAAGGCAACCGCGCTTGAATAGCCATGGCGATTACCGCGCATTTGATTATGCGTATCTTCCAATCCGTCCAGACTAACCTGCACCCAACCCCCGGTGCCCTTCATGCGAGCAATGGCCTGGTTCGTTTTGGGCGAGTTCACAATACCACTGGTTGTGATACTCAAACGAATATCTCGTTGGATGAAAAACTCAATGATGGCGTCAACCCCAGGATAAATGAGAGGCTCGCCTCCCGTCAACTGCACCATATCAACGCCCATCGTGACCATTTCTTCACAGAGGGGCATTAACATTTCTTTGCTCATACTGGTCCCATGCCCGGCGTCGAGAAAACAATGCCGGCACGACAACGGACAATTATGCGTCAGTTCCAGCACAACAGCATCAGGGGTCCAGTAAGTCGTATTTCCCTGTACAGTTATTTCCGCCAACTCGCGGCTCGCGGATGGGGTGACAGTACCCAACCGTAACGAATAATCCAAAAACTCACGAACAAAATCCGTAACGATCTCCGGTTTTTCATCATACTTAATGATCAGTTGTTCAATTATATCGTCCGGGGTGTTCGTCCCGTTACATAGGCGGAGAATAGAGGCCGCCGATTCATTAACGTAAATCCTTCCTGTATTCACATAAATAGTCGAGTAGTCAGGTTGCAATTTGATTTTTCGCGGTGCTGAAATAATAGGGTACATGGGTTCTCATCATCCTCCAGCGAATCAGTGACAGGCCATGTCAGGCAAGAAACACGCCCGTGTCGGCGGATACGTGGTAGCGATGCACACGAGCGTGCTTCTTCGCTGACACACCATGACTAAATCACGGCGTGCTGTATAAAGTCCTGGTCAGGCAACCTTGTTATCACTATGCGCTACTACATAGCAGCATTCAAGACAACACCACAACCAATCCAGATACCAGTCGTCCACATGGCAAAAGCAACCGCCGGATCGATTAAACAAGCAGCTACATTGGATACATACTCTGGTTTTTGCATCGGTATCTCCTTTTAATTTTGATGAGTAAAAGAACCTGACCGGGAACCTCAACAGTAGGATTGAGGGAAAACCAAGCTAACGGTTCAATCCGTTAGCTAGATTTGCGTAAATAGAGGGATTCGCTTGATAGTTGTTGCGGCGAACCATGTTAACAACCCACAGAAAAGAATCACGCCTATGCTGAGCAGGAACATGTTGAGTACTGACCAAACCATGTGGTTATAAAGATATCCTAGGAAGACAAGAGGAATTAACACCAGAAGCATGGCTACCGTTGGTGAGATCCGCTCATCAGGGATTAGAATCGTCGTCATAATAACCACACAGCTTGCCAGATAAGCTGCTGTAAGTGGATTGATGATCAAAAACCAGTTTGTCGCCAGCGTCGTGGGGAGTCCATCAAGCAGAGAAAATGCGTTCAATCCAAGAAGGCCTAGCTGTGAAAGCGTGTAACCGATGACGATGGCCGGGATCATTTTGCCAATAATGATGGCCACCGGAGAAATACCGGTAGAAAGCAGCACCTCCAATGTTTTCGCTTTTTTCTCTCCCAGGATCGTGTCCAGTACGATTTGACCGCTCGTCATCAGCGCAAGTAGAGAAGGAAGAAACAGATACAAAGAAGATATCGGTACCAGGCTCCGACTTGTGTTTCCGTACACCAGAAAAACCGGCATCAGGAGCCAGACGAGCAACCAGTATAAATGGCGCATTGAATGCCTCAACTCCCATACCTCTTTGCGCGTGACTGTTATGATGTCCGTGATTACCTGTTGCATATTCATTTCGGTTTGGTATCTATTCATTCTCAGGGGACCCTGCCAACAAACCTTCCCGGAAGCCCCGTTTCAGGCCAAAAGCATCTCATCATGCAAGTCGTTTCGCGTCAAGACGGCTTCCGTGAAGGTGCTACTCAAGGAGTGAAGCGCCGCGGAGAGACTCCGCTCCGAAAGACACATCCGATCATAAGATTGGAATCGAGGGATGTGCCGGAAGAATGCTTGTACCACGCAAACACATCAATTGATCATGGCGCTTCCCGCCTCCACGTCGCATGAAAGAGTGCACGTGAAGGGTCCTATGTATTGGAAAGTCCCAAGTTAATTCCGAGCGAACCCCTAGTTACCTTGTCGTTGTCAATTCCAGATACTTCTCGCGCAGCAATTCAGGAGTAGCGTCCTCTATGGAACTCATGTGTAGGAGTCTGCCGTACTGAATAATGATCATCTGGTTACACACTTGCTGAACGGCATTCAGGTCATGGCTGCAAATGAGGAGCGTTGTTTCCTGAGCATTGGTCTCTTGCAGCACCTTCATGACGATAGAAAGACTCTCCGGATCAAGCCCATTAGTGGGTTCATCCAGGAGCAGGAGCCGTGGGTTGCAAATCAAGGCACAGGCCAGCGAGAGCCGTTGCTTCAGTCCCTTTGACCAGTAACCCACCTTTTCATCGCCTCTTTGCAGAAGTCCCAGCTTTTCCAGCCAGAATGTGGATCTGGCATGAATGTCAGTTGGATCAACATTCGCGGCGCGTGCCCGAAATACCAGGTTTTGAAACCCGGTCAATCTATCATATATCCCGCCTGTCTCCGGCATATAGGCTATCATGCCGCGTGGTATCAACGGGGAATCGGGAGCAAGACCATTGACCAGGATACGGCCTTGTTGCGGATGCAACAGCCCCAGAATCAACCGCAAAGTCGTCGTTTTTCCAGCGCCATTGTGACCCAGAATTGCCAGCGATTGTCCACGGTGGATACACATCGTTAAGTCGTCAACCGCGTTTTCTTTTTCGTTGTACGAAAACATGACGTTTTCGAAATTAATCACGCACTCGCTCATCAAATTGCTGTTCATTTGATTATGAAGTCCAAGGCAGGTACGCACACCGAACCAACCCATTCGGGCGTGGAGGTAGGTTTCATGCCGGCAAAAATAGCATCAACGTCTAGCCCCAGTCGAAACATCATGGGGATCTTCTTGGATGCAGTGACGCTGTAACCCGTTGCCACACCACTTAATATCCCTGTTCCCATGTCGATCAGACTTTGCCCCCCCAGGTATTCCACATAATGCGCATAATCCTCCTCTGCATCCTGACCAGAAGGCTCTATCATCAGATTGCTGGGCGTGATTCTCGTTTCAAAGTTGGGGGGAACCAGGTGCGCATTGCCAGGGCTACCAAAACCAATAACCGCCCAGGTACTCGTATCACACAGGGCATTCACGAAAACACCCTTCTTGATCAAGTATTTCCGTTTAGCGAGAACACCTTCAGCATCAAACGGAATTTGGGCGGCGCTTCCCGGCGCGACAGGGTCGTCCACGATGGAAAGAGCAGGATTTCCTACCTGTTTATTGAACTGCTCCTGGCGCAAGAAAGAACGCCGATGCAGAATGTTTTGCCCATTGAATGCTTGCGCCATCAGCGATAACAGTTGTGCGGCAGCGATGGGGGAAAAGCGAACGCGCCCCTTTAAGTTTTCAACGGACCTGGCTGTACTACACCATAGGCGGGCGGTAAAATGGTCTTCCGCCAGGATATTCACCAGATTTGTGCCCGGCATGACGCCATGACACATCAGAAAAGTGGGTTGCCTTGAATAACGAGGGTCCGGTTGGGTCAAACCCGTAACCATTGACCGGTCTGCCTGATACCGCCCGATTATTCCCTTGGAATTGAAGAAAGTTACGCCCCAGGCTTCATATCCAAACAACAAGGAATGAAGTTGGCAATCAAAGGTCTGCCCAATCAGTAAAGCTTCGTTTTCGATCCAGTCAATCCAGGTATCGAGAGGCAATGCTTCCTTTGTGATCGAGTTGCCTTTTTCCGGCAGCGCATTGTCGGTGCATATTTGCGGGGGATAATGGAGAACGGGGTTCGACAGGGCCGAGCGAACAGCCATTTCAGACAGCACCTCTGCTGACGTACTGTTGAGTGCGGAACCACTCGCTGACCCCAGTTTCCCATCCCGCAGGACACGCACGCTCAAATGCGTATGAGAAACCTGCTCTTTAATGCGAATTGTCTGTTCTGGACCAACTCTTGCCGAAACCCCGGTTCTAACCGACGCCTCTGCTTCGGAACAACCCATCCGCAGACAATTGCTCACAATGTCTTCCAGGAACCTGTCCTCCATTAGATATTCCTTGTGGCTATAAGATCATGTACTCTGATAGTAGGAGAACCGGCGCAAACCGGAAGGATCTGACCTGCTTTCGCGCATTGCAAGGGTATCATCTTAAAATCGCTACCAATCGTGTCAATTGTTCTCATCGCGGTAAGCGCATTGCCGTATAGTGTGACGCCACGTACCGGGGTTGTTATTTGTCCATCAACGATGACGTATCCATTACCACATATGAGCATGAAATCGCCCGTCATGGGGTTGACGTTGCCCGCTATGAGTTGTGACACCAGGAAACCGCTTTCCGTGTCCGCGATTATCTGGTTGAGATCATTCCCTGTTCCGGTCGGCGACACAAAGGTGGAACGCATTCTGGGAACAGCCTTATGCTTATAAGATTGTCGCCTTGCGCATCCGGCGCCAACACCATCTCCCAACAAAGCCGCGGTTTCCCGGTCGCAAATGTATCCGCTCAAGGTTCCCGCGGACACAAGCGGAATACGGTTCAACGGTTCGCCTTCATCATCCACGGCGGCAAGTCCGATATGTTCTGAAAATCCGGCCGGATCATCAGCCACATTCAGGAAATCAGGACCAATTCGGTCGCCCAGATGGATATGCTTGCCAAAAACGGAAACGCCCTGGCTAACCAGATCGCCTTCCAACATATGCCCAAATACTTCATGGATAAAATAGCCACCCGTTCCCGGAGGAAATATCACGGTTCCAGGTATAGTGAGGGATGGAGAGGTCGTGATGTTTACATCGCCGAGTTCCGCCAGCATGGCGTCAGTGTTGGAAGCAAACTCAGCGAGTACATCTTCGGACGAGTCAATCCACACATCGCGGTAAAATGTTTGCCCATTGGGCGATGTTAGGACGCTACGGCCCATGCTCCATATGCGTGTGTCATCCACTTGCCGCTCCGCTGTTGTGATCCGAACATATTCGGATTGCTGCATAATGAATGATGTTAACGCCAGATTCCTGTTGCGAACACGCTTCCCCAATGCCAACAATTCCATCCCCATACGCTCAATGTCCGATGAGCACGAGAAAATGTTACGTTCCCAGAGGGCCTGGACAATAGCTGAATTGGGAGCAAGGTCGCGTGATCGCAAAGAACCCGTTTCATCCAGGGCAATGCCGGCCTTGACGGATAAATCCACGCTGGCGTCCGTGTCCACGATACGCAAATATCCCTTGCATACCGTTTGCGAGAATTCCACGCTTTTCACAAGATTTTCCTTAGGGTTCGTGGTAACGGCTAAACCAGATTGGACCAATCTCCGTCTCCAGAGAGCGTTAGTCGTTACGGTTCATGCAAAATTAACTTTGGACTATCCGCCATGTAAGAACCCTCCCAGCGCATCCGTTATTTGCCATCTTAAATACGGATGCGCCGACGGTATCATTGCCGCGGAGAGTTCTTCCCCGTGAAACCAGGATGCAGATGAACCCATCAGCCAGGAAAACACGCTTGAAGAGAGACTGGTATTAGCAATTCTCATTGATCGTGATGATTGGACATAGCTACTTCCACCCCTGGCTACTATTTTCCCCGATAAGGAACGGACATTGATCGCTCCTTCAATCTGACAACGTAATTTTATAGTGACTATACAGGTCATCTGCCCAGATTGGACCAATTTGCTCTGGTTGAATCTTATTGATGTCTACAAATCTCTCGGAGACGTGAATAGTTGACTCTACTGAAAAAAGGCCCAAAACCGGGTTTTTACACATGAACCACTCTGGTAATTTCAGCCGGACCATCGAAAAACCCGGTTTTTTCAGTGAACTCAATAGTCACATTTTATATTTCTCTCTAGCAGACTGCTAAACCAGATTGGACCAATTTTCTCTGCTGAAAATGGAATTGAGCGCGGGAAATTGGTCCCGTCTCCAGAGAGCGTTAGTAGTTACCTCTCCAGCTAACCTAAGTAACTGTCCGCGCAAAATATGATGTCGTTTTGAGCCAACTACAAGTAGCGATCAAAAATACGCTACATCGTATAAAGCTGACGAAATTTAGCACGAACGATGCATTATGACATTCTATCCGCTAGTACTTTGGTCTATTTTGTGAAAGGCTCTCTGCCTGATACCCGAAAATAGGGCGCCAAACCGGGCCGGATTGCAACTGCTCACGCTCTCGTGGAATGAGACGCCTGGGGTCTGAGATTGAGCTTCTGGAAAGGTCTCTTGGACCATACGTCTCTGCCGGCGGTTTCTTTTCCAACAATCTGCTAGAGCGGTTTTTTTGCCGGCATTCCCACCCGACGTGGATACATAACTGGCGTAGGCCGCTCCTTCGGAACCACCACCAGATAATGCGGCAGGTACTGCCGCGGCAACACCCGTTGCGGTAGCTGCACCGGCGTCAACTGCACCGCACCACCACCCAACACCGCCAACGCGCCCGCCGCGCTGGCCGCTTCCGCCGCCGCGCTCTCCCCCTTTTGCGCCAGCATCGCTCCCCCCACGCGGCACAGTGGCAGCAAATATTCCGCCAGCACGCGCAACTCCGCCACGCTACGCGCCGCCGCCCAATCATACCGTTCCCGGTGCGCCGAATGCTGGCCCAGCGTCTCCGCCCGCTCCGCCAGAATCGTCACATCCGTCAATCCCAGCGCCTCCACGACAGCAGCCAGAAAGCGCGTCTTCTTCGCCACGCTGTCCACCAACGTCAACCGCATCGTAGGGAAAAGGATTTTCAGCGGCAATCCAGGGAAACCCGCCCCCGTGCCCACGTCAATCAATCGCCGCTCCTCCAGGTTGCCCATGACCAGGGCGCAGGTGAGGCTGTCCAGAAAATGGCGTATCTGAATTTCCGGGGGCGTCTTGATCGCCGTCAGATTGATGCGCTCGTTCCAGTCCAGCAGCAGCGTCTGGTACAGCGCAAACTGGGTTAACTGCGCTTCCGTCAGAGACAGCCCCAGCCCTTCCGCCTCCACGGCCAGCAATGTCATTTCCGTCATACGGTTACTGAGTCCGTTCCAACTGTTTACTAGCCCAATCAACGAGATAGGTGTCGTACTGTTCGCCGCCGAAATAGGCCGGCGCATATTGCAGCCAGGATTGTTGCATCACCAGTCGCGCCCGTGCATACAGCGGCGTCAACGGTTCGATGCCATCCTGCGCGAATAATGCACGCTCGATGTCGCGGTAGAGACCCCAACGATCATCTTGCGAGGCACTCTGCTCGGCAGCCATAATCAGGTCGTCCACTTCGCCGCAAGACCGCCGCTGCCGATTCTCGCTCTCGGTGCAGTGCAGCACGTCGCCAAACCAGTTTTGCGCGTCGGGATAGTAGGATGCCCAACCCAGGCTCCACACATCGGGGCGTTCCGTGCCGGCATCGGGGCGCGTTTGCGCCAGCAGCGTGCCAAACTGCACTTGTTCAATCTGGATCAGCTCTTGGGGACATTTCAACTCGTCCGCCCACATCTGGCGGATCAACTCCGCCTGCTGCAAATCAATGTCGGAGGCGCTGACCATATAGCGGATGGGCGGCATCAGGCGGCAGTCGCGAAAGGGGCTGGCAGCCAACTGCTGGCGGGCGTAGTCGCCATTGTAGCCCGTGCCTACTTCGTCGCGGCGCAGGGAACCAACGATGCCTTCCGGCGCGAAGTGGCGCATGGGCGCGCCTTCGCCGCCGTAGACTTCCTCAACGAGGCGGACGCGGTCAATAGCTGCCCCAAAGGCGCGTCGCATTTCCGGCAAACCAAAGACGGGACTGTCGAAGTTATAGGCAAGGTAAAAAACCTGCTGCTCGGAGATGACATCGAAGCGGGGGGGGATTTCCGCCATGACGTTTGCGCGCGCGGATGCCGGCACAGGGGCCAAATCCAACGCCTTCTCTCGCCATAATTCATAAGCCGCTTTCGTGTCTACGTGGTAGATGTTCACCACGTCCACGTTGCCGCGAAAAAGCAACGGCCAGAATGGGTTACGCAGCAGGATGGTCTGTATCCCTTTGGTGGAGGTGGGGCTGATGAGAAAGGGGCCATTGGTGAGGATGTTTGCCGGCAAATCCCAATCCTCGCCATATTCCTCAATGATTTCCGCCGGCAGCGGGCGCAATACCCACAAACTGGTCAAGGCCAGAAAATGATTAGCCGGGCGCGTCAGATGCACAACGACCGTCCGCCTGTCCGGCGCGGCGACGGCCAGCAACGAAAAGTCAACGGCGGACGGGTTGGGGGCACGGTTGACAGCCTCGCAGCCTTCCATGATGTACAGAATGAAAACATAAGGCGTGTCTGTGCGGCTGTCGCAGGCGCGGCGGAAGGCATACACCACATCCGCCGCCGTCACCGGGCGTACGCGCGCCACCTGCCCCCCGGTCACGGGCCGCACCCAGTAGAGATCATCGCGCAGATGGAAGGTCCAGGTGCGCCCATCGGCGCTCACCTCCCAGTTGGTTGCCAACGCGGGTTCAATACGCGCATTCTCTTGATTCTGGCGCGTCAGGCCAATGAACAGGTTCTCCACCAGGTCCAGCGCTTCGGCGTCAATGGTGCGCTGTGGGTCCAGTCGGGGGAGTTCGCCGCTCTGGAAGCTGATGTCCAGGGCCACCGGCTCTGATTCGGCGCTCACCGGCAGGGGGACGGTCGTAATGGGGACCTCGACGGTGCGCTCGACCAGGCGAGTAACGACGCGCGTGCCCCCTTCTACCTGCAACACTTCGGTAACCACGATGTTGTTGTCGTTGGACTGACGACAGGAGGCAAGCAGGACGATGCCCAACGCGGCCAGGGCAATACGGCGGCAGCGAGCGATGAATCGGCGGGAAAGTCGCCGTCGCCAGGTGGAGCGGGGCGCATCGGGCGGAAGGGTGAGATGGGGAGTAGGGGGAGGGAAGAATGCCGGCATTTCCAAATCCGTACACATCATGAGTAAAATCCGGTCAAAATGACCAACGCCATGCTACCCTATCCCACAGAACATGACAAATTTTGAGCGTTCCGCCCCACCCTGAACATCAATGCACGAACCTGTCGGGAGCAACATGCGCTTCGACAAGCTCAGCCCACAAGAGGATTCGTCGTTACATCCTTAGGATTGACGCTGAAATCAAGTACGGAATGGCATCGTCAGTTTGAGGGAACGGTAAGGAAACAACTTCGTCCTCTGATTTAATTTCCGTTCCTTAGAAAGCAATGCCGGCATCACCAGGCAGAGGTAAAATACAAAATCGGTCAATCCTGGTAACGGCTAAGCCAGATTGGACCAATTTTCTCTGGCGAAATTGGTCCAATCTCCACAGAGCGTTAGTAGTCACCAATCCTGTATTCTTTCGCGGCTATCCATGATACCGACTATCACGCATAGCGACTAACGTGGATAGCCGCTATCCATGATACCGACTATCACGCATAGCGACTAACGTGGATAGCCGCTATCCATGATACCGACTATCACGCATAGCGACTAACGTGGATAGCCGCTATCCAAACAGCCTATTAGTAACCGTTCACGAAAAGAGTGACTCGTATGCGGACGGTTAACAAGGAATTCGAGGAGCGAAAATGCCGCTTGTAAGAGCGTCGCACTTCTGGAAGGCAAGCAATGACGTGCTTCCTTTCCCGGCGTGGCCACAATGGAAGACCAACCGGCCATGAAGTTCGCCAGGAACATTCCCCCACGATGGCGCGTAGGGGGCTGGTTGCTGCTCATCCTGCTGGTCGCGGCGACGCTACGCCTGGTCGCCCTCAGCCACGTCCCCCCCGGCTTCACGCACGACGAGGCGGACCACGGCCTGGATGCCTGGGGCGTGGTCAACGGCATTCGCCCCATCTACTTCACGGTCGGCTACGGGCGCGAGCCGCTGTTCGACTACAGCACGGCCATTTTGATGGCCTTCTTGGGGCCTACCTACCTGGCGGGGCGGCTGACGGCGGTTTTTTACAGCCTGCTGATGGTGGCGGGCAGTTATGCCTGGGTGCGGCGGGCGTTTGAGCGGCGGCTGGCGCTGCTGACAGCGGCGGGGTTGGCGGTGAGTTTCTGGGGGGTGATGACGGGGCGGCAGGCGTTGCGGTCGGTGACGATGCCGGCATTTTTCCTCCTCGCCGCCACCTGTTACTGGAACGGCCTGCGCCCACCTCACCAGAAACGTTGGTTCATTTATGCCGGCATCTTCCTCGGCATCACCTTCTACACCTACCTCCCCGCCCGCCTCACCTGGGCGCTCTTCCCCGGCCTCCTCCTGTTCACCGCCCTCCTGCGCCGCGACGCCCTCCCCCACCGCTGGCGCGGCACAGCCATCACCCTCCTCCTTGCCGGCATCATCGGCTCCCCCCTCTTTTACCACCTGCAAACCACCGCCGCCGAAGCCCGCCTCACCCAGCTAAGCGGCCCCCTGAACGCCGCCGCCGCCGGGGACTTCGCCCCCCTCTGGCACAACTTCCGCGCCAGCCTGCGCCTCTTTACCCTCACCGGGGACACCCTCTGGCGCTACAACATTCCCGGCAAACCGTGGCTAGGGTGGGGCATGGGCATCCTCTTTTACCTCGGCCTGCTGCTGGCACTGATTCAGATTGGGCGCTGGCTGGCGCAACGCAACCCCGCCGCGGCGGATCGGGCGGAATCGCTGATTTTCGCCCTTGCCTGGCTGGTTGCCGGCATGGTTCCCGCCTTCATCACCGGACCGGAAGCCAGCACCACCCGCGCCATCGCCATGCAGCCCATCCTCTACCTCTTCCCCGCGCTGCCCCTCATCGCCGCCTACGATTGGCTGGCAGCATCCGCCAGGGGAAGGCGCGAGACTGTCTGGCGGCGGGTCGGTCCGCTCCTGGCCCTGCTCCTGTTCGCCGCCGTGGGCGCGCAAACCGCGCGCGACTACTTCCATACCTGGGCCAACAACCCCGAAGTGCGCGTGCAGTATGAGAGTACGCTCGTTGCCGGCATAAACTACCTCAACGAACATGGCAGCGGTGCGGCAGCCATCTCCACCGCCACCCCCGACCGCTTCCACAGCCCCTCCACCGCGCTCATGACCCTGCGCAACCCCGCCGTCGATCTGCGCTGGTTCAACGGAGCCGGCAGCCTCCTGCTGCCCCAGGCGGAGCAGGCCACCCTCCTCTTCCCCGGTTTCGCTCCGCTCCATCCCGACCTGGCGCGCTATTTTACCGCCGTCGCGCCGCCGGTCGTGCTGCCGCTGCGCCCCACCGACGAGGACCGCCCCCTGACGATTTACACCGTTGTCCCGCTCGATTTGCAGGCGCAGTGGGGCGACCAGTTTCAACCATTCCGCGCCGACCTGGATAACGCCGCGTCCCTCCTCGGCTACGAGGTGCAGACCCCCGCCCTGGCCGCCGGCGAAACGGCGCGACTGGCAACCTGGTGGCAGGCGCGTCAATCACGCGATGGCCTCGTTTTCTTCACCCATCTGACCCTGGACGGACCGCCCCTGGCGCAGGCCGACCGCCTGGATGTCCCCAGCTACTACTGGCACGCGGGCGATCAGTTCATCCAATTGCACACCTTCACCGTTCCGCCCGATCTGCCT
Source organism: Ardenticatenales bacterium (assembly GCA_020634515.1). Classification (NCBI taxonomy): domain Bacteria; kingdom Bacillati; phylum Chloroflexota; class Ardenticatenia; order Ardenticatenales; species Ardenticatenales bacterium. The sequence goes on along the minus strand of JACKBL010000001.1, from coordinate 701,080 downwards.
CCCGGCGCCTACGCGCTCATCATCGGCGCGTATGTTTGTCCCGCGCCGCCGTGCGCGCAGCCGCCGCGCCTGACCATCTTCACCGATGACGCCGCCCCCGCCGACCACCTGCGGCTGCCCACGCCCATCGTCGTCACCGCACCCTAGCCCACCGCCGCCGCCATGTTCCCCCATTCCTCTCGCCGACTCCGCCCCAACTGGCCCCTGCTGCTGATTACGCTGGCGGCCTTCGCCCTGCGCGTGTGGCGGCTGGACGCCGTTCCCCCAGGCTGGCGAGACGATGAGTTGATTAACGTCTTCGTCATCTCCCAAAAAGTCCTCAATGGACAGTGGGCGCTCTTCTACCCGGACGCCTCCGGCCACGAATTCCTCTATCACGCCCTGAACGCGCTTCTTTTCGCCCTGTTTGGGGCCAATGCCCTCGGCTTTCGTCTGCTGTCCGCGCTGTTTGGTACGCTGGCCGTGCCTCTCACCTACCAATTGGGGCGTCGCCTTTTTAGCCACCGCCTGGGCCTGATCGCCGCTGCCGCGCTGGCCGCCAGTTTCTGGTCGCTGGTCTACTCCCGCATTGGCCTGCGCCACATTAGTGTGACGGTGTGGGCGCTGCTGGCGTTCATTTTCTTCTGGCAAGGGCTGCAAATGCCGGCACAAATTCCCGCCCCAGGATCATGGCCCCGCCGATGGCTCAGCCGTTATGGCGCGTTCACGGGCGCGGCCTTTTTTGCCGGCCTGGGTTTCTACACCTATTTTGCCGGGCGGGGCTTGCCGTTGATTTTGCTGGCCTTTTGCGGCTACCTGGCGCTGTGGCAGCATCCGCTGCTGCGCGCCCACTGGCGCGGCCTGGCGCTTGCCTTTGGCCTGATGCTGCTGCTGGCGCTGCCCCTGGCGGTCACGCTGCGTCAGCAACCGGAGGCGCAGGGGCGGGTGGCGGAGCTGGCTGCGCCACTGGCGGCGGCGCGCGCGGGGGATTTCGCGCCGCTGTGGCGGCAGACGGCAACCACGCTGCGCATGTTCGACGCGGATGGCGACCCGGAGTGGTTATATAACATTCCCCATCGCCCGGTGTTTGGCCCGGGGGGCGCGGCGCTGCTCTGGTTGGGAGTGGGGTTGGCGTTGTGGCAGGGGGGGCGACTGAGTTTCGCGGCAAAGGGGGCGCGGGCGGGGGCGCTGCCATATGTGTTTTTGTTGGGGTGGTGGATTGCCGGCATTTCCCCCGCCTTCATCAGCATCCCCCCCGCCAGCTTTGGTCACACCATCATCGCCCAGCCCGCCACCTTTCTCGTCGCCGCCCTGCCCCTGGATTGGCTCGCCCGACGGCGCGGGCGCGGCGCGGGCGTGCTGGCCGCCTTGTTGGGCATCGCCTTCGTCCTCTCCGTGGGCACGCGCGACCTGCCCGCCTACTTCGAGGACTGGGCCAGCCGCGGCAACACCCGCTTTCTCTACCACGCCAATATGCGCGACGTGGCCGATTACGCCGCCACGCATCCCGATCTGACCGATTTTGGCGTCACCGATCTGCTGGCCGGTCCCTGGAGCCGCCTGGCGCTGCAAATGGACCTGGCGAACGCCGCCCGCACCGATGCCCGCCCACGCCTGTATGACCCCCGGCGCGCCATTTTCCTGGCGCTGGGGGACGATCCCGCCGTCAATTTCCACGGCTACCCGGAAGTGCCCGACGCCTTCGTGCCGCTGTATGGGCCGCCGCTGGCGCAAGTGGGCGGCTTTACGTTGGCGCGGGTGATGTCGTCGCCGCTGCCGGCATCCGCGCCGCTGGCTTGCTTTGAGAATGGATTGTGCGCCCTGGCCACCAATTATGACACGGCGGCGGGCGTGCTGGAGATCACCTGGCGAGTTGCCCGTACCTTAGATTTGCCGCCGCTGCCGCTGATCAGCAATCCGCCGCCGCCGGGCGTGTACGCGGGGCCGCGGTTGTGGGTGTTCGCGCAGTTGGTGGATGGCGCCGGACATTTTCTCAGCGGGGATGACGGGTTCTGGGTGGACCCGCAAACGCTGGAGGTGGGGGATGTTTTTCGCCAGCGGCATGTGTTGCGTCCGCCGGAGGGGACGACGGCGGCGGCAGTGCTGTTTGGACTTTATGATCCTTTAACGGGTGTCAGGGTGCGGGGAAATGCCGGCACAGACCACATCCAACTCCCTCTGCCCTAAGTAACCGTCCGAAAACAACTTCACACTTTTCACGGACGGTTAATGCCCAGCTATTGTAGATAGCCGCTATTGTAGATAGCCGCTATTGTAGATAGCCGCTGTCCGCACATTTCCGCTAACTTAATTGCGGACAGCCACGAACGCCCGCAAAACCGATTCAGCCGACCGGGAGCGACACCCTTTTCGGCAGTGTCGTGCCGGCACAATTCCTCATGCCAAACGCGCCACAATAACCACAAATGAACTTTCGTTATAACCCCGCCAGCGGCTGCGCAAGTCGATCAGCCGCTTGAGCAGACCATACTTTTTGATAAATGCCGCACTCACCCAGGCATTTTCCGCTGCCGGCAGCAATTCCGCCGTCGCCGCCACCCATTCCCCTTTGGGCGCGCCCTGGGCGTCACTGGGCACAATGCGCACCGCGGACTGGCGGCGAATGCGTTTTACCTTCCACGACGTCGCCAGCGTGCGCATGTACAGCGCGTCATCTTGCCGCACAAACCACAACGGCGTCTTCACGCCGCTGCCATCTTTGCGAAAAGTTTCCAGATTAAGATACTGCTGCTTGTGAAACTGCTCAATATCGGCCGTCATAACGATAGTGTATCCTGATTTTTCCAAACGTGTTCTGGCCGGGCATCATCCAGGCACAGGGGATCCCCATGCGCGGGGCAACCCGTCCAACCAGACTCAAACCAAAGTCACAATAGGCGATGCCCTGACCGCCACCAGCCGCTCACTTGCGCGCTTCAAGAACGGGGATTTTCGTGTCTCGGGGGGGGGCGCATGTCATGCTGAACCCTGCGGTTTTGCTCAGGGCAGCCAGATTGTCTTCTCAGCATCCAGAAGCGGGCACGACGAACTGACCGCTATCCATTCACCCCAATTTTCGAAGAAGAAGACTTGCTTTGCATTTGCCGATGCGATTTTCCGATTTCCATGTCAATTTTGAGCACATGGTTCATGATCCATTCGGCAAGTTGCCCGTGCGCCTTGCGCGCGACCGCTTCGCTGCCATCGCTTTGCCTGTATTCGTCATAGAGATGACCGAATATCTCCACAAAACGTTCGTGCGCCCGTTTGTTGGTTTGCGCGAAAGGGCACCGGCAGGCATCGGCGCATCGTTCTTCGCGCTCAAAGTGCCATTCGGCATAATACTTGAGGTAGGAAAGCAATTTCTTGATGGCACTGCTTCCCGTACCTAATTCAATGGCGTCCGCCAGGTCGTTGAAGGTCTGGATCAGCTCCTTGTGCTGAACGTCGATGAGGGGGACCCCTGTCTTCAGCGCGTCACTCCACGTGAATCTCAATAACGTACTCATTGCATTTAATTCCTGGAGAACTACAACTCTTCTGGGGGTAGTAGCAAACGAGTTGTCAAACACGGGTCAGTGCCGGCACAATCACAACCCAATGCGAACAACTTCCTACCCACAGCTGCGGGGGGTATTCTGCCTGACCGCCGGCGAGGAACCGGCGTCAAGCGCCCGCGTATGTCGTGGCCTGTTGTTCCGTGTAGGCTTCTTCCACACGCGCCGCCAGATGATCCCAGCGGAAATGGGCCTCAATGTGTGCCTGGGCCATCCGCCCGAGGAGACGACGGCGCTCCTGATTCCGCAACAATTCCACTAAATCGGCGGCAATGCCATCGCTGTCGCCGCTGGGGCGCAGCAACCCTGTCTGTCCGTGGACCACGTATTCCGGCACCTGGCCCACGGCTTCGCCCACAACGGGAACGCCACAAGCCAGCATGTCAGCCAGTTTGACGGGACATTTGGTGCGATTGAGCAGCGTGTCTTCCATAAGATAGATGCCCACATCCGCTACCGCCAGCGCGGCGGCCACATCTTGCTCTTCCAGCCAGCCCACGTCCACGATGTGTGGCAGCAGCCCGGCGTCCGCCAGCCCAGCTCGCAGCGCCGCCGCGTCCGCCGCGTACAGTCCCGCGCCGACCATCAAAAGGGCAAATGTGGGTACGGACTCCCGCACTCGCCGCAATATCTGGACCAGCCGCTCTCCGTCAAACTCAAACAGACGGCTGTATAGCAACAGGGTCGGGCGCTGCCCCAAACCCAATGCCGCGCGGCGGGCCGCGGCATCTCCCGTGGGCGCGGTTATCCCCGGTCCATTGGGGACATAGACCACCCGCGTTGGCGGCGCGCCTTGCGCCCAGGCCAGGCTTTGCAGCGTGCGGCTGGCCACCGTCAGCGCATGGCAATGCGTCATGCCCCACCGCTCCTGCCGGGCAAAAAACCATTTTTGCCCACGGGAATAGGGCGCGATCTCATTCCATCCCCCCGCGCCTTCCCAATCATCCGTATCCACCACCAACCGTACCTGCTGCCGCCGCCACAACCACCAGGCCGCCAATCCGCTGTACGCCTTGGGCTTGAAGCAGTGCACCACGTCCGGCTTCCAGGCCAGGCATTCGCGCACCAGGCGGTGCGTGATCCCTACCACGCCACCGCGCAACGGTACGTAACGAATCGCCACGCCATCCTCCGTCCAGACACGATCCGCCTCCCGCGGCGTATGCCACGGCGGCATAAAGATGCTTACCTGCTGATTGCGCCGCACCAAGGCCCGCGCCAGATTCAGCGCGCGGGCACGCATGGTTTTATTTGGATGAAACCCAAACGGGCCGATCATGGCAATACGCATTGTGTTTCCTGCTGTAAGGACTGACGATGAAATAAAGTACGAAATCGCATCGTCAGTTTGCAGGAACGGTCAAGAAACAACTTCGTTGTCTTCTTTGATCCGTTCCGAAGCAGGTCTGACGCCCATCGCGCCAGCCATGAGCGTTATGCCCTAACATCGCGCGCTTGTCAAAGTTTGCTGGCAACAGAGAATTCACCACGTGTTTCTTGCGTAATCATTGTATGACCATTGCATTATTGTTGCAAACGACAGCCGTTGATATAATGACGTACTCACCCCAGTAGGTGATTTCTAAATAACAACACGCTTTTCGTAACACGCCAGGCTGTTTCGAGCGTCTTGGTTTGTATGACAACCCCTTTCTGCTGCCGGCATAGCCGTCTCTTTTCTTCGTCGTAATCCTACATCTCAGCATATGAAAACAATCTGCCTTTGGGCTTAGTCATCTGGAATGAGCAGGCTTCTGCTGCTGTTTCAGTTTGCCCTGGCGTGACCCGTGCGAATGTCGCACACGTTTTGCAGAAAATCCGTTCTGTGTCGGAAGGGCGGAGCATTCCCGCTGACCGACAAAATCGACGGCCCCCTCCCGAATAGTGTTGCGCCTTTACCTTAACCGCCAGGCCGCCGGCCTTCCTCGCTACATCCTGGAACAAAGCGTTATGGCGCTGGCCGGGTGGATTCCGACCCTGGCGGGAATTGGCCTTCGGGGACTTTTGTACCGCCTCATCTTGCGCATGGATGGGTGGGCGGCCATTGAGCGCGGCGTGCGCCTGCGCTATGCCAGCCTCATCCGCCTGGGGCATGGCGTCTACCTGGATGAGGGGACTTATCTGCACGCTTGCCCAAATGGGATTGAGATTGGCGCGGGAACGTTGGTGATGCACGGCGCGGTGCTGCACGTCTATAATTTTCGCCAGATGCCCCACTCCGGCATCAAAATTGGCCGCAATTGCCTGCTGGGGGAGTACAGCGTCATTCGCGGCCAGGGGGGCGTTTCGCTCGGCGACCGCGTTTACACCTCTCCTTTTACGCAGATCATTGCCGTGAATCACGTGTTTGACGACCCGAATCGCTCATTTGTGGAGCAGGGTATCACCGCGCAGGGGATCGTCATTGAGGATGATGTCTGGTTGGGAGCCAGCGCCATCATTACGGACGGGGTGCGCGTGGGGCGCGGGGCGGTGGTGGCGGCGGGCGCGGTGGTGACGGCGGATGTGCCGCCGCATACGGTGGTGGCGGGCGTGCCGGCACGGGTCATTCGTCACATTGATGGTCGCGCCGCATCAGACAAACAGATTTGGTAGCTGCCGGCGCAAAGATTCGTCTTAGGAACGGATATTAAACAAGACAACGAAGTTGTTTCCAGACCGTTCCGGCAAACTGACAATGCAATTCCGTACTGTATTTCATCGTCAGTCCTTATCAGTTGGGTGAAAGGTGGCGTGCATGACGACGTTGTCGGTGGTGATTCCCGCTTACAATGAAGAGGATGGTCTGGCGGCCATTGTGCGGCGGGTGCTGTCGATGCAAGCAGACCTGGCGCGGGTGGGTGTGGATGGCATGGAGCTGCTGGTGGTGGATGATGGGTCGGGGGATAGGACGCGGGAGATTGCCGGCATTTTCGCCAACACCCTCGACAACTTCCACCTCATCCCCCATCCCCACAACAAAGGATACGGCGCCGCCCTCAAAACCGGCTTTGGCCTGGCCCGCGGCGAACTCATCGCCTTCCTCGACGCCGACGGAACCTATCCACCCGAATACCTGCCGCAGTTGTGCCAGAAAGCCCTTAACGGGGCCGACCTCGTCATTGGCTCACGCATGGCCGGAGCCGCCAGCCAAATGCCCTTCACCCGCCGCCTCGGCAACCTCTTCTTTGCCAACCTGCTCACCCTCGTGGGGCGGCAGCGCGTCACGGACAGCGCCAGCGGCATGCGTGTCTTCAGGCGGGAAGTGCTGGAGCGCGTCTCCCCCTTACCCGACGGCCTCAACCTCACCCCCGTCATGAGCACGCGCGCCATCCACGAGGGCGTGCCCATGGCCGAAGTGCCCATTCCCTACAGCGAGCGCGTGGGACGTTCCAAGCTGAGCGTGGTCCGTGACGGGTCGCTGTTTTTGCGCTCCATCATCTGGACGGTGCTGACTTACAATCCGGTGCGTATATTGGGCTTGATCGGCCTGTTGGGGATGGGATTGGGGCTGCTGGCGGCGCTGGGGTTGGTCGCGGCGCGCGTGCGCGGCGTCACCAGCCTGGCTTATCTGGAGGTGGCGGCCTTGTTTGCGGGGGGCGTTGCCGGCATCACCGGACTCAGCATCTTCTCCCTCGGCATCACCTTCAACTACCTCGTCTCCCTCTTCCACCGCCGCCCCGTGCGCCAGGGACTCTTTGGCAAACCCCTCTTCCGCACCCCCCTGGAAAACCATTTTAGCTGGCTGGGCCTGCTCACCCTCGGGCTTGGCCTCCTCCTCGGCCTCGCCAGCCTCGCCCTCAGCCTGCGCGGCTGGGAAATAACCCGCCTCTGGCTCTACCTCCTCGCCAGCGCCATGCTCATCCTCGTCGGCGTGCAGCTCATCATCAGTTGGGTCCTCCAGCGCGTCCTGCAAGAACTGCGCGACAATCACTCCTGAAAACCTGAAGAAACCCGGTTTCTCCCCAACCAACCAAGAAACCGGGTTTCTCCTCCCTCAGCGAAATCCGAATGCCAAGAAACCCGGTTTCTCCCCGAGCGAACCTCGGCACGCGGCGCCTGCCCCCGCTGCGCCCGGCCAACTTCCCCGACGCCGACCCCATCGTACGCCAGGGTCTGCTACAACGCCCTCGTGCGGAAAAAGCTGTGGACATCCTGTTAGTAAACCCCCCCACGCCAGATGGTGGCCTGTGGATAAGGACGCAGCACCGCGTGGGACGGCGCACGCGGGAAAATATGGTCTGGCCGCAAGTATCGCTGGCGCAAATGGCCGCCCTGCTCGATCCCCCCTACCGTGTGGCCGTCATTGACGCCAACGCCGAACGCATGGGCTGGCCCGAGTTCACGCGCCTGCTGGACGAATACCAGCCCCGCTACTATGTCACGCAAGTCACCGCGCCCACCCTGGAAAACGACATGTACGGCTGTTTCCTGGCACGGGCGCGTGGGGCCAAAACCATCGCCTTCGGCACACACGTCACCCCCATCCCGCGGGAAACGATGCGCCCCTACCCGACGCTGGATTTTATCCTCCTGGGCGAGCCGGACCTGACGATTCGGGACCTGGTGGACCACCTGGAAGGGAAGACCGACGAACGCGAGCCACCCATCCAGAAGATATTCGCCGACCACGATCCACTCTACCGACCGGCCATTGACGCGGACGGGCGCGTGGACCTGCACGGCATTAAGGGATTGGTGTGGCGGGATGGCGCGGAAATCGTGGTCAACTTCACCCGCCCCTTCATCCGCGACCTGGACGATCTGCCCCACCCCCGACACGAACTGCTCCCCTTGCAGCGGTATCGAATGCCCCTGATCAAGGGACCATTCACCTTCATTGTCACCAGCCGCGGCTGCACGGCGGGCTGCACCTACTGCATCAAGCACGTCAGCTACCAGTACAGCGTGCGCCTGCGGTCGCCGGAAAAGATCGTGGAGGAAATGTGGATATTGCAGCAGCACGGCATCCACAATATCCACATGTACGCCGACCTGTTTACGGTCAGCCGTGAACAGGTGATGCGCCTGTGCCGGTTGATGATCGCACAGGAGATGAATATCCGCTGGACGTGCAACAGTCGCGTCGATTATGTGGATGAGGAGATGCTGCGCCTGATGGCCGAGGCGGGCTGCTGGCTGATTTCCTGGGGCATTGAGAGCGGCAATGAACAGATTTTGCGCCATGCGCGCAAGGGAGCGTATCCTGACAAGGCGGAGCGGGCGCTGCGTTGGGCGCGCCAGGCGGGGATTAAGAACTGGGGGTATTTTATTATTGGTCTGCCGGGCGAGACCGAGGAGACGATCCGCCAGACGATTGATTTTGCAAAGAAGCTGCCGCTAGATATTGCCCTTTTTCACGTGGCCGCGCCGTATCCGGGAACACCGTTCTTTTTTGAGGTGGTGGAGAATAATTGGTTCCGTCCGGGGACGCGCTGGGAACAGGTGGACATGGATCGAGGGACGGTGTTGGATTATCCGCAAATGCCGGCAGAACGCCTCCTCTACTGGCAGAAACGCGCATTTCGGGAATGGGCCTTCCGCCCCGGCCCCCTCTTCACCTACCTAAAAATGCTCCTCTCCGACCGCTCCACCCTGCGCACCGCCCTCAGCGTCGGTTTGCAGCACCTGAGTTGGTCCGCCACCGAGAGCGGCCTTCCCATCTCCTCCTCATGATCCGCCGGCAATTCTCACTCCTCTGGAAATGTAGGGCGATTTTCCAAATCGGGCTACGACGACACCTCAGTTTCATTCATGGGTGGTACCGCGCCGCGGCGTGGTGTCTCCTCTGGCTGCTGGGGGCGCTGCTGCTCCTGGGCGCGCCCGCCCGCGCGGCGCAGGCGCAAGCCGCCCCGGAGCATGACTGGTCGCCGCCGCAAAATCTCTCCCAATCCGGGGCCGCCACCGATCCGCTGCTCTTTTGGGATGCGCGCGGCGTGCCCTATGTCCTCTGGCGGGACACGCTCGCCGGCCCCATGTTCACACGGGGAAATGCCGGCACAAATGGCGCATATACCTGGTCCCCACCGGTGGCCGTTGACTTTCCCTTTGCCACGGCCCGCCCCATCTTGTTATCCACACCGGACAACGTTATCCACGCCTTCTGGCTGACGGCGGAAGGGGCATTGCAAGTCAACCAGGTGGCCGCCGGCGCTTTTGCCGATAGCGCGGCCTGGTCCGCGCCGCAGACGCTGGCGCAGCGTGTCCTGTCGCTGGCGGCTACCATTGGCGCGGATGACCGGCTCCATCTCGCCTACGCCGCGCGTCAGGCCGCCCCCGCCGCCCCTGCGTCCATTTTCTACCGCCAATCCGCTGACGATGGGGCGACCTGGAGCGAGCCAACGGTCCGCTATCAATCCCCCTATTTGCGCGCCACTGCCCCGGCCTTGCAGATCGTTGCCGCTGACGACCTCGTTATGCTGGCCTGGGATGTGCCGCCGCTGGAGCGGGTCTATCTCAGCCGCTCCGCCGATGGGGGCGCGTCGTGGGATGCGCCCACGCTGGTTGACCGGCGCGCGCCGGAGGACCTCAGCGACGCGGTCGGTCCGGCTCGTCCTGTTTTGGCAAATGCCGGCACAACCACACACCTCCTCTGGCCCGCCGAACACGGACAGGACGCCTGCCGTCTGCGTCACCAATGGACCGATGACGATGGCCGCACCTGGCAAACCGGCTCTGTTCCCCTGACCGGCTGCCCGCAAACGGCGCAATTTCTGGGAGGAGAGGAGGGGCTGCTGTTGTGGGCGCAAATGCCGGCACAACTCGTACTCCTCGCCTGGAATGGGCAACAGTGGAGCGATCCCCAGGCGCAAACCGGGCTTGCCGACCTGATCAACCCCGCTACCTATCGTCGCCTGGCGCTGGCCTGCATCCAAATGGGGCTGGATGGCGCGGAACGGCTGCTACTCGTGGGATGCGACAGCGGCAGCCAGGACACCTGGGCGACCACGCGCGCCCCCGGCGACATAGCGGATTGGTTCCCGCCGCCTCCGGTGTGGCAGCCACTCACCGCCGCCCCTTCCGCGGGCAACACCCCCTCCGCGCTGGCCGTTGACGCCGACGGCTTTATCCATCGCGTCTGGTCGCAGGCAGGCAGCATCTATTATGCCCGCTGGGATGGCGCAAACTGGTCCCAACCCGTTTCCGTTCTCACGCTGCCCGGCAGCGACACGGGACCGCCGGCAATCACGATGGACGCGCGCGGGCGGCTGCTGCTCACGGCAGCCGGCGGGGGTTCGCTCACCTTTAGCCAGGCCGGCGCCGCCGCCGCCGCCATGCGCAGCAACTGGTCCGAACCGCTGACCCTGCCCCAACCGCACGCGGGCGGCGGCGACCCGACGATTGCCGCACAAGGGGATACCCTATTCGTGGCCTATGCCATTCCTTATAACGAGGCGCGGGGCATCTATTTGCTGCGTTCGATGGATGGGGGGCAGTCCTGGTCGGCGCCGCGCACCGTTTTTGCGGCGGCGGCGGCGGCGTGGGAAGGCGTCGCGCAGCCGCGCCTGGCGCTGACGCGGGATGGCGGGTTGCATCTACTCTGGACGCGGGTGAGCTTGCCGGCATTGTCGTCCGCCACGCCCACGGCACTCTACTATGCGCGCTCCGATGACGGGGGCGACACCTTTTCCCCGCCGGAACAGGTGTCGGACGCACCGCCAATCTGGTACGCACTGCCGGTCGGTGGAGAGGAGCAAGTGCATCGCCTCTGGCAGACGCGGGATGGCGAGCGCGAGGCGATCTATCACCAGGTTTCCCTGGACGGCTTTTCCTGGGGTGAGGCGCATCGCGTTTCCTCGCGGAGCGGACTGACTGCCGCCGCTGCCGCGCCGGGAGCGGTGGAACTGCTGCAATGGACGGACGCCGGTTTGCTACACTGGCAGTGGCGTGGGGGGCAGTGGCTGAGCGCGGAGTCGTTATTACTCCCGCAGATGTCCGCCGCCGCGTTTTTGGGCGCGGCGCTGTCGCCGAATGGGACGCTGCTGGCGCTGTTGGATGGGGGCGAGATGGGCGTGTCTTTTGTGACCAGCCGCCGCGTGTCGCTGCCCGTAGTTCTGCCGCCGCCGCGTGTGCCGGCAACGGCGACGCCGCCCGCGCCGGTGGCCCCTGTGCCGACCGTGCCATTGCCGACGCCGACGATTCCGTTTCCGAAAGAGGAAAATGCCGGCATCAACCTCCTCCCCACCGCCAATAACAACCTGATTTGGCGCGTCATCATCAGCGTCATCCCCGCCGGCCTCTTCGTCTTGTTCGTCCTCTTCCGTGGCCTGCGCCGACGGAGAGAGCCGTGACCACGCCGCCGCCGCGGAATGCGGCCCCATCTCCCCGCCTCGCCTGGGCCAGCCTCGTCGCCGCCGTTGCCGCCGCCGCCCTCTGGTATCACTGGCCGCAAGTGGGCGCGTGGCCGCTGCTCCTGGGTCTGGCCCCCTGGCCGGTCGCCCGCCGCCTGCCGCCGCGCAGCCCGGCCCACATCCCCCTGTTCGCCTTCACCCTCACCGCCGCCGTCAGCCTTGGGGCTGCCTACGATCCCGCCACCGCTTGGGCCAAATTCTGGCTGATTATCGGCGGCTGGCTCCTGTTTACCGCCCTGGTCGCCCTGCATCAGGCGGGGTTGGTGCGCCAGGCTGCCTGGCTGCTGGCCGCATTGGGCGCGGTTGTCAGCCTCTATTTCCTTTGCACCAACGACTGGGATTCTTACCCGACGAAGATAGCGATGTTGGTTGATGTCGGGCGCGTTTTGCGGAGATGGATGCCGGCATTTCCCGGTCATCCCCTGCACCCTAACGTCGTCGGCGGCCTGCTGGGGATGAGCCTGCCCTTCGCCGCCACCACAGTGTGGAGCAACCAGGGATGGCGGCGCGCGGGCGGCGCGGGACTGCTGTTTTTCTCCCTGGTCGGTTTGCTTTTCACCGCCTCACGGGGCGCATGGGCGGCTTTAGCCGGAGCCGCGCTCCTGATCGGTGGCTGGCAGTTGGCCGGTTGGGTCAGCCGCCGCCGGTCACTCCCCCGTCGCTGGCTCATGTTGGGCGGCCTTTGCCTCAGCGCCAGCCTGGCCCTGGCGTTTCTCCTGTTCGGCGCGCCCGCCTGGGGTCGCCTGCTGGCCGCGCTCCCCGGCCCGAACAGCACCCTCAGCCGCCTCGACCTTTACCGGGGCAGCCTCTCTCTGGCGGCGGATTATCCGCTGGTGGGCGCGGGATTGGGCAGTTTCCCTTTGCTCTACGCCAGCTACAGCCTGCTCGTCCACGTCGGCCACAGCATACACGCGCACAATTTGTGGCTGGATGTGGCGATTGAGCAAGGCGGGTTCGGCGTGTTGGCGTTGGGATGGCTGGTAGCCCTGGCCGGCATCTCCGTCTGGCGGATGGCGGCGGACGAACAACTGCCCGCGACGCTGGCGGCGGGCGCGCTCTCCCTGACCACCATCCTGGCGCATGGGATGGTGGATGACGCTTTTTATGGCAGCCGGGCATTGCTGCTGCTCTTTGCGCCCCTGGCCTTCGTCCTGGCGGACCCGCGACCACGCCAGAGGCGACAAAGCCGCCGCCGGTTGGCGGCGGCGCTGTTGCTGGCTTTGCTCGCCCTGCTCCCCTGGCAGCGCCAACCGCGGGCGCTGGCCTGGCGCAATTTCGCCGCCGCGCGCCAGAGCCGGATAGAGCTAACCGTCTACCAGTGGCCGGACTGGCCGCTGCAAGATGCCGTGCGCCGCGCCGTGGACCTGAGCCAGCCGATTGCCGCCTATGAACGCGCGTTGGCGCTCGATCCCGCTAACGCCAGCGCCAACCGCCGCCTCGGTCAAATCGAACTCTCTTTGGGCGACTATGATCGCGCCCTGGCGCACCTGCAAGCGGCCTACGCCGCCGCCCCCAGCAACAACGCCACGCGCCAGTTATTGGGCGAAGCAATCATTGTCACGGGGGGGGTGGATGCCGGCACAACCCTATGGGCAGGCATCAATCAAGCGCAGGGGCAACTGGCCTTACGCGCTTTCTGGTATGAACACCTGGGTGATGAACAGCGATTGGCCTGGGTGCATGAGGCAATGCGGTAAGGGCGCACTTCAGATTGGTTCATTCTTGGAGAATGAACCAATCTTATGGTTAACGTTTTCCATGTCCCAAACATCCTTCGCCGACGCCCAACCGTCCACCCCGCCGTCCACCCCGCCCCCCATGCTGGTGATAGAACCTTCCACCGGCTGGGTATCTTTGCAGCTTGATCGCGTGTGGCAGTATCGTGAACTCCTGTACTTCCTCGTTTGGCGGGACGTTAAAGTGCGGTACAAGCAGACGTTGCTGGGCATCCTGTGGATTGTGCTACAACCGCTGGCGAGCATGCTCGTTTTCACGCTGCTGTTTGGCACGCTGCTGGGCGTCCCTTCCGGGGATGTGCCGTATCCTCTGTTTGCCTTCGCGGCGCTGCTGCCGTGGAACTACTTCGCCGGCTCGCTCAATCGGGCGGCAACCAGCCTGGTGGGCAACACCAATCTGATCACCAAAGTGTATTTCCCACGCCTGATTATTCCGTTGGCGGGCGTTTTTTCCGGGCTGGCGGATTTTGCCATTGCCTTTGTCGTTTTTCTGGGATTGATGGCTTTTTATGGGGTAAGACCCACGGCGGCGGTATGGTGGCTGCCGGCATTTCTCCTTCTCGCCCTCTTCACCGCCCTGGGATTTGGCCTCTGGCTGGCCGCGCTCAACGTCCGCTACCGCGACGTCAATCACCTCATCCCCTTCCTCCTGCAACTGTGGATGTACGCCACCCCCGTCGTCTACGGCAGCACCCTCATTCCCGCCCGCTTCCGTTTCCTCCTTGCCCTCAACCCCATGACGGGCGTCGTCGAAGGCTTTCGCTGGGCGCTCCTGGGACAAAATCCACCGGGAACCCGCTTCTTCGTCTCCATCATCATCACCCTGCTCATTTTTAGCACCGGCCTCATCTTCTTCCGCCGCACCGAACGTACCTTTGCCGACATTGTCTGATCACCCATGAGCGACGTGGCTATTCACCTGCGCGGCCTCTCCAAACAGTACCTGATTCCCCAGGGCGCACCACGCGCGGACACCCTGCGGGAAGCGGCAGCCGGCCTGTTTCGCCGCTCACGACAGGGCAAAACCCCATTTTGGGCATTGCAGGACGTCTCCTTCGAGGTGCGGCGCGGCGAGGTCGTCGGCGTGATCGGGCGGAATGGGGCGGGCAAGTCCACCCTCCTCAAAATTCTCTCCCAGATCACCGAACCCACACGCGGGCGCGCCGAGATTTTTGGCCGCGTTGGCTCCCTCCTGGAAGTCGGCACGGGCTTTCACCCCGAACTGAGCGGGCGGGAGAACATCTACCTCAACGGGGCCATCCTGGGGATGCGGCGCGCGGAGATTACCCGCCATTTTGAGGCCATCGTCGCCTTTGCCGAAATCGCCCCCTTTCTGGACACGCCCGTGAAGCATTACTCCAGCGGCATGTATGTGCGGCTGGCCTTTGCCGTGGCCGCCCATTTGCAGCCGGAGATTTTGCTGGTGGATGAGGTGCTGGCCGTGGGGGACGCCGTTTTTCAGCGCAAATGCCTGGGCAAAATGGGCGACGTAGCCCGCGAGGGGCGCACGGTGCTGTTTGTGAGCCACAACATGGGCGCGGTCAGTTCGCTGTGCGGGCGAGTGGTACATCTGGCCGAGGGGCAAGTGCGCCAAATTGGCCCCACGCGGGCGGTCGTGAGCCAATACCTGGCGCAAGCGGCGCCTGTCGCCGCCAACGACCTGAGCCAGCTTCGTTCCCCCGGCTTTGGCGGCGTGATGCGCTTCCGCAGCGTGCAACTGCTGGCGGCGGATGGGGCGACGCTCCCCGTGGGGGAGCCGCTGCGCTATCGCCTCGTCGTCTGGTCCGGCGCGGACGTGGCGGACCTGACGATTGGGGCCAGCCTCTTCCACGCCAGCGGGCGCTGCATCGGCTCGCTGCTGCCGCAACATCCGTTCGCCATTCGTGCCGGGCAAACGGTAACACTGCGCCTGACGATTGATAATCTGAATCTGGCCCCCGGATTTTATTACGCGGGCTTCAGCGTGGGGCAGGGCGGGGCGCATGATGAGCGATTTGATTATGACATTGTTGCCGGCACAATGCTGGGCTTTCAGATCATTCCCACACAACCCGCCGCCGGACCGCCGCTGGCCTGGAACGGGGGCTGGGGCGACATCATGTTTCGTCAAACCCACCTGGACATCGAAGCCATCGCCCAAAAACCATAACCAGATCTCCCTCTCCCATGCCGCGTGTTAGCGTCATTATCCCCGCCTATAATCACGCCCCCTACGTGCGCGCCTGCGTGGACAGCGCCCTGGCGCAGACCTACACCGACCGCGAGGTGATCGTGGTGGACGATGGCTCCACGGATGGCACGCGGGAGATTCTGCGCGACTATGGCGAGGCAATTCACCTGATCTTGCAGCCGAACCGGGGCACGCAGGCGGCGCGCAACACCGCCGTGCGCGCCGCGTCCGGGGAGTTTATCGCGCTGTTGGACTCGGATGACGTCTGGCTGCCGGCAAAACTGGAGAAACAGGTGGCGGCTCTGGAGCGGCAGCCGGCGGCGGGGCTGGTTTATTCGCTGGCCTATACCATTGACGCTACCGGACGACGGCTCAATGGCGGCAACCCGACCGGCGTGGTTTTACCAGAGGGGGCCGATGCGTTTCAGGAACTGCTGCGGGGCGATTTTATGCCGGCACTCACCGTCATGATCCGCCGCGCCTGTCTGCAAGAAATTGGCCTCTTCGACGAAACCCTCATCGGCTCCGGCGACTGGGACCTCTGGCTGCGCATCGCCGCCCGCTACCCCGTCATCTGCGTGCCCGAACCCCTCGCCCTCTACCGCCTGCACGGGACCAACACCACCCACCACCTCTACCGTAGTCAACTCGTCTACGCCGAACACGCCCGCGTCCTGGAAAAGGGTATGCAACTGGCTCCCCATCCGCTGCCCCCGACCATTCGCGAGCAAGCCCTGGCCCGCACGCACCTCTGGGGCGCGGAAATGGCAGCGGCGGCGGGTCGGCCCGCGGATGCCGGCACGGAACTGGTCCACGCCTGCCAACTCGACGCCCACCTCCTGGCCGACAAAGACAACATGATCGGTCGCCTCGTCCGCTGCGTCCACCTCTGCGGCGGACGCCAACCGCGCGGCGCAGACTACCGCCGCATCGTCGCCGCCCTCTTCGCCCCCCTGCTCGCGGCCCTGCCCCAGGTCGCGGCCTGGCGACGCCCCGTCCTGGCAACCGCCGCCATGAGCACCTTTTTCGACAGCTTCCACGCCGGTGACATGGCCACCGTGCGCTCCCTCGGCCCCACCGGGATCGCCGCCGACCCCCGCTGGCTACGCAATCGCGGCGTCTGGTCTATCATGGTCCGGGCCATCCTCGCGCGCCGCGCCTCCCCCGTTCCAGATGCGCCATGAGCAACGTAGCCATCCGCGTTGAAGGGCTGAGTAAGCAGTATCGGATCGGCGGCGCGCCCCCGGCGGCCACGCTGCGCGAGGCGCTTGATGGCGTGCTGCGCCGCTCCTGGTCACGCCCCCACGAGCAAGCGCGCCCGTTCTGGGCGCTGCGCGACGTTTCCTTCACCGTGCGCCGCGGCGAAGTCGTAGGCGTGATTGGCCCCAATGGCGCGGGCAAATCCACCCTATTGAAGATTCTCTCCCGCATCACGGAACCCACACGCGGGCGCGTCGAACTGCATGGCCGCGTCGGGTCCCTCCTGGAAGTGGGCACGGGCTTTCACCCGGAACTGAGCGGGCGGGAGAACATCTATCTCAACGGGGCCATCCTGGGCATGCGCCGCCGCGAGATTGCCGCCCGCTTTGAGGAGATCGTGGCCTTTGCCGAACTGGACGAGTTCATCGACACGCCCGTGAAGCGGTACTCCAGCGGCATGTACGTGCGCCTGGCTTTTGCCGTAGCCGCCCACCTGGAGCCGGAGATTTTGCTGGTGGACGAGGTTTTGGCGGTGGGGGATGCCCGGTTTCAACGCAAATGCCTGGGCAAAATGGGCGATGTGGCCCGCGCCGGGCGCGCCGTGCTGCTCGTCAGCCACAATATGGCGGCCATCGCCAACCTGTGCCACGAGGCGTTGGTGCTGGAGCAGGGGCGCGCCGTCCACCAGGGCGCGGCGCAGGCGGCCGTGCTGCGCTATTTGCAGGCGGGCACGCGCGATGACGCCCCCGGCACGCTCAATTTGGGCCATCGCAGCGGCCGGGGACCGGTGCGCTTCACCTCCTTCGCTTGCCTAGACGACGCGGGCGCGCCCATCACCCGCCTCGTTTGCGGCCAGACGGCGCATTTCCGTATTGGCTACACGTCTGACCGGCCTCGCCGTCCGCGCCAGGCGGAAATCTCCCTGGTGATCAGTCTGCCCGACGGTACGCGCCTGATGAATCTGTCTACGCATTTTTTCCCCGATGCCCTGGCCGAGGGCTTTGCCGTCAAGGGGGCATTTACCTGCCATGTGCCCCACTTCCCGCTCCGCTTTGGCCGCTACTTCGTGGACCTCTACTGCGCCATTGACCACGAGATGTCCGATCATGTGCGGGCAGCAGCCTCGTTTGACGTTCACGACGGGGATTTTTATGGCACGGGGCGGCTCACGCGCGCGGAGGCGGGCGCGGTGTTGCTGCCGCATAGCTGGGATGTGAGCGGAGGGGCGTGATGGTGGGGCGAGAAAAGGGGTGGCGGGCGGCGGCGGTGCTGCTGCTGGCTGCCGGGCTGTGGTGGTGGCGGGGGAGTGGGCAGGCGGCGGCGCGGCAAGATGCCGGCATTTGGTCCCCACCCCAATTCCTCTTTGAAACCACCGGGCGCGCTTCCGAACCGGAGATCATCGTAGACAATGCCGGCACAGTCCATGTCTTCTGGGCATACGGCAATCCAGAAAACGAAGCAGACGGAACCGGGCAATCGCTCTACTACGCCCAACAGCAGAACGGCGTCTGGTCCGACCCCACCGACATCCTCGTTTCCCCTGGCGGGCGCGTGGCCCGTATGCCCGCCGTAGCCCTGGACGAGCGCGGCTACTTGCACCTGGCCTGGTCCGGCGGAAACGCCATCTACTACAGCCGCGCCTACGCCACGGAAGCGGGCGCGCCCCAAGGATGGGCCGAACCCGCCGCCTTTACGCTCTACGTGGCCGCCTACGAGCCAGATGTGGTTGCCGTGGGCGACGACGTGTACCTGCTGTGGACGGAAGCGAGCAATGGCCTGGTGTTTGCCCGTTCCGCTGACGGCGGACGCCACTGGACACCGCCGCGCACCATCTTCGCCGCCCCTGGCGCGCAGGAACTGGCCCGGTGGGGCCGCCTGGCCGTGGATGGGGCCGGGCGGCTGCACGTGGCGCTGTCCCTGGTGCGCGACAACGATCTGGCCGCGCCCCGCGCCGATCCCATTTACATGGTCTATTTGCGGTCGGAAAATGCCGGCAGCACCTGGACGGACCCCTGGCTGATCGCGCCGGAACCGGACTATGGCGAGGTGACCGTGATCACGCACGGCGCGAACGACGTGCATCTTTTTTGGAATGGGCGGGCGGGCACGCACGGACGGTATCATCGCCAGTCGCCGGATGGCGGTCAGACCTGGAGCGACGTGGAGACGGTCGTGGCCGCCGGCAGTCCGCTGGGATTGGGCGGCCTCACCGGTTTCCCCGCCGTGGTGGTGGACGCGCGCGGCGACCTACATCTGGTGTCCACGTCCAATCCGCAAAATTTCTACACGCGCTGGCACAATGGGACCTGGTCGGACCCGGTGGTGATCTCCGATGGCGTGCGCGGCGCGGGCGTGACTGGCGCATCGGTAAATATGGAAATGCCATCGCTCGCGCTGGGGCAGGGCAATCAGCTTTACGCCGTTTTCCACGACGGGCAGGAGCGCATTTGGACCACCGGCTACACGTTGGATCTGCCCGCCGTGCCTCCGCATCCGCTGGCAACTGTCACGCCCATGCCGGCAGCAACGATAACGACTGCTCCCCCACCTGCGCCCACGAACACGCCCATGCCCACCTTCCCCCGCGCCGCACCCGCCCCGCTTGCCTCTCCATACGCCTCTTTGCTGTGGGGATTGGCTTCTGCCGGCATTTTCCTCACCCTCGCCCTCCTCATCGCCCGCGCCCGCCACATCCCATGAACACCCCCCTCGTCAGCATCGTCACCCCCACCCACAACCGCTGGGCCTACCTCCAGCAGGCCATCGCCAGCGTGCAGGCGCAAACCTACCCCTATTGGGAACTGATCATCGTGGACGACGGCTCCACCGACGAGACGGAAACCCACCTGCGCCGCCTGCCCGACCCGCGTCTGCGCCCCGTGCGGCAGGCGCAAGCCGGACGCGCCGCCGCCCGCAACCGGGGGTTGTCCCTGGCCACCGGGGCATTTGTCGCCCTTCTGGATGACGACGACTGGTATTTGCCACACAAGCTGGCGCAGCAAGTCGCCTTCTTGCAGACGCACGCGGATGTGGACCTGGTGGCCGCGGGAACCTACATAGTCCAGGACGGAGAAGCTCCCGTTCCCTGGGAGACCTGGCGCGATCAGCCGGAACTGACGCTGGACCGCTGCCTGTATGGTTGCCCCGTGCCCACGTGTACGGTGCTGTGGCGGCGGGAACTGTTGGCGCGGCTGGACCATTGGTTTGATCCCCGGCTGGAGGTCCTGGAGGACACGGATTTCTGGCTGCGCCTGCTCCTGGCGGGGGCGCATTTTGCCTGGTTGCCCCAGTTGGTGAGTGTCTATCGTCGCCATGCCGGCAATTCGCAGCAGGATGGCGACCGTTACGCACGCGCCTATGGGCAACTGCCACGCAAATGGCTGGCGCAGGCGGACCTGCCGCCCGCCGTGCGCGCACGGGAGGGGGCGTTGCGGGCGCATTACTGGTTGGCGGGGGCGTGCCGCGCTTATGCCGGCAACAACATCCCCCTCGCCCAATCCCTGCTGCAACAAGCCGTCGCCTGGCAGCCCACCCTGGCCCACCCACAAGACCAAACCATAATGGAGATGGTCGTCGGGTTTGCCCACAGCCATCACGTCAGCGATCCGCCCGCTTTCGTGCGCGATGTCTGGCGCAATTTGCCCCCGTCGCTGCTTGATTTATGCCGGCAAGAACGGCGTGCCCTCGGTTTACTCTACATGGGGCGCGTCCTCAAAGCCCGCGACGCCGCCGCCCGCCCCGCCCTGCGCGACTGGGCGCGGGCACTCTACTACGACGCCCCCCGCTGGCTGCCCCGGCGCGGCACCTGGGCGGCCCTCTGGGGACGGTTCGCTCATGCCAGATAAACCGCTGCGCGTTGCCTGGTTCCCGCGCACGGCGGACCTGGCAGGCAATCCATACTGGTCGCTGCTGCAACAAAACCTGGAAGCATCCGGCATCACCTTCGCCGACTCCCACCACAGCGCCTTCACGCAGCGGCGCTGGTTATGGGGGCAGCGGGGGCGCGTGCAGGTGCTCCATTTCCACTTCATCCAACCCCACTACGCCGCAGACGAACGCGCCTCCTGGCGGCGGCTGCGAAAATTCACCCTCGATTTGCTGCTGGCGCGGCTGCTAGGGTATCGCCTCGTCTGGACCATGCACGATTTCCTGCCCACGTGGCCGCTGTCGCCCGCCTGGGTGGAGCGGCTGGCGCGCCGCATCATGGCCGCCCTGGCGCACGACGTGATCGTCCACTGCGAGGAAGGGCGGCGTCTGCTGGCCCGCCATTTTGGGCGGCGGCGGCGGGTATGGACGCTGCCCCATCCCGTGTTCCCCACGCCGCCATCGGCCGCCATCTCCCGCCCGGCGGCGCGGGCGGCATTGGGGCTGCCTCCCGCGGCGTTTATCGTCGGCTTCGTCGGCGGCATTCGCCCGAATAAGGGCATTGAGCAGCTTTTGGCCGCTTTTGCCGCATGGGGGCAAGCAGATGCCTGGCTGCTGGTGGCCGGACGACCCTGGCCGCCGCCGGCATACGTGGCGGCGCTGCACACGCAGGTGGCGACACTGCCGCGTGTCCTGTTCCGCCCGGAGGAAATCCCCGACGAGGAGATGCTGCTCTACGTGGCCGCGGCGGACGTGATGGCGTTCCCGTTTCAGCGGGTGCTCACGTCCAGCACGGTGATTATGGCGTTGGCGGCGGGGCGCGCGGTGATTGGGCCGCGCCTCGGTTGTCTGGCGGAGGTGGTGGGGGAAGATGCCGGCATTCTCTACCCCCCCGACGATCCCCACGGCCTGCGCCACGCCCTGCAACAAGCCCGCGCCACCGACCTCGACCGCCTGGGCACGGTCGGCCAGCAGCGCGTCCATGCCGGCAGTTGGCGCGAACTCGCCCAGGCCACCGCCCGCATCTACGCCGGCTCAGGCCGCCCACCACGGGAATGAAACGGCATTCTCGCCGTTCAAACAGTCCCCCACGCCTGTTCGTCCTTCTTCCTCATGCCCACTCCCCTGCGCATCGCCCTCTACCACAACCTCCCTTCCGGCGGCGCGCGGCGGGCCGTCTACGAAATGGTCAAAGGGCTGGCGCAGCGCGGACACGTCATTGACGAATTCTGCCCCACCACCGCCGACCGCCGATTTTTCCCCCTCGCCCCCTTCGTGCGCCACACCGTGCTGCTGCCGTTCCAACCACGCGGCGTTTGGGCGCGGCGCGTGCCGTTTGTCACCCCCTATGTCACCGCCGCCCGCCTGCTTACCGACCTGACGACGCTGGCGCATGTCAATCGCCAGGCCGCCGCCACCATTGACGCGGGGGAATACGACGTTATTTTCGCCCACGACTGCCAGCTATCCATGAACCCCGCGCTGCTGCGCCAGGCGCAAACGCCCACCCTCTTCTACTGCCATCACGGCGTTGTGCGCAAGCATGATCGCCCGCGCCGCGGGACCCCCCCACGGACGATCCCACATACGTTAAAGCGCGCCTACTACGCGCTGCCCGTCCACCTTTATCCCTGGTGGCGGGACCGCGCCGCCCGCCGCGCCGCCCGCCGCGCCGGGCAAGTGCTGGTCAACTCCCGGTTCGCCGCCGACCAGGCCCGCGCCGTTTATGGCATCGCCGGCGCCGTCTGCTACCTGGGGGTGGACCTGGACACGTTTCGCCCGTTGGGTCTGCCGCCCGGCGATTACGTCCTCAGTGTGGGCGCGATCCATTACTTCAAGGGGTATCGCTTTTTGCTGCGGGCGCTGGCCTGCCTGCCGCCCGCCACACGCCCGCGTCTGCTCATTGCCGCCAACAGCGCCGACCCGGAGGAACAGGCGGCGGTGATGGCGTTGGCGGCGCGGTTGGGCGTGAACCTGACCATTCAGCGCGTGATGGACGACCGCGAACTGGCGCGGTTGTATAACCGGGCGCTGGCCTTCGTCTACACGCCGTACCTGGAGCCGTGGGGGTTGGCGGCAGTGGAAGCGATGGCCTGCGGCGCGCCGGTGGTGGCCGTGGGCGAGGGCGGCGTGCGCGAATCGGTGCGGCACGAGGAAACGGGGCTGCTCACACCGCGGCACGAAGAAGCGTTTGCCACGGCGCTGGCGCGCGTGTTGGCGCAGCCGGACCTGCGCGGCGAATTGGGCGCGCGCGCGGCCCCCTATGTGCGCCAGACCTACCCCTGGTCGGCGACGATTGATTGCCTGGAGCCGTTTATGGCGCGCGGAAACAGTGGGGCGTGAGGGGGCGTGCCTGATGTCGTCGCCACTGGTCTACGTCGTTCTCGTTAACTGGAATGGGCTGACCCACTTGCAGGCGTGTTTGCCCACGCTGGCGCGCACCGCCTACCGTCCATTTCAGGTGCTGGTGGTGGACAATGGCTCCACGGATGGCAGCGAGGCGTGGGCGCGCGCCCATTTCCCGGCGGTGCGGTGGTTGTCCCTGGGGCGAAACGAGGGTTTTGCGCGGGGGAATAATCGGGGCATTGAGCAGGCGCTGGCGGCAGGCGCGGCCTACGTGGTGTTGCTGAACAATGATACGCGGGTGGAGGCGGATTGGCTGCCGGCGTTGGTCGAATCGGCGGAAACACATCCCCAGGCGGCGATTTGTCAGGCGCGGCAGCGGACGTGGGATGGAGAGCAGGAGATAAGGTTTCGGTTTATGCCGGCATGGGCCGAAGCCGACGCCCATTACACCCCCATCACGCCCCCCGGACCGCCGCGCCCCACCCCTTTTGCCTCCGGCTGCGCCATGCTGCTGCGCGCCGCCGCCCTGCCCGCGCTGGGCCTCTTCGACGAACGATACTTCATGTACGTCGAAGACGTAGACCTCACCTTGCGCGCCTGGATTTTGGGGTACGACGTCCTCGACGTGCCCGCCGCCGTCGTCTACCATCGTTTTGGCGGCTCCGCCGGCGACGCCCCCCGGCGCATGGTCTGGGGGTATCGCAACCAGTTGACCACCCTTCTCAAGCTGTACCAGCCCGCCACGCTGCGCCAGTTCTGGCCGCCAATTCGCGCCCGCTGGTTCTTTACCCGCAACCGATACGCCCTGCGCGGCACGCTGGCCGCCCTCGCCTGGCTGCCGGGCACGCTGGCCCGCCGCCGCGCCGTGCAGTGCAAACGAGCCGCGCCGGACAGTCGTTTTTTGCAGTATGTGGTTCGTTGAATGGGAGGACTTTTATCTTTCCGGGTAACGGCTGAACCCGATTGGACCCATTTCGCCAGAGAAAAGTGGTCCAATCTCCGAAGGTGAACAGGCCCACGCGCATGAGAATCCTGCACCTGAACGACACCGTCAATCCGCAAGGGGGCGTGGAGCAGTATCTCCTCAGCGTTTGCGACCTGCTGGCGGCGGCGGGGCACGAAAACGTGGTCGCCGCCTGCGCGGATGGGCGCGAATCCGCCGCGCCCTGGCCAACCTACGCCACGCCCACGCCGGACGCCGCGCGCCGTCTGGCGGACCGGCTACGGCCAGACGTGGCCTATGTGCATCACGTCCGCGATGGGGATGTGATTGCGGCGGTTGCGGAGCGGATGCCGGCATTAGGCTACATCCATGGTTTTGCGCCGGTGTGCGCCGGCCTGGGTAAGTATTTTCGCCGCACGGAAACGATTTGCACCCGCCCTTTTGGTTGGGCGTGCGCGCCGCTGCAATATACCCACCGCTGTTCGACCGCGCGCCATCCGCTGACGGTGCGGCGGCTGATGCAGGAGACGGCGCGGCGGCGGTGGGCGTTTGCCCGGCTCGACCATTTGCTGGTGGCCTCCGGCTACATGCGCGATCTGCTGCGGCAAAATCGGTTTGACCCGCGTCGGATCACAATTTTGCCGCCCCATTTTCTCGCCGCGCCGCCGCCGCCGTGGCAGCCGCCCGCAGACCCGTCCTTGCTGGTTTATGCCGGCAGATTGGAAGTGGAAAAAGGTGTCTCACATCTCCTGCAAGCCCTCCGCCTGCTGCCCGCGCCCGCGCACCTGGTCGTTGCCGGTGACGGAACCCAACGCGCTCAGTACGAACGAATGGCGGCGGAAATGGGATTGGCGGCGCGGGTGCGGTTCGTGGGCTGGCTGGCCGCCGACGCCCTCACCGCCCTCTACCGGCGCTGCGCTTTGGTGCTGATCCCCTCCCATTACGCCGAGCCGTTTGGCAAGGTAGGCATCGAAGCCCTGGCGCAGGGGCGTGCCGTGGTCGCTTACGCCACGGGCGGCATTCCTGAGTGGCTCCAGGATGGGCGAAATGGCCGCCTGGTTCCGCCGGGGAATGTGCCGGCATTCGCTCAGGCCATAGACGACTTGCTCACCCAACCCGTCGTGCTGCGCGAGATGGGTCGGGCCGGACAACGACAGGCGTGGGCGCGCTACGGCGCAGATGCACACGCGCAAACGCTGCTGGCGTTGATGGGGCAAATGATGCGCGGGTGGGCCGGGAAAATGCCGGCATAAAGCCCCTGTTAAAATTGGTTCATTCTTGGAGAATAAACCAATCTTGAAAAGAACGAAATTCTGGACGATCCCATAGTCCGAGACGCGGCATGAACGAAACCAAAGCCACCACGGCAGCCGCCTGGGCGCATTACTGGGCGCATGTCGAGACAGTCGATTACATCAACATCACGCCGCGCCTGCTGCACACCCTGCGTCAGCACGTCCCCCTGCGCGGCAGCCGCATCCTGGAAATTGGCGTGGGCACGGGCGGCAACAGCGCCACCCTCGCCCAGGACGGGGCCACCGCGGTCGCCCTGGACCTCTCCCCGGAGGCGCTGCGGCGCAGCCAGGCCACGGCGCGGACGATGCAGGCCGCCTTGCTCCCCATCAACGCGGACGCATGGCGACTGCCTTTTGCCGCCGCCAGCTTCGACCTGATTTTTCACCAGGGCGTGCTGGAGCATTTCACCGATCCCGCGCCCAGCCTGCGCGAACAGGCGCGCGTGCTGCGGCCCGGTGGCTGGCTGCTGGTGGACGTGCCGCAGCGGTACAACCTGTACACCCTGCACAAGAACCGCCTCATCCGCCAGGGGCGCTGGCCCTACGGCGGCTGGGAATGCTCCTTTAGCCTGGGCGAACTGCGGGCGCTGCTGCGCTCCGTGGGCTTCACCCCCGTGGCCGCCTATGGGCGCGACTATTACCCGCGCCCCTGGGCCATGCTGCGCCGCCTCGCCCGCGTGGAGACAAAGCTGCTGCGGCGGCGCATCCTCCCCGCCGCCGCCTGGCGCGCCTATGGCGCCCTCTGGGACCGCTTCGAGGCGTCGCCTCTGGGCTGCTACACCCTGCAGTCCATCGGCGTGCTCGCGCGGAAGACGTGAGGGGCAAGCGTCTACCGTTTTCTGTTTCCGTCATGAACGTCCTCTTCCTTTCCACCTGGTTTCCCACGCCGCCGGACAATGGGGCCAGGATACGGGTTTGCCATCTGCTGCGGGCACTGAGTGCGCGGCATCGGGTGACGGTGCTGGCGTTTAATCCGCGTGGGACGGCGGCGGCGGCGCGGCTGTGCAGCCATGCGGCAGACGCGGCGGTGACGCTGGAGGGGGTTCCCGTGGACCCGTTTCGGTACACGGACGCCGCCTGGTGGCTCAAATTTGCTTCGCCGACGCCGCTGGCGTGCTGGCCCAGCCGCGAGATGTGGCGGCGCGTGGCGCAGGCGGCGCGGGCGCGGCGGTGGGATGTGGTGGTGGCATCGCAGCTTCCCGTCGTTCCGTATCTGCGTTTGGTGGGGAAAGTGCCGGCAATTCTCGACCTCGACGCCATCTGGACCCTGGAAACACACGCCCGCTTCCAGGCCGCCCCGTCCGCCTGGCAACGGCTGCGCCACCGCCTGAGCTGGCACAAAAGCCGCCTCTACGAGCAGTACTGGCTCACCCGCCTCGCCGCCTGCACCGTCGTCTCCCCTCAGGAGCAAGCCTACCTGCGCCGGCTGGCTCCCCGCCGCGCCGCCGACATTCACCTCTGCCCGAACGGCGTCGATTGCGCCCACAACCGGCCCGATCTGGCCCCGCGCCAACCCCACGCCCTCGTCTACGCCGGCGCGCTCACCTACCGCGCCAACTACGACGCCATGCAATCCTTTCTCCGCGACACCTACCCCCTCATCCAGGCGCAAGAGCCAGCCGTCAGCCTGACCATCACCGGCGATACGGCAGGCGTGGACCTGGGCGGGCTACAACTGGACGAGAGCGTCCACCTCAGCGGCTACGTCGCCGATGTGCGCCGGCCGGTGGCGGCGGCGGCGGTGGCCGTGGTGCCCCTGCGCCAGGGCGGCGGCACACGCCTGAAGGTGCTGGAGGCGATGGCCCTGGGCACGCCCGTGGTAGCCACGAGCAAGGGCGTTGAAGGCTTGTCGCTGACGGCGGACGAACATTTCTTGTTGGCGGATACGCCGGCGGCATTTGCCGGGGCCGTGGCGCGGCTACTGCGCGATCCCGTGCGGGCGCGGCGGTTGGCCTGCGCCGCGCGCACCTGGGTGGCGGCGCGGTACGATTGGACGGAGACGGGCGCGCGTTTCGTGCGCGTGGTGGAAACCGCCGCCGCAGGGCAGCCGGCATGAGCGAATGGGTGGCGCGTTGGCGGCGGGGCGTCACGCCGGCGGCGGGCGTGACGCTGGTACGTGGCGGCGTGGCGCTGCTGCTGTTGGTGGCGGCGGCCGGGTTGGGCGCGCGGGCATCGCTGCGCGATCTGGCACTGCTGCTGATGGGGGTGCTGGGTGTGGTTTTTTTGTGGCGGCCCCCGTTGGGCGTGCTGGCGATGATTCCGGCGGCGCTGCTGCTGTCGCTGGAATTGGGCACAGGCACGGCGGTGAACTTGAATCCTGTGACGCTGCTGGTGATGGCGCTGCTGGGTATTCTGGGTCTGACGTGGCTGCGCCAGGGGCATCCAAGCCTGGCGGCGACGCCCGCTAACAGGCCGCTGGCCCTGTTCTTGCTGGCCGGGCTGCTGTCGCTGCTGGTGGGGAACGCGCTGTGGGACCCTGTCGTGCCGCGCAGCTCCAATTTCGTGCTGGTGCAGTTGGGTCAATGGGCTATTTTCGCGCTCTCGGCGGGTGCTTTCTGGTTGGGCGGCAATCTGATTCCATCGGAAGTGTGGCTGCGCCGCCTGACGGCGTTGTTCCTGGCGGTGGGCGGGGCGCTGGCGGTGCTGTGGAATGTGCCGGGTGTGGCCGCACCGCTGAGTGAGTGGATCACGATTGCCATTATTCGCGCGCCGTTTTGGGTGCTGCTGACGGGGCTGGCGGCGGGGCAGTTACTGTTCAATCGGGGGTTGAAAATGCCGGCACGCGCCGCCCTCATCCTCATCCTCACCACCGTCGCCGCCTATGCACTCGTGTTTCAACAAGACGCCGCCTCCAACTGGATCGGCATCACCGCCACCCTGCTCATCCTCGTCTGGCTGCGCTGGCCACGCTGGCGCGGACCCTTGCTGCTGGCGCTGCTGCTGTTGGCCGGCAGCGGGCTGTTGTTTCGTGGCCTGTGGACGTTTGCCGGCGGTGACGTGGAATGGCGGCTAAGCGGCGGTTCCCGCCTCAGCCTCATTGAGCGGGTGGTGGAAGTGACGCTGCGCAACCCGATTACGGGTCTGGGGCCGGCAGCCTACCGCGCCTACAGCAGCATGAAACCGCTGGTGTACCTGCACATCGTTTGGGTGCAGCCGTTGGTTTCCGCGCACAACAACTACGTGGACCTGTTTTCCCACGTGGGGCTGCTGGGGCTGGCGTTGTTCGGCTGGTTCGTGGCGGCGCTGGGGCGGGACGCGGCGCGGCTACGGCGGCGGTTCGCGGACGACTTCGCCGCCGGTTATGTAAACGGGATGCTGGCGGTGGGCGCGGGGGCGTTGGTGTTGATGCTGCTGGCGGACTGGATTTTGCCGTTCGTGTACAACATTGGCTTCCCCGGCTTCCAGGCCAGTGTGCTGGTGTGGCTATTTGGGGGCGGTCTGGTGGCGTTGGCCCGGGAGGAGGCCGACGGCTGATGCGCATCCTCTGCGTTACGCGCTTCCCCGTGGCCGCCGGAGACCGCTGGTTGTGGAACGACCTGCCCGCCGCCGCCGACGATGTCCATTTCATCCAGGCCACCCGCGCCTGCGGCCATTGGCTGCGCCAGGTGGATCGGCGGGCGCGACAAGAGCCGTTCGACCTGATTGTGACGTGGGAGAATGGAGCGGGGCTGCCGCTGGCCCTCTGGCGCTGGCTACGGGCGGAAACGCGCCCGCCGCTGGTGTTCCTCACCCTGGCGGCCAAGCCGTATCTGCGGCGGCTGCGATTTCTGGCGCGGCGTTGGCTACGTGGCGTGACCCACATAACGGCTCCCAGCAATTGGGAAGCGACGCGCTATGGCTCCCTTTTCCACCTGCCGGCATCGCATATTTCCGCGTGTCCCTTGGGCAGCTACGACGTGCGCCGGCACATGGCGGCCAGGGGGCGGCACTCCCCCGATGATGGCCATCGCCTGGCGGTGTTTGCCGGCGGGCGCACGGATCGGGATTATGCCACCTTGCTGACGGCGCTGGCGGATGTGCCGGCATCAACCATGATCAGCGCCCCATCCACACAATTACGCCGCCTGCGCCAACCCGCGCATGTGACCTT
This sequence comes from Ardenticatenales bacterium, assembly GCA_020634515.1. NCBI lineage: Bacteria > Bacillati > Chloroflexota > Ardenticatenia > Ardenticatenales > Ardenticatenales bacterium. The sequence continues at coordinate 671,570 of JACKBL010000001.1, read as the reverse complement.
CGCGCCGCTGCTGCCCGTGGACGATTATTTTGCCGCCCTGATGCGCTGCCGCATCGTCGCCGCGCCGCTGCGGCCCGTTCCGCACGCCGCCGGCCTGACGCTGCTGCTGGATGCCATGTCGGCGGGTCGCCCCGTGGTTTGCGCCGACCTGCCCGTGACGCGGGAGTACGTGACGCCAGGCGTGACAGGGCTGCTGCTGCCGCCGGGCGAGGCAACCGCCTGGCGTGATGGGCTGCTGACCCTGCTTGGCGACGCGGAGCGGTGTCGCTGGATGGGCGAACAGGCGCGGGCGCGTTGGGAGCGGGAGTTTGCTTTTCCCCGGTTTGCCCGCCGCGCGTATGCCGTGCTGCGGCGGGCGGCGGCCGTGGAACCGGAGGGACACGCGGAGGCGATGGACATTTGAGATGATAATGGAAACGGTCTTGCGCGAAAAACGTACCGCCCGGCTGCGCCGCGTAGTCGGCTCCTTGTGGTTTTGGATCGGGGTGTCGCTGGCGCTGCGGCTGGGGATGGCGTTTTATCTGGGCAACAGCCTGGACGAGCTGCGGGGCGGCATTTTCGACCAGATTTCTTACGATGCGCTGGCGCGGCGGGTGCTGGCGGGGTATGGCTTCAGTTTTGGCCGCGATTGGTGGCCGATGACGGCGGCGAATGCGCCGACGGCGCACTGGTCGTTTCTGTACACGCTGTATCTGGCGGCGGTGTATGGGGTGTTTGGACCTTTTCCGTTGGCGGCGCGGCTGATTCAGGCGGTGACTGCCGGCATTGCCATGCCCTGGCTCACTTATCGCATCGGCCGGCGCTGTTTTGGCGAGAAAGTGGGGGTGACGGCTGCCGGCATTTCCGCCATCTACATCTACCTCTTCTACTACGCCGCCGCCCTCATGACCGAAACCTTCTTCATCATCGCCCTCCTCTGGCTACTAGACGTGACCATGCGCCTCTTGCCGCCATCGGGCGCAGCCGATGCGCAACCCGGGCGCGGCGATTGGCTCCGCCTCGGCCTGGCGTGGGGCACGGCCATGGCCGCCGCCGTGCTGCTACGCCAGGTGATTTTGCCTTTCCTGCTGCTGCTGCTCCTGTATGCGCTGTGGTGGGCGCGGCGTCAGTGGCAAATACGCCGTCTGATGGCCGCTCTGGCCGTGGCCGGTTTTGTCCTCCTCCTGGCGGTGGCTCCCTGGACGCTACGCAATGAGCGCGTTTTTGCCGCTTTCGTGCCCCTGAACACAAACGCGGGGTATGCTTTTTTCTGGAGCAATCATCCGATTCATGGCACGCACTACATTTCGCTGCTGACGGATGCCGGCATTTCCTACCAATCCCTCATCCCCCCCGAACTACGCAACCTGAACGAAGCGGCGCTGGATCAGGCGCTGCTGCGGCGGGGCCTCCAGTTCGTCTGGGACGACCCCGGCCGCATATTCCTGCTCTCCCTCAGCCGCATTCCCGTCTACTTCCTGTTTTGGCCCACGGCAGACTCATCGCTCCTCAGCAACCTCTCCCGCGTCTTCAGCTTCGGCCTGTTCCTGCCCTTCATGGCGTGGGGCGTGGCGCGCGCCGTGGGCGACCTGGCGCGGCGGCAGGCGCGTGACGCCGCCGCGGTGGGGCTGCTGCTCCTGTTCATCACCTCCTACACACTGCTGCACCTCGCCTCCTGGTCCAGCGTCCGCTACCGCCTGCCTGTGGACGCCTGCCTCATCCCGTTTGCCGCCTACGCGCTCGCGCGCGCGGCCCATCTGGCGCGCCGCGTCCTGCCCGCGCGCTCCTGGTGACGCCCCGTGTCTTCGTCCGCCACCCCCGAACTGAGCCTGATCATCGTCAACTGGAACACGCGAACGCTGCTGGCGCGCTGCCTGGAGACCGTCTGGGCAGAGGGGGCGCGATTTGGTCGGCGGCGGCTGGAGACCATCGTCGTGGACAACGGCTCCACCGATGGCAGCGCCGACCTGGTCGCGGCGGCGTTTCCCTGGGTGCGGTTGCTGCAAAACGCGGAAAACGTGGGGTTCGCCCGCGCCAATAACCAGGGGATTGCGGTGAGTCGGGGGGCGTGGGTGCTGCTGCTGAACAGCGACACGGAGCTTCACGCCGGCTGTTTCGCCGCGCTGGTGGCCTTCATGCAGGCGCATCCACGCGCGGGGGCGGCGGGGGCGCGGCTGCTGAACAGCGATGGCAGTTTGCAGCCCTCCTGCCAGCCGATGCTCACGCCAGGGCGCGAGTTTTGGCGACTGTCGTTCCTGGACCGCCTGTGGCCGCGCGCCACTTATCGCATGTCTCGCTGGGATCAGCGCCGCCCGCGCCGCGTTGAGGTGATCAAGGGGGCGTGCCTGCTGCTGCGGCGGGCGGCTTTGGACGAGGTGGGGCTGCTGGATGATCGGTATTTTATGTACACGGAGGAAGTAGACATCTGTTATCGCCTGGCGCGGGCGGGTTGGACGTTGTGGTACGTGCCGGCGGCGATGGCGACCCATCATGGGGAGGCCAGCAGCCGCCAGGTGGCGCGCGCCATGTACGTGCAGCTTTATCGCAGCAAGGTGCAGTTTTACCGCAAGGTGGGGGGAGAGCGAGAGGCGCGCCGTTTCAAACGTTTGCTGCGCCTGGCGTACGAACCGCGCCGGGTGGTGATGACGATGGCGGCTTACTTCCACCCTTCCTGGCGTTTGCGCGCGCAGTTATGCCGGCATCTTCTCGCCGAACTGCCGCGAATGTGAGTTAGCAGTATGGAATCACGCTTATGATACGCCTGGTTTACGTCTTACTTTCACCAACCTTCGGTATGCACCAATACACCGCCGACCTGGCCAACCGCATGGCCCTCAGCGGCGGCGGCGAAGTCCACCTTGTCACCACCCAGCAGTTCCCCCGTGACCGCTACGCGCCCCCCGTGCGCATTCACAAAGTCGCCTACAGCACGGGCACGGGCCTCTCCTGGCAATCGCTGCGCCTGGGCGAACTGCGCCAGATTGCCGCGGCCATCGTCGCCTTGCAGCCCGACCTGGTCCACTTCACCGGCCCGCATTTGTGGAACGTGCCGCTGGTGCGCTACCTGAAGCGGCGGGGCATTCCCGTGATCCACACCATCCACGACCTGGACCCACATCGTGGCACGCACTTCGGCATGCTGCTGCATCTGTGGAACCGCCTGATCATCCATTATGCGGACCAAATTTTGCTGCATGGGGATCAGTATCGCGGGCGGCTGCTAGATCGCGGCATTCCCCCCACAAAAGTGACGTTTACGCCCCTTATGCACCTGTTCCTCAGCCACGAGCAGGCGCTCATGTTGAATGAACTGGAACGCGGGCTGGGTCCGGCGGACGTGCGCATCACGTATGAGCCGTTTGTCTTGTTTTTTGGCCGCCTGGAACGGTACAAGGGGGTGGCGTATTTGCTGACGGCGTTCGCGCAGGCCAGGGATGCCGCGTCATTTGAGTTGGTGTTGGCGGGACCGGGGAAATTGCCGGCATTTTGGGCCGGCGCGCCACCTGCCGGCGTAGAAGTCCGCAATCGCCTCATTGGCGATGATGAAGCCCTTGACCTCTTCCGTCGTTGCAGCCTCGTCGTCCTCCCCTACGTAGACGCCACACAGTCCGCCCTGATCGCCGCCGCCTATTTCTTCCACAAACCCGTCCTCGTCACCCGCGCCGGCGCGCTGGCCGAATACGTCCGCGAAGAAGAGACAGGCTTCGTCGCCGAACCGGACCATCCCCCCTCCATGGCCCGCATCCTGGTGCGCGCCCTCACCGATCCCGCCCAACTGCAAGTCATGGGGCAGGCCGGGCGCGCCTGGTACGACAAAAACCGCGCCCAGGAAACCATCGCCCTGGTTGCCCTCTACGAACGGCACGCGACCAGGCAGAGCGCTCCCGCCGCCGCCGGTCGCCAGCTTTTCGTGCAGCCGTGAAGTGCCGTCTGCCCCCCCCACCCGCCACAACCCTATGAGCGAATCCCCAAACGAACGCCCCGTGGACTTAGCGACATTGGCCCTGTCCCCGCGCGTGCAGCTGCCCCTGTCCGGCCTGCGCATGTCTGAACGCAAGCTGTTGCTGGCCGTAGGGGACATCTTCCTGCTCAACGCTGCCCTGATCCTGTCCCTGTGGCTGCGCACCGACCTGCTGCCAGAATGGCGGGCGGTGTTTGCCGTCTACAAGTGGTTTGTGACCCTGATCGTCGTGTGGGGCGTGATGGCCGCCGTTTTTGACGTGTACAATCTGGTCCGCGCCGCCAGCACCAGTTGCAGTGTACGTGCGACGTTGGGGGCTGCCGCCGGCAGTGCCGGCATTTACCTCCTCATCCCCTGGCTCACCCCCCCGCTGCAAAATCGCTCCCAGGGATTCCTCTTCGTCTCCTTCGCCGTGCTGTTTGTCGTCGGCTGGCGCGCTTTCTACGCGCAGGTTTTTGTGCAACCCGCCTTTCAGCGGCGCACCCTGGTCGTAGGCGCGGGCAGCAGCGGGCGCAAACTGGCGCAGGCGTTGCAAAGCGACTTCGCCCGCCGCGACGCCAATCCCCTTCGCGGCACGGGGCACATTCTCGTGGGCTTCGTGGATGATGACGCCGCCTACTGGGGGGAGAACATAGCCGGCGCGTCTGTCCTCGGCGGCAGCCAGCAACTGGTACGGCTGGCGCGCACGTTGGCCGTGGACGAAATCGTCGTGGCCGTGACGCGCACCGACCGCATTCGTCCGGAACTGTTCGAGGCCATCCTGGATTGCCGCGAGTTGGGCATCCCCATCGTGAACATGACCACCGTCTATGAACGGCTGACGGGACGGGTAGCGGTCGCATTTGCCAGCAGCAACATGGAAATAGCGACGCAGAAAGGGGACGGGGCCTTCTTTCGCCTGTATGCAATCATTAAACGCGGCATCGACGTTTGCGGGGCGGCGGTGGGGTTCATCGCGCTGCTGCTGTTCATTCCCCTGGTGGCCCTGGCAAATGCCCTGCTGTCGCCTGGTCCCCTGTTTTTTCGGCAGCAGCGCGTGGGGCGCGGAGGCCAGCCATTTATAGTGGTCAAGTTCCGCTCCATGATTCCGGAAGCGGAAAAAAGGAGCGGCCCCGTGTGGGCGCGGCGGCACGATGACCGGGTGACGCCCGTGGGACGCTGGCTGCGGCGCACCCACCTGGATGAGCTGCCGCAGGTGATTAACGTCTGGCGTGGGGAGATGAGCCTGGTGGGTCCGCGCCCGGAGCGTCCGGAGTTCGTGGGGCAGTTATCCCGCCTGTTTCCCTTTTACCGCGCGCGCCACTGCGTGCGTCCGGGCATCACCGGATGGGCACAGATTCACCGGGAGTATGGTGACTCGGCGGAAAGCGCGCAGGAAAAACTGGAATTCGACCTGTATTACGTCAAGCACGCTACGCCACTTTTGGATATACTCATTATTCTACGCACCTTCTCGCGCGTCTTGGGGCTGCGCGGGAGATGAGGGTTTCATGGAACTTCCGGGAAGATTTGGTAGAGGCTAAAACGTTATATTGGACATTCTATTTCTGACGCAGGTACTGCCATACCCATTGGTAGGGGGCGCGAAGATTCGCGCCTACTACGTGCTGCGTTACCTGGCCCGGCGACATCGGGTGACGTTGGTTTCCTTTGTGCGGCCTGATGATCGACCGGAAGATGTGGCCCATTTGCGCACCTTTTGCGCGGCAGTGCATACGGTCCCTTTGCGGCGGTCGCGCTGGAAAGATGGGCAGGCGCTGCTGGAAGGGTTGGCAACAGGGCGTCCGGCGGTGATTGCGCGGGACCGCGTTGTCGCCTTTTCCGGGCTGCTGCGCTGGCTGGTCGGACAAAAACATTTCCATGCCATTCATGCCGACCAGACGGCCATGGCGCAGTACGCGCTGATGGCTCGTGACTGGATCGCGGCGCGCGACGAGGGCACACGGCCGCAAACTGTGTTGGATCAGCACAACGCGCTTTTCCTGGTGGTGCGGCGGCAGGCGGCGTATGAGGGCAATTTGCCGCGGCGCTTGCTGTGGCACTGGGAGGCACGACAGTTGGCGCGGTATGAGGGGAAGTTGTGCCGGCATTTTGATCACATCCTCACCGTCACCGAAGCCGATAAAGCCGCCCTACTCTCCCTCCTCACCCCCGCGGAGGCCGCCGCGCGGCACGCCAACTTCACCGTGCTACCCATTTGCGTGGACCCGGCGGCGCAGCCCCTCCTGCCGCGCCACGACCAGACGCCGCAAATCATGCACTTGGGCACAATGTTCTGGCCGCCCAACGTGGAAGGCGTTCTCTGGTTTACGCGGGAGATCATGCCCTTGATTGTGGCCCAGGTTCCTGACGCGCGATTTATTATTGCCGGCAAAAACCCACCCCCCAACATTCACGACCTGAGCGCGCCCGGTTCCCCCCACAGCGACTACGTGCGCGTCACCGGCTTTGTCTCCAACCCCACGGGGCTGCTGGCGCAAAGCCGCGTTTTCGTCGTTCCCCTGCGTGCCGGCGGCGGCATGCGCGTGAAGATTCTGGATGCCTGGCAGTGGGGGCTGCCGGTCGTCTCCACTACACTGGGCGCGGAAGGCATAGAAGCGCGACCGGGCGAGAATATCTTGCTGGCGGATGATCCCGCTACCTTCGCCGCCGCCGTGGTGCGTGTTCTGCGCGACCCTCACCTGGCGCGGCGGCTGCGGGAAAACGGGCGAAGCTGGGTGGAACGACACTACGATTGGCGCGCGGTTTACCCCCGGTTGGCCGCTATCTACCCCGAAACGGATGGCGCGCCCGCCGTTTGATCGGCTACAATGGCGTTTCAACAACGAGGCGCGACGCGCCTCGGAAAAAGACGCCGCGTATTTGGCGCATTATCTTTGCAAAGGGAGAAATTGCCTTGAATATCTTAGTTACCGGGGGAGCCGGTTATATTGGATCGCTGGTTACGGAGCAGTTGATTTTGTCAGGGGCGGGCGTCGTGGTTTACGACAATCTCTCGCAAGGCCACCGGGCCGCCGTTCACCCCCAGGCCACGTTTGTACAGGGCGACCTGGCGGACAGGGATTTGCTGGAGGCGACTTTTGCCAGACATGAGATTGATGCGGTGATGCATTTTGCCGGCAACACCCTCGTCGGCGAGTCCGTGCAGCAACCATTCCTGTACCTGGGCGACAACGTGCGTAATGGTCTCAACCTCTTCGAGGCCGCCGTCAACCACGGCGTACGCCGCTTCATCCTCTCCTCCACCGCCAACCTTTTTGAAAAACCGCGCCGCTTCCCCATCAGCGAAGACGAGCAGATCATCCCCGGCAGCCCTTATGGGGAGAGCAAATACATCCTGGAAAGGGTTCTCTACTGGCTAGAGCAAACCAAGGGCGTGCGCTACGCCGCCTTCCGCTACTTCAACGCCGCCGGCGCGTCTGAAACCTACGGCGAAGACCACCACCCGGAAACCCACCTCATTCCCCTGGTGCTGCAAGTTGCCCTGGGGCAGCGCCCACACATCAAAATATTCGGCGACGATTACCCCACCCCGGACGGAACCTGCATCCGCGACTATATCCACGTTATCGACCTGGCGCAGGCGCACATCCTGGCCCTGCGCGCCCTGGACGAGGGCAGCCGCGTCTACAACCTGGGCAGCGGCAGCGGCTTCAGCGTGCGCCAGGTGATCGAAACCGCCCGCGCCGTCACCGGGCATCCCATCCCCGCCGTGGTCGGGCCGCGCCGCGTCGGCGACCCCGCCCGCCTGATCGCCAGCGCCGACAAGGCGCGCCGCGAATTGGGCTGGCAGCCCCGCTACGCTGATCTGCATTCGATCATCGAGAGCGCCTGGCGCTGGCACGTTCGCCATCCGCGCGGCTATGAAGATACGTAGATATTAGAGATTGGTTCATTCTTGACTCTACTGAAAAAAGGCCAAAAACCGGGTTTTTACACATGAACCACTCTGGTAATTTTTGCCGGACAATCGAAAAACCCGGTTTTTTCTGAACCGATCTGAACTTCTTCCCCTAATGACATGAACATAAACGATTACCTTCGGCCTCCGCGGAAATGGTGGTGGCTGCTGCTGGCGGCTACCCTGGTGGCGATGCTTTCCAGTTTTTTGGCCGTGCGGCGACAGCCGGCCATCTACCAGTCGCGCACCACGCTCATGATTGGTCGGACGATCGACGATCCCAATCCGACCGGCGCCGAGTTTTATTTGAGCCAACAATTGGCGCAAACCTACGCGGACATTGCGCAGCGGGAACCGGTGCGCACGGGCGCGATGGCCGCGCTGGGGATGTCATGGCTGCCGGAGTATGCGGCCCGCGCCGTGCCCAACACGCAGCTCATCGAGATTGCCGTAACGGACACGAACCCGGAGCGGGCGCGGGCGGTGGCCAATGAGTTGGGCAACCAGTTGATCCGGATCAGTCCCACGGGAACACGGCTGGAAGACCAGGAGCGGCAGACGTTTATCAGCGAACAGTTGGATAATCTGGAATCGCAGATTGAGGGGACGCAGGCGGAGATTCAGGCAAAGCAGGATGAGTTGGGTGAGTTGTTCAGTGCGCGCCAGATTGCGGATACGCAGAGCCAGATTGCCGCGCTGCAAGCGAAGCTGGCGACGTTGCAGGTGAATTATGCCAGCTTGCTGGCGAATACACGCCAGGGAGCGATTAACACGCTGGCGGTAATTGAACCGGCGACACTGCCGGCATTGCCCGTGGGTCCCAACCGTCTGCTCACCATCGCCACGGCGGCGGCCATTGGGTTTGTGCTGGCGGCGGGCGCGGCATATTTGCTGGAGTATCTGGACGACACGGTGAAGACGCCGGAGGACATCAAGCAGTTGGTGGATTTACCTACCCTGGCGGGCATTGCGCAGATCAAGGCGGACGACCCTGATCGCGGCTTGATTACGGTAACGCAGCCGCGCTCGCCGGTTTCCGAGGCGTTCCGCGTGTTGCGCACCGGTATTCAGTTTGCCACGGTGGACGCGCCCAGCCATTGCCTGTTGGTGACGAGCGCCAATCCGACGGAAGGAAAGAGCTTGACGGCGGCGAATCTGGCGGTGGTGATGGCCCAGGCGGGGTATCGGGTGCTGCTGGCGGACGCCGATTTGCGGCGGCCTGCGCAGCATACGATATTTTCGTTGCCGCAGGAAAATGGCCTGACGAATTTGCTGTTGCTACCAGAGGTAGGGGAAGATACGCCAGAGGCCCGGGCGATGTTTGACGCGGTGTTGCAGCCGGGTGGGGAGTCGGGGTTGTGGCTGCTGCCCAGCGGCCCCACGCCGCCAAATCCGTCGGAGTTGTTGGGGTCGGGCAAGATGAGGGGGGTGTTGGCCCGGCTTCTGACGCGGTTCGATGTGATCATTTTTGATAGTCCGCCGTCGCTGGCGGTGACGGACGCGCTGGTGTTGAGTCGGTTGGTGGATGCGACGTTGTTGGTGGTAGATGCCGGCACAACCCGTCGCGGTCACCTGAAACAAGCCGTGGAAAAGCTGCGTGCCGCCAATGTGCGCCTGGTTGGTGTCACGCTGAATCGCCTCACGCCGCGCAGCGATGCGTACAACGTTTACTATGCGCGGCAATCGTATTATCACGAAGATGCCGGCAAAAACGGCTCCCCCCCCTCCCTCAACGGCCACACCCACACCACAACCCCCAACAAGAAGCGCGTTCCCTGAGCTGACCAGATTCGACGCAGTTGAGACAACCCCCAGACCGGCCTGGTGTCATGTCAAGGGTGTTTTGATAGTAAACCGTAGGTCAATTCGCTGAATTGACCGGACAAGACAGCGTCTTGTCCTACGGCGCGTTTCCATCGTTTTATGCTTGACGGCACACCAGCTTGAGAAACCGCGCCCGCCTGGAAAAAGCGCAAATCCCATCACACTTCCTCGTCTCTCGTCATTCGCCCCTCGCAATTCCTCCTCCATTTACCCTTCCCCCCAGGAGATACATGATGAAAAAAGCCATACGGGTCCTCTTTTTGCTCCTGGCCTTCGGCGTACGCACCTATGCCGAACAGGCAACACTGGAAGCCACTCCCAATGATACAGTCGGGGTTGAACCCTTCAGCCAGATTGAGGCCATTGATGCCCTCGTATTTGACCAGGGACCAACGACAGGCTCCAATGCCGGTTGTTGGTCCAATTACACCGCCAGCCAGAACTTCGCCGAACACGCCACCCTGGCCGCGACCACCAACATCACGTCCATTCGCATCTTCACCTGCATTGGTCCGCAAAGCGGCACGGTGACGATCAAGATTCTGGACGACGCGGGCGGGGTGCCGGGCAACTACCTGATTTACGAATCTGTTTTCCCCACCGAATGGGTGAGTGAGCCGACCGGGGGCTATCGCGTCACGGCTGACCTCTCCTCCCCTTTCACGGCCCAGGCGGGGCAAACCTACTGGTATGGATTGTCCGGCGACGGCTTTGAAATGGGCCAATACTCCGTGCAAACACCCGATAATGGGCAAATGGCCCAGTTTTCCGGCTCATCCTATGGCAGCATGACCAGCGTCGGCGACCAGATGTTCCAATTATTTGGGGATGAGGGCGGGGGCGGTGGCGGATTATGCGGCGGACCGGATGGTTTCGGCTATACGTGCGTCACGTCCGCTTATCCCAGCGGCCCATCTTACAACTTTGAAACCCTGCCGTCGCCGACCACCGTCTCACTTGGCGACGACCAGGTGAGCGGGGCCATCAGCTTCGGTTTCAATTTCAACTACTACGGCACGGACTACTCTTCGTTTTACATCAGCTCCAATGGTTTCTTGACCCTCCTCTCCGGCCAATCCAATGGCTGCTGCTCCGGGCAGCCTCTGCCCTCAACAGGCAGCCCGAATGGCACGATTGCCGGTTGGTGGGAGGACCTCAACCCCAATTATGGCGGCACAATTCGCTACCAGCTTTTGGGAACCTATCCGTATCGCCGTATGCTCGTGGAGTTCAACGATATACAGCATTACGGCACCGGTAATGCTGTTACGATGCAGTATAAGCTCTACGAGACGACGAACAACATCGAAGTCCACTACGCCGCCGCGCCATCTGACGGCGGGAATCACTCGGCGGGCATTGAGAACGCCTCCGGCACTATCGGGCTGCAATATCAGTATGGCACATCCAACATTTCCGCCCCCGTGGCCGTGCGTTACGTCTACCCCAAAGGCCCTTACATTTTTTATGACACGTTTGAAGATGGTCTTTCTAAATGGACGCCCGGCGGCCTTTGGAATCTGGAAACACAGAGTGAAACTTGTGGGGCCAGCAAAGCGCCTTTCCCCACGCCCAACCAGGCCGCCTACTACGGGCAAAACAACATCTGCAACTTTGACGTGGGAACAACTTCCGGTTCGCTGACGCTAAACAATGACGTGCCTATTCCTCCGTGGGCGACTAATGTGACCCTGCTCTTTGACAGCTATGAGCAAAGCGAATGCGGCGGCGACTGTTTTTATGACAACAGATACGTGGAAATCTCCACCAATGGCGGGGGAAGCTACACGCTGTTGGGCGAAGGGAACCAGGAAGGGGTCTGGTATACGCGCAGTTTCAATTTGAACAGCTACATTGGTCAAAGCATCCGCCTGCAGTTCCGTTTTGACTCGTTGGATAGCATTGCCAACAACTATTTTGGCTGGCTGGTGGATAATGTACGTATCACGTACACCAGCAACGGCTGTACCAATGTGGGCTATTACGACATGGGCGTGGGGAGCGGTAACGCAAACCAGGTGGCGCCGATTAACACGGCGCGAATGACGGCTATTCAACTGAATGATCTGACGAGCGCCGATCTGCAGAACATTGACATTTTGTTTGTGCAAAATCCTGATAATGGCGCTTATGGAGCGGAGTATGTGAGTCGTTTGGATAGTGTGGCGGATGCGGTTTATGCCGGCATGTCCCTCATCATCCACGACCGCTACGTAGACGGCGCCGAATCCATCCTCCCCGGCGGCAGCGGCTTCAACATCCTGCGCGACTTCGCCGACGGCTCCAACATAGACATCCGCGACTACACCACCTACGTCACCGACGGCCCCGGCGGCGTCCTCGACAACGGCTCTCTCGACGGCGGCAGCTCCTCCTCACACGGCTTCACCGCCGCCGCCTCCCTTCCCCAATCCGCCCGCCTCATCCTCACCCGTGGCAACCCGGACGAAATCGTCACCTTCTCCTACCAATATGGCCTGGGCAAAGTCATCTACTCCTCCATCCCACTCGACTACTACCTCAATGGGTCACCCCCTATCGCCTTCAGCACGATTTACGCCCCCAACGTCCTTGCCCACGCCTGCGAACTGGGCGTCGTGCCTGTCACCGTTTCCGCCTTCGCCGGCGAGCGCGTGGGCGACCAGGTGCGATTCACCTGGCAAACGGCCACAGAAACAGGCAACGCCGGCTTCAACCTGTACGTCGTGACGGACAACGGCCTCCAACGCCTCAACGAGCAGATCATCCCCTCGGCAACGATTGATTCCACTCGCCCGCAAGCGTACAGCTACGCGGCATCCGGCGTCTCCGGGGATACCTTCTATGTGGAAGATGTGGACGTGCGCGGCGATACGCGCCTCCACGGTCCCTTCAAACTGGGCCAACCCGCGGGTCGTGAGCTAAAACCGGAAGCCATTGACTGGGACGCCATCCGCGCCGAACACGACGCGCAGGCCGCCGCACGCCGACAAGACATCCTGCCACAAACACAGGCGGAATTCACCGACGCCCGCCACAATACGCCCGGCCTGGCGCTCAACCCCGGTGGCGGCATCCAGGTGCAAGTCCACGCGGACGGTCTCTACCGCATCACCTATCAGGATTTGCTCAACCTGGGTATTGACCTGGCCGGGCTGCCGGTGCGCCGCCTCAGCCTCTTTGACCAGGGCCAACCCGTGCCCATCTACGCGCAGCCGCGCGGCGTCGTTGGTCCAAACACCGTCATCGAATTCTACGGGCGGGCGCTGGATACGCTATACACCCACACCAACGTGTACACCCTAAACGCGGCGATGGCGAACACCTGGGTCAGCTTTGACAACAACCCCATACCCAATGGCACGCCGCCGGCATTCTACATGGACACGGTGACCACAGGCGCGGAAAATGCCTACAGTTTCCTGGCGCAAAATGGAGACCCCTGGTACGACACGGCGCTGCTGGCCTATGGCGCACCTTTTAGTCAGGATTACACGCTGCCCGTTGACCATCTCGTAGACGGGGCGGCTGCCGCCACGCTCACGGTAGATGTGTGGGGGCTGAACGAGTGGGATGAATCGCCCGACCATCACATCCAGGTGGCCGTCAATGGCGTACCGGTGGCGGACGAGTTCTTCGATGGCGTGGTCGGCCATCCTATCACGGTTGTGTTGCCGCCCGGCTTGCTGCAAGAAGGGGATAACGTGGTGACGTTGACGTTGCCGGGCGACCTGGGCACGATGTTTGACATGGTTATTCTCGATCACATCAGCCTCACTTATCCACGCGCGTTTGTTGTCCGCGATGGGGCGCTGACGTTCGAGGCGGCGGGCGAGGTGTTGCAGGTGACGGGGCTGCCCGCCGGCGCGGGAGCCGCCATCTACCGCCTTTCTGGTGGGAATGTTACCCGCATCACGCAGGCGCAAATTGCCGGCAACGGCGACGGAACCTACCGCCTCACCTTCCGCGGCCTGCCGTGGCGCGCCACCTACGTCATCAGCAGCCATCCGGCTGTGGCCACGCCCACCCTGGCCCTGGGGCAGCCTTACCACGACATCACCGGCGGCAGCGCCGACTACCTCATGATTGCTCATCCTCACTTCATCGCCGGACTGGCGCCCCTGGTGCAGTACCACGAGTCGCAGGGCATGGCCGTTAAAGTTGTGGATGTGAACGACGTGTACGCCCAGTTTGGCGACAACGAGTTCGATCCATATGCCATCCAGCGATACATTCGCTACGCGGCGGAGAACATGGGCATCCAGTATGTGCTGCTCGTGGGCGGCGACACCTACGACTACCTGGATTACCTGGGCATTGGTTCGATGAGCTTCATTCCTTCCCTCTACGCGGCCACGGGACCGTACGCGACGTTCGCGCCGGTGGATGCGCTGTATGTGGACGTGGATGGCGACCGGCTGCCGGACCTGCCTCTTGGTCGCCTGCCGGTGCGCACGGGAGCGGAACTGGACAACATTGTGTCCAAGACGCTGGCGTATGTGAATAAGGATTACGGCTTTACAGGGGTGTTCGCGGCGGATGAGGTGGATGCCGGCATTTCCTTCACCGACAGCAGTGACTACCTCATCTCCCAACTCGCCCCCGGCTGGAACATCACCACCGCCTACATGGACACCCTCGGCCTCTCCGACGCCCGCGCCCTCCTCCTCGACAGCATCAACAACGGCGTCGCCCTCACCAGCTACTTCGGCCACTCCGGTCCCGATAGCTGGACCTTCGCCGGTCTCTTCAACGCCAGCGACGCCGCCAACCTCACCAACGCCGACCGCCCGACCATCGTCACCCAATACGGCTGCTGGAACACCTACTTCGTCGAACCGGCCGCCGACACCCTCTCCCACGCCTTCATGCTGCACAATGGCGGCGGCGCGGCGGCCGTCCTCGGCGCATCCACCATCACCGAAAGCACCTCCGACCAGGCCCTCGGCGAACGGCTCATCCCCCGCCTCAGCCAACCCGGCATGACCATCGGCCAGGCCATCCAGGAAGCCAAATCCGACCTGGCCCAAACCAACCCCGATCTCACCGATGTTCTCCTCGGCTGGACCCTCCTCGGCGATCCCGCGTTGATGGTTGCGCCGTAGGCCGTTCAATACGGTGCGGCGCACTGCAAAAGTGCGCCGCGCCTTCTCTCCCATTTACATGAGCGCCATCCTCGCTCTCCTAAATCGCCGTGGCGAACCCGTAGACCCGACCCTTGTTTCCACGATGCTGGCCGCCAGCCCACACCGTGCCCCAGAGGGCGAAGCCATCTGGCAGCAAGGCCCGATTGCCCTGGCGCATCAGCACTTTGGGTATGCGCCCCATGTCACCGCTCCCTGCCCGCACGCCAATGATGCCGGCACAATCTTCATCACCGCCGACGCCCGCCTCGACAACCGCGCCGACCTGGTCGCCGTACTCCATCCCCGGCGCGGATTCGCTGCCCCGAACAGCGAACTCATTCTCCTCGCTTATGAGAAATGGGGCATAGCCGCGCCCACGCATCTGCTGGGTGACTTCGCCTTTGCCCTCTGGGACACCCGCTGCCAACACCTCTTCGCCGCCCGCGACGCCCTGGGCGTGCGCGATCTTTGCTACTACGTTGATGCCGGCCACGCCCTCGTTGCTTCCGAAATCCAGCAAATCCTGGCGCATCCGACCCTCGTTCCCCGGCTGAACGAGGGTAAGGTAGCCGCTTACCTGGCGTTTCTCTGGCATGAACACGCGGAAACGTTTTACGAGGACATCTACTACTGCCCGCCCGCTCACAGCCTGCTGATTACGGCGACGGAAGTGCGCTGCTGGCGTCATTGGGATGCCGATCCCCAACGACGGCTGCGCTATGCGCGCCCAGAGGCCTATGCGGACCATTTCCACGAACTGCTTGCAGAGGCAGTGAGATGCCGCCTGCCGGCACAAGGATTAGTCGGCGTTTCGCTCAGCGGCGGCATTGATTCGGCGGCGGTGACGGCGTTGGCCGCCCCCCGCCTGCCGCGGCGGCTGCACGCTTTCTCCTACGTCTTTGACGCGCTGCCAGAGTGCGACGAACGGGCTATGATTGAATCCGTAGCGGCGCGGTATGATTTGCCTACGACCTTCATCAACGGGGACGACAAATGGCCGCTGGCGGACCTGCCCACCTGGCCGTTGCAGCGGGACTTCGTCATGGCGGACCCTTTTGTGCGCCTGCCGCTGGCGGTGATGCAGGCGGCGGAACAGGCAGGGTGTCGCATTCTGCTGACGGGGCACTATGGCGATCTGCTTTTTGCCGGCAGCCGCTACTGGCTACTAGATATGCTACGGGATGGTCGTTGGGGGCAAATTGCCGGCATTTTCCGCCACCACCGCGCCACCATCAACCCCCGCCAGGACGTATGGGAATACGGTCTGCGCCCCTTCCTCCCCTGGCGCGTCCGCTACGCCTACCGCCGCTGGCGACCGCGCCCCCTGCTGCCACTCAATCCCGCCCTCCACCCCGACCTGATCCGTCGCGCCGGACTAGCCGCTCGCCGTGATCAGATTCTGGGCGAAGCCGCCTTCCCCGCGCCGGGTCAATGGCCACGCTATCGTCACCTGACGTTGAGCGTCATTCCCCAGGGCATAGCGGCGGCACGGCAGCTTTACAACCGGCACAACCTGGAAGCCATAGACCCCTTCCTGGACCGGCGGTTGGTGGAATTCGCCCTCGCCATTCCCGCCGACCAGTTGGGCCGCCCCCATCGCTCCAAGTGGGTGCTGCGCCAGGCCATGCAGTCCGACCTGCCCGCCCTTGTGCGCGAACGCACGGACAAAACCAGCCTGGCCCCCCTGCTAGACAAAGGGCTGTTGCACCGGGAACAGAGCGCCGTGCGCGCCATCCTGTCCCAACCCCAGATCGTGCGGCGGCAGTTTGTGCGCGCCGATTGGTTGCGCCGGGCGCTTGCATTTGGCCCCGATTGGCCGCAAAATCGCGCTTTCCTCTGGCTCTGCCTCAGCCTGGAACTGTGGTTGCGGCGCTTCTGGCCCGCGCCGGGCGCAAACGATAACCGATCCCCCATAACGCTTGAGGAACATTGATGACTGATCACTCAGAACCGCATGTCCCCCTCCAGAAACAGGCCGATACGCCCTCGCCCACTCCGGTGAAAAAGCCCTACGCGAAACCGGGACTCACCCATTATGGCGACGTCCGCGACCTCACGCTCAGCCCATCCCCCGCCCCTGAATTTGAGAGTGGGCAAGGGTTCGGGTTCCGCAGCAGTTGACGCTGGCCTGGAAACAGGACGCGGACGAACGCGGATAGACACGGGTAAAAGTTGGCGTTATCCGGGATCGTTTTCGTCCAACATGGCACGCCCTACGCATGAATAACTTTCACGGGAACGAACGCTCTGGCCTGTGATTACACTCTGGCTGCCACCCACGGATACGGCTCCCGCCCCCCGCGCCTATCAGGTTGCCGGACAGACGCTTGTTAGCAGCCAGCCGGTCGCCGATCTCGCCCCTTTTGCGCTGCCACACGCACCGGAGTTGTTGCCGCCGCACCCCGTTCCCGCATGGCCGCGTCCTCGCCGGTCAAACGAAAGCGGCGCTGTTTTCGCGGACGTGGGTCTCCTGGGAGGCGCGCTACGGCGGGTCACCTGCCAGACGACGGCGGACGCTATCTGGCTTTCCGGCGAGGATGGGGGCGTCGTTGTGGTGGGGAATAGGGGGCGATTGATAGAGGAAATTCCGGCATCCTCCTCCCCCTCTCCCACGCCACCACACCCCCTGCTTAGTTCCGCCCTCGTGCTGGCGCTGGCATTACAAGGCACCTTTTGCCTGCATGCCAGCGCCGTCATCGTGGAACAGCAAGCCATTGCCTTCCTGGGCGAGTCAGGACGAGGCAAATCAACCCTCGCCGCTTATCTGTCACCAACCTGGCCGCGACTGGTAGACGACGTGCTGCCCGTCACCGCATCCGCGTGGTGCTGGCCGCATTTTCCGCAGCCGCTACCGGTTACAACCACCGCCACGTCTCTCCCCCTGCGCGCTGTTTATGTGCTGGCAGAGGGAGAACTCACACTGTCCCCCCTCACTCCCGTGGACACCGCGCTCCTGCTGGCGCGCCACACCATTGCCGCGAAACTGTTCCCGCCCCCCTTGCTGGCGCGCCATTTCGATTTTTGCACACAACTGGGCGCAAAACTGTGCGCCAATCGTCTCCAATACCCCCGCCAACGCAACGCACTCCCCCACGTCCAGCATCTACTAACCACCCACCCCCCCGCCCCCAAACCCCCCCTTCATCCTTCTACCTTCTGCCTTCCAATCAATGTCCTCCCTCCTAATCATTCCATCTCCCCACGTTTTGTTCCGCGAACTGGACGGGGAATCCGTGTTGCTCGACCTGGAAACGGGGCAATACTATGGGCTGAACAGCGTGGGCACGCGGTTCTGGCAACTGCTGCCCCCGCAAAATCACCTGAGCGCCATTGTCCTGGCGTTGCTGGCCGAGTACGAGGTAGACGAGGCGACCCTGGCGCGTGACCTGCGGGAACTGGCAGAGACGTTGGCGGCGGCGGACCTGGTGACGCTGCTCCTGGAGGAGGCGTCATAATGGAGCGCGTTATCCCCGTCGGTGATGAGGTTTCCTGGAGGATGCTGCCGGCATTAATCATCGCGTGGCTGGGATTGATTTGGGTGGCGGGCTGGCTGCGCTGGCGTGGATTGGCGCGCACCTGGGACCGACTGGCGCGAATGCCGGCATTCCCCGCCACTCCGGTCGAACCACATCATCTGGCGCGCCTGGTGCATATCGCCGCACACTATTTGCCTTTCCGCAGCACTTGCCTGGAGCGCTCTTTGCTGCTGTGGACGTGGCTGCGACGGCGGGGGTATGCGGCAGAATTGCGGTTGGGTGTATGCCGGCATTCCTCCCATCTGCAAGCACACGCCTGGGTGGAATATGCCGGCAACATCCTCAACACCGATCCCGCCCACGCCGCCCAATATGCGTCTTTTGACCTGACGGACCCCGCCGCGTTGCCGGGACGCCTCTGGTCATGACACAGATGCCCCCGCGCGTCTCGCCCGCGCTGCGGCTGGCGCTGGCCAGCCGGTACGCGCCGCAAGCCGCCGCGACGTGGGCGGCGATTCGTCCCCAGGTTCATTGGCCGGCGCTGGCGGCGGAGGCCACGGCGCTGGGGTTGGCCTCGCTGCTGTATGACGTGGCGCGCGATTTGCCGGCGGGGGAAGCGTCGGCGGACGTGCTGACGGCTTTGCGACAAGAATACGCGCAGGCGGGCTTGCTGAATGCTTATTTGCTGCCTCAGTTTGCCACGGCTTTGCGCGCTTTGGAAAATGCCGGCATCGAACCCATCCTCCTCAAAGGCACAGCCCTGCTCGCCGTCGTCTACGACAATCCGGCGCTGCGCCCCATGAGCGACCTCGATCTGCTCATCCCCTTCTCCGCCCTGCCCGCCGCCGAGGATTGCCTGGCGCGGGTCGGGTTTTTGCCCCTCCAACCGCTCCCCTTCGCCAACGAATCCGGCTTCTTCTGGAACGAGCGGCTGTTGCAGCGGCGCGGCTGGCAACCGGTCTCCGTCGAACTGCATTGGGCGCTGCTGGACATCCCCTACTATGCGCGCCGCTGGCCCGAAGCGGATTTGCGCCGACGCAGCCAACTGGCGGCGCTGGATGGCCTGCCCGTGCGCGTCCTTTGCCCGGAAGACCAACTGCTACACCTGTGCGCCCACCATTTCTACCATCATCAAGGGCAGTTGGTGCGCGTGGGGCCAGACGTGGGGCATCTGCTGCGCCGCTGCGCAGTGGATTGGGATGCGTTTTTGGCGCGGGCGACGGCGTGTGGGTTAGGGCTGGCGGCGCGGGAAACGCTGCGCTGGTGCATGGAGGCCTGGCACGCGCCTATTCCGCCCCCGCATCGCGCCGCCATCGAGGGGCTAAGAGCGGGACCGCTGCAGGGCTGGTTTCAGCGCGCACAGCGGCGTGAGTGGCTAAAAGTGGCGCGCACAGGGCTGACGCTCCCCAACTGGCGGCTGCGGCTGTGTTATACCTGGCGGCAGCTCTTCCCCAACCGCGCTTATTTGCTCTGGCGGTATGGGCTGCCGGCAAATACACCCGCTTTCCGCGCTTACCTGGCTCGTTTTCGCCTGAGGGTAGGTGGCAGTTAGAAATCAAAAAGGTGCGCCGCACTTGAGAAGTGCGGCGCACCTTTTTTATTGGGGGCGCAGCCAGATGACGTAAGCGGCCACGAGGACAACCTGAAGCAAAACGGCGAGCCAGAATTTGAGTTGGAAGCTGCGTTTGGCGGTTTTGTGTCGGAAGAGGAACATGCCGGCAACAGCCCCCACCGTGCCGCCAATAAACGTTAAAAAGAGCAGGATAATTTCCGGGATGCGCGTGCGCGGCGTTTCGGCGATGGCCTTATCGTAGCCAAATGTAAAGAACGTCACCAGGGTGATGCCTGCGAGCCATGCCGGCAGCGGCGGCAGCCACTGCTGCCGCCAGACGAGTGCCATGAAGAGAAGGGCGAATCCAGATGTGAGGAGGCCAAAACGACGGCCCGGGTTTTTCCACCAGTTTTTCATTTAACCTAAACCTTCCCGGAAGCTCCATTCATTCCCCACCAAAACAGCTTCCGGGAAGGTGGTCATGAATCGTCTAAACCTTCCCGGAAGCTCGATCCATTCCCCATCAAAACAGCTTCCGGGAAGGTGGTCATGAATCGTCTAAACCTTCCCGGAAGCTCCATTCATTCCCCATCAAAACAGCTTCCGGGAAGGTGGTCATGAATCGTCTAAACCTTCCCGGAAGCTCGATCCATTCCCCATCAAAATAGCTTCCGGGAAGGTGTGTGTAATTATGCACCATCCACGGGTGCGGCGCACATTAGGAAAAGTATATTGGCCGGCATCCCATCCTATGTTATGATATGGGTTATCAACAGAACAAATGTCTTATCCACGAAAATCGGCTCTTTATCCACAGAACGTAGCGCGTACTACGCCTGATTGAGACCCGTCGCACCTGTCCTACCGTCCAGTTGTAATCGCCATGCGAACAGGATACCCTTGTGCAGCACTCTTGCTCCGCAAGAACCTTCTGTCTGTCCCGGCAAGGATTAAGCATGACCGCATCGGCATCTTCATTCGACCACAAACAAATCGTTACACCTAACCGGTTACGCGGTATGTGGCGGCTGTTGACCAGCTTTCGCTGGCTCTACTTCGGCGCGACCCTTGCAGTGGGTCTGGCCGCCGTTGCCCGCACCGCGTTCTACTACCTCATTCGCTACTTCACGGACAATGTCCTGGGCCAGCCCGAGATGCGCGGACAACTGCCGCTGGTGGCCGCGGGTTTTCTCGCTCTGGCCTTTTTCCAGGGCGTCTTCACCTACTTCAGCGGGCGCTGGTCCGCCGCCGCCGCCGAGGGCATCACCCGCCGCCTGCGCGACTATCTCTATGACCACATCCAACGCCTGCCCTTCACTTACCACGACCACACCGCCGCCGGCGAGTTGATTCAACGGGCGACTTCCGACGTTGATCAGGTGCGCCGCTTCTACCAGGACCAGGCAATCGGCGTGGGCCGCATTACGCTCCTCTTTTTTGTGAACTTCATCGCCTTGCTCACGCTCAACAGGCGGTTGGCCCTCGTTTCCGTCGTTCTCATTCCCATCGTCTTGGGCACGTCCGTGCTGTTTTTCCGCCGTCTTTCCGCCCTGTACGAGGCGTTTCAGGAGCAGGAAGCAAAGCTCTCCACGACGCTGCAAGAGAATCTGAGCGGTATTCGCGTGGTGCGGGCGTTTGCGCGGCAGGCGTATGAGCAAGATAAGTTTGAGCAGGATAATTGGGAGCGTTTCCAGCGCGGACGGCGCTTGTTGATCATGCACGCGGCTTTCTGGCCTTCGTCTGACTTGCTGGTGGGGGCGCAGTTGTTGATTGGCTATTACTTTGGCGCGCGGCTGGCAATTGCCGGCACAATCTCCATCGGCACCTTCCTCGCGTATCTGGGCATTCTCGGCTGGATCATCTGGCCCATGCGCCACCTGGGGCGTCTCATCGTTGACCTGTCTACCGGCGTCGTCTCCTTTGGGCGCGTCGTGGACATCATCCGCGCCGACCGGGAACCGATTTACGATGGCGTCCACCAACCCGATGGCCCCATTCAGGGCGACATCATTTTCAACAACGTAGGCTTTGCCTATGGCGACGAGACACCCGTCCTGCAAGACATTACCTTCCACGCCTCCCCAGGTCAGGCGATCGCCCTTATTGGCTCCACCGGCTCCGGCAAGACCACGCTGGTGAACCTGCTGCCCCGCTTCTACGACTACACGGCAGGCAGCATCACCCTGGATGGCGTGGAACTGCGCGACTATCCGCCACACTATCTGCGGCAGCAAATAGGCATTGTGCAGCAAGAGCCATTCCTTTTCTCCCGTTCCATCCGTGAGAACATCACCTACGGCGTAGACCGGTCCGTAAGCGAAGAAGAGGTGATTGCCGCCGCCACCGCCGCCGCCGTCCATGACGTCATCCTCACCTTTCCCGACGGCTACAACACGCTCGTAGGCGAACGGGGCGTTACCCTTTCTGGCGGGCAAAAGCAGCGCGTCACCCTGGCGCGCACACTGCTCAAAGACCCGCGCATTCTCATTCTGGACGACGCCACTTCCTCCGTGGACACGGAGACGGAAGCGGCCATTCGAGATGCGCTCAATCTGCTCCTGCCCGGACGCACCACTTTCATTATCGCCCACCGTATTCAGACGGTGATGAACGCGGACCTGATCCTGGTGTTGGACAAGGGGCAGATCGTGCAATTTGGTCGCCACGCGGAACTGCTGGCCGAAGATGGTCCCTACCGCGAGATATTCGAACTGCAGTCACGCATTGAGGAAGAATTGGAAGCGGATCTGGCGCACTCGTTTGAGAAAAGCGGATAGGGCGCATCCAAGAATAGATGCCGGCATTGTTGGATACGCTTGAAGTGACCTTCTAACCCGCAAAAGGATAAGTGGACCCGGCTAAAGCCTCAACTCCGGAGTGACCCGGCTAAAGCCTCAACTCCGGAGTGGACGCTTCAGCGGATTCTTGAACACAGACCAGGTTTGCGCAACGCCATACCTGAAGATTGTCAGTTGATGGTTGCCGCTTGGTGGCGCGCAAACAGCGAGTGATTTATGAGCGACGCTTACTTTGAAGAAGAAGAATTCGAGACCCAGTTTAACGGCCAGACGGTGCTGCGTATTCTGGCGCAGGCGCGTCCCCATTGGCCCCGTCTGGTTGGTTTTCTCGTCGCCATCTCCCTGGCTTCGTTGGTAGACTCATACTTCACGTACTTGAGCAAGCTGATTATTGACGAAGGCATTGTCGCGGAGAACCAGGCGCGCTTGGTTCAGCTTCTTGTCCGCTACGGGGGCATCATGGTCGTCCAGGCGGGGTTGGTCTTCACCTTCATCTACCTGGCCGGCGTTCTCGGCGAGCGCATCCGCTACGACCTGCGGCGGCAGATGTTCAACCATTTGCAAACGCTTTCCTTCTCCTATTTCGACCGCACGCCCGTTGGCTGGATCATGTCCCGCGTCACGTCCGATACGGAGCGCATCGCCGAGCTGGTCACCTGGGGATTGCTGGACGTCACCTGGGGCGTGATGAGCATTACCACGGCGGCGATCTTCATGCTGGCCATCAACTGGCGCATGGCCCTGGTCGCCTTGCTTTGCGTGCCCATACTGGTGATCGTTGCCGCGGAATTCAAGCGCAAGATTCTGCGAGAATACCGCCTGGTACGCAAGGTCAACTCCAAGATTACGGGCGCGTTCAACGAAAACATCACGGGGGTGCGCGTAACGAAGTCGCTGGCGCGCGAAGAAGGCGACTTGCTTGAGTTCCAGACGCTCACGGATGATATGTACCAGGCCTCGTTCCGCGCCGCCTGGCTGTCCGCGCTGTTTTTGCCCGTGGTCCAGTTGATCACGGCGGCGGGCGTGGGGGCCGTCGTCTGGTACGGCGGGCGGCTGGCGCTCGTCGGGTCGATGACGGTGGGTGATATTCAAGCCTTTATCAGCTACATCACCTTCATGCTGTGGCCGGTGCAGGAAATGGCGCGGGTCTATGCGCAAATGCAGCAATCCATCGCCTCCGCGGAACGGGCCTTCTCGCTGCTGGACGCCTTGCCGGATGTCCAGGACAAGCCCACGGCCATCGATCCCGGGTCTGTGGCCGGCGATATTCTCTTTGAGAAAGTGGGCTTTCAGTATGAGGCGGGCAAGCCGGTGTTGGCGGACTTTGACCTGCGCATTCGCCAGGGGGAGACGATTGCCCTGGTGGGGCCGACGGGGGGCGGCAAGTCAACGATTGTCAATCTACTGGCGCGCTTCTACGAACCGACGGCGGGGCGTATTCTGATTGGGGAGCACGATTACACGGATTTGACGCAGCAGGCGATCCAGTCTCGTATTGGCATGGTATTGCAGACGCCGCATTTATTTGCCGGCACAATCCGCGAGAACATACGCTACGGACGCCTGAACGCCACGGACGAAGAGATCATGGCCGCCGCCCGCCTGGCCGGCGCGCACGACTTCATCACCACCCTGGAAAAAGGGTACGACGAAAACGTAGGGGAAGGCGGCAACCTGCTTTCCGTGGGACAGAAGCAGTTGATCAGCCTGGCGCGCGCCATCCTCGCCGAACCGCAAATCTTCATCATGGACGAGGCCACCAGCTCCGTGGACACCCTCACCGAAGCCCTGATCCAGCGGGGCATGGACGTGATGATGCAGGGGCGCACCAGCCTGATCATCGCCCACCGCCTCAGCACCATCCGCCGCGCCGACCGCATCCTCGTCATTGAGGCGGGCCGCATCAAAGAAATGGGCACGCACGCGGAACTGATCCGCGCCCGCGGGCATTACTACCGCCTCTACACGCGCCAGTTCCGCGAGGAGCGCGCCACCGTTTATCAGCGGCTAGGCGTGGCGCCCACGGGGTAGACCGCGGGCGGCAGCCCGTCATCGGAATCGTGCCCGACGGACGCGAAGAACGGCGGGAAATCGTCCACAAGACGAGCAGACAGGCGGAGCCCATTTCTGCTATACTGCCCATATGGGCGCATCCGTTAATAGATTTGGAAATGACGGATGCGCTGGAAGGGTTCTTGCTTGTGGGAAAATCCAACGTAACTCTCGAACGAACCCTATGAAGAGACTGCGTCGTGGGCTGCTGCTGGCGTTCGTTTTGATCGTGGGTGGAGGCGCACTGGCGTACAACGTCCTCTTTGGCGGCCTGCCCCACCCGCGCGATCTGGCGGCGCACCGCTGGCAGCCCAGCGTGCGCATCACGGACCGGAATGGCCGCCTGCTTTACGATGTCATTGACGCCAACAGCGGGCGCAACATCGTCCTCCCGTTGGCGCAGATTCCGCGACAACTGCGGCAGGCGACCATCGACACCGAAGATGGCAGCTTCTACACCAATCCGGGCGTTGACGTGGTGGGCATTGTGCGTGCTTTTTGGATCAACCTGCGCGGCGGGGAGGTGCTGGCGGGCGGTAGCACCATCACGCAGCAGGTGAGCCGCAACCTGCTGATGGGGGCGGAGGAGCGGGGGCAGCGCACCCTCACGCGCAAACTACGCGAAAGCTGGCTCGCCTGGCGCGTGGCCCGCGCTTTCAGCAAAGACGACATCCTGGCGCTCTACCTGAACCAGATGTATTACGGCGGCATGGCGTATGGCGTGGAAGCGGCGGCGCAGACGTACTTTGGCAAGTCCGCCGCCGACCTCTCGCTGGCGGAATGCGCCCTCATCGTGGGCCTGACGCAATCCCCCGCTACCTACAACCCATTCGTCAACCCGGAAGCGGCGAAGACGCGGCAGCTTGTGGTACTGGGTCTGATGTTGAATGCCGGCAGCATCACCCAAGAGCAGCACGATCTGGCGGCGCGGGAACCCCTCTTCTACGCGACCACGCCCTACCCGGTCAATGCGCCCCATTTTGTGGCCCTGGTACAGGCGCGGTTAGATGGCCTGTTTGCGCCGCAAGCGGTTTACGAGAGCGGCGGCCTGATTGTACGCACGACGCTGGACCTGGATTGGCAAACGCGCGCGGAGCAGATTATCCGCGAGCAGCTTACGCGCCTGAACCAGCCCGCCGACGGCGGCCCCGGCCACAACGCGCATAATGCGGCGCTGGTGGCTCTTGACCCAAACAATGGGCAGGTGTTGGCGCTGGTGGGCAGCCCAGACTACTTTGACGAGACCATTAGCGGGGCGATTGACATGGCCGTCGTGCCGCGACAACCCGGCTCCGCGCTGAAGCCCGTTATTTATGCGGCGGCGCTGTCGCCGGACAAGCCCACGCCGTGGACGCCGGCCACGCTGCTGTTGGACGTGCGCACGGCGTTCCGCACGCACGAGGACGAGTCTTACGTGCCCGTCAATTATGACCGGGAGGAGCATGGCCCGGTGCTGTTGCGCACGGCGCTGGGGTCTTCGTTGAATATTCCCGCCGTGTTGACGTTGGAGGCGGTGGGCGTGCAGGGGGCGATGGATTATGCCGGCAATCTCGGACTCACATTCCCCGCTCCTGCTGAAGATTACGACCTTTCCCTGGCTTTGGGGGGCGGCGCCGTCAGCCTGCTCGACCTGACCACGGCCTACGCCGCCTTCGCCAACGGCGGCTTCCGCATCCAGCCCGCCCTGATCCTGGACGTGCGCGACAGCAGCGGCGCGCTGCGCTACACGGCTGCGCCGGCCAATCCCATCCAGGTGATGGACGCGCGCGTGGCCTGGCTGATCAGCGACATCCTCAGCGACAACGATGCCCGTCGTCTCTCCTTTGGCGGCGAGAGCGTGCTGAACATCGGGCGCATCGCGGCGGCGAAGACGGGCACGACCAACGATTTTCATGACAACTGGACGGTGGGGTATACGCCAGACCTGGCGGTGGGCGTGTGGGTGGGGAATGCGAACAACGAGCCGATGGAGAATGTCAGCGGCATCAGCGGCGCGGGACCGATCTGGCACACGTTTATGCGCGCAGCGCTGGTGGGCCGGCCGGACAAGGCGTTCCCGCAGCCCTCCGGCCTCACGGCGGTGGAGATCTGCGCGTTGTCGGGGCTGCTGCCGACGGAGGCGTGTCCTTTTCGGCGGATGGAGTGGTTTATTGCCGGCACGGAACCGACCACGCCCGACACATTTTATCGCCAGGTGACGTTGAATAGGGCAACCGGGTTGCTGGCGGATGCGGACACGCCTGCCGCGCTGCGTCAGACGCAGATTGTGTTGGACCTGCCGCCGGCGCTACATCCGTGGGCGCGCGCGCAGGGGCTGGTGCTGCTGGATGATTTGCTGGTGGCGGGCGCGGGGGTGGGAGATGGGGAAAATGCCGGCACAACCACCCTCCGCCTCATCTATCCCGACCCCAACACCCTCTTTCGCATCTCGCCCGCCCTCCCGCTGGAAACGCAGCAACTGCGCCTGGCGGCCGTGGCGGACCCGACCATTCGTCAGGTCACATTCTGGTTGGACGAAACCCCGCTGGCCACCATGACCACGCCCCCCTTCGAGACCTGGTGGCCGCTCACGCCGGGGGTGCATCGCCTCTGGGCGGAAGGGCGCGAGGCGGATGGTCGCACCGTGCGCACGGCGGATGTTTCCTTTACGGTGCGGCTGCCCGATGAAGGGGACGAGAACGGGCCGTAACCGTCCGGTCTGGGGCGCGTCCTAGGCAATAACCAGCGCTTCCCATTGGCGCGGGTAGTACGTGAGGATTTCCAGGCCATTCTCCGTTATGACCACGGTGTCTGAATGGCGAAAGCCGCCGAGATCGGGCACGTACAATCCCGGCTCCACGGTGAAGACCATGCCCGGCTGCAAGAGGGTGTCGTCGCCGGTGTCCAGGAAGGGGCCTTCATGGTAGCGCAAGCCAATGGCATGTCCGGAGTGGTGTTTCCAGTAGGGTCGCAAGTTGTGCGCGTCGTAGTAGGCACGCACGGCCTGGTCTACTTCGCTGCAGGGGACGTTTGGTTTCATGCCGGCAAAAGCAATCTCCTGAACCGTCATCATATGCGCAAACATCTCCCGCTGCCGCGCATCAGGCTCCCCCACAAACATCGTGCGCTCCAGTTCCGAATGGTAGCCCCATAGGGGGCAGCCGGCCCCCGTCACCAACACATCCCCCGGTTGAAACGTGATGTTGTTCGCCAGGGCATGGGGAATGGCGGCATGGCGTCCGATCTGGCCGCGATAGCCGGCGCCAGGACCATTGCTCCACATGCTCTGCGAGCGGTAGAGCGGACCAATCGTGTCCATCATCGCCAGCGTGGCCTCCGTGCTGGCGCGCAGGCTGGCGGCCGTTTCCGTGACGCCAACGGCGGTGTACCGTTGCAGCAGCACATGGGCCAGATGTGCCCATTTGCAGCTTTCACGAATGAGGGCGAGTTCGGCGGGACTTTTGCGGGCCTGCATCCGATTGAGCTGCCCCTGAACGTTTCGCACCGTCATGCCGCTGAGTTCGCTCAATGGGGGACCTTCGTAACCGAAAATCCAGGGATAGCCGTCATGATCGGCGCCCAGCGTGCCGCCGGCGGCGATGATGCCCATCTCCACCAGCGCCTGATAGAAGTGGCGCATGGGGTGCGGGCTGCCCGGATACTCCTGGTAGTGGTAAACGCGGTCCACAGCCGTCATGCTGCGCACGTGTTCCACCTCCAGGCGGGGCACAAACATCGCCTGCTGTCCATCGGTGCCGAGGGCATAGATGATGGGGCGCTCCGTGGGGATAAAGGCAAAGCCGGTGAAGTAAAGGATGTTGGTGCTATCAAAGAGGAGAATGGCGCGATGCCCTTGCGCCGCGGCATAGGCGAGCAGCGCCGCGGTGCGCGCCGCGAACTCAGAAGGTTGGATTGCCAGGGTGTGTCGGTTCATTGTGGTGTTCATGTGGTGATGCGCCGGCGGCATGAGGCGTCAGCGGTGCGGGCTTGAGGTTCGTTGTTTCGGCGATGACGGTTGTGACTTGATCTGCCGGCATTTTATGGAATGCACAGCACTTGTGCCAGATCGATGCGGTAATCAGCGCCGAGGCGGTTGAGGTCGCGTATGACATCGGGAGTCGTGCCGAAGCGATGACTGATGTTGTAGACGGTGTCACTTTCGCGCACCACGTAGGGGCGGTAGCCCGGGCAGTAGGCGGGATTGGCGACGGGCAGTTGGATGACATTGCCCGGCGTGAGGTCATCGGCGGCGATGCCATACACAGCCATGAGGGCGACGCCGCTGATCTGGCTTTCGGCAACGGTGTAAAGCGTATCCCCTGGCTGTACGGTGTAGGCGCGGATGATGACCGGGTCCACAGGCGCGGGGACGACGGGGGGGAGGGTGGCCGTGGGTTCAACGAAGACGGGCACGGCGGTGGGGGCCAGTGTTGGTTCTGGCGGCGGTTCGGTGATTTGTTCGAGTTCATTGGCGGGGAGTTCCGGGAGGGTTTGTGCCGGCATTTCCTCCTGCACAAAACCCTCACTTGCCAGAATAACTGCCGCCTCCGGGTTTATTTTCACCGTCACCTGCGTGCCATCTACATTCAGAACCATCGCGCCATCCTCGACAGACTGGGCCACGGTCTGCTCCGTGGTCGGCGGCGTGGGCGTCGGCGGCGTAGATGGACGCCGCGAAAGCGCCAGCATCACGCCAAAAGTCGCCATAGCCAGCACAACCGTACTCAAAAACAAGAAGATAATCAATTTTCTTGACATAAATCACCCGGATAACACAAGTATGGGGGTAGCGGTCTGAATAGACGCGCCGCTTTTGCGGATGGTTATGCGGCAATCCACCAATGGTCCACCAGCAAGTGACCGCTCAGGCCAGGTTCCCGCCGCCACGTTTGCCGCTCCTTAGCCTGACCGTTTTGATTATGTTACACTTGTCATAAAGGGATGGCAAGCGGGTAACTGTGAAAATCCTCCCAGAATAAACGCTGGGACTGCTGTTGAGGAACAAGACGATGGTATTTAATCGAGAACAACTAGAAGAGCATGAACGCCTGATTTTGGCTCCCTATGGCTTGAAGAGCGCCGATTCGCGGGGGCGACTCTACCCGGAACACGAATCCGCCACCCGCACCGCCTTCCAGCGGGATCGGGATCGTATCATTCACACAACCGCTTTTCGCCGCCTGGAGTACAAAACGCAAGTCTTTGTCTTCTACGAAGGAGACCATTTCCGCACGCGCCTGACGCACACGTTGGAAGTCGCCCAACTGGGGCGGTCTTTGGCGCGCGGGTTGGGCGGCAACGAAGACCTGACGGAGGCGATTTGCCTGGCGCACGACCTGGGGCATCCTCCTTTTGGGCATGCCGGTGAGCATATTCTGAACCAGTTGATGCAAGGTCACGGGGGCTTCAACCACAATACGCAAAGCTACCGCGTGGTGACGGAGTTGGAGCGACGGTATCCTGGGTTTCCCGGCTTGAACCTGACGTATGAGACACGGGAAGGGATGATCAAGCATGAGACGGCATATGACAAGAGCGATGCTACGGGCTATGCGCCGGAGCGGCGACCCTCGCTGGAGGCGCAAATTGCGAACCTGGCGGACGAGATCGCTTACAATGCGCACGATCTGGAGGATGGTTTGCGCGCCGGGTTGTTTGGTCCAGACGATCTACGCCATCTGACGATCTGGCAATGGTTGAAGGACAAGGTGGGATGGGAAGATCACCATTTCACGGATATCGCGCGGCATCAGGTGATTCGGGAGCTAATTGGCCGCCTGGTGATAGATGTGTTGCACACGACGGCCGCTAACCTGGAAGCGCACCAGCTAGACACGGTGGATAAGCTGCAATTGCACGACAACAATGTGGTGGGGTATTCTGATGAGTTGCAGGGGCAGGTGCAGGAGTTAAAAAGCTTTCTCTATCAGAACATGTATCGCCATTATCGCTTGATGCGGATGCAGGCGAAGGCGGAGCATTTTGTTTCCCAGTTGTTTCTGGCATATGTGAACGAGCCGGGAATGCTGCCGGCAAAAACGCAGCAGCGGCTCAAGGAACAGACAGTTGAGCGCGTGGTGACGAATTATATTGCCGGCATGACCGACCGCTACGCCCTCGACGAATGGGAAAGACTCTTCGACCCCTACAAGCACGCCTGAACCCCAACACGCCCAAACAACAAAAAAGCCGAAGACAACGCCGGTCTTCGGCCTTTTTGTTACACGGCGCGCCCCGAACAGCGGCGGCCATTAGAAATTCAACAACTCATCCACCTTCCCCTCAATGTCCGGGCCACCAAAATCCCCTTCCTTGGCCCAGGCGGACAACTCCATTGTCAGCCGCTCGAAGTAGCTTTGCTCCGGCAACCCTTCATCCAGGCCATAGGCCATGTCCACAACAACGGCATTGATGATCAAAGAAGCCGTCTCCAGCACGACCGTGTCTCCCTGGCGCACCAGCACCGGTTCACCCTTGGGAGCCAGTTTGGCTTTCACGGCCTCATCGAAGAAAGCGTGGTCGCTCATCAGCACTTTGGTGACGGTGCGAATATCGTTCTTGTCAAACAGCCACACCTCCACCGCCGTCACATTCTTGGGCGCATCCACGCCAATGGACTCCGAAATGCCCACGCCGCACTCCCCTAAGAACTCCCCATTGACATTTTCAATGCTGAATGAGTCGTCGTAGGTGTCGTGTCCTCGGTTGTACGTGGTGCGGAAACGGGCCACGGGTGTTGTTTCCACGTCACCGGTATCCGTTTCAACCTGCGGTCCCATTGAGGGAACTTCGCCCGTGGCGCCAAAGCCACTGCCGCTGGACACATCTTCGGCGGCACTCTGCCGCTGCATGAGCAGCACGATGGCTCCGACGAGGATAGCCAGGACAAGCCCAAGGCCACAAATCATCAAGAGGGAACGGGTTCCGCTCCCCGTCGCGGCCTCCGCGGGTGGAGCAACCTGCTCGCAGCCGGCGCCGTTGAGGACGACGGCCAGCGCCTGCAGGCGGGCTGCGTCCGCGGGATCGCCGGATGCGGCAGCCATCTGGCAAGCGGCGGCGTCCGCTTCCGGCCAGATTTGCAGGGCGGAACGGACACGTTCCTGGTTGTTGTCAAAGGCGAAGAGGTCGGCGAGTGCGCGGATGTAGGATTGTTGATATGCCGGCAGCATATCCTGCGGACCCGCGCCACTATACTGCACCGGTGTCAGCCACCAACCAAAGAGAAACAAACCAATGCAAAAACCAAGAATAAGGGCCAATATCGTTGTCAATAACGGCTGTTTTTGGAGGAAACTCATCACGGCACCTACCTTATTTTGTGCTTGCAGTACCCACAAAAACCCCGGAGAGGAAAGCATGGGCTAGTGGATCCTAACTGGCATTTTCATACCCCCAACATATGGGAGTTATCTTACCATAACTCAAAACCGTAAACAAGCATATATGTTATGTATGGTTCTTTCCCGATGATCTTGCCTGTGGTATATTAGTCAGATATGCGACCTGCCTGGTAGCCAAGCCACGGAATGTCCGTACTACCCGTTGCGCGACGGCTGGGGGCGTTGAAAAATCGTAACGACTAACACTCTCTGGAGATTGGACCCATTGCACGCGCTCAATGACCCTTTTCACCAGAGAAAATTGATCCAATCTGGCTTTGCCGTTACGAAGAATCCCTCCATTCCAGGACAGGCCTTCCCCAAGCAACAACGGACTGACGCTTCTCACCAACACCATGTCCCATCACCAGTTCGTCCGTGTTGGGCCACCCCCAGAAGTGGCCCGCATCGTCAGCTTAAAGGAGCGATAGGGTTGCTTTTCCGCTCCGGTAAAAACGTCATGGTTATTCCCTGGCAAACCATATGGAGGCTTTTGCGTTGAAACACTTCCTGAGCATTGCTGATTTGTCCCCTGCTGAGTTGCACGCCCTGTTGGATTTAGCCCGTGACTTAAAGGCGGAATGGCGCGACGGCGGTAACAAGCCGCGGCTGCGCGGCAAAAACCTGGCGTTGGTGTTCCAGAAACCATCCCTGCGCACGCGCGTCTCTTTTGAAATGGGCATGGTACATTTGGGGGGGTATGCCTTCTATCTGTCTCCAAATGAGATTAAAATGGGGGGGCGGGAGAGTATTCCCGACGTGGCCCGCGTTTTGTCCAGCTACGTGGACGGCATTATGGCTCGCGTCTTCGCGCACGACCACATTCTGCAATTGGCCGCGCACAGCCGCGTGCCCGTGATCAACGGTCTTTCCGACTACAATCACCCGGCGCAGGCGTTATCCGACCTGTTCACGATTCTGGAGGCGAAGGGGCATCTGGATGGGCTGCGGCTGGCGTATGTGGGCGACAGCAATAATGTGGCCCGTTCTCTCTTGTTTGGCGCGGCGAAAGTGGGCATGCACTTTGTGGCGGCCTCGCCGCCCGGCTACCAATTGACGACGGAAGATTTGGCGTTGGGTCGGCAGTTCCGCGTGGCGGATACGGACGTGTCCATGATCACCGATCCGGTGGCGGCGGTGCGGGATGCGGACATCATTTACACGGATGTGTGGACGAGTATGGGGCAGGAGGCGGAAACGCAGCAGCGGCTGCAAGTGTTCCCGCCCTATCAGATAAACCAGGCATTGGTGAATCATGCCCGCCCGGACTGTTTGGTGATGCATTGTTTGCCGGCACATCGTGGCGAAGAGATCACCGACGAAGTGGCCGACGGCCCCCATTCCGTCCTCTTCCCCCAGGCGGAAAACCGGATGCACGCGCAAAAGGCGATCCTGGTGAGCTTGATGGGATAGTGGGCAGTTGGCGGTTGACAGTTGGTGGTTGGTTGTCGTATTCGTGGAAGATAGCGTCCCTCACAAATTTGGAGGATTCCCGTGGCAAATAACCGATCTCGATATGAAGAAGCGCTGAATCGGGGTCACGCTTTCAGCTGGGATCAACGTTGGGACGATGCGGTGCGCGAATTTGAGGCGGCCATCGCGGAGTTTCCCGCGGAACCGGCTCCTTACGCGGGTCTGGGCATGGCCTTCGTGGAATTGGGCCAGCTTGATCGCGCCCTGGAAGGGTATAAGTTGGCCGCGCGGTATTCGCAGGGTGACATCATCTATTTGCGCCAGGTAGCCGAGGTACAGGAGCGGCTGCATCTGGCCGCCGACGCGGGCCAGACGTACATGGCGATAGGCGAGATTTTGCTGCGCCAGCGCCTGCTGGAAGAGGCGATGGAGAACTGGCACCGCGCGGTGCGTCTGGACCCCCATCTGCTGGGGGGGCATCAACGGCTGGCAACGGTTTATCAACGGCAGGGAAACGTGCGCGCCGCGATCCGGGAGTATCTGGCTATCGCGCGTGTTCTGCAAGACCAGGGAGATGCCGGCAGAGCGTTGCAAACATGCCAGGCAGCGCTGAAACTCGACCCACGCAACGCGGACGTCCTCACGGCCATCGAACTCATCCAGCATGGCGAGGAAATCTTCGTCGCCGCCGAGGAGCAATCCGCGGCGACGGATGGGGGAATGAGCGATGCCGGCAGCAAGTCGGCAATGAGCGATGACGAAATCGTCAGCCCGGTACAGGAAGCCCGCCGCATGGCTCTGGAGCAGTTGGCGGAAGAGCTGTTCGACGAAGAAGAGGAGATAGCCCCATTTGGGGACGATCTGCACGTCTTGAGTAAACTGGAGCGGGATGCGTTGCTCAGTCAGGCGCTGGATTACCAGACGCGGGGCATGTCCAATGAAGCCATCAGCGCCTACGAGCAAGCCATCGAAGCAGGGCTGCGCAGCGCCGCCGTTCACTTCAACCTGGGGCTGTTGTACCAGGACAAGCTACGTTTTGAAGACGCTATTCACCAATTCGAGGTGTCGGTGCGGGACAACGAGTACCGCATCGCCAGCCTCTTCTCCCTGGGGGAGTGCCATCGCGCGCGTGGGCGTATCGACATGGCACTGGAGCACTTCATCACCGTGTTAAAAATCGTGGACCTGGGCACGGTGCAACATGACCAGGCGGATCGCCTGATTGAACTGTACGAGAATCTATCCGACAGCCTGTTGACGAAGGGAGAACCGGAACAGGCAACGGCGTTCGCCAATGCGCTGGTGGAATTCCTCAGCCAGAAGGGGTGGGAGGATAAAGTGAAGGAAGCGCGGGCGCGGCTGGACGCGCTTTCCTACGGCGACCGCACGATGATTCTGGGGGATATTCTCACGGCGGGTTCGGAACAGGTGCTGGAATCGTTGTATTTGAGCCAGGAGTATGCGCGGCGGGGCATGTACACGACGGCCATTGAGGAAAGTTATCGCGCTATTCAGTTGTCGCCTTATTATTTGCCGGCACATTGGCAGCTTGGCGAAATGTTGGCGCGGCAAGACCGACGCGAAGCCGCCTCCGTCAAATTCATGACCATCGGCGATGCCTTCCGCGTGCGCGGCGACGTCAATGGGGCGATCAACGCCTACGAGCGCGTAGTGGAAATCAATCCGCTGGACGTCCCCATCCGCGCCCGCCTGATCGAAATGCTCAAGCGACACGGCCAGATTGACCGCTCCCTGGAGCATTACATGGCCATGGGCAACTCCTACTACCAGTTGGCTCAGGTGGACAAAGCCCGCGAGACCTACCAGGAAGCATTGAAACTGGCCCCTCGCGGCTCCGCGCGACACAACTGGCGCGCGCGCCTGCTGCGCGCCGTCGCCGAGATCGACATGGAACGGCTGGATTGGCGGCGGGCGCTGCTGTCTTATCGGGAACTACGCGCCGCCGCACCGGAAGACGAACGCACGGCAATGGCCTTGATCGACCTCTACTACAAGGTCGGGCAACCGGAAAACGGACTGCGCGAGCTGGACCGCTACCTGATCCAACTGGTTAAGAATCAGCGCGGTGGCAAGTTGCTGGGCATTTTGCAGGACATGGTTAACCAACGTCCACGCGACCCCGGTCTGGTGGATCGGCTGGCGCGCCTCTACTTGCAGCAGAAACGCACCCAGGACGCCATTAACGTGTTAGACAAACTGGGGGAGGCGCAACTAGAGGCGGGTGAAACGGAGAAGGCCGTCGCCACGATTCAGAAGATTATCAAGTTGAAGCCCGCCAACGTTTCCATGTACATTCAGCTTTTGCGGCAGTTGATTCAGCCGAAGCCCTGACTGTGACCGCATCGTGCAGGCGGCAAACGGTGAGGCCGCGCCTGCCTGGAGAGCCAATTGTGATCTCTGCCCTGGCAGACGGTTTGTCCTGCCTCGGCGGGCTTCAAACCTTTCTGGAAGCTGTATAGAACATCCGGGAAGGTGAGGAAGGTGGCGTGGCGTTGACAAGCAATCGGCGAATCGTGGTTGGCTTTTTGCGCCAGACCGACCGATAATGTCTTTCACTGTTCTGCCGGCAGCAAGCGGCGTGGCAGTGAGCGCGAAGCGAGTTGACACCCAGACGGGGTTTGTCGTGCAAAATTTGGACTATTTCATCAGACGATTTGGCTGGTTGGATTTCCTGGATATTGCGCTGGTGACAGCCGTTATCTTTGGCATCCTCATGCTTATCCGCGGCACGCGCGCGGTGCAAATTCTGCGCGGGGTGATCGTGGTCGGCCTGGTAATTGCCGTGGGGCTGACGTTGGTGGATTTGCCGGCATTACGCTGGCTCATCAGCAACACCCTACCCGCCCTCGTCTTTGCCATCCCCGTCATCTTCCATCCCGAAATCCGCCGCGCTCTGGAACAACTCGGGCGCACCGGGCAATACGTCCGTCTCTTTCGTCGCCAACAAGAAAACCCCGTCATCACCGCCGTTTCCAGCGCCTGCCTGCGCCTGTCGCAGCGCCGCCACGGCGCTCTGATCATCTTTGAGCGAGACACGGGGCTGCAAGAGTACATCGATACAGGCATCTTGCTGGCGGCCAGGCCATCGCCCGAACTCCTGCTCACCATCTTCAACAAGCACACCGAACTGCACGACGGGGCCGTGATCATTCGCGGCGATCTGATCACCGCCGCCGCCTGCGTGATGCCGTTGAGCACCAGCAGCCTCAGCGACCGCTCCATGGGGCTGCGCCACCGCGCCGCCCTGGGCATCAGTGAAGTCAGCGACGCCGTCGCCTTGATCGTCTCCGAGGAGACGGGTCATATCTCCATTGCGCACAATGGCCGCATCATCCGCCAGGACGCCGGCCGGCTGGAAATGATGCTACAAGCCTTCTTGCAGAACCGCACCAACAAAGACGACGAGTAACGACTAACGCTCTCTGGAGATTGGACCAATTTCACCGGAGAAAATTGGTCCAATCTAGCCTGGCAACTACGACGACGAAGCGAAACCGACATGATGCGCATCCTCCGCAGCCTGATAGCCAATATCGTCACCCTGCTCCTCTCGGTTATTGTGGCCGTGGTCATCTGGGCTGTTGCCGTACGCCAGGCGGATCCGGTGGACCAACAGTTGTTGCAGATTCCCGTGCAGGTATTAGGGTTGCCCGCCGACGGTCGGCTGTTGAGCATCTCCACGCAGTCCGTGCAGTTGGTCGCCCAGGGGCCAACGTCCGCGTTGGCCGACCTCGCCACCGATGATTTTTTGGCCTTCGTGGACCTTTCTCAGGCCCCTTTTGGCAGTGAAGATGTTCCCATTCTGGTGGAAATCAACAAGGAGCAGGTGGAAATCGTCAGTTGGGTTCCCAACACGGCGTCGGTGGTTCTGGAGCGCATTATCAGCAGCGAAGTGCCCGTGAATGTGGATATTCGCGGCAACGTTGCCGGCGGGCATCGTTATTTGCAACCTGTGGTGGAGCCGGCCACAATCACGGTGACGGGGCCGGAGTCCCGCGTGACGGCGTTGAACGAGGCACGTGTGACGGTCTTTCTGGATAATGCGCGGGAGACGCTGGTGGTGTCGCCGCGTCCGTTTTTCTACGATGCACAGGGGAATGTTGCCGGCACAACCAGCGTCAGCCTCAGCACCGATATTGTCCAGGTCACCGTCCCCGTGGAAGAACTGGAAGGGTTTGCCCAGAAACCCATCACCGTCAAATGGCAGGGCACGCCCGCCAACGGCTACCGGCTCCTCAACGTCACCGTAGACCCGGACAGCATCCTGGTCACGGGCCGTCCCACGCAACTGAACTTGTTAAGCCGCCTGGAAACAGAGACAATAGACATTTCCGGGTTGAAAGAGACCTTCACCCAACAGGTCGTCCTGAACCTGCCCAACGGCATATCCCTGGACCAGCCGCAGCCGATCTTCGTCACTGTGGAAATCGAGCCGATCCTCACCAGTGATATTGTCAGCCGCGCGCCGGAGATTCGCGCTCTGGGGCCGGGTCTCACCGTCACCCTGGATACGGAAGTGGTGCGCGTGTTCATTTACGGACCGCTGGAGACCATTGATTCGCTGGAAGAGGACGACGTGCGCGTGACATTGGACCTGATAGGCCTGGACGTGGGCACGTACACGTTGGAGCCGCTGGTGACTATTTCCGCCAATGATCTGGAGGAGCGTTCCGTGCAGCCGCCGGATATCACGGTAGTGATTACGAAGCTCTTGACAACGACGAACGAGATCACGACCACCGGCGCCATTCCGACAACCCTTCCCGCGGCCACCAGCCACGCGCCGCCTCCGCCGGCGCCGGTCCCCATGGCCGCTTACTGGCTGCCCGTGGCCGCGCCACAAAAAACAACGTATTGGTTGAGGCGCCTTTAGGAGCGGAGATTCAATAAGATGGTGAAGTCATTTCCTGACCGCTCCTTGGCGTCCATCGCCAGCGGCGCACGAATCATGATGCGCCGACCCGCGTCCAGGCCAGAACTGGCCAGACGTTCTTGAGGTAAAATGTCCAGAAAACCACTTATCGCCCTGGTGGGGCGGCCCAACGTGGGCAAATCAACTTTATTCAACCGCATCGTGGGCAAACGGCTGGCGGTTGTGTCGGAAACGGCGGGCACGACCCGCGACCGCCTCTATGCGGAGGCGGAGTGGATCGGCGCGACCTTTCTCGTGGTGGATACGGGGGGCATTGAACTCCTGGAAGGGTGGCACACGGAGCCGCTGTCGGAAGATTCGGAGCAGTTTTTGCCCCTGATGCGGGAGCAGGCGGAGATGGCAATCCAGACCGCGGACGTGGTGATCATGGTCGTGGATGGTCGCGGCGGGTTGACGGCGGCTGACCGGGAGGTGGGGGAAATTTTGCGCCGCTCGCGGAAACCGATTTTCGTGGCGGCGAATAAGCTGGAGTCAACGAAGTTGTGGGATACGGCTTACGAGTTTTATGAGTTGGGATTGGGGGAGGTTTTTCCTGTTTCGGCGCTGCATGGGACGGGAGTGGGGGATTTGCTGGATGCGGCGGTGGAGGCGCTGCCGCCCGTTGATGAAGAGGCGGAGGCGAAAGATGATTCGATGAAGGTGGCTCTGGTGGGGCGGCCTAATGTGGGTAAGTCTACGCTGTTGAATAAGTTGTTGGGGGAGGAGCGGGCGATTGTTAGCCCAATTGCCGGCACAACCCGCGACGCCATCGACATCAAATTGACCTACGAAGGGCAGGTGGTGACGCTCGTTGACACGGCGGGCATCCGACGGCGGGGAAAAATCGATCCCGGCGTGGAGAAGTACAGCGTGCTGCGGGCGCTGCGGGCGCTGCACCGGGCCGACGTGGCCTTGCTGCTGATTGATGCCGTGGAGGGTTTGACGGCGCAGGATACGCATATTGCCGGCATGATCACCGAAGAAAACGTCAGCGTCATCCTCCTCGTCAACAAATGGGACGCCGTGGAAAAAGACACCTTCACCGTCAATCAGTACACCGACGCCTTGCGCCAGGGGCTTAACTTCATGCCCTACGTCCCCGTCCTCTTCATCTCCGCCCTCACCGGGCAGCGCGTCAACCGCATCCTACCGGAAGTGCTGCGGGTCCACGAAGGGCGCGCGCACCGCATTCCCACGGGCGAAATGAACAAGATCATGCGCGACGCCGTCAGCAAACATGCCCCGCCCAGTAAAGGCGGCATTCGCGTTAAGTTCTTCTACGCCACCCAGGTCTCCGTGGCTCCCCCCACCTTTGTTTTCTTTGTCAACAAGCCGGAGTGGGTTCATTTTAGCTACCAGCGCTACCTGGAAAACCAGATTCGCCAGGCTTATCCCTTTCCCGGCACGCCCATCAGACTCATTTTCCGTCCTCGCAGCGAAGACAGGTTTGGGAAGGTATGAGGTGGGAGGTGTGAGGTATGAGGTGTGAGGTATGAGGTATGGGGTGTGGGTGAATCTGTGAACTTGCCACGCGCCACTCGCAAACGCGCATGATTACTGAAGAAATCGTTTGGAAAGAAATATGGCCGGTGGTGGAGGGGGCGATTTCGGCGACGTTGGCGGAGGACGAGGCGGCGCTGCGTGCGTGCTTGCAGCCGCGCAAACAGGCGGCGGAGGTGCTTGACCTGTTTGGCGTGGTTGTCTTTGACATCCTGCTGAAGACGGTTTTGGGACGGGGGCGGCTGGCTTTGACGCGCGCCATCGAAACGGAAAACGGTAAGTTCGCGCATGTTGAGATTGTCTGGCCTGACCCTGACCTGGCGAACAACGCCTACACGGCGGCGGACCTGGTGGCCGTGAAGCTGCGCCCGTATCGCGGCCAGTGGCGCATTGTGGAGGTCAATCCGGCCAGTGTGGATATACCATTGACGGAAGCGCGCGCTGCCGGCATTCTGGCCTCCAGCAAAGTTTTCAGCACCTCTGGCGGCGTCCCCAACGAACCGTGGATACTGCCCATCGCCCTGTTCGGCGGGGCGCTGCAAATTCCCTTGCGCCCGCAAGCCATGAAAGACCCCGTTGAGCGACTCTTCTTGCCCGGCTTGCAGCACCGCGCCTACGGCCTCCTCTCCCTCGTCGCCGGTCGCCGCCTCTGGCGCGATTTCAAGAAAAAAGCGAATCCCAACCAGGATGCACCCGCCGCCTGGGCCGCCGCCATCGAATCCGTCATGAGCGAACAAACCATGCGTGACCAGACGCCCGCCGCCACCGGCAAACTGTATCAGGTCAACCTTTCCACCATCCTGCCGCGCATCCGCCAGATCAAGGAAACCTTGCGCATTCAAGGGATGGACGAGCGGTATTCCCCCATCGTCAGCACGCAAATCGTCTACTCGAACCAGGAAGGTAGCCCGGAATCGTGATGGCAAAGGTTGAGCGGCGGCGGTGGGCCATTGGCTTGCTCCTCATTCTCCTGGGCATACTGCTGCACCTGGCCCCGCTGGGGCAAGATAGCCTGTGGTTGGACGAAGCCTTTAGCGTGCAGGCGGCGACGAATAATGACGCGGCCACGCTCTGGAGCCAGAAAGTTGACACCCGGCATCCCCCATTGTATTACATCCTGCTGCGCCAGACTCTGATCACGTTGGGCAGCGAAAGCGAGGCCGCGGCGCGTCTGCCCTCGGCGCTGGCCTCCTTGCTGAATCTGGCGCTCCTGTACTGGTTGGCGCGGCTGCTGTCGGCGGATGCCTTCACCGCCTGGCTGACCGTGGCACTGCTGGCGCTGGCCCCGCTGAGCATCTGGTATGCCGCCGAAGCGCGTATGTACGCCCTGGTGACGACGGCGGGGTTGCTGCTGGCTGTTGGGTTGGCGGCGGACCGTTGGTGGGGGAGTTTGCCGGCATTTGCGGGGCTGGCGGCGGGTCTCGTCCTCGATTACACCATCATTCCGCTGTGGGTGGGGCTGGTGGCCGTCTGGTTGGTTTATTGGTGGTATGGTCGCCGCCGTCTGTGGCATTTGTTGCTGACGTTGGCGGCGATGGGGGGCGCGTGGTGGCTTTTTCGCCCCTTTTTGCCGCATCTGCTGCGCCTGTTGGACCAGATAGAGGGGGTGTATATTTTCGGGCGATTGGCGCGGGTGCTGGGGGTAGAAACGTTGTCTGGGGGGATGCTACTGGCGGGATTGGCGGGCGTGGCCGCGGGGGTGGTGGCGGCGGCGGCAGTATTGCGCGCGGCGCTGCGGCATCCTGGGTGGCGGCGGCGGTTAGGTTGGGTGGCGTTGCCGGCATTTGCCCTGACCACACTCCTCCTTGCCCTGCCCCGCTTCTACACCATTAAGCGCATCCTCGTCGTCGGCTGGCCGTATGTGGTGCTGCTGGTCGCCTGGATCGTGGGCGCGTGGCCGCGGCGGCGGGCGCGGCTGGCGGCGGGGCTGCTGCTGTTGTCGCTGCTGGCGGCGGGGGCGACGGTGCTGACACCGAAGGATGATTGGCGGGGGGTGACGGCGTATGTGGGGGCGGAAATGCCGGCATCCGACCACCTCTGGATCGATCCACCCTGGAACACTATCCCTTACAATTATTACCAGCCTTTACGGGCGGCGGAGCGGGGGCGGCGTGCCGGCAGTACGGAGGAACTGGCGGCGCTGGCGAACGAAGCGGGGTCGCGGGGCGCGGATATCTGGCTCATTAGCGAACGATTTGGCGGTCCGCCCCCCACCTCCGCCGGCGAAGCGTGGCTCGACGCCCATTGGCAGCTTGTGGAAAGCATCCCCTTCTACCGCCTGGAGCTGCGCCACTACCGCCCTCCGCCATAGCCTTGAGACCATTGCCGGTCGCCCAGAATACAAAAGTCTCCCAGACTTTTGTATTCTCCTCCGGCGAACGCTAAGCCGTTACCAACCGGACGTATCTCGACATTCGTTTGCGTTCTGGCTAGAATACACATGTGGAACTACGGGACTATGCTGAATTCATCGTCATTGATCCCGCAAAATTAACTGCCTATGCGTTGAATTTGCGGCATCCAAAAGGCAAGCACAAGGCGCGCGTCTTTCAATCGGTGTTGGGTTATACGGTCGCCAATCACGAGCATCTACTACATCAAGTCAAGCAGAAAGCGCAAGATGCTGATGCCGTGCTGTTACGAATTGACGAATTGGGACGGCATTTGCGCGTCGATCTTTTCATAATGGGACTGTCTGGGCAGACAGCTATGGTGCGCACGGGATGGTTCATTGCCAACAACAGTCAGACGGCACATTTGACAACATTGTTTGTGTTAAGAGAGCGCGAGAAATGATCAAACCTGCTCAATACGACGTCGTGGAAATGCTTCAGCCGGTGCTGGGAGCAAATTTGCCGGCAGGTTCTCAGGGAACCATTGTACATCAATACGACGAAGAAGAATTTGAGATTGAGTTCGTGGACGAATGGGGGGAAACTGTTACCCTGGTACGGCTCAATCGGCAACACTTCCTGGTCATCTGGCGCGCCGAGGGTGAAGAATCTGTTTCCGTGGCCGATCA
The DNA here is from genome assembly GCA_020634515.1 of Ardenticatenales bacterium. Classification (NCBI taxonomy): domain Bacteria; kingdom Bacillati; phylum Chloroflexota; class Ardenticatenia; order Ardenticatenales; species Ardenticatenales bacterium. The sequence continues at coordinate 628,696 of JACKBL010000001.1, read as the reverse complement.
GGTGGCGCAATTAGTGGATAGGCTGCCGGAAAATGCCGGCACGCAAATACTCAACTTCGCCCATTACCTCTCCTGGCGCACCCAGGGCCTCCCCCAAACGCACCCGGTTTGAGCCGCCCGTAGCCGCCCAGAATACAAAAGTCTCCCAGACTTTTGTATTCTCCGCCAGCAAAGCGTGGCTCGACCCCCACTGTCAATTTGCGGCAACCATCCCCTTTTACCGCCTGAAACTACGGCACTATGGAGCTTCTTAAGACCTCAAAAAGATTTGGCAGTCCATCAGGGTTTTGAATTTTGTGACTAGAGTTCACTTGTGGACAACATGCAAGATTGATACATAGGATTGCACGCAGGTGGCAAGCAAGATTGGTATGCAGGATTACAAGTTGACTGTATTGATTGATAAGAGGATGAGTTTTCCCCATTATCTATGCATTGCAGTGAACCTCCATAATGTTGTTCCGATAATTTGCATGGATTTCCAAATAAATATTCAACAACATCTGTTTCTGTAATAGTCCTTCCAGTAATCTCAGTGACTACATCGGCCATTACTCCTATCCCTTCCTGTAAAGTCATTTCTGTCAACTCTCGTTGGCCTCTTTTACTTAGTGCGCCCTCCTTAGTTACCCACAAGCTATCCGCTATGCGTCCTCTTACTTTCTTAGGAAACAAGACATCTATAACTTCATCTCCAACTTGAACAAGTGCCAAATCGTATATGCCATCCCTCACGATTTTAACACCACAGACAGGGGCACTAGACCAAGCGTCTTCCAACCACGATTCAACAGCACCAGACACCCCAGGAACCGGTATCATACCCCCAATAAAGCTAGCAGCATACTCTCCAGAAGATGATCTGGGTTTGAACATGTCAACTCCTCTTCCTCCATCTAGATAATTATCAACCACATCTCCAACATATCTAGCACCCGTTGAAAGAGTTCCGCCAAGAGCCATCACTCCTAATATGACAGGGACAGCCACTCTACCATCTAGATCAATATAGTTGGTGGGTGAATCTAAAGTATATTGATAATGATGGAGACTTGCAGGTGTTTTTCGTAATCCGCGATAAGTATCTTGAGTTAGCCAAATTCCAGTTACTGGGTCGTATTTGCGGGCGTAGAACTCGTAGAGGCCCATGTTTTCGTCCCACTCCTGGCCGGTGAAGGTGTAGTGGTTGTGGGGGTCGGTGAAGTTGCCGGGGGGTGTTTCGATCTGGCCGAAGGGGTGGTAGCGGTAGTTGTGGCTGGATTGGCCTTGCTGTTTGGTGAGGCCGCTGACGCTGCCCAGGCCGTCGTAGTGGTACCAGTACATCTGCCCTTCCGTGCCGCTGGGGAAGTGGTGCAGGGTGACGATGCGGTTCAGGTCGCTGCGGTAGAAGTTTTCATACTGTGGGTTCCATTGGTTGTATTCGGCAACCGGGTCCCAGCCGTCAAAGACGTACTCCACGCGCTTGGCGCCGCCGCCCCCTTCGTTCGCGTCATACGTCTTGGAGAGCCGCCGCCCCCAACCATCATACTCTAATGTGGTCACGCCGCGGTCCACGCGGTTGCCCTGGACGTTCATCTGGTAATCCTGGGCTTCCAGCAGGCGGTTTTCCGGGTCGTAGGCGTAGTCCGTGCCCTGGACGCGCGGGCCTTGCGGGCCGGGATATTCGGTGTTGGTGCGGCTGCCGTTGGCGTCGTAGCTGAATGTCTGGGTCTGTATGTCGCCGCTGGCGCCGTTGTTGCCCTTGTCCGCCAGTTCCAGTTTCAGCAGCAGTTGGCGAACCACGCCCTGGCTGTTGATCAGGCCGCTTCCGCGCGCCTGGCGCACGCGCAGCCGCAGCGACTCAATGGCCGCGGCCACTTCCGGCTCGTCCGGAACGGGGTGGTCTTCCAGGGCGGCGAGCAAGGCTTCCGCTTCCGCGACCAGAAACTGCGCCGCCAGGGAGTTGATGTGGACCCCATCCTGGGCTTGCACGTCGTAACGGAAGGCGTAGATCGCCTGCGCCACGTTGTCCTCCCGCTTGCTGCCAGGCAGGCGGGGGTGCGTGTTGCCCGTGACCGTCAGCAGGCGGTTGGTGTCGCTGTAGGTGTACACCAGCGTCTGTTCATCGAACGGGCGCGGCGTTTCGCTGTCGTCGTTTGTGTGCAGCAGCAGTCGGTTGCCCACCCGGTCGTAGACGTAATCGGTCCAGACGCCTTCGCTGTCCGCGTCACGAATGAGGCGGCGCAGGCCATCGTAGGTGTACTGGCTGACGACGACGGCGGGGTTGCGCCAGCCGTATTCGGCGACCATTTGCGTGCGGTGGCCGATTTCATTGTAGGTGTAGGAGAAGGCGCTGTTTGTCTCTTGCGCGCCCACGATCTGGCGATTGACGAGCGTTAGCAGGCGGTTGGCGCGGTCATAGCCGGCGGTGGTGATGGTGTCGTTGGGATTGGTGGTTAAGACCATCAGCCCCACGCCATCCCGGTCGTAGCCGGTGAGGTGGCCTTCGGGGTCGGTGACGGTGTGGAGCCAGTCGTTGTCGTAGTAGGCGTAGTCTACGGTACGCCCATCGTGGTACGTGAGGCTGGTGCGGTTGCCCACGGCGTCGTAGCCATACCCCAGGTGGCGACCGAAGGCGTCGGTGACGTCCGTCACCCGGTTCAGGGGGTCGTAGGTCCAGGCGGTCACGCCCAGGTGGTCGGTCATGCTGGTGCGGTTGTTGTTGGCGTCGTAGGTGTAGTCTACGGTAGTGCCATCCAACTCGTAGGCAACATGCTGTAACTGGTTATCGGGGTAGTAGGCATAGTCGGTGCGGTCGCCGTTGGCGTCTATGCGCCAGACGCGGTTGCCGACGGGGTCGTAGCCATACTGCCAGGTGTGGCCTTCGGCATCCACTTCTTGCACCATCCGGTTCAGGCCATCGTAGCTGAAGGCGGTTTGATGCAGATTGGCATCCAGGATCGCGAGCAGGTTGCCCACTTCGTCGTAGCTGTAGTGGGTGTCTACGTTGACGTCGGCGCTTTCCGGTTCGCCGGGACGGTCATTCTGGTTAACGGTGATCAGGCGATACAGGGGGTCATAGTCGTAGCGCGTGACGACGCCATCCGCTTCGATCAAGTAGGTCTGGTTGCCCAGGGGATCATACTGGTAGGTTGTGTTTTCTTGCTCCGCGTTTGTGGTGGCGATGAGGCGATCTACCGGGTCATACTCGTAGGTGGTGGTGTGCAGATTGCCATCGGTCCAGGCGATCTGGTTGCTGTTGGCATCATAGCTGTAGACGTCCACATACCCTTCGGCGTCGGTGACGGTGCGAACACGGTACACGTCATCGTAGGTGTAGCTGTCGTTGGCGTGGCCGTTGGCGTCTACTTCTTGCAGCAGATTGCCCATGGCATCGTAGCTGTATTGCCACTGACCGCCGAGGGCGTCCGTTTGCAGCGCGACGCGGTTCATGCCGTCGTAAACGAAATGGGTCTGGCTACCGCGCGCGTCGGTCAGCGTGAGCAGGTTGTCCAGGCGGTCGTATTCGCTGAGGACGCTGTGGCCTTCGGGGTTGATGACCTCGGTTTGCCGGTCCAGGCCGTCGTAAACGAATTCGATGGCGTGATCGTTGGCGTCGATGAGGAAGCGGAGATTGCTGACGGGGTCGTACTGGTATTCCGTTTCGCCCCCTTCGTTGTCAATGGTGCGGATGCGGCGGTTGACGGGATCATATTGATATTCGGTGACGTAGGCTCCACGTGGGTCATGGATGATACGGAGATTGCCGGCAGCATCGTAAGCAAAACGGGTGGTGACATTCTGGTCGGACAGGTTGTCGCCGCCGGAAACAGCGTTCTGAATCTGGCGGTTGACGCGATCCATGCCATCATAGTCGTAATGCGTGACGACGCCCAGGGGGTCGGTTTCGTCCACCAGGTTGCTGTGCCGGTCGTAGGCGTAGGTCCAGGTGTGGCTGAGGGCGTCGGTACGGGTTTCCAGCCGCGCCAGGCCGTCGTAGGTGAAGGTGGTGGTGTAGGCGCGGGGGTTGGTGAGGGTGACGAGGTTGTCTACGCCATCGTAGGCGTATTGGGTGACTTGTTGTGCGGCGTCTTCCTGCCGCACCAGGCGGTGAGCGGGGTCGTATTGGTAGTGTGTCTGGTTGTGGTTGGCGTCGGTGAGGGTGAGGAGATTGCCGGCATTATCATACCCATACAGCGTCGTCACATTCGTATCTGCCGTCTCCTCCGCGCCGGGAATGTGGTTTTCAATCCGCTTGACATTTCTATCCAGCAAATCGTACTCAAAATGGGTGACTTGATTCTGGGGGCAGGTGTTGCCTGCCAGCGGGCTGTTGCAGCGGCTGATGTCCGTCAGGTTGCGGTTGCCATCGTATTGGTAAAAGGTGTGCGTGTCTTCCGGCGCATGTGTCTCAATGAGATTGTAGACGCCATCGTAGACGTAGGTCCAGGTGCGCCCGGCGGCATCCTGCATGAAGATCGGGTTGCCCATGGGGTCGTAATCATAATCTGTGACCTGAGCCGCGGCGTCTTCCACACGCACCAGCCAATCCAGGTGCGGATCGTACTGGTAGTGAGTCTGATGGAGGTTGGGATCGGTGGTGGAAAGCAGATTGCCGGCAAGATCATACGCATACGACGTGGTCACGTTGGTTTCCGCATCCGGGGGCGCGCCCGGCACAGCGTTGTCAATCCGGCGCACCAGGCGGTCCAACGCATCGTATTCGTAATGGGTGACGCGGCTGGTGGCGCAGGCATCGTCAACCACGGGGCTGTTGCACCAGATTTGGTCCACTACGCGGCGCGCGCCATCGTAGGTGTAGAAGGTGTGCGTGTCTTCGGGCGCATGGACGGCGATCTGGTTGTAGACCGCGTCGTACTCATACGTCCAGACGTAACCGGCCGCGTCTTCCTGGCGAACCAGGTTATTCATGTCGTCGTAGGCGAACGTTGTGGCGAATCCTAACGGGTTCGTCCGCTGGGCCAGCATTTCCGAGGCGTCATACTGGTAGGTGATTTCGCCGCCGTTGGCGTCAACTTCCCGCGCCAAATTATTGTTGGCGTCAAAATCATAGTGCAGGTGGTAGCCAATGGGACCGTCGATGTCGGTGATGTTGTCGCCGCCATCATAGGCGTAGCTCCAGGTGGCGCCGGTGGGGTATTCCGTTTCCGTGAGCCGCCCCAGGGCGTCGTAGGCGTAATGGGTGGTGTAGCCGGCGCCATCGGTGGTGGCGAGCAGGTCACCGGTGTTGGGATCGTACTGGTTGTGGGTGTGCGTGCCGGCATAATCATGCACATCCACCGGCAATCCACGACCATCGTAAACGATTGTGGAAAACGTCCCCCCTGGGCGCTCAATGCGAACCAGATTCCCTTGCGCGTCATACGCATAATGCGTGTCCCGTCCTAACGCATCCTGGGCGCGCGTCACGCGGTTCAGGTCGTTATAATCCCACGCCTGATGCCAGGACAACGGGCCATCCTCCGTCAGCCGGTTCCCACGATCATCATACGTATACGACCATTCCCGTCCCTCCCGGTCCTGGTAGTAAGTGCGGTTATAGTCCGCGTCATAACCAAACGACTCCGCAAAACCGCGGGCGTCGATAATTTCCACATTTTGCCCCAGATCATTGTAACGATAGGTCGTCTCGTTGCCGTAACTATCGGTGATCGTCGTTGTCAGCCCATCATCACTGTAAGCAAAGGTGTTGATTTCCGCGCGGCCAATGCGCTGCCATTCCACACGATACTCATCATCATAGGTCTGCTCCAGGGAAGTATGCCCCTTGGGCGTCACCATCTGGGTCAGGCGTTGGTCGTCATCATAGCCATACGTCGTCGTTTCGCCGCGGGCATCCGTGAAACTGGTCAACAGGTCGTTCGTGTACCCGTAGCTGATGCTTTTGTTTTCCGGGGCATCAATTTGAATGACGCGATCCTGGTCGTCATAGGTGAACGTGAGCCAGCGACCGCTGTCATTTTCCACACGAGTCAGCAGATCCCCGTTGTATTGCAAAGTAATCTGGTTGCCGTTGCGATCCACGCGCGCAATCAGGCGCCCCTGGGCGTCAAAGCGTTCGACTTCCAGTGTGTATTTGTGGCGCAAGACAAACGCATCCCCCTCTTTTGTCAACGTGTCAAAATTCGAGGGGGAATCGGCCACGAAATGGTCGTCTTGCCAGGTAAAACTGGCGGTGTGCCCGTCCGCGTATTGGATTTGCGCCCCTTGATAGAAAGGGGCCGCGTCTATTTCTTGCAGGTAAGCGGCAAAGGGGAAGGTCCAGCCGGGGCCAAACGGCTGCGGCGGTTGGGAAGCCGGCTCCTCGACATACCCCCCGTTACCATCGGCAACGTACTGCATTTCCGTCGCGCCATTCCACAGCAAGGACCGGGCATTATACGTGCGCGCCACGACCAGATCGGTATTGCCAACCCCCATCACGCTCAAGTCATTGGTCTGATAATAGAAATTGCCGTTAGCGGTGTTCACCGGGTCGCTGGAGGCGCGCTGGTATCCCATGTCGTTGCACCCTTTGCGGCACGGCCAGTAGCCGAGGTCTTCCGTTTCGCTGCCATAGGCGGTAAATGTGGGGAAAGTGGCGCTGTTGTTGCACCCATCCACGGCGCTAATGGTGTAGGCGTTCGTCTGGCCAACCGGGTAGGGGACCGCGGCCACGTAATACCCTCCACCATAGTCGTACATGGGATAAGTTTGCCCATTGAAATCAAGGGTGAGGGCCACGCCGCTCTCGTCGGTAACCAGGGCGCTGACGACGGCGTAACCACTGTTTCCGCCCAATTCTAACAGGCGCCCTGTCTGTTCCAGGGTAACGGGGCCGATGATGGGCGGCGTCACGTCGTCGCACGAGCCGCCGCTGACCAGGTAATAGCCCGACGTGCCGCGATGGGGCACGTAGTAATCCCAAAGTTCTATGTAGATGGTATTGATGCCAGGCGCAAAAAGATGAGAAACATTGACAGGCAATGTGCTGGTGATTCCTGGTCCACCTGCACTGTAATCATAATAGTAGTATTGAATAGTGCCGTTTGGTTGTTGAACTTCGAGATAAAAAGCATCATCCGTGGATAGAAGGCCTGTTCCGTCTGACGTCGAAGATAGAGAAACAAAATCGCCAGCATGGTCATAGGAGATAATTGTCGAGAAAAATATGTCCGGTGGCGATTCAGATGGTTCACTAATGGGTTCCACCAATAAAACCGTACCACTGACAATGTTTGCCGCAGACGGCGTAGGGAAATCGTCGGGAGATATAGCGTGGGGATGGGGTAGTTGGACAGTCTCAGCGGATTTCAATGAGGGACCGGCTGCCGGCATTTCCCCGGTCTGCCCTACTTCTTGCGTGGCGGGGACATTTGCGTCGGCGGGAACCGCGGCGTCAACCAGGGCAGCCAACGGTGATACAGATGGCGGCGCGAAGGGTTTGCCGGCACGCACGGCATGGCTGGCGGAGAAACGCCCCTGCGCGCGTTGTTGTCCGTCCGGCGCGGGCGCGTGGTCTGCTTCCAGGGCGTCTGCCGGCATCGTTTGCGCGGATGGATTTACGTTACGGGGGAAATCGGCCAGGGGATCGGGAGCCGCGGGCACGGAAACAACCGGAATGACGCTGTTTGCCGCGTCCAACAATGACTGCACCCGCCATGTGGGGTTGATGCCTTCATCCGGCAGGCGCGGGGAGGAAATGCCGGCATCCGGTCTCCCACCAGCCTCCATCGCACCAGCAGACAAGGGAACCAGCCCTTGCGGATCGACAATGCCACTCAGCGCCTTCTCAATGGCGCTTGTTTGCGGATCGGGAGAAGAGAAAGGCGACGACGCAGGTGATGGCATCTCCCTCTCCGGCACGGATGGAGATGAAACTGCCACGTCATTCGTTTGTGCTTGCGCACGCGAGGGATTATTGACCAGTGGGATAAAAACGCCCAACAACATAGCCAGCAACTGCAGACTGCTGACAGCTCTTAACCAACGACGATACATCGCTACCTCCCAGGCACTTAAATGGCAACCCTAACAGGCTTCTTCTGACCGACTAACGCTCTCCGAAAATGGGTCTAATCTGGCTTAAGACTGACGATGAAATAAAGTATGGAATGGCAAAGTCAGTTTGAAGGAACGGTCAGGAAACAACTTCGTTATTTTTAAAATTTCCGTTCCTAAAGTGGCCGTCCGCAATTAAATGTGCGGACAGCTTGTCAGTAACCGTCCGAAGAAATGTGAAGTTATTTTTGGGCGGTTATTAAGTGTATAGGACTTTATTCTACAATGGGCATAAAATGCCAGATTGTCAATCAGTATATGTTTTTCAGGTGGGGTGTCAATCGAAGAAATGGGGAGGATAATGCCGGCATACAAGTACTTTAGAGCCATTTTCCTCCCTACAGGACATGGGCGTTTGGGGAGTGGCGGCTTCAGCCAGCCCATTTGGGGTTCGCGCATTGTGGCGCGTGCCGCCTATGGGCAACTCCTTTATAATTGGACGACAAACGCGCTTTTGTCCTGGCGCAAGAAGGTAGCCGAAATATATGTCCGGGGCGGTGGCTGTCAAACAAACATCTGGCGCAGCGCATGCCCCCGGTTGAGAGGAAAACATGAACAAGAAAACGATCACCGACATTGACGTAAGTGGGAAGACAGTGCTGGTGCGGGTGGACTTCAACGTTCCCCTGAGTAGCAAGGACCCCAACGACAACATCACCGTTACGGACGACACACGCATCCGCGCCGCCCTGCCCACCATCAACTACCTGCTGGCCCATCACGCGGCCATCATCCTCTGCTCCCACCTGGGGCGGCCCAAGTCCGAGGCGGACCGGCAGTTCGCCATGAATCCGGTGGCGGAGCGACTGTCCGCCTTGCTGGACCGCCCCGTGCGCAAAATGGACGACGTGGTCGGCGACAGCGTCACGCAGGCGGCGGCGGCCATGCAGCCGGGCGACGTGGTTCTGTTGGAAAACACGCGCTTCCATCCCGGCGAGAAGAAGAATGACCCGGCCCTGGCCGCGCGGCTGGCAGACCTGGCGGATGTGTACGTCAACGATGCGTTTGGCACGGCGCACCGCGCCGAAGCAAGTACGGAAGGCGTGGCCCACGCCATGCGCGCGAAGGGCGGGGCGTCCGTGGCCGGCTTCCTCATGGGCAAGGAAATGAGCGCGCTGGGGCAGGCGGTTTCCAATCCGCCGCACCCCTACGTGGCGATTATGGGGGGGGCGAAAATCTCGGACAAAATTAAGCTGATTGAGAATCTGCTGCAAAAGGCGGAGAAGATCCTCATCGGTGGCGGCATGGCGAACACCTTCCTGCGGGCGAAGGGGTACGAAATGGGTCTTTCGCTGGTGGAGGCGGAGGCGGTGGGGGAGGCATCCCGCCTGCTGGACCTGGCGGCGGAGCGGCTGGTGCTGCCGGCAGACCTGGTGGTGGCGGATCGGTTTGCGGCGGATGCGGAGGGGGCGATTGTGCCGGCATCTGGCGTCCCCGCCGACAAAATGGCCCTGGATATTGGCCCGCAAACCGTAGCTCAGTTTGCGGCGCAGTTGGCGGGAGCGCGGCTGGTCGTCTGGAATGGCCCCATGGGCGTGTTTGAGTTCAGCCCCTTTGCCGTAGGCACAAACCGCATCGCCAGCTTGCTGGCCGACCTGGCCGACGGCGGCGCGGAAGTGATCATCGGCGGCGGCGATTCGGCGGCGGCGGTGCAGAATGCAGGGCTGACGGCGCGTATGTCGCACGTGAGCACGGGCGGCGGCGCCAGCCTGGAACTGCTGGAAGGCAAGACACTGCCGGGCATTGCCGCGCTGGATGATAAATAGGCCGCGTTGAGGAAGGAAACTTCATGCGCCGCGGCGCACCATCAATGACAACATCTTCCCGGAAGCTGTTATCCAGGGGCATCATCCGTGACGAAGCTTCCGGGAAGATCATTTTCAGCGGCGGAATGGCGTTCCGCGAATGCAACATCTTCCCGGAAGCTGTTATCCAGGGGCATCATCTGTGACGAAGCTTCCGGGAAGAGGCCGGTTATCGCTCGATCAGGGGCAGCAAGGGGACGGGGTCGTTGGTGAGGTAAAGATTGGGGACGCGGAAGGAGCGGTATGCCGGCATTTCCGTATACAGCTCATAATTCAACGTCCCATCCGGCAGCACCTCCTGCGCCAGCGAATAATTCACCATCTCCCCCGTTTGAATCCCGGAATCAAAGTGATAATTCCCATTCGCCAGCGTCTGCGCGCTGCCCAACGCAAACGCATACGTGCCCAAATTGGCATTCAGCACCAATGACGCCGTCATATTCGCTTCATTGATCTGGAACACCTGCCCGCGGCTGTAGCAAAGCTGCGCATCGGCCGCGCAGCGCGTATTGCCGTTGTCGTAGAGGATAATCTGATTCTCGCTGATGAAATGCGCGTCATGTTGGTGCGTATTCCACAGCGTGTCATCCTCTGTGCCCAGGTCAAAGTCACCCGCCGGCCCCAGATGCCAGAAGACGGTTCCATCCCCCGCGCCGTTGGCGTAGTTGATCTTCACCACCCAATCCTGGTGGCGAATGGAGAGGAGCAGATGGCCATCGGGCGTCGGCGTCACGGAATTCGAGTGGGTCCAATCGTTGGCGATGTCATCCAGCAGCACGGGCGGGCAGCCCGGACCCTCGTTGACGCACGTTTCCCCCAGCACGGCCGCCCGCGCCGGATCCAGGTGCGCGAAGCTGTCCCACGCCCACTTCACTTGCCAGTTCGGGTCCAGCACAATCACGTAGTCGCCAATCACGTCCACGGGACCGGGTCCCTGCACATCCACGAGGATGCGTTCAGTGCTGGCGATGATGGCCATGTCCCCGTTAGGCAGCAGCGTGGCGTCATGATGAAAAGATGTGGCCGGCTCCAGTCCCAGGTCCGCCAGTTGTTCGTTGATGCGCGGGATGTTCGTCTGCCGCACGACGTTGCCGTTCAGGTCCACTTCGCGCAGCACCTGGTCTGCCCGATCGGCTCCATCCAGAATGATAGTGAACGTGCCGCCGGGCATGGGGCGCAGCAGCCAGACAGCATTGAAAAATTCGCGGAGGTAGCCCCACATGGGCCGCCCCAGGAGGTCCGTGGCGTAGGGGAAGTTGTCATGGTTCACGGTTCCAATGATCGCGGAGTGGAGAATGAGGTTCTCGTAGAGGCTGGTATCTCCGTTGGGCGGAATGGTGATGTCGTTGGGGGGCAGGAATTGGTAGAGAATAAACCGGGTAATGTGGTAGCGCGGGGGGCCATAGCCGAGGCTGTTGCCTTGCGCGTCGAAGGTCTCGTGTCTTAGCCAGTAGAATGCCGTGGGGTACATGCCGGCAATATAAAAATTCATACTATGCACGCCATCACACAACTGCTTGTTCGTGGCCGTGGCACGGTTCGTGCCCCGCGCCCAGAATATGACGCGCATCGATTGGCCCGCCGGGCAGGGCGCGGCGCTGTATAAAGCCGTCAACGGATGCCCCGATTCGGAAACCACGGGTTCCGTGGTGGTGCGCGGCAGGTAGTAGAAGCCATGCGTTGCCTGCACCGTTTCGCCGGTGTCGCGGTCGCGCACGGTGGCCACCACCATATACGCGCCATCACCCAGGAGCGCCCACTCGAAGACGTTGCTCTCCTGGAAATCATACATCAGGCGGATGTTGTCGCCGTAGGGCAGGTAGCTAAAACGGTATTCATAATTGCCGGGCGGATCGGCGGTGACGGTCCAGTTAATGATCGTGCCTACGAGCTGCCCGGAGGGGATGTCTGGTGTGAGTTGGACGGAAAAAGTGCCGGCATTTGCCGCATCCGTCGTTCGTGTTTTCTGTATCAGGCCAGTCACAAACGCGCCCAGCAGCACAAACAGTAATAACCATTTCTTCATAATGGGGTTCCCTCCTGTCAGGAAAGTGTGAAGCTTTGAATGATGCCGGCATGAGGAGTGACATTCCTTCTGGAAACGTCACTCCTCGTGGAGATTTTCGCCAAAACGACTCAGACCTGAACCTGATCCCGCGGATCAGGCTTAATCCGCGGGGTTGACGTAATCCAGCGGATTGATCAGGTCCGTGATCGGCGGGCTGCCCGGCTTTGAATACATATTCACCATGCGGAACGAGCGGTACGCCCCTAACTCCAGCAGCAGGCTGTAGTTGGTTGTTCCGTCCGGCGACACCTCCTGCGCCGTGCTGATCAGGTACGTACCCACGGGCTGGATGCCGGAGTTGAAGTGGTAATTGCCGTTAGACAACTTCTCCGCGCTGCCCAGAGCAAATGAATAGTTGCCCAGGTCGGCATTCAGTACCAACGAAGCTGTCATATTCACTTCATCAATCTGGTATACCTGCCCGCGGCTGTAGCAAAGCTCCGGATCAGCCGCGCAGCGGGTGTTGCCATTGTCAAACAACGCGATCTGATTGCCGGCAACATAATTGGCGTCGTGTTGGTGCGTCAGCCAGGCATTGGGGTCCGGATCATTGAGCGTGAAGTCACCGTCAGGTCCCAGGCGCCAGATCACGCTGCCATCACCGGCGCCGTTGGCGTAATTCAGTTTCACCACCCAGTCCTGGTGGCGCATGGAGAGCAACAGATTGCCGTCGGGCGTGTAGGCCACGGAATTGGCGTGCGTCCAGTCGTTGGCGATCACGTCCAGGAACAGCGGCGGGCAACCAGGCCCCTGGCTGACGCAATGCTCGTCGAGAATGGCGAGGCGGGCCGGGTCCAGATGGTCGAAGGCGTTCCAGGCCCAAACAACCTGCCATTCGTGGTCCAGAACCACGATGTAATCCCCAATGACGTCTACGGGACCAGGCCCCTGCACGTCAACAAGGATGCGCTCGTTGTTGCCCAGCATGACGTAGTAGCCATTTTCCATCAGCCGCGCTTCGTGGTGGAACGTGGTAAAGTCATCCGTGAACCCCATGGCCTTTATCTGCGCGTCAACGGCTTCCACGGTTGTTTCCCGCACCACGTTGCCGGCCAGGTCTACTTCACGCATAATCTGCCCTTGCACGTCCGGGCGGTCCGCGCGAATGAGAAAAGTGCCGCCCGGAACGGGGCGCATGAACTGGGTCTGGTTCACGTTGTGGTCATAGTACCAGACCATCCGCCCACCCAGGTCGCGCGCGTGGGGGTAGGCGGGGGTTGTGTCGGTGCCGTTGATGGGAGAAAGCAGAACGAGGATTTCCGCATAGCTTGTTTGCGGTCCGGGAGCGACGTAGGGGTAGGCGAACGGCTTTATGAGGGGGACCGTGCCGGCAATAAAGTACTTCACTGGCCCCGTAGCGACAGGATTGCCCTGCGGGTTGTACACCTGGTGCAGCATAAAGTAGAGGCCCCCCTCGTGCATCCCCCCAATGTAGAAGTTCATCGTATGCGCGCCATCACACGGTTTTTTGTCGGTGGACGACGGGCGCGTTGTCTGGAACTCAATGAAGACGACGCGCATTTTATACCCCGCCGGGCACTTGGGGGCGCTGTACAGGGCCACCAGGTTGTTGGTTGAGAACGAAACAACAGGCGACAGGGGCGCGCGCGGCCGGATAAGGTAGGTGATGGAGGTGGTGCTGATCTGCCCCGTGTTCCGATTCTTGGCCGAGGCCTGCACGACGAACAGGCCATCTTCAATGGGGGTCCACGTCAGCACATTGTCCGGCGTGTAATCGTAAATAATGTGCATCGCTTCTCCCTGTCTGCCGGCGGAAAAACGATACAGGTAGGGATCGGCATCATCGACGGAAATCGTGAACTGAATAGGCGTGCCCAGAAGCTGACCGGTGGGCAGATTGGGCGTAATTGTCACCACCGTGTCTGGCGTGGCGGCGGCACCTTCCCCGGCAAAGGCCACGGGAACAACAAACAACATACAAACCAGAAGAACGAAAAACATCTTTCTCATTTTTCCCTCCGCGGGTTCTGATATTGTGGCGCGTTGCCGGCATATGCGGTAACGCAGAGTGGAGGACGCTGGAGTGCGTCCTAAAAAAAGGCAGCGTGCCGACGCACGAGCTAACGGCGCTGCGATCCTCTCACCGGGATGTCGCCCTGGCTGCGCAAACAACACCCTGGCAAAGTGCTTTTCGCTCGGATTATTATGTTTTCCCGTTGATTTATGGGTGTGGAGGCTCGGTCCGCGGATGCGGACGCGGAGCGCGCTACCCTTTCACGCGCTGCAACACTATTCAATTCGCGCACATTCCACGGCGAAAAATACGCACGGCTCGTCGCGCAGCGAAGTACCGGCGAACTGTATGGCTTTGTTTTTAGATTATAGTCAAATGTTGAACGTTTGTCGACACGGTGTTGGTACTACCCACCTGTCATGTACAGGACGCGAGTGTTCGTGACGTGGCAACTTCAACCGACCCACATAGGGGGCTTGGCCGGCTGAAGCCTCGACGCCGCTCACCCTGCGTGGATTTGGCCAGACTCGACTCAAGGGAATAAGCGCGCGGAAATGCCGGCATTCCAACCCAACGATGCCCCCCAATGCTTGAGAGGAAATGCCGGCATCCCTTCGCCACGAACAACCCTCTCCCTACTTCACATATCCCTGCCGCACCAACAACTCCCCATTCAGGATCGACCCGCTGGCCGCGCCGCGCAGCGTATTGTGCGTCAGCGCCATGTAGCGCAAATCCAGCACATCACACGCCCGCACCTTCCCCACCGTCCAGGCCATCCCATTTTCCGCGTCCCGATCCAGCCGTGGCTGCGGGCGGTCCTCTTCATGCCGGTAAATAAGCGTCCGCGGGGTGCTACTGGGCAGTCCCGCGCACGCGGCGGGCGGCTGCCACGTCTCCAGCGCCGCAATCGCCTCCGCCACCGATGGCGGACGGCTCACCTTTACGGAAACGCTGGCCAGATGCCCATCCAACACCGGAACGCGGTTCGCCTGCGCACTGACGCGCAGGTCCGCCAGCGTCAATTCCCCATCCCGCACCAGGCCCAACAGTTTCTTTGGCTCGTTTTCCAGTTTCTTGTCCTCGCCGCCGATGTGCGGGATCACGTTATCCGAGATGGCCATGGATGGCACGCCCGGATAACCCGCGCCCGAAATGGCTTGTAACGTTACCATAATGGCCGCCTCCAGCCCAAAGGCATCCTGCCATATTTTCATGGGCAGCACGGCGCTGGTCGTAGAGCAATTGGGGCTGGCTACGATGAACCCCGACCAGCCGTTTACCTCCTGCTGGCGGCGAATCAGGCCCGTGTGGTCGGGATTGATCTCCGGAATCAGCAGGGGCACATGCTCCGCCATGCGGAAGGCGGAGGCATTGGTGGCAACCGCGTATCCGGCGGCGGCGAACTGTGGCTCCAACTCGCGCGCCAAATCCGTCGGCAGCGCCGAAAAAACCAGGGGGACGTCCAGATTAGGCTCGCTGGGCAGCACCGTCAGGTCGGCGATGGACGCGGGGGGTTCCCCCGGAATCACCCACTGCACACCCTCACCATAGCGACGGCCTACGGTGCGGTCCGAACCGGTCACCGCGGTGACTTCAAACCAGGGATGGTCTGCCAGCAATTGCACAAAACGTTGGCCGACCGCGCCGGTGGCGGCCAGGACGGCAACGGGAATCTTGGTCATAGCGCAAACTCCTTATGGGGCGAGTTGGAAACTCGCCTCCTTGAAGCATCGTGGTCAGTGGGGCGAGAAAGGACGAGGGAAAGCGGGCGCATGTTCGCCCACCTGTCATCTCTTTTGTCGCGTTTACCATTGACCCCATGTACATTCTCGATATTTCGGGGAAACACAGCCTGAGCTTGTCGAAGGCTGTTGGTTATGTAGATTTCGCCAGACTCCCGTTGAAGGGAGACGACCCCATCGATAAAAGGTCTTTCTGGGACAAAACCCGATTTCTTGCTACGGATCGCGGGATTATAGGCGGAAGGGGGGTGTGGAGCAACCGGCGGGGAAGGCGGGAGAGTACTGAAGGGGCGTGGCTGAAGTTGAAAGGTGGCGTGATCCGTGGCTCACCCGGCCGCAAAGGCAAGAATAGTGGCTGAATGCTCGTCATGTAGGACGCAAAACAGTCGGAAATGATGAAGAAGTCGCCGCAAAGCACGCTTTGCCGGCATCACCCACCCCACCACATTACCAGGATACCCCTCTGGCGACGCTCCCCTTGCGCGTCAATGGCTCTTACTCCGCTTGGAGGCGGTCAGTAGTATCTCTTGATGGGCCTTGACACCTTCGACATAGCAGCGACGCAGCCGGTCATCCGCGATCTTTTGCGCGCGCGCGTTGATGATGTGCGCGGTCTGGATGATGATCTGCTGCGCCAGTTTCGTATTTCCTTGCGCCCGCAATGTGTGACAACATACCAGGCAGGCCATTCCCAGGTCTTCCAGGCCGTCGATATTTCCACTCTGTATTCTTTCCCAGACGGGCCGCGCCTCGCGTTCGGCCTGATCGATCTGCTGATTTTGCAGCAGCGTGTGGGCCAGGCCGGCGCGGGCTTCGAGGGCGCGATGGTGTTGCCCGGTCTGTCGGAACAGGTCCAGGGCCAGGCGGAATGCGGTCTCACTTTCCGGCCATTGGTTAATGCCGGCATAACCCCATCCCAAATACAACTGTGCGCAAGCCTGCGTAAATTTGTTCCCACTGGCTACCCCCACCTCCCAGCCCCGCAAGCAGTAAGCCGTAGCCGCATCGTACTCGCCCCGCTGGTTCAAAAGATACCCTCCCACCATCCCCAAGAAAACAAACTCCAGCGCGCCAATCTCTTCCGCCAGTTGCTCCGCCTCCTGAAAGTAGTGGTTCGCCCTCTGATAATCCCCTAAATGACACAAAACCCTGGTAAGGTCCGTTAGGATGTCCACTTCCTGCCAGCGCCATTTTCCCTCGCGGCACGTGTGCAGCAAGTCAAGCAGTTCATGATAAGCCTGATAGTGTAGCCCCATGTCGTTGTGCATCAACGCTATCTGCTGACGAATAACCATTTGTTCATAGGGATGCCCCCGTTCCTCTACGGAGAGCAGCGCCCTTTCCGCCGCCTGCCGGGCCTCGCGCAGCGCCCCCAACTGGCGATAGACACCTGCCAGAAGATAAAGCCCCTGGCTCTGACCCACGCGGAAATCCATTTCTTGACTGATGGCAACGACACGTTGACTTATTTCCAGGGAACGTTCATAGTCACCCTGGTTGAAGTGAATCGAATTCAAAATACTCAGCGCGTGGCAGAGCAGGCGACGATTCCCAATCTCATGTGCCAGGCCTTCCGCCTTTTCCAGACAGCTTTTGGCCGCGTCAAAATGGTGGCGCGCGCCATAGACGCCGGCCAGATTGCCCAGAATCTGCGCTTCGATGTGGATCAACTGATCCGTCTGGGCCAGTTGCAAGGCCTTTTCCAATATCTCCTGGGCTTCCGCAAAACGGGCCTGCTGTTGCAGGCAACGCCCCCGATGCAAATAAGCCGTAACCAGGAGGAGGGTCGGCAAGCGCACCCTTTCGTCCACGCGCAGAACCTGGTCAATGACCTGTAGCGCCTCATTCGTTTTGCCTTGCGTCAGCAAGCACCGCGCCAGATGTATGCGAATGTATTCCGATAAGAAGGGCGGGGGCGCGGTGTTGCGTTCGTTAATCCATTTCTCGATGGCGTGGAACAAGGATATGCCCATTTCGGTCAGACTGGCCTGGACGAAGTATTCGCTGAGGGGGGCCAGGCTGCCCTGCACGGCTTCCAGGTCACCCTGGGGGGCTGCCCAGGCGATGGCCTGCTGGATATTTTCCCAGTCTATGCGTAACCGATCCGCCGCTTCTCGTGGTTGCCAACCGGTCAGGGCCAGTTCCTGGTCGGCGACGAGCGTCAAATAGAAGCGGGCGTGGGCATGGTAGATCCGTTGCGCATCAGGTTGCCGTTGCAGCTTTTGTTCGGCGAACTGCTGCACGAGGGGATGCCAGTTGTATCGCCCCTCGTTATCCCGCCGCAGCAGGGATTTGTCTATCAGGGCATTCAGGCTGTTGAGCGTGGTGTTGGCGATCTTAAGGGCGGCCTCGCGTTGAAAGCCGCCGCGAAACACCGCCAGTTGTCGCAAGTTGGTTTGCAGGGGGGGAGCCAGGAGCTGCCAGGAACTGTCCAGGGTGGCCCGGATACTGCGTTGTCGTGCCGGCATATCCACGAGTTCCACCCCCAGCATATCCATATTCTCGGCCACCGTCTGGCACAACTCCACATACGTAAGGTAGCCGGCCCAGGCCGCCGCCAGTTCCAACGCCAACGGCAGCCCTTCCACCAGCCGGCAGATACGCGCCACGTAGCCCACGTTCCCGTCATCCAGCGCCGCCGCCTGAGGTTGCCGCATGGCGCGTTCATTGAACAGCCGCACACTGTCGAACGTCAGAGCGGATTCCACATCCATCACATGCGCGGGTGGCACATCCAGACCCGCAAGCGGCAGGTTATAGGCCGCCTGAACGCTCAATCGTTCCCGTGATGTCACTAACAAGGTCACACGTTTGGTGTGTTGCAGCAGATCAACGATAAACGCCTCCTCCCCCATCAAATGTTCCAGATTGTCCAGCAACAGGAAAATGTCTCTGCTGTGCAGGTAATCCAACACCTGGCGCGCGGGCGACTGTCGGCCATTCAGGTCCAGTCGCAATGCATGGGCTACCGCGTGGGGTAAAACGGGACCCTGTTCGTAATTTTGTGTGTCGGCCAGGGAAACTAACCGTACGCCGTCCTCGAAATAAGCGGCAATCTGCGCGGTCACGGCCAGAGCCAACCGCGTTTTGCCGGCGCCGCCCGGTCCGGTAATGACAACCAGGCGGTAGGCGGGATCGAGAAGGGTCTGTTTTAGCTGCCGCAATTCTCTGGTACGTCCCACAAAGGGGGTGGTGGGTTGAGGTAGGGTTGCATCCGTCATGGTTTGGGAGGGTTTTCGCTGCTGTGGTACGGTTCTGCTTGTTCTGAGGGCGTCGGCCAGTTCGATGGTTTCGTGAGAGGGAGGGATGCCCAGTTCCGTGCGCAGGATATGCCGGCACTGCTCATACTGCGCCAATGCCCCCTCTCTCTCTCCCCGCTCCGCCAACAGCCCCATCAACGCCCGATGCGCCGTCTCCTCCCAGGGCACAAACTGCACCAGGCGTCGCCAGGATTGCTCCGCCAGGCTCCAATCACCCAACAACTGCTCATGCGTCGCCAGTGCCTTCAGCAGCAGCACCATCTCGTCTTGATAATGCTCCTGCTTTCGCTGTTGCCATTCGGCAAAAACGGGACTCGGCAGCACTGACAATGCCGGCAAAAACTCCCCCTGATACAGCGCCGCCGCCTGTCGCAAACGACGATTACACACCTGGCAGTGAGTGAGCGCGCGGTGCGGATGATTGGCGCAGGTCCGCATGAGTTCGTCGAAAATGCGCACATCAATATAGCAGCGCGCCGCGTCGGCGGGCAACCGCAATTGAACCGTTTGCGGGCCAATGTCCAGCACCTCGGAACCCAGGCCCTGGCTCACCGGTCGCAGCGTGCGCCGCAGGCGGGAAAGCGATACCCGCAAATTGTTGTGCGCATCCGGTTCCGTTTTTTCGCTCCATAGCAGGTTAGCCAGAGCGGAGCGATCATGGGCTGCCCCGGATTCAACCACCAGGTACGCCAAAAGCGCCCGGATTTTATCAGAGCGGAAGGAAAGGGGACGTCCCTGCCATTCAGCAAGGAAAGAGCCAAAAAGCGTTAGGTGGAAAGAAGCCATCTGATTCCCGTAACGGCTCAGGTGCGGCGCACTTTCCCGGAATGCGCGCGACAAAAATCCCGTTTGTAAGTGCGCCGCACCTCTGGGATCTGAGTGGTTGTTGATTCCCAAAGGCAAAGATTGGTTATTTCATCTGGCAAACTCACGGGCGTGAGTGGTTTTGATAATACAGAAAC